>DAOTMV010000008.1:0-132468 GCA_035450485.1 Anaerohalosphaeraceae bacterium | reverse complement strand
GAGGCCGACGTCGGCTTTTCTGCTGCGCTTCGGGGCAAATTGTACAGTCCGGTTCGTCGGGATCTTCTTCGGGATGGGGGTTTGGGCAAGCATGCGGCGGTATGTGGCGAACGTACGGGGAAAGTCAGTGATTGCGCTGTGAAAGGCGGTGATGGAGTGGTGAAAGGAGGAGATTCTGCAGTGATGTGCGGTGACTGCGCAGGGATATGCAGCAAACGCGCTGGCAAGAGCGGTCATACCGCGTCGATGTGCGTTGATGTGATTGCGCAGGGAAAGGCGGCGAATACGCGGAGATTGGGGGTGATTGCGCGGCGAACGACCAGAAATGTGTGGGGATGTGGGGCAGATGCGCGGGGATGTGCGGAGATTGTGCAGTGGTGTGCGGTTACTGAGTTACTCAGCGAGGTTACGTGGGGACACTGCACTAAGCAACCTCAAACGAAGCCACGAATGTACACGAATCGACAGGAATCGTACTCGGTATTTGAACTTCTATGAATCTTGTTTTTGGCGAGTGGGTGGACTTGCCTCATCACCTGCGGGGCGGCAACCTTTCAGATGGTTCTGACCGGGATCAAGCTTGTGAGATGCATGATGAATGTGTTTGACGGCGGCAGACGTAGCTTGGCACCCATACCAAATGCCGTTTGGAGTGGGGGAGCGGTGCGTGGGGTATCGGGCGTGGGCGTCGTGTAGTGGTTTTTTCGGTGGGCGGGGTGTTTCTTGATGGTTCTTTGGGGTGGTTCTTTGGCGGGGGTGGGCGATTGCCGAAGGATATGGGGGCGAGTGAGCGGTCTGAGCGGTGGCAGCGGGGGGAGCCGCGGGAGCAGCGGGAGTGGTGGGAGCGGTGGGAGCAGCGGACGCAGGTGTGGGCAGTGGGGGTTATGGCGGACGAGATCGGTCAAGTCAAAGAGACGCAGCTTAAGCGGTCGTTCTTTGCCGTGCTTGCGGGTTTTCTCGTATTTTTCGTGCTGGTGGGGATTGTCTGGGCGCTGCGGGGGCTTTTGAGTCCGGTGTTGGTTGGCTTTCTGTTATCGTATATCGCCAACCCTGTGGTGAACTGGACCGAACGGCGGTGGGGCTGGCCGCGACTGCTTACGGTTTCGCTGCTGCTGATGGTCATCGGGGCGATCATTATTGCGACGGTCGTTTGGCTGGCGCCGCTGGCGCTAGAGCAAATTTCGCAATTGTTTGCGAATCTACCGGATTATATCGACCGGCTGTTTGAAGTTCTGCATCGCGGCGGGGCCGTCAGCGAGAAGATACGCAGGCAGCTTCTTGAGGTGGCCAAGGAGCCGCAGAAGGTACTGCCGGTGCTTGTGCGCGGGGCGGCACGCGGCGTAGGCATATTCGCGACGGCGGTAGGGCGGGTCGTATACTGGGGGATTTACGTGGTTCTCATGCTCGTATTCTTTGTCACGCTGACGTCCCGTATGCCGGCGATCAAGGCATGGTGCCGGCAGTTTTTGCCGAGCAGTCATCGCGAGGAGATCTTGAACACAGTGCAGAAGATCAGCGACGCGGCTGGGGTGTTTCTGCGGGCGCGTCTGATTATTGCGGCGGTGATGGCGGTGGTCCTGTCGGCGGGGTGGGCGGTGACGGGGGTGCCGTACTGGTTTCTGTTCGGTGTGACGACGGCGATCCTGAACATCATTCCGTATGCGGCGTCGGTGGGTTGGGTGGGGGTCCTTATTATCAACGGCTTAGGGGCCGACAGCCTGCATAGCCTGTTCTACGCTCTGCTGTGGCCGACGCTCGTGTACGGTTTTGCGCAATTCCTTGACGGGTGGGTGCTGAGCCCGTGGCTGGAAGGAGGGCTGCTGCGGCTGCATCCGGTTGTTGTGCTGTTTGCCATCCTGGCCGGCGGTGCTGTGGCGGGGGCGCTTGGGATGGTCATGGCGATTCCGTTGGCGGCGGCATGGCAGATATGCTTTGCGGACGTGATCAAGCCGCGGCTGATAGAGTGGGCTAATACACACTGACGGCCGGGCGGGTGTTTTCTTAAACGCGGATTACGCAGATTGCGCCGATGGTACACCCTTATAACTTACAACAACTGGAGTGCTCCCTAAGGTGTCGAATAAGGCAAGGCGTGGGGGAATGCAGCGGGGAATGTTCGGTTAAGGGGCGGGGCGGATGTACCGAAAACATGCGCAGGGTGCGCCCGAAGGTTGGCGCCGATGGGGGACATTGCGAAAGGCATGTTGAAAGGGGGCCGTTATGGGTTTCAATCCGTTAGAGGAAAAGGGCATTGCGCCGGAAGAGCAGGTGATGAACTGGGGGCAGATGAACGTCCAGCCGTATGACAAGCATACCGTGGATCCGTATACGCGGTGCCGGATCATCCTGATGAACGGCGCGGAATACGAGGCGGTCTGGTTCGGGCATCAGTTCGCGCGGCACTGCCTGGACATGGACATCAAACAGAAGCTGGCGCTGAGCCGACGGATCGAGCAGCAGCAGCAGAAGATGATCAACTGCCTGATACCGGGGGATGAGTCGGTTCTGGAGAACACACTGGGGTATGAGCAGGTGGCGGTCGATTTGACGGCGTGGCTGGCGCGGACGGAGCCGGACCCGGTGGTCAAGGATGCGCTGGATTTTGCGCTGTTGGAGGATTTCGATCACCTGTACCGGTACGCGAACCTTCTGGAGATGATGGAGGGCAAGGACCCGTCGGATATCGTGGGCGATTATACGGAGATCTTCCCCGGGCGGCCGACGGTGGAGGAGCATCGGCATCCGTTCGACGAGATCCGCAGGCATTACGACAAGGACACGGCGGACATTATCACGAAGATGCACGTGTGCACGATCGTGGCGGCCGAGCAGCAGACAATGAACTACTACATGAACTCGTGCAACCGGCCGGAACTGATGCTGGCGCGCGGGCTGTACCAAGAGATCGGGATGGTCGAGGAACAGCACGTGACACATTACGAGTCGTTGGCCGATCCGCGGATGACGTGGTTCGAGCATCTGCTGATACATGAGTACAACGAGTGCTACCTGTACTGGTCGTGCATGCAGACGGAGACAGACGAGCGGATCAAGCGGATCTGGGAGCATTGTCTGGATTGTGAGATCGGGCATCTGCATGAGGCGGCGGAGATGATGCAGAGATACGAGGGGCGGTCGGCGGAGTCGATTCTGCCGGCGGCGTTCCCGGAGTTGACGAAGTTCCAATCGAACAAGGAATACGTCCGTGACGTGCTGGCTTCGCAGGTGGATCTGACGGCGGTGGGTACGGATTACGTGCCGGTGAGCGAACTGCCGTCGGATGCACGGTACTTCAAGTACCAGCTGATGGTCAACGAGGACTGCAGGGTGCCGAGTGTGCAGGTGATCGAGGACCACCTGGGCCAGTTCGGCGGGGAGTATCGGCTGAGCACGGAGGGGGAACACCCGGTGGAGCGGCTGCGTGAGCAGCAGGCGGCGAGGTGATTGCCGCCAGGTCGTTGAAGCTGGGTCAGTCGGCCGGTGGGAGCGGGGTCGGGCTCGGATGAGGGGTCCGGCCCCTTTGTTTCATCAGGCGGCTGGCGGTGGTTGTGAGGGCATACCAGCAATGATCACCCGGGAGCCGGATGCATAGGGTAAGGGTACGGCCGCCGGCGAGGCGCGGGTTGCGGGTAAGTAATACCGGGAATGAGCGGCAGGCGGTCAATCGCCGCCCTGGGCCGGCTGAGCTGAAGATGTCTGAGCGGCCGGAGCGGTCGCGGCTGCCTCGGCGGCGGCGCGAGCGGCCCTGCGGGCGCGTTCCTTAGCCTTGCGACGTGCGTTGGCCTTGCGCGTTGCCTTCTGTCTGGCGATTCTCTTGTCGTGTCTTTCTCTGCGGCGTCCCACGAAACACCCTTTCACTTCCAGGTGGGTAATCTGTTCTTTGGTTAAAAGGCATATATTGCCAAACGGCCGCCCGTTTGTCACGCAAATAATTCGGCAATCCGAGGATGTTTGTTGTCGCCTTTGCTCGGCGGGGATGCGGCGGCGGGGGCGCTTTCGTTGAAAAGGGAGTGGCCTTCTGGTATTGTGCGGGAGATGTAGTATTTCGGGGGAAACAGCAACGGTGACGGGGTATGGCATGAAGAGGGTCTTGTTGGCGGGTTTGGTGGTGGTGGCGATGGCGGCAGGGGCGCGCGGGGAGGACACCTTGCCGGAGGAGGCGCGGGCGGCCTTGCGGAAGGCCACGGCGTATTTTCGGTCGATTGCCACCAACGGGGGGTACGCAGGGATCTACTCGCTGGACCTGAAGGAGCGGTACGGTGAGGCGGTTTATGAGAAGGCTCGGGCGACGGAGATCTGGGTTCAGCCGCCTGGTACGCCCACGGTGGGGCAGTGTTACCTGCGGGCGTGGCGGGCGACGGGGGATGCGTATTATCTCGATGCGGCGCGGGACGTTGCGCGGGCGCTTGTCTGGGGGCAGAGGGCGGTGGGCGGCTGGGACCATCGTGTGGACGCGGCACATCTGACGCCGGATGCAAAGCAGCCGAAGCGTGCGCAGGGGGCGTGCACGTTCGACGACAAGATCACGCAGGGGGCGCTGGAGTTTCTGATCGAGGCGGACGGGGCGATTGATGAGCCGTGGCTGGATGAGGCAGTGGAGTTGGGTCTGGAGTTCATGCTTAAGAGCCAGTTTGAGAACGGGGCGTGGCCGCAGTGGTACCCGCTGCGGGGGGGTTATCATGACTATTACACGTTCAACGACAATGCGATGAACGACTGCATTCTGCTGATGCTCAAGGCGCACAAGGTATACGGCAAGGAGGCGTACCTGCAGAGCGCGCGGAAGTGCGGTGATTTTATTATTGCGTCGCAGTTGGATCCGCCTCAGGCGGGGTGGGCGCAGCAGTATGATCATGATTTGAGGCCGGCGTGGGCGCGGGCGTTCGAGCCGCCGGGGGTGTGCAGTGCGGTGACGGCGCGGAATATTCGCACGCTGATTGCGCTGTACCTTTACACGAAGGACGCGAAGTATCTCACGCCGATTCCTGCGGCGATTGAGTGGCTTAACGCGAGCATGTTGGGGGAGCATTTGTGGGCGCGGGTTTACGAGGTGGGGACGAATCGGCCGATCTATGGCGATCGGGAGAACGGCAACAAGATAATCTACGATTACGACAAGCTCAGTGAGCGGGAGCGGACGAGTTACGGCTGGCGCGGCGAATACGGGATCGAGGGGACGATTCGGTATTATGAGCAGATTGTGAGGCGGGGTGAGGCGGCGTTTGCGGAGGAGCCGGAGCCGACGGCAAAGCAGCGTGCGTCGCGGGCGCGAAGTCTTGCGGGGCAAGTGCGGACGCTGATCGAGACGCTGGATGAACAGGGGCGGTGGGTTCGCGACGGGTGGATTACGTGTGCGACGTTCACGCGGAATGTGATGGTGCTTTGTGAGTATCTGGAGTGCGTGAAGTAATGTGCGGCATGGGGGGCGGCATTGCCAAACGCCTGAGGGCGGTGAGCGCGCGGGGATGGGGCCGTGTTTCCGGGTGGCATGTGGGTTTGTTGAGTGCACGCTGCGGCGTTTAACGGTGGCACCCGTGAACGTATGCGATGTGCGACGCGCCTGTTTGACGGCGGCGCGCGAGTGCTTACACTTTCAGGTGTGTAGTTGCGTTGCGGGGATGGGGCGTGTATGATGGGGGAAATCAGGGAGGTGCTATGGGCAATACGCTGCTGGAAGAGGTTCATTACAAGGTGGAGGTGACGCGGCGGGGGACGTGGCGGCGGTATGGGTACATCGACGGGACGAGCTATCATGAGTTCACGTCGCATGCGTCGTTTTGCGGGATGCCGTTGGTGCATTACACTTACGGGCGGAATCCGGAGACGGGTCGGCGGCGGGTGGCCAGGGGGATTATCGCGGTCGGGCGGCTGGCGTTCGGGTTGATTGCGATCGGGCATGCGAGTGTGGGGCTGATCGCGGTGGGGCAGTTGGCGCTGGGGGTTGCGTTTGGCCTGGGGCAATTGGGGACGGGAGCGGTTGCGGTGGGGCAGTTTGCGATTGCGGCGGGGTTCGGTCTGGGTCAGTTTGCGGCCGGTTACGTGGCGGTGGGGCAGTTTGCGTTGGGCAAGTACGGCCTGGGGCAGTTCGGATTGGGCAAGTATCTCTGGACGATGACGCGGAGTGACGCGGAGGCGAAGGCGTTTTTCAAGGCGCTGCCGTTGATTGGGGGGTTGCTGCCGTAGGGGGGAGTGCAAGGTCAGGTCAGGGGGCAGGCGGGCCGAGGTGCGGCCGGCGCAGCTTTTTCAAACGCTGATGACGCGTATTGCGCCAATCTAACTCGTGAAATTGCGGAGGTTTTTCAACGGCCGCCTGTTGAACAAATTCGTGGGGCCGGTATTATTACACTTATGACCGATGATGGCAGGAATTCGATAGGGCTTGTCGAGACACGTCTGCTGCGTGTGGTGGAGGCGGATGCGCCTTTGGAGCTGCAGTGCGGCAAGAGGTTAGGGCCGATCGATGTGGCGTACGAAACGTACGGCCAGATGACGCCGGAGGGGGACAACGTGGTGCTGATCTGCCATGCACTGAGCGGCAATGCGCACGTTGCGGGGTACAACAGCCCGCAGGATCGCAAGCCGGGGTGGTGGGATTCGATGGTCGGGCCGGGCAAGGCGATCGATACGGACAGGTACTTTGTGATCTGCTCGAACGTGTTGGGGGGCATCAGCGGGACGACGGGGCCGTCGAGCGTGAATCCGGCGACGGGGCGGGCGTACGGGCTTGACTTTCCGATCATTACGATTGCGGATATGGTCAAGGTGCAGAAGCTGCTGCTGGATAAGTTGGGCGTGCGGCAGTTGCTGTCGGTTGTTGGCGGGTCGATGGGCGGCATGCAGGTGCTGCAGTGGGCGATTGCGTATCCGGAGTTTGTGAAGTCGGCCATAGTGGTGGCGTCGACGACGCGGCTTTCGGCGCAGGCGATTGCGTTTGACGCGGTGGGCCGCAACGCGATCTTGGCCGATGCGCATTTCAATCACGGACAGTATCACGGCAAGAGCGAAGGGCCGAACCGGGGGCTGGCGATTGCGCGGATGATCGGGCATATCACATACCTCAGCGAAGAGAGCATGCGGGCGAAGTTCGGGCGGACGCTGCGGTCGTCGGACAGGTACGGGTACGACTTCAACTCGGAGTTTGCCGTCGAGACGTATCTCGACTACCAGGGGCAGACGTTCGTGGAGCGGTTCGATGCGAATTGCTACCTGTATATCACCAAGGCGATGGACTATTTCGACCTGGAGCGGGAGTACGGCAGCGTGGCGGCGGCGCTTGCAGGGACGAAGGCGCGGTTCTTAGTGGTGAGCTTTACGTCGGACTGGCTGTTTACGGCGGCGCAGTCGGAGGAGATTGTCGATGCGCTGGCGTCGCACGGAAAGGATGTCAGCTACTGCAATATTCATTCGCCGTACGGGCATGATGCGTTTCTATTAGAGCCGGAGACGTTGGGGGCGCTGATGAGCGGATTTCTGGAGACAACGTATTCGCGGATACGTCCTACGGCGGGAGGGGGTCGGCGGCGGCCGTCAGCGGCGGTGTTTTTGCGGCGGGTGGACCAGGCGCGGCGGGTGCGTGTTGATTACCAGTTGATCGAGTCGCTGATCGAGCCGGAGAGCCGGGTGCTGGACGTGGGCTGCGGGGACGGGGAGCTTCTGGCGCGGCTCATCGGGGACAAGCATATCCGCGGGGAGGGGATCGAGCTGGACCAGGATATGGTGGTGGATGCGATCCGGCGGGGGCTTTCGGTTATTCATCGGGACATCGAGCGGGGGCTGCAGCAGTATGCGGCGGACAGCTTCGACTACGCGATCCTGTCGCAGACGCTGCAGACGGTTAAGGATCCGGAGCGGGTTTTTCGGGAGCTGCTGCGGGTGGCGAACCGGGTGATCGTGAGCTTTCCGAATTTTGCGCACTGGAGCTGCCGCTTGCAGCTTCTGTTGCAGGGGCGAGCGCCGCGGACGCGACAACTGCCGTTTCGGTGGTACGATTCTCCGAATATTCACTGCCTGAGCCTGAAAGACTTTGACCGATTCTGCGAGCAATTGGGGGCGCGGGTCGAGCGGCGGATACCGTTGGGAAAATCCCGACTTTCGCCAGTGAAAATCCTGCCGAATCTTTTCGCGGTGCAGGCGGTATACGTGACGTCCAAGAACGGGCGAGGCCGGCGGGGCGATTGACGCGGCTGGAGGGTGGGTTGATGGGCACCCACAAACACGCGGTACTCCAGCGGATAGGTCTGTTGTTCTCGTGTTGATACATCACCGGAGCAGGTATGTCGCGGGCGCGCGTTTGACGGCGGCAACCTCTGGTGCTTCGCTGAGGGGGAAACCTGCGGGACGCACGGTTAAGGGGTTTGGCAAGATGAGGCATCGGCTTTTTCAACAGCCCCCTAAGTCAGCATTTTTCTTAGCACGGGATCAGAGAGTCCGGAAAAAGCTTGAAAACGGCGGCTGCGCGGATATAATTAAATTGGTCCGGAGGTGGTTCAATCGGCCCTGTGCAGGGCGTTGGCCGCTTTCGGGCGTTCACATTCCAGGGATATGCCCTCGTAAAGGAGGTACAGATGGACAGGCGGAAGGGGTTCACACTCATCGAACTGCTCGTTGTGATTGCCATTATTGCGCTGCTCTTAGCGGTTCTCATTCCGGCGCTGAGTGCTGCGAAGAAACAGGCCACCGGCATTGTTTGCATGTCGCATGTTAACGGGATATCCCGGGCATGGTACATTTACTCCGACGAAAACGACTCCAAGCTGTGCAACGGTCATGTTCCGCGGAGCGCTGCCTACGCTAATCGTTCTGCCTGGGTACCCCCCTATGAGGATAATGCCTGGTTTGTAAACCCGCCGCACCGGCACGATGGCACCTATACCGGCGGGACGAACGATACCGATCCTGATCCCACGTTTGAAGAGGAGGAACTTGGCCTTATGGACGGCGCGCTTTCGCCATACGTCGAAAGTCCTGATGTCTGGCACTGTCCGGCAGATAAGAACTATCTGAAGCCGGACGACCCGTCGACGGGGAGGGGACGGGGTGGAAAGCGGAGTTATTCCATTATCGGCTTAATGAACGGCGAGCAGCCCACCGATCCCAAATGTGTGCGCAAGATGGGGCAGATCGTGATCCCGGGTGAGAAGATTGTATTCCTTGAGAATACGGATGACCGGGGGTGGAACATGGGTTCATGGATAATGGATTATAGTCGACCTTCATGGATTGATCCGCTGGCGATCTTCCACCTCGACCGCAGCACGATCGGATTTGCCGATGGTCATGCCGACAAGCACCACTGGCTGGATGGAGACACGATTCGGCGGGCGGGCGGACATAGCGATGCACCGAGTCTGGGGCGCGACTTGGAATGGCTTGCGAGACACTATGTGCCGGCCAAAAGGTGAGGTGGAGATGAAAATGCGACCAAGGGGGATTCCGTTTGTTTGTGCCTTGAGAATTCGCTTGCAGGTTGGATGGGTATAGGGTATACTATTTCAGGGTCTGCTGGGGCATTTTGCATTGGGGAGCGGCCATGCGCCCTTAGGGTGAGCGGCCGCGGTTCGTATCAGGCATGCCTGTCAGGCTCAGGAGGAGGTGTGGTTGCGCAGTGCGCATTGTGGTATGAAAAGAACTTTGTGATGTGAGAAAGAAGGAGCCCGTCCATGAGGAAAGAAGGTTTTACGCTGATCGAGCTGCTGGTTGTCATCGCTATTATCGGCCTGTTACTTGCGGTTATGGTGCCGGCGCTGACATACGTAAAGCAACAGGCGACCGCTGCGGTCTGCGGAGTGAACCAGGCGGGGTTGGGGAAATGCTGGTTTTTGTATCAACAAGACAATGACGGGCGGCTCGTGGGTCTATCCAATTACTACAGCGGTAGCAATGCCACACCGTATCGTTGGGTTGAACGCCCCTTGTTCAGTGATCGGGACGATCCCCGCAGTGGCGTGGCCTTGCCGGATGTTGCGAGCTCCACTAACCTGGAGACGACTCACGAATGGGAATTAAACGGTATCCGGGCGGGCAAACTTTATCCCTATGCGGAAAGCGAGAAACTTTATCACTGCCCGGCTGACAAGAACTGGAGGAAAGCGGGACCGGGCTATGCGCTGTATATAAGCTACGCCGGCGCGGGCCTTATGAACAGCGAGGATTTCGGTACACGGACGGGATGGCCCGGACAGGTTCTTCCCACGGGTTGGCGCACTGTGAACGGGGTGCCCGGTGGAGGTTCGTTCAGAAAGGGGCTGGCTGAGAAGATGAGCGACGTGACTTCGCCCGCCGATAAGTACATCTTTGTTGAGGAGAACTATTATACGAAGGGGGATCAGCGCTGGTATCAGGGCGGCTTTGTGTTGATGAACAACAGTGACTACTGGACGTGGTGGGATTGGCCGGCAGAATACCACAAGGACCGGAGTACGTTGGCCTTTGCCGACGGGCATACAGAAAAGCACACGTGGAGCGATCCCAGGACGATTTCCATAATGACGCAGACGCCTATGCCCGGTACCAGTTCGGTTGCACCGGCGCGTCAGCCTGATAACCCGGATATGGAGTGGATGAACCGGGGTTATCTGGCGATGGGGCCGAGATAGGTTGACAAGGCATATATTTTGATATTCAGCACCCCGCGGTCGGCTGTTCGGCGGCGGGGTGTTTTTTTTCGCGGGTTTGCCGGCGCGACCTGCGCGTTTGATTTGCGAGAGGCGGGGTGTTCTCAGGCGATGCGGGGGAAGGCTTCTTTGGCGATCATGCCGGGTTTGATGCCGAGGGCCTGTGCGGCGGCGTTGGCCCTGGTGATTTTTCGTTCGCAGAAGCGTTCGAGGGTGCCGATGGGGTTTTCGGCGGAGCTTTCGACGATGGCAGCGGCCTTGCCGTAGGTCTGACAGGCGTCGACGTCGATAGCGGGGCAGGCGAGGAAGCCTTTTGGGCCGGTGATCATGAGTATGCTGAAGGCAGGCCATCTGGCGATGATGCCTTCGACGGGGCCGTTTTCCGTTTGGTATGTTCGGGTGGTGATTTCCATCGTGTTTTCCTCGATTGTCGGTTTCCTGCTAATGCTGCCGTGAAACACACAAGTATACGCGTTTGAGCGGATGGTGTCAAATTCGCGATCGGCGGCTCCAAGGCTGGCGCATTCTCGTGGCGGTGGAAGTTTTTTTGAAAATCCGGGGAAATTCTGGTTGCGCTCTGTCGTGAGTGGGGATAAGTTTGGCTTCGAAGTGTGCAGCGGCCGTGCATGGACATGAATTTCGTGCTATGATGAAAGGACTTTGGTATGGACGCCCAAGCCCACAGAGGTTCTATGCGCTTTTTCAGTAAGATACAAGATCCCCGATGCACGCAAGGCAGACGGCATCGTTTGTCGGACATGATTGTCATCGCCATCTGCGCCATCATCTGCAACGCAGCTGGGAAGATATCGAACTGTTCGGGCTCTGCAAAGAAAGGTGGTTTAGAACCTTCCTCTCGCTGCGCCACGGTATCCCCAGCCACGATACCTTTGCCAGGGTGTTTGCTCGTCTGGCCCCGGCCGCTTTTGAAGCGTGCTTTATGGAATGGATGGCTCACTTGGCCAAAACCTCCAAGGGCCGGCTGATCGCCGTCGACGGCAAGACCCTGCGTCGCAGTTTCAACACGGCGGCCAACAAGGCCGCCCTGCACATGATCAATGCCTGGTGTGTCAGCAACCAGACCGTGTTGGGCCAACTGGCCTGCGGCGTCAAGGAGAATGAAATCACCGCACTGCCGAAGCTGCTGCAACTGCTGGATTTGCGCGGGGCGGTAGTCGCGGCTGACGCCATGCATTGCCAGAAGGCCACCGCCCAGCGTATCCTCGACTGCGGAGGCGACTATTTGTTGCAGGTCAAAGCCAACCAGCCGGCCCTGTACGAGAACCTCAAATTGTTCTTCGAAGAGGGACTCACTGATGACTGTCAGGGCGTTGCTTATGATTTCGTCGAAGAGACAGATGCCGGCCACGGTAGGATCGAAACCAGGCGATGTTGGAGCAGTTGGGACATCGCCGGCCCAGTGAATGGCCCGCGCTTCGCAGCGTTGTTTGCATCGAGCGCACCCGCCAGATCCGCGACAAGACCAGTACTACACGCCACTATTACATCTCGAGCCTGCCCGGCCGTGATGCCGGATACATGCTGCGACTGTCACGGGGTTACTGGGGTGTCGAGAACCAGTTGCACTGGTGCATGGACGTGGTGTTCATGGAAGATCAACGCCGCATCCGCAAAGAAAACGCCGATGAGAATTACACACGCCTGTCACGAATCGCACTGAATCTGCTCAAGACTGACACCAGCAGGAAGATCAGCATCCGCCAAAAAAGGAAACTCGCCGGATGGGACCACGATTATCTACTACACCTGATCACCCAAGAAACGTGAGAATGCGCTTGCCCTGCCGAGATTTAGGGCTCTTTTGGGTAAGTTATCGCAGGTTTACGATTGGATGCATCCGGGATTTGGTCTTGCGGGTCCTGTTGAGATTTGTGGGGCCATCTGTTAGCATGGAAAGGGTTTTCGGGCGTGGTGTGCGCCCGGCCAAGGTTGTGATTCCGGAGGATTGAACATGGCGGGTAAGTCGGGCCCAGGTGGTTTGTCTCGGCGGGGGTTTATGGGGCGCATGTCGGCGTTGGCCGCGGCGGTTTGGGTTGGGCCGACGTTCGCCGCCCAGACGAAGGCAGCGGGTGGCGGGCGGCGCGACGGATTCGGGTACTGCCTGAATACCGGGACCATCATGGGGCAGAACCTCAGCCTTGTCGAGGAGGTCGAGATCGCGGCCAAGGCGGGCTACGACGCCATTGAGCCATGGATTCGCAAGATTAATGAATACCGCAGCGGCGGAGGCTCGCTCAAGGATCTGAAGAAGCGGATTGCTGACCTCGGCATAACGGTGGAAAGCGCAATCGGCTTTGCACAGTGGATCGTGGATGACGATGCTCAGCGGGCGCGAGGGCTGGAGGAACTGAAGCGGGACATGGACGTGCTGGCGCAGATCGGGGGTGTCCGGATCGCTGCGCCGCCTGCGGGGGCGAACCGTACGGCGGGGCTTGATTTGAACCGGGCCGCTGAACGCTATCGCGCGATCCTGGAGATGGGTGATGAGATGGGCGTGGTGCCGCAGTTGGAGACGTGGGGATCGTCGGCGAATCTGCATCTGTTAGGCGAGGCACTCTACGTGATCGCGGAGAGCAGACATCCTAAGGCGTGTCTGCTGCCGGACGTCTACCACACATACAAGGGCGGCTCAGATTTCAACGCCTACAAGGTGATCAGCGGGCGGACAATCCAGGTGTTCCACATGAACGATTACCCGGCCGATCCGCCGCGCCAGACCATTGCGGACAGGGACCGTGTCATGCCGGGTGACGGCATCGCGCCTATCACGCAGATACTGCGCGACATATACGACAACGGCTGCCGCGCGATGCTGTCGTTGGAGTTGTTCAACCAGAGGTACTGGAAGCAGGATCCGTTGGAGGTGGCGAAACTCGGGCTTTCAAAGATGAAGACCTGCGTGGGCAAGGCACTGGCGTGAAAGGGGCCAGCCTGGTCTGAAGCGAAGCCACGGATGCACACGGATCGGCTGGCATTGAGCATCGCAAACGTGTCGTGCTCCGACGGAGAGGTCCGGCATAGTCATTTTTTTTGACAGACCACCGGGGACAGGTGTATTACCGGCCCGCGTTTGACGATGGCGCCACTGATGTCTGGCGAAGACGTCTTGACAGCGGCAGCCATGATGAGGCGCCGGGTTTCTTCAACAACCCCTTATGCCCCGGTCTGGTTCAGCGATAGAGGAGGTAGCGCTGACGGATTTTCATGAAGGCTGCGAGGCCTTCTTGCCATTGCATTTCGAGCGTCTTGAAGTCCGTCCCTTTGGTGATCGCTTCGCGGACGGCGGAGGTTCCGCAGAGGCGGTCGAAGTGCGCCTGGCGCCACTGGAACTCGTTGGGGTACATGCTGTGCAGTGTCCTGACGATTTCGATGCCAAGGCGAATCGCCTGCATGGCCGCGCGGTCCATGATTTCGATGGCGGCGCCCTTGCAGAGGACGTTCTGGTGTTTTGAGGAGGTGGGCGTGAAGGCGGCGGGCACGAACTGCACACCGGGCAGTTTCAGGGCGTTGAGGGCTTCGACCAATTTCGCTTCGTCGATCCAGGGAGCGCCGAACTGGATAAATGGCCTGTCGGTGCCGCGGCCTTCGCTGACATTCGTACCCTCGAGGAGGCACATTCCCGGATAAACGGCGGCCGTGTCGAGGTTGGGTATATTCGGTGATGGCTTGCGAAATTCCAGGCCGGTCTGGTCGTACCACATGCTCCGTCGCCAGCCATTTAGGGGGATTACCAGGAGGCGGGCCTTGACTCCATCCTTGAGCCAGAGTTGGCCGTTGAAGAGGCGGGCCAGTTCGCCGATGGTCATGCCGTGGCGGAGGGGGATCGCGTACATGCCCACGAAGGAGGCGTGCTTCTCTTCGAGAACGGGACCTTCGACTATGAGGCCGCCGATGGGGTTGGGACGGTCCAGCACGACGAAGAGCTTTTCGTTTTCGGCGGCGGCTTCCATTGCCAGCGCCATGGTGTACTTGTAGGTGTAGAATCGCGCGCCGACACACTGGATGTCGAATACGAGCACATCGACATCGGCGAGCATCTCCGGCGTGGGTTTGCGTGTGCTTCCATAGAGACTTCGCACGGGTATGCCGTAGCGGGGGTCAATGTTGTCGGCGATCTGCTCGCCAGCCTGGGCGCTTCCGTAAACGCCGTGCTCCGGCGCAAAGAGCGCGGTGACCTTGACGCCGGGCAGTTCCTGAAAGACCTCGACAATATGCCGGCCGGACGTGTCGACCGCGGTGTGGTTGCAGATGATCCCGATACGCTTGTCGACAAACAGGGAAGAGTAGGCTTTCACCCGGTCCAGGCCGGTGGTTACGGCTGCAGGACAGGCGGCGGCCAGCGACAGCAGTACGGCGATGGCTGCTCTTTTCATCATGGGCGTACTCCGATTGAAAAAGCCTTTATTGGTGCAGTATATCATACCGGGACCGTGCGTCAAAGGGCTTTGTGGGAGTTCTGCGGGAATTCAGCGACAAAAGCGCGTGAAACCGTCAACATGTGGAGGTATAATACGGGTTTCGGTGTCCGGAGAGTTATTTTCGGAGGTATGGGCATGAAAAACGTGCGAAATGCTGCATTCCTGCTGCTGATGGCAACGTTTTGCGGCTGCATGAACCCCGCCGAGCGAGCGGCGAGGCAGAAGTTGGCGGCGATCGACGCGGTGGTTGAGGGGGAGATTGCAAAGGGCAGCTTTCCGGGGGCGGTTGTGTGTGCGGGGACGGCGGACGAGATTTACTACCTCAAGGCGTTCGGCAATGAGGTGATCGAGCCGTACCAGGAACCGGCCCAGGAGGATACGATCTTCGATCTGGCGTCGGTGAGCAAGCCGGTCGGGACGGCGACTTCGGTGCTGATCCTGCGGGACCGGGGCAGGATCGACCTCGACGACAAGGTGGTGAAATACCTGCCGGCGTTCGGGGCCAAAGGCAAGGAGGAGGTGCTGATCCGGCATCTGCTGGCGCATACGTCGGGCCTGCCGGCATACACGAGCGCCGAGCCGCTCCAAAAGGCCTACGGCAGTCCATGTCCTGACAAGGTGATCGAGAAGATTTGCAGCTTGCAGGCGATGAACAAACCGGGGGAGCAGTTTCGTTACAGTTGCCTCAATTACATCATCCTGGCCAAGATCGTGGAGGTCGTGTCGGGCGAGCCGCTTGACGTGTTTGCGCAGAAGAATATCTTTCGCCCGTTAGGAATGAAGGACACGATGTACAATCCGCCGGATGCGCTGGACAAGCGAATCGCGGCGACGCAGGTTGTGGACGGGACGCCGCTGCGCGGCACGGTGCATGATCCGTTGGCCCAATTGATGGGCGGCGTGTCGGGCAATGCGGGTGTGTTTTCGACGGCAAAGGATCTTTCGATCTACTGCCGCATGCTGCTCAACAACGGCGTGTACAAGGGCCGGCGGATTCTGAGCCGCGAAGGTGTAGAACTTCTGACGAGCGTGCAGTCGCATGGACGGGCGTACGGCTTCGACGTCAGCAGCGGCTATGCCTGGATCAGGGGAGAGCATGCCGCGGCGCGGGCGTTTTGCCACAGCGGCTACACGGGCACGTCAATCGTGTGCGACCCTGAAAAGGAAGTCTTCCTCATTGTATTGACCAATCGTGCGCATCCGAACGACAAAGGGGCGACCAAGCCCGTTCGCACGCAGACGGCGAACATCGTGTTCGGGGCGTTTGAACAGTAGGGGCACGGATACCGCGCCCGAACGACATACTGCGGACTTTGAAAGGTTTCAGTCATGACGAGACACAGCAAGATGGACAGACGATCATTTCTGCGGCGCGGCGCCGGGGTGGTGGGAGCAGCCATGCTTCCGGCGATTGTTCCGGCCTCAGCGCTGGGGCAAGCGGGGCGCACGCCGCCGAGCGAGCGCGTCAACATGGGCTTTATCGGCATTGGCGGACAGGGTGGCGGGCACCTGATGGGCGGTGCGTGGACGTACGTGCCGGGAGGCTACGTCGCCCGCGAGGACGTGCAGGTGTTGGCCGTGTGCGATGTGCGGCGGGAAAGGCGCGATTATGCCCGGCAGCGGTGCAACCAGATCTGCGCTGAGCGGCTGGGTCAGCCGGGCTACGACGGCGTGAAGGCGTACAATGATTTTCGCGAGGTTCTGGCGCGGGCGGATATTGACGCGGTACTGATTGCGGTTCCGTATCACTGGGCTGCGCCGATGGCGATCATGGCGATGCGTGCCGGCAAGGACGTTTATTGCGAAAAGCCCGTGGCGATTACGGTTCGCGAATCGCAGATGATTATCGAGACGGCGCGGCGATACGGGCGGATCTATCAGGCCGGCACGCAGCAGCGGTCGGAGTACGGCGGCAAGTTCCGGCAGGCGTGCGAACTGGTGCGCAACGAACGGATCGGCCCGCTCAAGGAGGTTTATGCCTATCGCGAACCGGGGGCGTTCGTGCCGAGTGCGTGGACGTCGGATCATTCCGTGCCGGTGCCGGACGGCTTCGACTGGGATATGTGGCTGGGGCCGCTGCCGTGGCGGCCGTTTGGCGGCGAGGCGGGGCATACGCTCAACGGCCTGTTCGTCGGCGACGTCAACTGGAGCCCGCATCATTACGACATCGTTCAATGGACCGTCAACGCCGATCACAAGGCGCCCATCGATATCGAGTATGACAACGGCGTGATTCATTATCACTTCACCAACGGCGTCGTGGTTCACTCGACGGGGTATCCCGGCGAGCCGATCGGGCCGGACGGCGGGGCATGTTTTGTTGGCACAAAGGGTCGCATCGCGGTCGACCGCAGCAACATTGTATCGTACCCGGCCGGCGTGCTCAGGGAGCCGCTTCTGCCGGATGATCAGCGGGTCTACTTCGCCGACAGCCACTCGGGCAATTTTCTCGAGTGCGTCCGCAGCCGCAAGACGACCATCTGCGATCCGGAGGAGGCGGCGTACACTATCAATCTGATTCTCGTCGGCGGCATTTCGCTGGCCCTCAAGCGCAACCTGCGCTGGGACCCGGCAAAGCTCCGATTCGTGGGCGATGACACGGCCAATCGGCTGCTCAGCTATACGCCGCGGCCGCCGTGGACGCTGTGATTGTTCCGCGTGGGCGCATGCCGTGCCCGTACCAAGAGTCATTATCCTGTTGCATGAAAGGCAGGCCATGAATAGACAGTTGCTCAGTATGTTAATGATCGCATTGATTGCCGCGGCATGCATTGCCGCGGACGAGAAAGAACTGATCGGCGTTCTGAAGTCGAATGCCGGTGCTGTTGAGAAATGTGCGGCGTGCCAGCAGTTGCGGATCTGCGGCACGGTGGAATCCGTCCCGGTGCTGGCGGGTCTTTTGGCGGATGAGCGCGTGGGTCATGCGGCCCGTTATGCGCTGGAGGGCATGCCGTACGCCGAGGCAGGGGCGGCGCTGCGCGACGCAATTGGCAAGACGTCCGGTCTGACCAAAGTAGGCCTTATCGATTCGGTGGGCTGGCGGCGCGACGCGGCGGCGGTGCCGCTGCTGGCGGCCTTGCTGGCCGATGCAGACGCTGCCGTGGCCTCGGCGGCGGCAAAGTCCTTGGGGCGCATCGGCGGCAAAGAAGCTGAGGCTGCGCTGACGGCGGCCTGCGGCAGATCAAGGGGCGAGGCCGCTGACGCAGTGCTGGGGGCACTGTTGGCCTGTGCGGAAGCACGGCTGGATGCGGGTGACGATGCGACCGCGGCCGGGCTCTACCGCAAGGTGATTGCATCCGCGCCGCCCGCGGCGATTCGCCTGGCGGCATGGCGCGGATTGGCGATCGCGGATGGGGCGCAGCGCGGCCGGCTGGTTGTTGAAGCACTTGGCGGTGACGATATTGAACTGCGTCTGGCGGCGATCAGGCTGGTGCGCGAGACGCAGGATGGTCGGCTGGTGCGATCGTGTCTGCAGCAGTGGGATGACCTGCCGGTCGATGCCCAGGTGCTGTTGATCGATGTCATAGCGGCCGGCAATGAGCGTGCTTTACTGCGGGACGTGGTGAAGGCCGTCGCGTCGCCTGAGGAGGCGGTCCGCGTTGCCGCACTGAAAGCAATTGGTGTTCTGGGTGATGGGCCGGCCGTGGTTCTCCTGGCGCGGCGGACCGCGGAAGGCACAGCCAAGGAGCGCACCGCGGCACGGCAGAGTCTGCGGGCGCTTCGAGGACGGAATGTGCATGCAGGGATGATGATGCTTGTAAAGGAGTCGGCCGCATCGGTGCAAGCCGAATTGATCGCGGCGCTTGCGGATCGCAGAGCCGCCGAAGCCACCCCCTTGCTGCTGAAGACGGCGTGCAGCGAGGCTGCGTCGGTGCGCCAGGCTTCGTATCGCGCGCTCCGCGAACTTGCGGGCGCGAAGGACATGGAGATGCTCGTTCCGCTGCTCATGGAAGCTCGAGGAAGTGAATTAGAACAAGTGCAAAACATGATTCTGGGTGTCGCGCAGCGGACTGATGCAGAACGCGTTGCCTCAGAAGCAATTCTGGCCTGGATTAAGTCTGCGTATGACAGCAGGCTCAGGGCGACAATGATCAAGATGTTAGGCCAGCTTGGGGACGTGTCGGCGCTGGAGGTCATGCGGCATGCGCTGACTGATCGCGATCCGCAGATTCGGTATGCAGCGATCCAAGGGGTGAGCGCCTGGCCGACGGCGGAGCCGAAAAACGATCTGTTGCGAGTGGCCATGACCGCGGACGATCAGGCGCACAAGGTGCTGGCGCTTCGCGGGTACATCGATCTGGTTGGCAAGGACCAGGCGGATGGCGATGCGAAGGTGAAGATGTATGAGGAGGCGATGAAGTTAGCTGCGCAGGCGGCCGAGAAGAAGCGGGTGCTTTCGGGCTTGGCGAATGTTCGTACGGCGGCGGCGCTGGAGATGGCGGTGCGGTCATTGGCGGATGCGGAAACTTGCAGCGAGGCGGCGCATGCGGCTGTGGCGATTGCGGCGCCGTTGGCGGCGAAGCAGGGACAGCTTGTCAAGGCGGCGATGGAGAAGGTGGCGGCCAGTTCCGCGCCGGAGGATATTCGCAAGCAGGCGGCGGACCTGATCGAGCAGATCACAACGATTCAGAGCTATCTTATGGACTGGGAGGTGTCCGGCCCGTACGTCCAGGACGGCAAGGACTATGCGGCGCTGTTTGATATTACGTTCGCCCCGGAGAATGACCCTGAGGCGGCCAGTTGGCGGCCCATGCCGGTCTATCCGGATTCCACTCCGACGGGTTATCTTGACCTGCTGCGGGCGCTGGACGGCGGCGACAGCCGCGTGGCGTATCTTCGGACGACGATTGACAGCCACGCCGACAAGCCGGTGACGTTTGAAATCTTCAGCGACGACGGCGTCAAGGCCTGGCTTAACGGCCAGGTTATCATGTCACTCAACGTTGCCCGGCCGATCTTGCCCACGCCCGACATCGCAAAAGGCATGCTCAAGAAGGGCGTCAACACCATGATGCTCAAGGTTACGCAGAACAATATGCCGTGGGGTGTAATCGTGCGGATGCGAACGCCCAAGCCGGAGGAGGTGCGGGTCGGAACGCAGTTTAAGATCGTGACGATCAACGCCGATTCGAAGTTCGAGGCCGCCGGCATCTGTGACGTGAACAAGGACGGCAGGCTGGACATCGTCTCGGGCGGCTTCTGGTACGAGGCGCCCGACTGGAAGCAGCACTTCATTCGCGAAGTGCAGTACGAAGGCGGCTATTACTATGATTTCGCCAGCCTGCCCATGGATATCGACGGTGACGGCTGGGTCGACATCGCAAGCGCGGCCTGGCACAACAGGAAGATCTTCTGGGTACGCAACCCCGGTGACAGCGGCAAGCCATGGGAGGTTTTCGACGTGGACGAGCCGGGCAATATGGAGACGGCGCTGGCGTTCGATATCAATGGCGACGGGCAGCTCGACATCCTGCCGAACATTATGAACCAGGCAGCGTGGTATGAGTTCAAGCGTGACAAGGCCGCGCCGAACGGCGTGCGATGGATAAAGCACCCGCTGCCGCAGCAGGCCGCGGGGCACGGCAACGGCGCAGGCGATATCAACGGCGACGGACGCTGCGACGTCGTCGCAGCGAAGGGCTGGGCCGAACAGCCTGACGATGCGGCCGCCGAGTGGATCTGGCATGGCGAGTTCGACCTGGGCCAGTGCAGCGTGCCGGCCCTCGTCCATGACGTTGACGGCGACAAGGACGCCGACATCATCTGGGGTTTCGGCCACAATTACGGCCTCTTCTGGCTCGAACAGGGTAAAGACGCCTCCGGCAAGCGTACCTGGACCAGACACCTGATCGACGATTCCTGGTCTCAGCCGCACTTTTTGCTGTTGGCCGATATCGATAATGACGGCTCCGACGAACTTGTCACGGGCAAACGCTTCCACGCCCACAACGGCAACGACCCTGGCGGCAACGACCCCAAATGTGTCTACTTCTACAAATGGAACGGCTCCGCCTGGCAGCGCAGCCTGATCTCCGAGGGCGGCAGTGTTGCCTTCGGCATCAATACGCAGGCGGCCGACATCGACAAGGACGGCGATATCGACATCGTCGCCCCGGGTAAGAGCGGCCTCTACCTGCTCCAGAACACCCTCAAATAGGCAGGAAAGGGTATTTGGCTGATAGCGACAGGCGCCTGTTCAGGTTTCCTGCGTGGCGCCTTTGGCCGGAGCTTGGCGCGTGAGCCGGCGGGGTGTCACTGCGCCGCCAGGATCCTCAGTTTGGGCTTGCCATTGGCGGCGGTTCGGGGTAACCTTATGTCCTCGAGAAGGTAAATTGAAATATCGCCCGCGGGCGCTTTGAAAGGGAGGTTTGCTATGGCCAAGATCGCAATGATTGGGGCGGGGAGCATGGTTTTCTGCAAGACGCTGACGCACGACATCCTGGCGACGGAGTCGCTGCGGGACAGCGAAATCTGCCTGATGAACCGCACGCAGCCCAAGCTCGACCGCATGGAAGCCTTCGTCAAGCGGATGGTCAAGGACAATAACCTGCCGGCCAAAGTCACGGCTACCACCGACCGCCGCAAGGCGCTCGAAGGGGCTGACTACATAATCATCATGATCCAGGTCGGCGGGCTGGAAGCATTCCGCCACGACTACGAGATTCCGATGAAGTACGGCGTCGACCAGTGCATCGGTGATTCCTTGGGGCCCGGCGGCATCTTCCGCGGCCTGCGGACGATCCCAGTTCTGGCGGATATCGCCCGCGAGGCCGAGCGACTCTGCCCCGGCGCCACGATCCTCAATTACGCCAACCCCATGGCCGCCTGCTGCCTGGCCCTCGGCAAGGTCACGAACATGCCCTACATCGGCCTCTGCCATGGCGTGCAGACGACTCTGGACCTCATCAGCCGCTACGTCGGCGTGCCGAAGGATCAGATCGACTTCTGGTGCGCGGGTATCAACCACATGGCATGGTTCCTGTCGTTGAAAGATAAACGCGACGGCCGCGACCTTTACCCCGTCCTCCGGGCCAACTGCGAGCGTCCCGAATACTACGTCAACGAGAAGGTCCGCTGCGAAGTGATGCGGCAGTTCGGTTACTTCATGACGGAAAGCACCGGCCATCTCTCCGAATACTTGCCGTGGTTCCGCAGCAGCGAACGGGCTTTGAAGCTTTATTGTGACGAGCCCGGTTTCGGCGGCGAGACCGGGGCCTATTATAAGTACTGCAACATGTTGGCCGAGAAGTACGCCGACGTGGATTACCTGTCGCTGGAGTCGACGAAGATCGGCCAGCGAAGCGTCGAGTATTGTTCATACATATTGGAGGCCATGGAGACCGACCGGCCGTTCCGCCTCAACGGCAACGTCCGCAACGACGGCTACATCACCAACCTTCCGGCCGGCTGCTGCGTGGAGGTGCCCGTCTACGTCGATGCCCGCGGCCTGCACCCGCTGCACGTGGGCGATCTGCCGCCGCAACTGGCCGCGATGAACCAGAGCAATATCACCGTGCAGCAGTTGGCCGTCGAGGCCGGCCTCACTGGCGACCCGGAGCATATCGTCCACGCCATCGCTATGGATCCGCTCACCAGCGCCTGCTGCACGCTCAAAGAAGTTCGCGATATGGCCGCCGAGATGCTCGAAGCCGAACGCCAGTGGCTGCCGCAGTTCGCCGGCAAAACGCTCAAGGCGACGCCGACTATCAGCATCCCCAAGGGCGTCACGCCCGTCGACGTCCCACTCGACCCGGCGCTCGCCATCGCCAACCGCTTCCAGGTCCTCGCCGAGCAAAAAACAAGCGGCCAGGAATAAAACAGGTGCCTGTCCCCGGTTTTGGATGGGGCATGGAAAAGAGGCTGCTTCGCAGAATCCGTGTGCTGCTTGGGCTCTTCGCGGCCGGGCTGGTGCTGTGCGGGATTGTCATCTTCCCGTTGAAGTGGCAGATCGACACCGTCGCCGCACTCTTCGGCCCGGGCACGTTGACCGATCGGCTCTTCCCGCCGATGGCCCAATGGATCGCCCAACTCCAAACGGGCATCGCCGCAATCGCCGACAACCACCCGTACCTGTTCTACTGCACGGACTGGGTGGGCTTTGCGATGATCGCGATCGCGCTGGCCTTCATCGGCCCCATCAAGGACCCGGTCCGGAACATCTGGGTCATCCGCTATGGCATCCTCGTCTGCCTGCTGACGTTTCCCATGGTCGTTATCAGCGGTATCGTGCGCGGCTTCCCCCTCTTCTGGCTGCCCATTGACTGCGCCTTCGGCGCCGCGGGTCTGCTGCTCCTCTGCCCGGCCATTCACTACACGAAGAGACTCGAGACGGTTCGGCGGGCCGGCGGCTGATCGATCTCGCGTGCTCCCGATCCCGGCCTTGCGCCGACCTTACTATCTTCTCGCATTTGCGGTGATGTAGTCAGTGAGAAAATCCTCAATGCCGTTCTGCAGCGCGATCTGAATCGCCTCGGCCACCTCGGCGAGGCTGCCCGCCCCAAACGTCTCCCGCCGCCACGTCGGCGCCCCCACGTAAAAGCGATTCGGGCTGCGGGCGAGATAAACATCCTGTTCGAACCGGACCAGAACATTATACGCGATCAGCTTGCCGCCGCCGACCGTCGAGATGTTCACGCGAAGACATGCCCCGTCCTCTGACAAGAGATTCTCCTCGGCCGTGATCACGTCGACGCCGGCAAGACGCAGCTTCACCTCGATATCCTTCTGCAGCGGAGCATCGGCCAAATCCAGGGCGTTGGCATCCGCCGTAGGATACTCGAGCAGCACGTAAACGCCCTTGACGCCCGCCAGGCTCTGCACGTCTTTCGGCAGGCCGGCGATTCGCGCCTCATCCTGCCGCGCCATCTCATCGAGAATGTCCTGCGTCGATGTCTCCTCCTGCGAAGCCCCGAGCGTGCACAGGACGGCCGAAAGCAGAGCGGCCAGAATGGTCCTTGATTTCATGGCGCTGCCCTTTCATGGATCATGATCAAACGTGCAGCATCGCTTTGCTCTCCTGCACATTGAGAGTTTCCAGCGGCCGGCTTTTGCGTTGATGCTATGGGCTTACAGTTCCTGAATCTGGATGTTGCGAAATTCGACGACGGAGCCGTGGCCCAGGAAGCCGATGTGGCCGGTCCTGCGCCCGAGTCCGGGGTGAGGCCGGTTGTCCATCGTGCCGCTATCGATCGACGGCTGGATATCAGCGTCCACAATCGTCTCGCCGTTGAGAATAACCTTGATCTTCGTTCCGTCGGCGATGACCTCCTGGCTGTTCCACTCGCCCACCGGCTTGAGGTACCCGAGCTTGGCCGGCACGACGCCATAAATCGACCCGTGATACTGGTACGGCTGCAGTTTCTCATAGATTTTCGCCGTATTGTCGAGGATCTGCAATTCCATCCCGGCATAAGCCGCATCCACGCCCCTGGGCGTACGGATGCCCAGGCCGTTGTTGGCGCCGGGCGTCAGCTTGAACTCGAACTTGAAATGAAAGTTGTCAAACTGCTCTTCCGTGTACAGGTTGCCGCCGGGCTTGCAGACGATCTTGCCGTCCTCGACGACGTAGCCCCCCGTGTCGCCGACCCAGCCGGCCAGATCCCGCCCATTAAAGAGCGATCGGAATTCGCCCGGGCGAGGCAGTTCGCGGATGAAGATGTTGGCAAAATCAATGGGATTGCCGTGGCATTGAAGTTCGATCTGTTCGCAGTCGAAAATCGGAATGGAGCGATCCCAGTAGTTTTCCATCACGACGTTGTCGACGACGAGGATGCCATTGAGCCAGACTGTGACCTTGTCGCCCACCATGCGGATACGGAACGTGTTCCACGTGCCGATCGGATTATCCGCCGTCACTGACGGCTTCGACGGGTTCTTCTGGTTGTTGTACAGGCCGCCGGAGCCGACGCCATGCTGCTGCGGGTCCCAGATCTGCACCTGCGGCGAGCCGCGCAGATAAATCCCGCTGTCGCCGCGCGGCTCACAGATTCGCCAGTCGACGAGCATCTCGAAATCCTTGTAGTTCTTCGTCGTTGCCAGGCTGAAGCCCCGCCCGTCGAAATGCAGCACGCCGTTTTCAACTCTCCAGTGGGCCCGCATCGTCTCGTCGGCACGGGCCTGGAGTTCCTTGAGTTTGGCCGCATCCAGCGTCGCTCGCTTGATCGGGTTGTCGTAAGGTGCGGCCAGCAGGCCTTTCCAGCCCGTCAGGTCCTTACCGTTAAATAGGGGCACGAAGCCAACCGGCGCTGGCCGCACTACGACGTCCTTGCTCGGCACAAACGCTTCGATTACCTTGTTCATCCTGGCCCGGACTTTTTCGTCCGCAACCGCCGGCATCGCCTGCCGCAGCGCGACGACCACCTCGTGCGACGGTGCGAGCGGTTCGGCCCGGTCATTGGCGCCCAGTACGATCTTGACCACGGCCATCGCCGCTTCGGTCTTCAGTTCCGGATCGCCGAGGCTTTCGACAACCAGCCGCAAGGCATCCACCGTGCGAATGTTCGCCAGGCCGCCGATCACGAGTTTCTTCTCGTCGGTTCGTTCGACCGCCTGTAGTGCACGGGCATACATGGCCGCAGCCTCGCCCGCATCGATGCCGCCGGTATTCACCAGCCGCACCAGCCCGCGAAGCGCCAGCACCCTGTGGGTTACGTTGTTGGTCTGTTCAATGATGTGCAGCAGCGCCGAAGTCGCCTCGGCCTTGGGCCAGCCGGCCAGAGCCCGTACCGCAGCGTCATTAAGCACTGCACCCGCGCCGGTCTGATTGAGCGTCCTTGCAGCCACCGCCGACACGGCGTCGATCGCCGCCTTGCCGCCGATGCGGCCTAATATCGCGATCAGCGGGGGCTTCTGAGCGTCCTCCGCCGCCTCCAGCGCTGCCACGATCTTGGCCGCCCGTTTTGCTTCGTCGGTCTCCTGCATCGCCGCCGCCACTATCGCCCGCTCCAATGCCGTCCGGTCCGCGTCGTTTTCGGCCGCGCTGAGCCGCCGCAGCAGCGCATCGATGTCCGCGGGACCTGCCACGTCCACAAGCGCCTTGGCCGCCGCGGCATGCACGTTCGCCTCGCCATCCAATGCCGCCAGCACGACCTTGCTGTGGGCACGCGCCTTCCGCGCGGCCAGCGTCTCGATCAGTGCGACATGGGCCCGGGCCGGACTCTGCGGCACGGCCGCGGCGATCGCATTCAGGACCGCTTCGCCGGGCAGTCGGCCCAGTGTTTCGGCGGCGATCTTCACTTCCGCATCGGCCTTGCTGGTCTTGATGAACTGAATCACCGAATCAATTGCCGCCTCACCGCCGAGTGTCACCGCCCCGGCCAGCGCCGCGGTCCGCACGTCCTGGTCCGCATCGCCGAAGGCCTCAATTATCGCATTCAGCGCCGCTTTGTCGCCGCGAGCGGCAAGCATATTGATTACCGCGGCCTTGGCCGGCCCGGACTTGACCTGGGCAATCCAGGCCTGCGTTGCCGACGCACCGCCCAGATTCTGCGCCAGGCCCAGCGCCGCTGCCGTCAATTCCGGCTCGCCGGAATTCACGGCGGCCAACAGATCGCCAATCGCCTCTTCGCCCTTGATGCCCACGAGGGTGCTCAATGCCGCGCAGCGCACATGCGGTGCGTCGTTTTCGAGGAGGTTCAGGCAGATCTTCACGCCGTCGGCCGCCTTGCCCTGCTCGGCCAACCGAGCTGCATAAAGCAGATAGCAGGCGGTCGCATGCGCGCGTTCGTAGGCGCCTTTGGCCCGTGCCGCCTGCGCAAGAACACGTCCGGCCGCGGGGTCGCCGATCTGCGCCAATGCATAAAGCGCCGTCCGGCGAAGGTTGGCCTCGCCGCCCTTTGCATCGGCGACAATCGCCGGCACGCACCCGGCGTACTTCAGGTTCCCCAAAGCCGCCACGAGCGTTACGCGATTGTTGCCTTTGGCCTTCGGCAGCGCGGCGGCAAGGGCGGCCGCGGCATTGTCCGTCGCGATCGCCTGCAGCGCCATCGCCGCCGGCTCACACAGACGTTCATCGGCAAGGAACGGCGCGATCACCTCCACGCTTTCATCCTTGCCGGTGCGCTGCAGCCGCTCGAGCAGGAACTGTTTTACGTCGCTGCCCTGGGCCGCTGCCAGCGCTTCGCCGATCGCCTTGACGAACATCAGTCGCTCCGCTTCCGCGCCGGGCCGGGCCACGTACACCGCCAGCCCGTCGAGGGCATACCGCGCCTTCGCGTCGCTCCCTGCCCCCGGCTCAACTAACATCGCGCACAGCGCCTTTACCGCGTCGGCCCCAAGCTCGACCAATTGTGCGGCGTTGGCCTGCGTCGCGGACGGGTTCGCCGCGGGCACCTTGTCGATAATCGTCTGCACCGCCTGCGGCATGTCGGCTGCAAATGCGGGTGAAAGGGCGGTCGTTAGAATACATGCAATCAGAAGTCTTGTTCTGGCGTTCATTTTGTTCTCCATATCCGCGTGGACCGTACAAAACGTAAGCGGCGTTACGCCGGCAAATACCAGGGGGCCCGCTGGGGCTGGTCGATCAGGCGGTTCGCTTCATCGTCGTCGACGAACAACTCCTTGACCGGATCATACCGCAGCGGCCGACCCAACCGCACCGCGATCACGCCCAGGTTGACGATCGTGCACGAGCGATGCCCGTTCGATTCGTTCAGTGCGAACTTCTTCCGGTTCCGCACCGCGTATTCGAAGTCTGTCACCTGCGGTTCAGGCTCCGGCAGGGCGGCAAGCTTCTCGGCAAGGTGCGGCACATCCGACCGCAGGCCCGGCCACAGCTTGCCCTGCGGCCCTTCAATAAACGGTGCATTTACATCTTTGTTCTCACCGTCGAGGATGAGCTTGCAGCCGTCGGCGTACTTCATCTCGATGCGCCGCCATGGAATCGCCGCGTCCGGATGCTGCTGCGGCGTGTCAGCCTCGATCTCCACCGGCGACGTATCGTCCTTGCCCAGAATGTACTGGACCGGGTCAAGATAGTGCATGCCCATATCGCCAAGGCCGCCGCCGTCGTAATCCCAGTACCCGCGGAATGAGCCGTGCGTGCGATGCGGATGATACGGCTTGAAAGGCGCCGGTCCCAGCCAGAAGTCGTAGTCGAGATGCGGCGGAACCGGCTGCGGCGTCAAATCCGTCCGCCCGCTCCACATGCCCAGCTTCCAGTCGAAACCCGTCGCGGCGTTGATCGTCACCTTCAGCGGCCAGCCCAACAGTCCCGCGTCGACGATCTGCCGGATGGGCTTGACCGTCGTTCCGAACCCGTAAAAGCCGCCGCTGAATCGGAACCACGTATTGAGCCGGAAGATCCGCCCGTTTCGCAGCACCGCGTCGCGCACTTTTTTGCCCTCGCCGATTGTGCGCGTCATGGGCTTCTCGCACCAGATGTCCTTGCCCGCTTCGGCCGCCGCGATCGAGATCCGCGCGTGCCAGTGCGGCGGCGTCGGCACGTGAATGATGTCGATGTCGTCGCGGTCGATCACCTCGCGGAAGTCCTTGTACGCCTTGACGTCCTTGTCGCACTTGGCCAACGTCCGCGAAAGATGCTGCTCGTCCACGTCGCAAATCGCCAGTAGTTTCGCCCCCGGATAGGTCAGGTGTCCCTGCCCCATGCCGCCCACCCCGATGACCGCCTTGGTCAACTGATCGCTCGGGGCCGTCTGTCCCGGCCCGCCGAGGACGCGCCGCGGTACAATCGTAAAGGCCGCCGCAGCGCCCGCCGTCTTCAGGAAGTTTCGTCTGCTGATGGTTCGAATGCTCATCTTGCCTCCGATTACAAGAGCCTTATTTACCGTTTGGCCACGGATAATCATTCTTTTCGCCGCCTCAGACCGGCGGCATCGTTATACCAACACCATAACCGAAAGACGCTTCACAACGTCGGGGTATTGCCCCGCGGGATTATTCATTCGGAAGGGTCCTTCGACATGTCTTGATGTTCCGCGCAGACGCGGTCCGGATTTATCAGTACCCTCCACGTCCCATCGTACATCTGCAGCATTGTACTGTGGTGCAGCATGCCGCCGAACACGCGATAACGCCACTGCCGCATCAGCGGCTTGCCTCGCTCCTTCGCCTTGCCGCAAAGCGTCTCGCACATGGGCGGATAGAAAGAGAAAATCCGGCTTGCGGCGTTTGTCGCCTGTCGCGGACAGAGGCGCACCACTCAGCGCAGCAGCCCCGACCGTGGCTCCTGCCGCTTGCAGTAAACGCCTTCTGTTTGTCATATCACCTTCCCTCCAGGTTGTACTGCCCCGACGCCCATGGCGCCGAAGCTGCCGCGCCGCTACATCTTGCCGAAACTGGTCAGAATCTCGGCGGCGTGCTGGATGTCGCCGAAGCGGTCGCTGCCCGCCTCACGCTCGATTGCCAGAACGCCCTTGAACCCTACCTTGCGAAGCGTCCTCAGAAATTCCTCCGTGCGAACGTCACCCTCACCCCACGGCACTTCCGTACCCCACGTCCCGCGCTTGTTCGTGCGGATGGCGTCCTTAATGTGCACGTGCTTGATCCACGGCGCAAGGATATGCACCGCCTCCAACGGCTCGCCCTTGTCGTAGAGAATCATGTTGGCCGGATCGAAGTTGATCGCCACCGACGGATGATTCAGCTTCTCCAGAAACTTACGCATCTCGACCGCCGTCTCCTGGCCGGTTTCCATCAGAAGCTCAAGCCCCTTCTCCGCGGCCACGTCGGCAAGGGCCTTGGTGCGGCTGAGGATCTTGCGGGTGAGTTCCTTGCGTGTGTGGTCGATGAAGCCGATATGCGTGGAAATATAGCGCACGCCCAACTGCGCCGTCACCTCGGCCGCCTGGGTAAAGCGCTGGCGATTCGCCTCCCAGCAATCGTCCGGCGCGATGCCGCCGGTGCGTCGGATCGACTCCAGGCTCGAATAATCTTCCTGCGGAAAGTCGATCATCGTACTGCTGACGATCCAGCTCTGCTTTGTAATGGCGTCCAGATAGGCCTTGGCGTCCGGCCCCACGGCCGGGCCCACGGCCAGATGCACGTGCTCGATGCCGAGTTTGTCCATCGCGTTGACAACGCCAGAAACATCCGTCTGAAGCGACCAGCTGCATACACCTACCGGCCAGTTACCACACTGAATCATGTCTTTCTCCTGCGATACGTTGCCGTATGGGCACGGCATGCCGTTGACCTACACTAACTCGACCGTCCGGTGTTGCCGGGCGGACTCTTTCTCGGCAAGTACAATCTTAACCGAATTCTGCGATTCCTTCAGCGTGATGACCTGCGGCGGGTTCTCGCCGGCCACCTTCCGCGCAAAGTGATCGATCTCAATCGAATAGCCGTCGCCCTTGACGACTTCCGGCGTAAACGCCTCGCCGTCGACGGGGCATATGCGAAATGCCGGCGACCGCGTGCAGTCGTAGCTGATCGTTGCCTTCTCCAGCACGATGTTGAAGCTCATCTCGAAGCCGAACGCCGGTGTCATGCCCCATCCGCCCTCGGCGACCACGACCTTGTCGTCATCGTACAGATACTGCGTGGCGATGTGGATCGCCCCCCCGGCCGGCGTCTTGGTCTGGCGGCTGAACACCGCCGCGGGCATCCCGAAGAGATACTGCACGTAATCTGTGTCGTGGATGTGCAGATCCATCGCGACACCGCCGCTGCGCGAATCGTCCTTGAACCAGTCCCCCCACGCCGGCGCCGTGCCCAACCGCTGGAAGGTAGCCGCGATCACCCGGCCGTAATGCCCCTCGGCCACTAATTGCCGCGTCGCCGCGTACTCCGGCCAGAAACGCACGCAATGACCAATCATCAGCACCTTGCTCGTCCTGGCCGCCGCGTCCATCATCCGCTGGCACTCGTCTAACGTCAGCGCCATCGGCTTTTCGCAAAGTACGTGCAGCCCCGCCTCCAGGGCCTTGATGCTGAAGTTCGGGTGCAGAAACGTAGGCAGAGTGATCGACACCACGTCGCACTTCGCCTCCGCAAGGAACTTGTTGTAATCCGAGTACAGCGCGATCTTTTCGAAGTCCACATGGTCCGCCGCGCCGGCAATATTGCCCACGGCCTTCTTCGTGTCCTCGACAATATTCGGATTCGCGTCGCAGATGGCAACCACCTCCGCGTCCGGCCGCGCCGACCACTGGGCGTAATGCATCCGCCCCATGAACCCGAATCCCACAATCCCGACTCTAAGCATGATTCAACTCCGTTCAATTGTCTTGAGTATTCTCGAACCTCCGCAGCAGTTCTCCGAACTCCGGCATTACGCTGTGATCCCTTACCGTAGATGCTTCCTACAGCGACCAACCCTTCCGGTATTCCCGGCGCAGGTACTGATTCGCCTCGGGCACGTTGGTGAACTGCATCTTCTCGCTGTCCCAGAGCAGCGCCTCACGGAAGAGCCGCTCCCGCAGCTCCATCCGCAGCGCCACATTGCCCAGCAGCACCGTTTCGGTCATCGGCCCTGCATGATCGAAGTTGCTGCGCGCCGGCTCGCCGCCCTTACACGCATTGATCCACTCCTTATAGTGCCCCGGCGACCGCGGCAGCACCTGCGGCGCCTTGCCGAACTCGTCGCGCCGAGCCTTCGGCATCACCACGTGGCCTGCCATAATGCCCTTGTCGCCGATGTACAGCGATCCGTTCGTGTCCATCCGCCAGCCAGGATCCATCCCCTCCGGGCGAGCAGGTTTGAGCCCGCCGTCATACCACACCAGCTTCACCGGCGGCATCTCTCCCCGCGCCGGGAAATGGTATGTCACAATCGAACCTAATGGATACGTCTCCTTGTTCACCCGCGTCGAACACGCCTCCACGCTGATCGGTGCGCCCAGCTTCAGAGCCCGCACGGCCGGATCAAACGAATGGCACCCGATATCGCCGAGCGCCCCCGTTCCGAAATCCCACCAGCCGCGCCACTTGAACGGTGTATAAGCCGGATGATACGGCCGTACAGGCGCCGGCCCCAGCCACGTGTCCCAGTCTATCCAATCTGGAACGGGCGGCGTATCCGCAGGACGGTCCACACCCTGCGGCCAGTACTCACCGAAGATGCCGTTATTCGGCCGGTCCGTCCAGATGTGCACCTCGCGGACCGCCCCGATCGCGCCGGCCCAGATGTTCTCTGCAATCAGCCGCCGCTCTTCGCCGGCCTGTCCGTTATTGCCCATCTGTGTAGCCACCTTGTACTGCCGGGCCGCCTCGGCCAGTACCCGTGCCTCGTAAACATTGTGCGTCAGCGGCTTCTCACAGTAAACGTGCTTGCCCCGTTTGATCGCCGCCATCGACGCCACCGCATGGCAATGGTCCGCTGTCGAAACGACAACCGCATCGATGTTCTTTTCCTCCTCGTCCAACATCTTGCGAAAATCTTTGTACTGCTTGGCGTTCGCAAAGCGCCTAAACGTTCCCGCCGCATTTCGCCAGTCCGTGTCGCAAAGCGCCACAATATTCTGCTTTTCATCACTCAGTGCCGTCAGGTTCGCCGAACCCCGGCCGCCGGCGCCGATGCCGGCGATATTGAGCCGCTCGCTGGGCGGTACTTGTCCCGAGCCGCCCAGAACGTGACGGGGCACCAACGTAAACGCCCCCGCCGCGGCCGCCGTACCAAGAAAACTCCGCCGTGAAATGGATCGTTGCTGTCTGCCGCTTGCCTGGTTTTTCATAACTTCACTCCTCACAAAGCGTTAGAGAGTTCGCACAGCGGATCTTAACCCGCACAATCAGCCATCTGCGCCCTTGGACAAAAACCCGGACGCCAAACCTAAATAATGTACAGGCAGGGACTTATTCCTGCAAGTCTTTAAGCAGCGACGCATACCACTTTTTGTGGTCACAGCGAAACGAATTTTGTGTGACCGACGTGCATGAGCGGGCACAATTGCAGTTCGACGGAATGATTGCTGGCGCTCTTGAAGGAAATTGCATTGTTCATTTTGTGATTATGAGTAGGTCAGAGGTGTGATTGCAGGCGGGTTTTGTGGGAGATGGTGATTGCGGGCGCGGCGGCGGGGTTTATAATGCAGTTTTGCGGAGATGTGTGTTGTCAGGAGGGCACGATGGCGGTATTGGTGGGTATTGATGAGGCGGGCTACGGGCCTTTGTTAGGGCCGCTGGTTGTGTCGTCGGCGGCGTTTTCCATGCCGGAGGAATTGCTCAAGGCTGATCACTGGAAGGTGTTGTCGCGCGCGGTGGGGCGGGAAAAGAAGGGCCTTGCGGGGCGGCTGGTAATTACTGACAGCAAAAAGGCTTACAGTCGGGCGGCCGGGGTGGAGCAGTTGCGGCGGACGGTACTGGCCTGCGTTTATGCCATGGATCGGTGCAGTGCGGTTCCGGCGACGGTGGGAGAGTTGTTGGATGCTTTGAACAGCTCGTACGCGGCGGGGCTGGAGGGGTGTCCTTGGTATAAGTCTTTGCCTGAGATGGGGTTAGGCGGCGAGCGGGAGGGGGTTGAGATTGCTTCGACGGTACTGGCCAACACTTTGTCCGGCAAGGGGATACGGCTTCTGGACATGACGTGCCGGGTGATGGAGGTGCGAGATTTCAACCGGATGGTGTCGGCGGTGAAGAACAAGGCCGGCGTGTTGTTTACGGTCGTGGCAGGGCTCATAAGTGATGCATTTTACAAGGGTTACGGGCCGGCATCGGAGGGGGTCCTGCAGGTGATCGTGGACCGCCAGGGGGGGCGGATGGATTATGTTCCGGTGCTGCGCAAGATGTTTGCTGGGCTGGACTTGCGCGTGATTCGGCAGGACGAGCGGCTTTGCAGCTACGAGTTGACGGGGCGGGGGCGGGCGATGCGGCTGCATTTTGCGGTCAAGGCCGACGATCGTTACCTGCCGGTGGCGCTGGCTTCGATGGTGAGCAAGTATGTGCGGGAGCTGTTTGTTGAGTCGCTAAATGCTTATTTTGTAAGGCGTTGTGCGGGCCTGCGGCCTACGGCAGGATACTGGCAGGATGGGCAGCGGTTTGTGAAGGACCTGGAGAGGTACAGGCATGAACTGGGATACGATTCTGACATGCTGATTCGGCAAAGATAAATTGGGATTGGATTCGTTTCAGGGGAGGTGGGGGATGTGGATGTTTCATAATTGTTTAGTAGGCGAAAAATCGGGTGAAAACGCCAGCGCTTTCGCCTCACAGTACCGCCGAATCTCCACAAATCACCGCAAATCACTGCGCAAGACTTGCGCGTTTTTGGCCGTTTTGGGCTGAAAACCACAGGTAGGAAACATCGGGAATTTTTTCGGTGAGTAGAGGCAGACTCGCTGTGTCGCCTATCAGGGTTTGTGGAGGTATGTAGGCGGGTTCAGGCGGCGGACGCGGGTCTTTGGGAGCATCGAATTGTTCTTCAGCGGCGAAGCTTGTTCTCACAAACTGGTGCAGATGGACGGATGGCGAGTCTCAGACATTGGCGGCACCTTGGTTTTCTTGAAATTTCCGGATTTAGCTTGACTTGATGACAGTTGAGGGTATAGTGGAGTGTGCTTGTAGAGATATGCCGCAGAGAAATCATGGCGCGGGGAGACGCAGTGGATGAGGAGAAGAATTTGCTGTTTGGGGGGGCTTGATGTGGCGGTGACCGGGTTGGGACATCTGAGGGTTTCCTTGCTTTTTGCTTTTTCGGCGGGTTTTCCGCGTCACGTTCCTGGCGGCGCGCTGCACATTGTTACAGGAGCCAATCGATGGAGAGGGTTTTCTTGAGGGGAGATGCAGCGTCGGTGTGTTCGGGATTGACAGGACGATACGCACGGCAACTCTCGTGGTGCGGGGAGTAATGACGAGGGTGTTGGAGGTCGTCGCAGGTCTGATGACCGGCGAGGCGATTACGAAAAATACTTTGAAGGAGGAAAGTACGATGCGAAACGGTCTTATCATTTCCGCCATGTTCGTGTTTCTTGGTGTTTGCGGCTTTGGTCGTACCTTCAATGTTGCTCTGGATGGGTCGGGGGATTTTACGACAATTCAAGCGGCGGTCGATGCGGCGGCGGACGGGGATGAAGTAGTTGTGGCCGACGGGACTTATACGGGGGCGGGTAATCGCGACATCGATTTCAGGGGAAAGGAGATTACGGTCCGCAGCGCCAATGGGCCGGAACATTGTATCATCGATTGTCAAAATGCCCCGGGACATCGGGGGTTTTATATGTCCAGTGAACAGGGTTTTGCTGCGATTATTTGCGGGTTCACAATCAGGGGCGGACTTATTGAAGCCCCGCGCGCCCGCGGGGGCGGCTGGACCGCAGTGACATTTTCTGGCTTAGTTACTTGAAGCCCCGCGCGCCCCGCGGGGGCGGCAGCAACAGATGTGATTACCGCTGCAATGAAGGCTGAAGCCCCGCGCGCCCGCGGGGGCGGCATTTATTGCCAAGGTTACTCTCTCCTCATTGAGGACTGTGTTATTTCGGGAAATGTTGTGCGGGAAACGGTATATGACGGCCTTGAAGATACAGGATGCGGCGGGGGCGGCATTTAGTGCACATCGAGCGATGTCGTTGTCCGCAACAGCGTCATCAGCGACAATCGCGCCTGCGGAGGGACGCCACCGAGTCATGGGTGGCCGCTGGACGGGACCAGTGCGTCAGGAGGCGGTGTGTTTTGTGATAATTTCAGTTTTCTGGAAATAACGAACTGTGTCTTAAGTGACAGCTTCGCGGATGGCGGCGAAGGTCAATACGACGGAGGCTCGTCATGCGGGGCCGGCGGCAGTGCGCTGGGCGGCGGCATCTGCTTCAGCAGTGACAGCGGGGGGAGGCTGTGTTGTTCGATCATTAAGAGCAATCTGGCCTACGGGGGCGAAGCTACGCAACTCTTGATTCAGTGTCAATCGTTTCCTCTTCGGCCAAGGCTTTGAGCTTCGCGTCCAGCGTCCACAACTGCTGGTAACCCATGATCCGCTTGGGGAACAATTCTGGTTGACGGCAACGCAGTTTACCCAAGCGGAGCGGCATTGTGCTGCTCCCGACATGCACGTACAAATGCATTCTGTTACTGGGTTTATTGGCCGGTCCACAAGTTCTTGGCTTGGAGAGAGATCATCTGTTTTGTGGAGCCTTCGTGAGCAGCTGATGTGGATGCAATTTTGGGTGTATCGTTGGCATACCGGGCGGATTCTTCTGTCCTGATAACATCGGCAACTGGACGGGCGATCAGGTGCTGCGAAGCGATGGGGAGGTAGACTTTGCCGTGCAATCGTTGGCCAGCCGGTATACGTTGATAGGCGATTACAAAATGGACCGGGTCTTAAGTCGCGGCTGAGCGAGGTTTTAAGAAAAATCTGTGAAGGTGTGAGGAATTTTGCTTGACTTTGCATAGTGTGTGATACATAGTATGTTAGAAAAGACATCGGTGGCCGGGTCGGGATGGAGTGGGCCGCCCGGCGGCGCGTTGTTGGCCGCGGCTGGGTTTGGATGTTTCGAAGATGGAAAACCTTTATGGAGGCTTCTGGTTATGAAGTTCGAACGGGAATTGTTGAAGGGTGTTGCGCCGGTGGTGGTCCTGGAGATTCTGTCGCGCGGGCGGATGTACGGGTATGAACTGAGCGAGGCGGTTGAGCAGCGGAGCGGCAACGTGCTGTCGCTGGGGCGGGGGACGCTGTATCCCTTGCTGTACAACCTGGAGGCGAAGGGGCTGGTGGCGGCCGAGTGGGAGGAGAACGAGAGCAAGCGGCGGCGGCGGTACTACTCGATCACGAGCAAAGGCAAGGATGAATTGGCGCGGCAGAAGGAGCAGTGGCTCGCGCTGCAGCAGGGTGTGGCGATGGTGTTCGGGATGAGAATTCCGGGGCTTTGTCCGGCGTAGGTGTCCGTTCAGTCGAAAACGCAATGCACTGAAAGGACGTGAGATGGAACAGAGAAACGAAATATGATAGCGCCCGCACGGGGCAGTGTGCCTGCGGCGCGCAGATGGGAGCTTGCGATGGAAGAGAAGGCGTTTGGGAAATTGCCGGGCTGTGCGGAGGCGTTCATTGGGCAGGTGATCCGGAAGATGCGTTACCGGCGGGTGCGGCGGGAGGTGCAGCGGGAGCTGACGGATCATTTTCTGGACTTGTTGGCGGACGTCGAGGATGCCGCGGAGAGGGAGCGTGCGGCGGCGGAGCACGTCGCGGCGTTTGGGGATTCGGCGGTGTTGGGCAAGCTCCTGCGGCGAGCGAAGAAGCGGTGCCGGCCGTGGTGGCGGACGGCGGTGGTTCGGATGTTCCAGACGGCAGGCGCGGTGATGGGGCTGTTCATTGTTTACCTGGTCTGGTTTTTCAGCGGGCGGCCGGTGATCACGACCAACTATGTGGAAGAACTCAATCGACTGACCCGGCCGACGGTTGAGGCCGAGCAGAACGCCGAGCCATATTACCGCAAGGCGGCGGAGGCGTACGTGAAGTGCGAGACCGAGGCGCACCGGTCTCCGCAGAGCATTCCACTTGCCGCGTTGAGTCCGGATGAGAAGGAATCGATCCGCAAGTGGTTGGAGGACAATGCGGAGAGCATAGAGGCCGCGGCGGCCGGGTCGAAGATGCCGTATTATGCACCGACCTATGAAACGCAGGGCGACACGAGCGAGATGATCGCTGTGCTGATGCCGCACTTGAGCGATTATCGCAATCTTGGCAGGGCCATGCTGTGGAAGGCGCGCCTGGCGGCGGCCGAGGGGGATATGGAAAGCGCGGTGACATGGTTGGGCACTGCATGGCTATTTGGCAAGCACCTTACCGGGGATAGAACGCTTATCGAGCAACTGGTCGCGTTTTCCATCGAGGCCAACACAGCAGAGACCGTTCGACTGATTTTGGCCGAGGGCGGGTTGGACGGCGCTGCGCTGGAGCATATGCAGGAGACTTTTGGCGGCCTTGTAACGGACGACTGTTTTCTGGTGAGCTTTGCCGGCGAGAAGATGTTTATGTACGACGAGATTCAGCGGAGCTTCACCAGCAGCCGACTCGGCAAGAGTCACTTGTATGTTCGCCGCATCGGGCATGTGGCCCCGCTGTTAAGCGCGCCGGCCGATGCGTCGTGGCCGCGGATGTTGTGGAAGGTACTGTTTACACATCCGTCGAAGGAAGACACGTTAGCGGCCGGAGAGGCGTTCTATGGATGTTGGGACTGGCTGCGGGTGATGACGCCTTACGAGCAGAAGCAGGGTGAGACGGAACTGATTGCAGAGATCGATCACCTGACGAATCGCAACCTGTTTCTTAACATGCTTGCGCCGGCGTTTGGGAAGGTCATCGCGACCAGCCACCAGATCAAGGCCGATGCGGAGGCAACGTTAGCGGTGCTGGGCGTATCGAAATACAAGCAACAGAACGGAGAGTATCCGGCCAGTTTGCGGGCGGCGGCCGAGGCGGGGTATCTTGCGGCTGTGCCAATGGATCCGTACTCGGACGAGCCGCTGGTCTATCGCAGAACGGACCGGGGGTTTACACTCTACAGCGTCGGTCCGGACTTTGCCGACGACGGCGGGGAACCGGGGCTCAATGCCGATGGCAAACCGCGGCTCTGGGCCGACAAAGGTGACACGGTGTTCTGGCCGATTCAGGCGCCGCTGGCAGGGGCGCTGAATTAGGAGGCCCTGTTGCGGGCATGCCGATGCCGTCCGGCAGCCGGTGATTGGCGAGGCGGCGCGAGTTGTTAGAGAGGCTGGCCGCGTACCCGAGCGAGAAGGTTCGGGATCGGGCGGCGCGGGTCTTGCGGGCACTGGAGAAAGGCGAGATGGAGTTTGATGAAGAACTGGACCGTGGGATGGAGGGGTACTTGATTGTGCTGCGGGCGGGGGAGAATGCGGCGGCGTAGGAGGGGCCGCTGGAGCGGGCCCGTATCGGCGGGTATGAGGAGTCTCGGCGTGCGTTTCGGGGGTTTGAGCCCTGGCGATATCGGGGGATTATGCGGGCGCCGTTGGAGGCGTATTTTTCCTTCAGTGAGGCGGAGATAGCGGCGTGTCGGCGGCGCGGCTTCGATCCGGAGGCGGACAAGGCCGCCAGGATGCGCTTGTTGGAGATCGTGCCGGAGACGACGCCGGAGTGCTGCGATGACAGCTTTATCGATACGCATGAGAATGCGGTGGAAGTCTACAGGCTGTTGGATCGGTCGGAGCGGTGGGAGATTATCCGGGTGCGGCGGGAGGTGTTTGCGCCGGGGGCGGACACGTTAGGTTTCGACGTGGGGTACTGGAACAGCGATCACACGTCGCTGATTGCGGATTCGGCGGTGACTCCGATGTGGCATCCGCCGGCGCCGGAGGACTGGGCGGAGACGGCGGAGAAGCTGGCGGGTCTGAATGAACGTTTGCTGTTCGACGGTCCGGCGGCGGCTGCGGAGTTTCTGGCGTGGTACCGTACAAAGGAGTGGGCGGAGACGGAGGGTTTCGAGATGGAGTTCGGCGTAGTGCAGGTGGATGCGGTTCGAGGCGGTAAGAAATGAGAGGTTAATGCGACGCTTAGGCGGGCATGCGAGGGTTCTGTCGCCCGTCCGGGGCTTGGGAGAGAAGGAGAAAGAGAGAGGGGTAGAGGGCTGGGCGTTCCGGGGGCTCACGCCCCCGGCTATGCGCTCTGTCGCCCCTTTGGGGCTGTGCCGATGCATTGGAGGGCGGGGGGACGTGCGAGGGTTCTGTCGCCCCTCCGGGGCTGTGCGGTCTGGGTTGTGGATGATTTTGAGTCTTACCAATCCACAGCAGATATGCTAAGGCGTCCGGGCTCGACAGCGGCGGCCCGTGGTGGAATGCCTAATTCGGTGCGGCGACCTTACTGCGTTTGACAAGGCCCAGTTCAAGATCAAGAGGTTTTCCGGCAACCGGCCGCATCCGCAATCGGCATTGCGGGAAGGGAGATAAAGGCTATCAACTACAAGGAGACGGTTTGCGAGTTTGTTTTCTGGCGGCAGGCCGTCGGGCAAGCCCGGCCACTTGCGCTTCGCTTCAGTGACCGCCCCCACGTGTTTTTGCCAGAAGGGCCAGAAGTTATTCGCGCACACAGGAAACGGCATTTTTTTGGCTGGCGCTTGACAGGGGACGGGTGAAATAGTCAAATAGCGGCATCAGTATCGATCGGGCGAGCATCAGAAGTGCGTTAGAAGTGCGTTGAGGAGCTTTCCGGGAGCGTCGTTTTGACGACGGCGGAGGAATGATGACGCAATTCGAAGCAATCATTTCAGCAGGCGCCCAATTGCCAACCCGTGTTTACAATTCAAGACCCGTTTTGCGCGCGTGGGAATGAGGCATGGTGTTGTGAGGCGTTACCGGTTGTCGGTGCGGCCGACGTTTATCGCATGTGAATTAAGTGGAGGACGCGACAATGAAGAGAGCGATGATTGTACTAACAGTTTTTTGCTTGGCCGTGACGGGGAGCGTCAGGGCGGCCATCTTCGACGGGGTCGAGGGCTACTGGCCGTTCGAAGGCGATTTCAAGGACGCTTCGGGCAACGGTCATCACGGCACGCCGAGGGAAGCGGCGAAGATCACGTTTCAGGAAGGCTTGCAGGGGCAGTGCATTCTCAGCGACGGGACCAATCCCAACGGGATTGACTGCGGGACGTGGAATCCGTCGGAGGCGACAGGCCAACTGAGTGTCTCGGTGTGGGTGAAGTGGAACGGGCCCAACGGCGGCTACCAGGGCATCGTCAGCAAGCGGAACGGCTGGGGCCTGAACGACATGTGGTGCATCGAATGCAACAACGCTGAAGGTGTTGTCAGTTTTTCGCGGGACGGCAGTTGGCCGCCCAGCGGCGAGAGGACGTTTACCGTCGGCCAATGGGAACATTACGTCGTATCGTTTGACGGAACCACGGTGGTTATCTATCTTAACGGCGCCGAGATTGCGCGCGGCAATTTTTCCTTCGGCGCGGTGACGGATGCGACGGTGAACATCGGATCATCGGACAGTTGGAACGGGTTTAACGGCGCGATCGATGAAGTGGTGATCTGGAATCGCGCGATTACCGCCGAGGAGGTTGGGAAGCTTTACAACGGCGGCAAAGGTTTGAGTCTGTTGGGCAACCGGTGGAAGGCGACGAACATTTCGCCGCCGGACGGTATCGGGGGTGTTCCGACGACGGGGGTGCTTCTGGAGTGGGGGCCTCCGACGGAGGAAGAGCCGCCGGATGTGATCAGGCGGTATGACGTGTATTTCGGGACCGATGCCGCGGTGGTCGGGGACGTGAACGATCTGAACGTGCCCGTCGCTTCGGTGGCGGCAAGCGGGCCGCTGGTTTGTGACCCGGGCGTTCTCCAGCTGAATACTGTTTATTACTGGCGCGTGGACGCGGTGATCAGCGACCATGAGCCGAACATCGCCGTCGGGGACGTCTGGAGCTTCGACACCATCGAGACGCCTCCGCTGATTGTGTCGCAGCCGGTGGGGGTTATGGCGGCCGAGGGGAGCACGGTGACTTATCAGTTCGTGACCTCTTCGTATTCGCCGGTGACTTACACGTGGTATAAGGAGGGGCAGGCGGAGGCGATCGGGTCTGGCGATACGCTGGTTCTGGAAGGCGTTACGGCGGCCGATGAGGGTTTTTATTATTGTCGGGCGGAGAACGTCGGCGGGGTGGTGGAATCGGTTCGTGCGGGATTCGAGCTGCCGAAACTGTTAGCTCATTTCAAACTGGATGAGGCCATAGACGCCGGAGCGGTCGAGCATCCGGTAGTGGATTCCGGGCCATTCGGGCATGACGGCGTCGAATACGGCGAGGTGCAGGCGGCCGAAGGGATTATCGGCGGGGCGCTGCTTTTTGACGGGACCGGCGACTGGATCGATACCGGGACGTGGAATCCCAATGTGACGTCGCCTGAACTTACTGTGTCGGTGTGGGCCAGGTGGAACGGCCTGAGCGGCAGTTACCAGAGCCTGATCGGCAAGCGCGACGGCTGGGGGGCGGACCTCATGATGTGGCAGTTGGGACTGGACATCACCACCGGCGAGATGAACTTCCAGCGCGAGGGGAGTTTCGTTGGTATGGGCGGGCTGGTGCTGCCGATTGGCGAATGGGTGCACGTGGCGGTGACGTTCGACGGGACGACGGCGAGGACGTATTACAACGGCCTGGAGATTTCTTCGGGGGCGTTTTCGTTCGGAAGCAAGACGGACGCACACGTCGTGATCGGCAGTTGCGGGCCGGACGCACAGGATCCGTTCAACGGGGCTTTGGATGATGTGCAGATCTATAATTACGCACTGGATCCCGTTTCGATTGCGCTGCTCTATACCTCCGGTTCGGGCAAGACCGTGTGCATGGGCAGTCCGGCCTATGACTTCGACGGGGACTGTGTTGTCAACCTGGGGGATTTCGCGTTGATCGCAGCGGAATGGATGCGATGCGATCTGTACCCCGCGTCGGCATGTGAATAGGCCGGCTTGAAGACAGGTGTAACGGGTGGTTATGCGAACTGTAATAAAGCGGAGGATATAGAAATGAAGAAAGTGTTCATACTCATTGCAGTGCTCTGTCTGGGGCCGGTCATCGGCCAGCCGGCGGCGGCGGATATCAATGACGGGCTGGTTGGGTACTGGCCTTTCGAAGGGGGCAGCTACGAGGATTTTTCGGGCAACGAACACCATGGGATTCAAAACGGCAGTCCCGTGCTGGTGGAAGGCAAGGTTGGCGATGCCCTGCACTTCACGGGCGGCCAGCGTGTGACGGTGGGGACGTGGGACCCGGCGGAGGGGACGGGGCAGATGTCTCTGTCTGTGTGGGTGAAGTGGGACGGGCTCACCGGCGGGTACATGGGCGTGATGGCCAAGAGAGACGGGTGGGCGGACGGGCAGGTTCGCTGGTATCTCGAGGGCAACGACGTTACAGGCAACCACACCTTCGGCTCATACAATCTGTTTCCGTGGTTCGATACAAATATTCCGCCGATCGGGGAGTGGCAGCATTTCATGGTGACGTTCGACGGCACGAATGCGGAGATGTATGTCGACGGGGTATCCAAAGGCGTGCAGGCCTTTCAACTCGGAAGCGCGGTGAATGCAGGGATCGTGATCGGCTGCGTGGAGCCGAACGGGGCCAACCCTTATAACGGCGCGATCGACGAGCCGGCGTTATGGAACAGGGCGTTGACGGCGGCGGAAGTGGCGGAGCTTTACAACGGCGGGGCGGGCATGGCGCTGGGCGGCGCGGCATGGAAAGCGACCAATCCCACGCCGGCCAACGGGGCGACGGGCATTCTTGTCAGTGAGGACCTGGTGCTGCGGTGGGAGCCGCCGGATCCGGAGGACGTGCCGCCGGGTCCGATTACGGAGTATGATGTGTTCTTTGCTACGGATCGTGGCCGGATCGCCGAGCCGAACGGGATGGATGCCCACGTGGCGACGGTTTTGGCAAGCGAAGATCTGGCGGTGGTGATTCCCGCCAGTTGGCTGGCGAGAGATTTGACGTATTACTGGCGGGTGGATGCGGTTGTTAACCGCGCGGCTGCGGGGATCGATCCCAATATCGCGTATGGGCACGTCTGGTGGTTCGAGACGGAGAAGTCGACGCCGGTCATCACGGTTCAGCCGGTGACCGACGTTGTCGACATGGGGGGCGCGGCGCATCTGACGGTCGGCGTGAGCTCGCCGTCGGAGTATACGGTCACGTGGTACAAGGTCGGCGACGGTGTCGATACACAGGTCGGAACAGGCGAGACGCTGACCGTCGAGGACGTGGGTCTGGAGGATTTCGGGAAGTACTATGCGATAGCGACCAATGCTGCCGGCGACAGCCCGCCTTCCAAGACCGCGTGGATTGTCATACGGAAGCAGTTGGTGGCGTATTACAAGTGCGACGACGATCTGACAGCGGGCACGACGGTTGTCGACAGCTCGGCGTACGGCAACCACGGTGTGGCGAGGGGCAACACGGCAAGCGCGGCCGGCTTCAAGGGCGGCGCGATCACCTTTGACGGCAACGTTGACGGCAGCGGCGGCGACTGGGTGGAGTGCGGCCGGTTCAATCCGTCGGAAGGCACGGGTGAGATGACGGTTGTGTTCTGGACGCAGTGGGGCGGTTCGACAGGGACGTGGCAATCGATCGTCAGCAAGCGTGACAGTTGGGGCGCCAACGACATGTACTGGCAGATTACGGCTCACTATGACAACCAACATCGCGTGCAGATTGAGACCGACGGTTCGTGGCCGTGGCTCAATCAGAACGTGCTGCCGATCGGCGAATGGAAGCACGTTGCGATCACTTTTGACGGGACGGATGCGCGGCTGTACTTCGACGGGACGCTTGTGGGCGGGCCGGCGGGGTTTGCGTTCAGTAACGACACGGAAGCGATGGTGAATCTTGGCGGCGCGGGCAGCGGCAACGACCCGTACCTCGGGGCGCTGGACGAGGTCAAGATCTACAACTATGCATTGACGCCAGAGGAGGTTGCCGAGATGTACATGGATGATACAGGGGCGCAATCCGTTTGCAGGCAGTATCATCAGTACGACTTCGACAGGAACTGCTACGTCGACCTGGGAGACCTTGCCGTGCTGGCAGCGAACTGGATGAACTGCAATATTGTGCCCCTCTGCATTCCGTAGGGGTTGGCTGCTGGCTGAACGAAACAGGCCTGTACCCGCCGCGGTGGGTGCAGGCCTTTTGAATTGCTGGAGAGCCGGCGGGAGCTGTCAGGCTGCGTGACGGCCACGGGGGCTGTTTGACTTGGTTGGATTGTGGGGGTATAGTGAGGGATGGAGGTAAGGCGCCATGGTGGCACACGTGTGCCCATGTGCTCCGCATGTGTTCTGCGGGTTGCGGGAGCGTGGTGGTTTTGAGGGCTTTTTGGGTGGAGGCTTTATGCGTCGGGCGATGGTGGTTTTCGGGATTCTTTGCGCGGGCGCGGTTTGCTTTGGCGCCGATGCGCGCGGGACGGTTTCGGTGGTCGTAAATGGTGCAGTGCGGCATCAGGAGATCGAGGGGTTCGGGACGTGTCTGATTGCGTGGGTGGGGCGGTTTCGTGATCTGTATCGTACGGAGGCATTTCAGAGGCTGTACGTGGAGGGGGTGGGGCTCAACATGCTTCGGGTGAATATGTGGGGGCCGACGTACGAGCGGCCGACGGAGGACTGGCGGTCGATCTCGCATGCTGACTTCAATATGGGCGCCGATGGGGGCAGGCCGCAGATCTTTGTGGATTTTGCGCGGGGGATCGGCAAGCTCAATCCGCAGGTGAAGGTGATCGGGACGGTGTGGAGTCCGCCGTCGTGGATGAAGGTGAACAAGTCGATTACGGACAGGCGTTCGGGAGCGATTCGGGCGGGGGACTATCGCGGCTTCGAGAACCGCGTGGATCCGAAGTATTTTCGGCATTTCTGCAAGTGGATGGTGGAGTACGTGCGGCTGCATGACAAGGCGGGGACGCCGTTTTATGCGGTCAGCCCGGGCAACGAGGTGCAGTTTACGCAGTCGTTCGAGAGCTGCGTGTGGGATGGGAAGGATTATGCGACGATTGTGGCGATGCTGCGGGAGATGTTGGATGCGGAGGGGTACGCCCACGTGAAGATCTTCGGGCCGGAGACGATGACGAGCCATCTGTATGAGGGCGGGACGGGTTCGTACGTCAAGGCGATAAAGGGCGATGAGAAGGTGCTTGCGGCGCTGGACGTGTGGGCGACGCACGGGTATGAGGATGGTGTGAAGGGGGAGATGTCGGCGACGTCGTCACGGATGTTCTGGAACCTGGTGAAGGACACGGGCAAGCCGTTCTGGATTACGGAGGGGGGAACGGGGGACCATGAGTGGCCCAAGCCGATTCAGCAGGGGGTGGGCAATGCGATTCACAATGCGCTGGTGGCGGGGAACTGCTCGGTGTTTGTGCCGTGGCAGATTACGGAGGGGCGGCCGTCGGTGCATGCGCTGATGGTGATGGATCGGTACACGCCGAAGACGTACACGGTGATGCATTACAGCCGGTTCGTGCGGCCGGGGGCGGTGCGGATCGATGCAGAGCCGGGGTTTGGGGCGGTGCAGGTGGGGGCGTTTCTGCATGAGAAGGACGGTGACGTGACGGTGGTGGCGATCAATCCGGGGCAGCGGGAGGAGGTGCTTAAGTTGGCGTTTCGGCACGTGCCGGGGCTGGCGTTGCTGAAGGCGTGGCGGACGTCGGCACAGGAGAATATGCAGGAGGCGGGAGAAGTGACGGTGCGCGAAGGGGCGGCGGAGTTTGTGATGCGGCCGCTTAGTATCGTGACGCTGACGGGCAAGGTGCTCGTGGTGGGGCGGTGACAGGGGCGAGGAGGGCCGGCGGTGCGCGGCGGCGCAGGCAGGCCGGCTGAAAGTTGGGTCAATGGCGGCTGTGGAGGGCGTGGGGGAAAACGTTTGCCTGCGGCGGGGCGGGGGGTACAATGTGTGCAGTGTGCAGTGCGGGAAGAGGTCATTGACATTCAATGAGAGGAGCAGCGCATGTACAAGTTGGAGAGTCTGATTGCGGCGGCGGAGAAGTATGATGCTTCGGATATTCATTTGGGCGGGGGCCAGGGGATTCGGTTTCGGATCAAGGGCAAGCTGAGGGCGATTGGGGGCGAGGGGGCGGTGCTGACGGAGGAGGAGGTGAAGCAGTTGATGGATGCGACCGTGCACGCGAGCCAGCGGGAGCGTTGCCAGAAGCTGCTTGCGGAGAACGGGTCGGTGGATTATTCGTACGAGGCGTCGATGAACGGCAAGCCGCTGCGGTATCGCATGCAGGTGTATCGTTCGACGGGCAAGCTGGCGGCGGCGATGCGGCGAATACGGTACGACATTCCGACATTCGAGGCGCTGAATCTGCCGCCGATCTACAAGACCGTGATCAGTAATCCGGAACAGAAGGGGATTATCATCGTGGGCGGCGAGACGGGCAGCGGCAAGTCGTCGACGATGGCGGCGATGATCGGGTGCGTAGCGCGGCATCCGGAAAAGCATATCGTGACGATCGAGGACCCGATCGAGTTCGTGTTTCGCGATGCAAAGGGGCTGATCCATCAGCGCGAGATGGGTATCGATTTTCCAGATCACGGTGAGGCGCTGCGTGCGGTGCTGCGGGAGGACCCGAACATCATCATGATCGGCGAGATGCGGGATGCGGAGACGGTGCACGCGGCGATCAAGGCGGCGGAGACGGGGCATCTCGTGATTACGTCGCTGCACACGGCGACGGCGGCGTGGACGTTCAGCCGGATACTGAACTTCTTCAAGGAGGCGGAGCACGACGCGGTGCGGCTGAACCTCAGCTATAACCTGCTGGCGATCATGAACCAGATGCTGCTGCCGTCGGAGCAGGAGGGGGTGGGGCTGATTCCGGCGACGGAGGTGTTCATCAATACGCCGGCGGTGCGGCAGTACCTCAAGGAGAAGGAGAAGGAGGCGCAGCTGGCGGATGTGATCAAGGAGGGCAGCGACGGGATGCACAGCTTTAACATGTCGCTGGCGCGGCTGATCAAGGAGGGGCATATCAGCATCACGGCTGCAAAGGCGTACTCGCACAACCCGCAGGAGTTGGAGATGCTGGTCAAGGTGACGCATACGCGGTGAGGTGTAGCCGAAGGTGATTACGTGTGCGGACGCGGGCGGTGACTTGTGGTCAACAGGCGGGGTAAAACAGCCGAACATAAGGCCGGGCGCGGTGAGAACAGGGGGACGTCAGGTTATGCATGTTGAGACCCGCGGAGCGAAGATTCTGTTGGTGGACGACGAGCCCGATATGACGGCGATCGTGGGACGGAGTCTGCGGCTGAACGGGTATGAGGTGCTGACGGCGGGTGACGGTTTCGAGTGCCTGAACGTGGCCGAGAGCGAGCAGCCCGACCTTATCCTGCTGGACAACGTGATGCCGAACATGGACGGGGTGACTGCGATGCGGCTCCTGCGGGAAGGGCAGTCGACACAGCATATCCCCGTGATTATCGTGACGGCGCTGGCGGACGAGGCGACGTTGTCGGCGGCCTTGCAGGCGGGGGCGGACGACTACGTTGTCAAGCCGTTCGATTATGGGGAGCTCCTGGAGAAGATCGCGGCGGTGTTGTCGTCGCGGCCCCTTACGGGGTGAAGGGCACATGGCTGCCCTTCTATCGCGATGCCCGGTGATGTGCGTGCGGATATCGGGCAAAATTCTTGCTTTTTTCACGCCGTGGGCCTACCATCCTGCGTAGTAATTCGGACTATCGCGTACGATCCTCGTGCAGAACATTCCGTGCGGCGGCGGGCCGTGCTGTGCTAATGTGTAAGTCTTGCATTTGCAAGAGGTTATCGGCTTTGGCCGTTTGGGTTGATGTGGATGACACCTGTATTTCTGGAATTAAAGAACGCTATCGTCGGTGTAGCAGGGCTGGGGGGCTTGGGCTCCAATGTGGCCGTTGCGCTGGCGCGGCTGGGGTTGGGGCGGCTGATTATTGCGGATTTCGACGTTGTTGAGAATACAAATCTAAACCGGCAGCATTATTATCTGGACCAGGTGGGGATGGCGAAGGTGGATGCGACGGTGGCGAATCTGCGGCGGATAAACCCCAACATCGAGATTGCGGCGCACCGGGTTCGGCTGACGGCGGAAAACGTTCCGGAAGTGTTTGCGGAGGCGGAGGTTATCGCCGAATGCTTTGACCGGAGCGAGCAGAAGCAGATGATCGTGGAGACGGTGCTGTGCCGGATGAAGGCGCCGATTGTAAGTGTAAGCGGCCTGGCGGGTTACGGGCGTAGCAACGAGATTGTGACGCGGCGGATTTCGGAGCGGCTGGTGCTGGTCGGCGATGGTGAGAGCGGGGCCCGGCCGGGGGTGCCTCTGACGGCGCCGCGGGTGGGGGTGGCGGCGCATCATCAGGCGAACGCGATTCTGGAGATCATGCTGAGTAACGGGCGGAAGAGGCCGAGCAGGAGCTGGAAGTGAGTAACATCTTGAGAATAAACGGGTTGGAGAGGGAGTTTCCGGAGGGCAGGCTGCCGGAGACGTTGGCCGATCTGCTGAATGAGCTTTCGATCTGTCATGCGACTGTTGTGGCGGAGATCGACGGGAAGATCGTCGAACGGAAGGATTTCGCGACGACTCGGCTGGCTGCCGGGCAGGCGATAGAGCTTGTGCGGTTTGTGGGGGGCGGGTGAGGTTGTTCCGATTTGCAGACAGCAGATGGGGCAGATAAGAGCATAATCAGGCTGCGGGAGTGGAAGTGGGTTCGGATTTGTTGACGATTGCGGATCGGCAGTTTACGTCCCGGCTATTCATCGGGACGGGTAAGTATGCTTCGAATGCGGTGATGGCCGAGGCGATTGCGGCGTCGGGGACGGAGATGGTGACTGTGGCGCTTCGGAGGGTGGATATCGCCAATCCGGAGGACGATCTGCTGGCGGCAATCGACCGGGAGAAGTATCTTCTTTTGCCGAATACGTCGGGGGCGCGGGATGCGGCGGAGGCGGTGCGGTTGGCTCGTTTGGCGCGGGCAGCGACGGGGATTGCGTGGGTGAAGCTGGAGGTGACGCCGGACCCTTACTATCTACTGCCGGACGGGGTGGAGACTTTGAAGGCGACGGAGGTACTGGTGGCCGACGGGTTTGTGGTGCTGCCGTATATCAATGCGGACCCGGTTTTGGCGAAGCGTTTGCAGGATGCGGGGGCGGCGACGGTGATGCCTTTAGCTTCGCCGATCGGGTCGAACCAGGGGCTGCGGACGCGGGCGGCGATTGAGATTATCATCGAGCAGGCGACGGTGCCGGTGGTTGTAGATGCGGGTTTGGGGCTGCCGTCGCATGCGGCCGAGGCGATGGAGATGGGGGCGGATGCGGTGTTGGTGAATACGGCGATTGCGGTGGCGGGCGAGCCGGCGCGGATGGCGGCGGCGTTTAAGCAGGCGGTGGAGGCGGGGCGGGCGGCGTACCTGGCCGGGCCGGGCGCGGTGCGGCGGCGGGGGGAGGCGTCAAGTCCGCTGACGGGGTTTCTGGATTGAGCTGCGCGGGTGTTGAAAGAGTGGTGCATGCCGGGCTGCGTAAGGTCCTCTCCATGGAGCACTCCCAAGCGCCCGATTGGGCGAGTGCGCTGGGGTATCATGGCGTCTCTGAAGCTGTGGCGTGCACGATGATGACGTTTGACAGCCAGGATGAGGCGTCGGGTTAGACAGCACCGCTGTATCTATTCAGTTTTGCGCGGTCCCTTTGCTTTGGAGTTTGTACGTGAGTGAGATAGGACGGATACTTCGGGAGCGGCGGTTGGACGGGAACCGGGAGGCGTGGGTTTCGATGTTGGAGGGGGTGCGCGAGGAGGACGTGGCGGCGGCGCTGGAGCGGGATGCGGGGAAGTATTCATTGGAGCGGTTAGCGGTGCTGGTTTCGCCTGCGGCGGGGTATTACCTGGAGGAGATGGCGCAGGCGGCGCAGGAATTGACCGTGCGCCGGTTCGGGCTGGGGATCGGGCTGTATGCGCCGCTGTATGTTTCGAATCACTGTGTAAATCGGTGTGTTTACTGCGGGTACAATGCATCGCATGACATGCCGCGGCGGCGGCTGAGCGTGGATGAGGCGGTGCAGGAGGCGGAGGTGATCGCGGAGGAGGGGTTTCGACATATTCTGTTGGTCAGCGGGGAGGATGCGCGGCACGTGACGGCGGATTACCTGTGTGCGCTGGCGGGGCGGCTGCGGCCGCGGTTTGCATCGATTTCGGTGGAGGTGCAGCCGATGGAACAGGCTGAGTATGCACGCTTAGCCGCGGCGGGGATCGAGGGGGTGACCTTGTACCAGGAGACTTACAACCGGGATACGTATGCGGAGGTGCATCCGGCGGGGCCGAAGCGCCGTTACGATCGGCGTCTGGAGACGCACGACCGTGCTGCGGCGGCAGGGATGCTGCAGTTGGGGGTCGGGGTGCTTCTGGGGCTGGCGGACTGGCGTGTGGAGGCGCTGGCCTTGGCGGAGCATGCGGCGTACCTGATGAAGCGGTACTGGCGCAGTGCGGTGTCGTTTTCGTTTCCGCGATTGCGGCCGGCTTGCGAGGTGGCGGGGGATTTTGCACACCTGGTGGATGACCGCGGGCTGGTGCAGATGATGTTAGCACTTCGGCTGTGTTTTGCGGATGCGGGGATTGTGCTGTCGACGCGCGAGCGTGCGGCACTGCGGGATCGGGTGGCGCCGCTGTGCGTGACGCGGATGAGTGCGGGGTCGAAGACGAACCCTGGGGGGTACGGGGGCGATATGGATTCGGGGGAGCAGTTTGCGGTGGACGACCGGCGGACGGCGGGTGAGGTTGCGGCGATGATTCGGGCGGCCGGGCGCGAGGCGGTCTGGAAGGATTGGGATGCAGGGTTTTGTGATTGACGATTCTCGATTTCGCCCCGGTGGTGTTGGATAGGCTTGCGGGTGTTGAGCAAAGGCGTTAAACGCTGATCACCCCGATTACGCTGATTATTCGTTATCGATGAGGAGGCGTAGATTCTCCAACAGCGCAAGGCTGTTCCTATTTGTAGAAAAGGCGGGGCTCGCATTGTCAGCGAGCGGCCCGCCTTTTTCGGATTTGCTTCTTATCCGTTGCTTGTGAGGGTTACTCCCAGAGGAACGGATTTTCGCAGCCGTTGGTTACCTGCTGCGGGTCGTAGCATCGTACCCAGTCGGCAGCCATGATCGCGAGGTCTTCGAGATCGACGTAGCAGTCCTTGTTGAGGTCCGTGTTCAGGACCATACCCTGTGCGATGACGTCTGCGCAGGAAGGCCGCGTGACGGTGACGATGACTTCGTCATAGATGTCACCTTCGAGTCCGGCCTTGCCGTCACTGACCGTCACACGGAAGGTGTAGGCGCCCTGCTCGGTGAACTGTACGGTCGGCTTCTCGACATTGGCGCTGGGTAGGAACGTTACATCGGCGGGGCCAACGGCGGTCCATGTGAATGTCAGGGGGTCGCCGTTGATATCCGTTGCGACGGCGTCGATAACGATCGAATCGGTGTAGGTGAGGGAGATGTTGAGGTCGGGGCCGGCGTCGATGTGCGGGATGACGTTCTTGCCCATGAGGGCGAGATTAATGATGTCATCCTGGCTGACTGCGCAGGTGTAGAGTCGGACGTCGTCGATGAGGCCGTTCCAGCCGCGGGCGCCGAGATTGTCCATGCGGTTGCCGATGGAGATGGGCAAGGTCATGTCCACTTTGATGGGGCCGGAGACATCCATGGTTCCATCGACGCGCCCATCGACATAGGTGACGACCCGGTAGCCATCGTAGGTGGCGGCGACGTGGTGCCAATAACCGTCATTGACGTTAGTCTTGCCGGTCAATGACTCCTGGACGCCTTCGAGATGGATGGTCACATGGTTGCTGGAGCTTTCGCGTCCGAAACGCCAGGTTTCAACGCCGCGGCCGATTATGGTCTCCCAGGGATTGACGAAGGTATTGACCTTGATCCATGCGGCGGTGGTGATTTCCCACTGAAAGTGAGGTACGTTGGCGTCGAAAGGCGTGGCGTCGGTGATTTCGACGTAGGAGATGCCATAGAACTCCAGCGCGGAATCGCCTACCCAGCCCTCAACCCAGTTGGGGTCGGCTGCGCCGGTCGTCGATTTGAGTGTGCCGTAGTCGTTGTGTCCGGCGCTGTCATTTGCGATTGCGCCTGTGCCTTCGTCGAAGGTCCAGTGGCCGAGGAGTAAGTCGTCTTTGGCCGGGTCTTTTACGCGGATGCGGACCCTGTCAGAGGCGGACTTGCCTTGGGTGTGCGCGACATTGTTCGGGTCATAGTCATAGAGGGTGACTTCGAACTCGTAGATGCCGCGAGCGGTGAACTGGACCGTCGGATTCTGGTGGCCATGGTTGGACCAGGTTACGGGGGCGGGTCCGCTGATGACCTTCCAGTCGTAGAACAGAATGCCGTACGGGTTGCCATCGTCTTTGCTTGTGGCGGTGAGCTGCGCAGTGGCGACGCCGCCTTGGATGTTTACGGTTTGATCGGGGCCGGCTTTAACCTGGGGGACCGAGTTGTAGTAGAAGTCGCCGAGATAGCGTTTCAGGGCGTTGACAAATATCTGCTCGCCGGCGTCAGTGAGATTGTAGACGCCCCATCCCTTGTTGTCGGAGTTTTCCTGCGTACCGCCGGAGAAGAACATTCGGGGGCCGAGGGGCGTCACGTTTGGTGTTGACGTGTAAAACGGCTGGCCGCCATCCCATTCGGCGATGAGGATGTTTCCGTTGTCGGGGCGGACGGCGAGGACGCGGCCGGTGCCGGCATTCGAAGTTCTGATGAAGCTGGAACTCCCGGGTCCCGCCGCTGCGTTGTGCCACACGACGTCATTGTTGGCGTCGAGGAGGACGTTGTCGAAGAGGGGATCTTCGGGATTCACTGCCCGCAAGGAATAGTAAGCAACGCGGGCATCGACGTCCTGCGTGTTGAACCATCGTGCGTTTCCACTTCTTGCGTGATGCTGGCTCATCAGGATGAGCGGCTTGGTGATGCTGCACCACTGGTTGCGCTCGGCATCGTCACTGGCGTAGCCGCCGCTGTTGACGTCGCGGCTCATTATGATCAGGTCGGCGCTTTGCAACTCGGCGAGCTTTGCGGCATCGAGGACCTGGTAGTAGCCAGTGCCTGGGCTGCTGCCCTTGGGGTACATGACATTGAACCCCAGGGAGGTCAGGAAATCGACCCAACCCTGGTCGTCCGGGCCGGGCGTTGTGGCGTCAGTGTCATGAGCGTCCGAGACCCAGATGATCGTCTTCTGCTGTCCACAGACGCTGCCACAGATGACCCCCGCGATAATTACCAACAACCATGACGTTTTCATGGTTCCTCCAGTGAAATGGGACTCATAACAGGGCGGCCGGGACAATCCCACACCGTGCCCTTTGTTTGAAAATCCGCCAAAAGCCCGCAGGCCCGATAAATATACATTTTAGCACCGGCGGGCCGCGGAGTCAATTGTAATCTGAGCAATCTGGGCGGTGCAGGCAACACGCGGGGCGCAGAACCGAGAGCCCTAACCAAAAGGAGAGAAAGCAAATGCCGATTACACGGCTGATCACTCATTACTGGGTTGCAGGTTCAAGATGCGCATTGGTACCCATGAAAACCGAGGTTGACGGAATCAGATGAAGGCGTTTGACAGCACCCGGACGGCGGCAAGGTGAGGCGGCGGTTCAGTATTTTTTGCGGAAGCGGGCAGTCGGGATGTTGAGGCTCTTGCGGTATTTGGCGACGGTTCTGCGGGCGATGTTGCCCATGCCGCTCTGGGCGAGCTTCTCCCTGATCTCGTCGTCGTTGAGTGGGTTGGATTTGTCTTCTTCGTCGACGATCTGCTGGAGTTTGGCTTTTACGGCGTTCCAGCTATGGGCGTGGCCTTCGTCGTTTTCCTTGCCGCCGTTAAAAAAACTGCGGAGGGGGAGGACACCCTGAGGGCACTGCATATACTTTCCGGCGACGGCTCGCGAGACGGTGGCGATGTGGACACCAATCCTGTCGGCCACGGCGGCCATGGGCAGGGGCTTGAGGTAGAGCTGGCCCTTGTCGAAGAAGTCGCGCTGATAGTTTACAATCTCTTCGGCGACGCGGAGGAGGGTGCGTTTTCGCTGTTCGATGGCGTCCATAAACCATTGTGCGGAGCGGATGTTCTGCATGAGAAAGTCGCGTGTTTTCTGGTCGACGGCGCGGTCTCGGGCCATTTTGGCGTAGAATCGGTTTACGCGGAGGTTTGGGACGCTGGTGTCGGTGAGGCGGACTGAATAGCCGCCGTCTTCGCTCGGTTCGACGATGATGTCGGCAGTGATGGGGTGGTTGTCGTCACGTCCGATGCCAAGGCCAGGCGAGGTGTCGAGTTTGCTCATGCGCTGGATGGCGGCGTTGATCTGTTCGATGGTGCAGTTCATCTTCTTGGCGATCTGGGGGAGTTTGTTTTCGAGGAGTTCGTTCCAGTGCTCTTCGACGAGGCGGGTTTCGAAGGACATATCGTCGGGGAACTGCCGCATCTGGATAAGGAGGCATTCCTTGAGGTCGCGGGCGCCGACGCCGGCAGGCTCGAGCTTCTGGATGAGCTCGAGGGCGGCGTAGAGGTGCTCCATGCTGAAGGGGTGTTTATCCTTGTTGTGGAGCTGTTCGAGGCGGACGGTCAGGTAGCCTTTTTCGTCGATGTAGTCGATGATGAGATCGCCTGCGATTTTGACGAGTTCGGGGGCGTCGACGAGGCGCCACTGTTCGTGAAGGCTGTCGTTTAGAGAGGCTTCCTGGGCGGCGGTGTTGTGGAGTGCCTCAAGCTTTTTGTCGGGCTCTGCGGCGGCCCGGCGGAGTGCGCCGGCGGAAACGCTTTCCATGTAGTCGGTGAAGCCAGCCTCGGTGGCTTCGAGCTGTTCGAGGCGTTCGAAGTCGTCGGTGCGGTCGGCTTCGTCGCCGACGATGAGTTCACGAGTTTCGAAGGGGTTGTCCTGGGGTTCGGTGTCGTCGATGTCGCCGGGGATGGATTCGTCGCGTTCTTCGACGGTTTCGAGGACGGGGTTGCTGTTGAGTTCGGCTTCGATTTTTTCCTGTAGGGCGAGCAACGGGAGCTGGAGAATCTCCATTGCCTGGATCATGCGCGGGGCGAGCTTCATCCGCTGCTCAAGCCGCATTTGTCCAGTCATCGCCATTTTCATTTTTGCATCGTCCTTCTCATGAACACATACCCATTCACGTATTATACTCGGTTGCGGGGGCTGTGATAAGCACGGAGATGCAAAACTTGTGAAAAAATCTGCATTTTGGCCGTGCCGAGCACGGCATTTGCATGCAACTTGTTTCGCAGCGTGGGTTTAGAGGGGACAGCGGCCCTGGATGGCATCAGCGAGGATGGAGCCGCTGGCGAATTCGATGGTTCCGCCGGAGGGGAGGCCGCGGGCGAGGCGGGTGACTTTGACGTTCATGGGGCGGAGGAGGGAACTGATATAGAGTGCAGTGCCGTCACCTTCGAGGTTGGGATTCGTGGCCATGACGACTTCCGTGACATTGCCGGCCCTGACGCGCTTTACGAGTGCGTCGATTGTGAGGTCGCCGGGTTCGACACCTTCGAGGGGGGCGATATGGCCGCCGAGGACGTGGTAGACCCATCGGCAAAGGCCAGTCTTTTCGAGGCTGATGACGTCGCGGGATTGCTCGACGACGCAGATGACGGTGTGGTCGCGGCGGGCGTCGGCACAGATGGAGCAGGTTTCGGACTCGGAGAGGTTGTGGCAGACGGTGCACTGACGGATGTTCCTTTTGACGTCGGCGATGGCGTTGGCCAGCGCGAGGGCTTCGTCGGGGGTGGTTTTGAGGATATGAAAGGCGAGGCGCTCGGCGGTCTTGGGGCCGATGCCGGGCAGTTTGCCGAACTGGTCTATAAGGCGATTCAAGCTTTCCGTGTAGGCCGGGTTCATACTGCGTCCTTAAGTCTGGTTCTAAAACGGAGACAACGTAATGTGTACGCGTCGGAATGTCAAACGTTTGACGGTTGACGACCCGGCCTTGAAAACAGGGCGGACCTGAGGAGGTTGGGCTGGCGCACTCAACACGGTCAAACGTTGGCGGCGTCAATGGACTGTGGAACTGTGTGCGAGGCGTTTGATGATTTTGATGATGACACGAGTGTAGAAAACATGCTGCGGCGTATCGGGCCTACATTTGGGCGATTTCAGTTTCCCTTGATGAACAGGAAGTCCGTTTCTGACCCGCCAAGCGCCTCGTTCCGTGGGCACCCTGCCCGCCGGCGGCTTGTCAGAAAAAATTTCCTTATCGTGTGCTTCGGTTGTGACGACAATGCCAGCGATCGAAGGAATATGCGCCAAACGCCGCCTGTGGGGGCGAGCAGCACCTGACGAATAGTGAGTTGTCATAAGGGGGTTTGACATGATCAGAAAACGGACAGTCGTTCACATCGCGCTTCTCACGTGTCTTGCCATCGCCGCCAGCGGCTGTTGCTGCGCCCAGTGGCAAAAACACTGGCATGACGCGGAAGTTGCGCCGGAAGTAGCCAAGAAGCCCTTCTGGAGCAAGGACTGCAAGCCGCTGGAGGAGCCCGAGCCGCAGCCGGTCCCGGCCGCCGCCCCTGCCACGGAGTGCGGCCTCTTCATCAACTCGCAAACTTACCCCGAATCCCAGGTCGTCCGCATCGAAAAGAACATGCCCGACGAAGTCCAAGTCAACTCGGAATTCGACTACCTGATCATCGTCACCAACGTATCGGACAAACCACTCGATAACGTCACACTCACAGAACGGATAGGGGACAATTTCGGATATGTCAATTCCGATCCCGCCGCCCGCCAGGACGGCGACAAACTCGTCTGGTCCCTCGGCACGATCGAAGCAGGCCAGACGCGTGATATCCGCGTCCGGGGCCGCGCCGGCGGGACCGACTGCATCCGCCAGTGCGCCACCGTCACTTACGACATCCCGACCTGCGGCTTCGTGCGCGTTGTCAATCCTCAACTCAAGGTCTCGCTGTCAGCCCCTGAGCGGGTGCTCCGCTGCGAGGACATTCCGCTGACCTATACCGTCACCAACACCGGTACCGGCAACGCGACCGATGTCACACTGACCAGCAACCTGCCCGAAGGCCTGCAAACGTCCGACGGCCAACGTCAGGTGCAAATCGCCATAGGCACTCTGGCGCCCGGCGCCTCCCAGGAGTACACCGTCACTGCCCAGGCTCAGAAAGCCGGGGCCTTTGAGACCCTCGCACAGAGCCAGGCCGAAGGCGACCTCCGCGCCCAATCCAACACGGTCTCCGTCGAAGTGATCGAGCCGGTCCTGCAATTGAGCTTCAACGGCCCATCACAACAGTATCTCGACCGCCCTGTGCGCCTGAAACTCAACGCGAGGAATACAGGGTCCGGTCCGGCCATGAACACAATCGCCGAAGTGAACCTTCCCCAAGGAGCGACTAACATAACGCCCTCCGACAACGGCCAGGTCTCCGGTTCGCGCGTCGTATGGGAACTCGGCACGCTGGCCGCCAATGATACCAGAGAACTCACCGTCTCGTACACCGCCGGCCGAGCCGACGACTACACCAGTTCCGCCGTTGTATCCGCCTTCTGTGCCCCGGCACAGAGCGCCGAACTGAGAACCAGTATCACCGGAATCGCCGGAATCCTCCTGGAGGTCATCGACACCGCCGACCCAGTCGAGGTCGGCCAGGAGGAAACCTACCTCGTCACCGTCACCAACCAGGGAACCGCCCCTGACAAGAACATCCGCATCCGGGCAGAACTTGAGCCTTCCATGGAATACGTCTCCTCTTCCGGACCAACCGAAGTCGCCGAAAAGGACGGCATGGTCACCTTCCAGCCGTTGGCAGAACTCCAGCCCGGCGAATCCGCCACATGGACAATCGTAATCCGCGGCATCAACGCCGCCGATGCACGCTTCAAAGCCACGATGACAAGTGAACAACTCGGCCGGGATGTGCACGAAACAGAGGCCACGCACTTCTACACGACCGAGTAACAAATGGGGCAACTGTCGGCGGGGCTGCGGGCGTGACCTCACGGTCCGTTCGCAGCCCTTTTTTTCCTGCGCAACATCACCCTTGAAATGCTGCCCCCGCCAGTCCTAACGCCTACGCTGCTGAATGAAGGGGTCAGGACCGCTTGCTCGCGGCCTCCATACGCAAACGTGCGGTCAGAGGGAAGTGATCCGACGGGTACCGCCCGTCCACGTTCGTCTTCAAAATGGCCGCGTCGAGCACCTTCCAGCCGGGCCCCGCGAAAATGTAATCGATTTTTTCGCCATTGGTGCGGCCCCGCCAACCATTGAACGTCCCAACCTCCTTCTCGTCCGGGTGCACAACACGGAATGTATCCCACAAAACCACGCCCACCGTTTCCCCTTCCAACGGCTGCTCTCCCTTAAGATACCGAATCGCTGCGTTGCGCTCTCCCGAATTAAAATCCCCGGTGAGAATATACGGCCCATCGCTGGCATGTCCGGTTATATGGCGAGCGATCTGCACCGCACCTTTCTCGCGTGCCGGCTGCGACACGTGATCCAGATGCGTATTGTACATCCAGAACACACGCCCCGTCGCCCGCTCGACGAATTTCGCCCACGTGCACACCCGGGTACACTGATTGCCCCACGTAATCGACCCCGGCACATCAGGCGTGTCCGACAGCCAGAATGTCCCGCTTTCCTTTACGTCAAACCGGTCGCCGCGGTACAGGATGCAGCTATACTCACCCTTCTGCGCGCCGTCCTCCCGTCCCACACCGATAAGCACATACCCCGGCACACGCGCCAAAATCTCGTCGATCTGAAACTTCAGCGCCTCCTGCAGGCCTAAAACGTCCGGCCGGTGTTCCGCAATAACGTCGCATACCATCTGCCGCCGATTCTCCCAACGGTTCTCCCCGTCATTGGCCGTCCCATACCGAATATTGAAACTCATCACCGTAAGTTCCATTTCCGGCGCGGCCGCCGACCTGACCTCGGCGCGGCAGCCCGAAACAAATAAACAAGCTATAATCAACAACATCGTTCGTCGCGTCCAGTCCATAATCTCTCCTGTAGATAATTCAGAGCTGGTTGCAGCCCACCTCAATTCAACTTCAAGGCTGAGTCCAGCCGATATGTGCGGCCGGCCCTCGTTTCGAATTTTCTTGCAGCCTCGCCGTACCGAACAGCGCAGCCATTCCCAAGCAGCGACCGAATTGTCGCCCGCGTCAGTTTACCGTCTTTCCACGCAATCTCCAGCTCAAACCCGCCGCGGGCGCGAAGCCCCTTGACCGACCCCGCCGGCCAGGCCTTGGGCAGTGCCGGCAGCAACTCAATCTCACCGGCGTGCGACTGCACGAGCATCTCCGCAATCCCCGCCGTCCCACCGAAATTGCCGTCGATCTGAAACGGCGGATGCGTATCGAACAGGTTTGTCAGCGTGGACTTCTGCAAAAGCGCCACCACGTTCTCGTGCGCCTTGTCACCCTCGTGCAGGCGCGCCCAGAAGTTGATGATCCACGCCCGCGACCAGCCCGTGTGCCCGCCGCCGTGAGCAAGCCGGTACTCGATGGACTTGCGGCACGCCTCGACCATCTCTGGCGTTTCCACCATGTTGTACTGCCGCCCCGGATGCAACGCAAACAGATGCGATACGTGCCGGTGTCCGGGCTCAACCTCTTTGAACTCCTCCGCCCACTCCATCAGCCGCCCGTCGGACCCGATCTTCGGCAAGGCAAGTTTATCGCGGGCCGTTCGCACCTCTTCTGTGAAGTCGTCGTCGATGCCGAGAATTTCTGCTGCCTCCAGGCAGTTGGTAAACGTGTCCCAGATGATCTGCTGGTCCATCGATGGTCCCATCGACAGATTGCACCGCCGGCCATCAGGCGCGATGAACGCATTCTCCGGCGAGTTCGAAGGCCCTGAAACCAGCTTGCCCGTTTTCGGGTCTTCGGTGAGCCAGTCCAGCAAGAATAATGACGCCTCCTTAATAATGGGGTACGCCCGCGCTTTCAGGAACGTCTTATCGCCCGTAAACCAGTAATGCTCCATGAAGTGCCGCGTCGACCAGGCCGCCCCCATGGGCCACATCCCGTACCCTACATCGCCCAGCGGCGACGTGTGCAGCCACGCATCGGTCGTATGGTGCGCTACGAACCCGCGGCAGTTGTACACGTCGCGCGCGGTCTTGCGGCCCGACGGCACAAGCCCTTCGATCAGATCGAAAAACGGCTCGTGGCACTCCGACAGGTTCGTCACTTCCGCCGGCCAGTAGTTCATCTGAATGTTGATATTGATGTGATAATCAGCATTCCACGGCGCCTCGATCTGGTCATTCCAAAGCCCCTGCAGGTTGGCCGGCATCGTACCCGGTCGCGACGAAGACATCAGCAGATAGCGGCCGTACTGGAAATACAGCGCAATCAGGGCCGGATCGTCGCCGCCTCGCTGCAGCGACCACAGGCGCTCGTCGGTAGGTTTGTCCGCCGCGGGCGTCCGACCTAAGTCCAGCGATACACGTTCGAACAGTTGCCGGTGCGCCGCTATGTGCGACGATTTGAATTGTTCGTATGGCAGACTCGAAAGCCCCCTGAAAAGATCGCCCGAATAGGCAGGGACGTCGCCTGTCAGATGTGGTGGCCGCAGACTGTAATTCGTACGGACATTAAAATAGAAAGTAACAGCATTGGCGTTGCGAATTTGCAGGGTATTATCGCTTGCGGAAATCCTGCCGCCCTCCGCAACAGGTTGAAGACAAGTGCTGTATTGCACGCCTTTGTGCCGCCCGTTATGGCTCGCCTGGCCCGACATGACCAGCATCCAGTTGCGTCGGCTGGTCAGATCAGGGTCCATCTTATGGCCATGCTCATTATCAGTCACCAGCCCATGATGCGGTTCCGGCGCCAGTACCTTGACTTCGTAGTCTGTGGGTCTGTCCATGTTTACATCGACCGAGATCATGCCGGGCTTGTCCGCTGTCAGTCGTATGATGATGCCGTCGAAAACGGGCGGCGTCGATGGTTTGTCGGTTGTGAGGGGAGATGCACAAGCGAAAACTTCGCGGGTGTAGGTAACGCCGTTTTTTTCGAAGGTGGTGGTTGCAATGGCGGTCGTGAGATCCAGTTGTCGGCGATAGCAGGTGGCGACGGGTTTGCGGGTGAGCTTTGCCGAGTCGGCCATGCTGCCAGGGCCTCCGATGTTACCGGCCACAACAACGATGGCATTTCTGCCGGGCTTGAGATGCTTGCCGACGCCGAAACTGTAAGCCTTCGTGTAATCGTTCGTACGGCCGGCCTCCTGTGCGTTCACGTAGATCGTACTGTGGTCGTCAATCGGGCCGAGTTCCAACGTCTTGAAGCCGGCGTCAAGCTGGGCCTGCGTCAGCTCGACAACGGTGCGAAATACCACTTCGCTGTTGACGGCGACGGACAAGTCGTTGCGCCCCTCAACCGTCGTCCATGCCGAGTCGTCAAACTGCACCCCGAGCCAGCCATCGCCGCTGAGCATCTTTCTGTCCGCCCGCCGCCAGGGGCCCAAGACGATCGAATTGGTCTCGGCCGCCGGCGCACCATCGGCCCCGACCATGCGGATATGCAGATCACCCAATGTCTGGTGACTCCGCGGACTGATTCGCTCGGCCATAACGTTCTGCTGCACGAGCCGCTGCGCCTCGGAATGCCTGCCTTCGAAGATGAGCCTGCGGGCCTGTTCGATGCACCTGTACGCCCCAACACGGTCCTCAGGTACCGGCGGCCCGGCCCACAGCGAATCCACATTAAGCTGAATCCGTTCTTCCTCAATGCCGCCGAAGACCATCGCCCCCAGCCGCCCATTGCCAACAGGCAATGCCTCCAGCCACTGCGTGGCGGGCTGCTTGTACCACAACATCAAATCCGATGGCTTGTCTGCAGCGCCTGCATAACCGCATGTCAGAACTGTCAGAACGCACAAGCCCACAAGATTCAAACTTATCTTCATAAGGCGGTACTCCTTTCAGACCACGGCCGTCAAATCTCTTTGAGTTTCTCGTCTAACCGATACGTCCGCCCGGCCTGCGTGTCAAACTCGATGACCTGCTCATTGTAGCGGATCCGGCAAGCTTTGCCCAACAGCGAACGAATCCGGGCCTGTTCGAGTTTAACGTCCTTCCACGCGATGTCCACCTCGAAACCGCCGCGGGCTCGCAGTCCCGTCACGCTGCCCTGGCGCCATCTGCTCGGCAGGGCGGGCAGCAGATGGACTTCGCCTGCGTGCGACTGCAAAAGCATCTCCGCAATGCCGGACGTCGCCCCGAAGTTGCCATCGATCTGAAACGGCGGGTGCGTGTCGAACAGGTTCGGCAAGGTCCGCTGCGGCGTGAGCTGATTGCAGAGCATCGTGTACGCATGATCCCCGTCCTCCAGGCGGGCCCAGAAGTTGATCTTCCACGCCATCGACCACCCGGTCCCCCCGTCCCCGCGGAACTCCAATGACTTCCGTGCCGCCGCAAACAATTCCGGCGTGCCGCGCTTGGTGATCTGGCTGGATGGATGGAGCCCATAGAGGTGCGAGACGTGGCGGTGCTGCTCCTTCGGATTGTCTTTGTCTTCTAACCACTCCTGAAGCTGCCCATATCGCCCGATCTGCATGGGCGCAATCCGCCCGCGCTTCTCGATGAGTATCTTGCGAAGGTCCTCATCGACACCTAAGATTTCGCTTGCCTCGATCACGTTGCTGAACAAGTCGCGGATGATCTGGTGGTCCATCGTCGGCCCCATGACCAGGCCGCCCAACTCCGGCGAATTCGACGGCCCGGAGATCAGCCATCCCTTGTCGCTGCGCGGGTCCTCGACGAGAGTGTCCACGAAGAACAAGGCCGCCGCCTTCATGATCGGATATGCCCGCTTCTCAAGAAACGTCCGGTCCCCCGTGAACTGCCAGTGGTACCACATATGCTGTGTCAGCCACGCCCCCCCCGTCGGCCAGATACCGTGATTCGACGCATTGATCGGGGCCGCCCCGCGCCAGATATCAGTGTTGTGGTGCAGTACCCAGCCGCGCGCGCCGTAGTGCACCTTCGCCACCTCCGCACCGGTCTGGGCAACGTCCTCGATCATGTCGAATAGCGGCTCGTGACACTCGGGGAGGTTCGTCACCTCCGCTGGCCAGTAGTTCATCTCCGTATTGATATTCACCGTCCATTTCGAATCCCACGCCGGCGTCAGGCTCTCGTTCCATATCCCCTGCAGGTTCGCCGGCTGGCAGCCCGGCCTTGAGCTGGAAATCAGCAGGTACCGCCCATACTGAAAGAACAGCGCCGCCAACTGCGGATCGTCGCCGCTTTTGAAATTGCGTATCCTTTCATCCGTCGGCAAATCCGCCGCTGCCGTCCGCCCAAGGTTCAGGCTCACACGGCGAAACAGCCGCCGGTAATCCGCCAGATGCGCATTCCGCAACAGTGTGAAACTCTTCCGCTCCGCATCCGCCAGCGTATCCTTGCACGCCTTGGCCGGGTCCCTTGAAAGATCGTTATATCGCTTGTAGTTAGTCGCCGCCGCTAAAACCAACGTCGCGCTGTTGGCGCCCTCCACGCGAATCCGCCCATCGGCCGCCGTAATCTTGCCCCCGTCGGCGTTCACCTTGAGCTGCGCCTCGAACGTCATCGCGCAGGTGCGTTTCTCCTTCGTCCGCTCCTCGACGTAGTCTTTCACTCGCCCGGCCAACGTCACCGTATCGCCCGCCGCCGTCACGGTATGCAGTTCATGCACACTGTCCATGCTTACGTCGAAGTTGAGGGCCCCGGCCTTGTCCGCCTCTAACCGCACCACCAGCACGTTGTCCGGATAGCTTGAAAAGACCTGCCGCGTGTAACCCACTCCGCCAGCACGATAGCTCACCGAGGCAATCGCACTGTCCAGATCCAACTGCCGCCGGTAATCCGTCACCACATCATGCCCCGCAAACTCGATGAAGATATCCCCGAATGGCTGATACCGCTCCTGCCGCAGCGGAACCGACATGAACGTCTCCGTCGCCAGTTTCTCCGCCTCCCGCTGCTTGCCCTCGAACAGCAATTGCCGAATGCGCCCCAGGTGCTCCGCCGCCCCCGCGTGCGCATAACTCCGCGGCGCCCCGGTCCAAAGCGTATCCTCGTTAAACTGCAAGTGCTCGCGTCTCACCCCGCCATAGACCATCGCCCCTAATCGCCCGTTTCCTACCGGAAGCGCCTCATCCCACCTCTGCGTTGGCTCATCGTACCACAACAGCAGCGCGTTATCCTGTGCCTCCGCCGCCACCGCCATGCTCGCCCACGGCCCCATCAGGCCCGGTGCCTCGCACACCCACAGGCAGGCTGCCAATACCCAAGACGCCATGACGCGGTTTCGGCTTACCATAACGACCTCCTTCTGGAACATCATCGCAACCGGCAGGCTGTAAACGCTTGCCAAAGCCTGCTTTTGCTCTAAAATGCCTGCGTGTACTGTAACCGAAAACGCCCCCCGAGACAAGGAGACACCATGTCGAAGATAGGCTTCATCGGCAGCGGCAACATGGCCGAAGCCCTCATACGCGGCATCCTCGCGGCGAAACTCTGCGCCCCCGAGGACGTCCTTATCAGCGATGTCCGGCCCGAAAGACTTGAAACGCTCTGTTCTCAATATGGTGTGACACCCGCCGCGGATAATGCCGACCTCGCCTCGCAGGCCGATGTCCTCATCTTGGCCGTCAAGCCCCAGAACTTCGCCCAGGTGCTCGCCGAAATCGGCGACGCCGTGCGCACAGACACGCTGGTCATCTCCATCGCCGCCGGGATCACCGCCGCGCGCATTGCCGAAGCACTGCCCGGCCGCGAAGTCATCCGCGTCATGCCCAACACGCCCGCCCTGATCGGCCAGGGCGCAAGCGCGCTGTATTCCGCCAATGCAGCGCCGCGTTCAATGGAAATCGCAAAGAAAATGTTCGCCGCCGTCGGCAAGGTGGTTGTTGTCGACAACGAGCCCCTCATCGATGCCGTCACCGCAGTCAGCGGCTCCGGCCCGGCCTACTTCTTCCTGCTCATGGAGGCCATGATCGAATCCGCAAAAGCCCTCGGCCTGGCCGACGACGTCGCCCGCACCCTGGTCCTTCAGACCGCAAGAGGCGCTGTCCTTCTCGCCGAGAGCGCCGCCGAAAAAGGCGAAACCCCAGCCGATCTGCGCTGCCGGGTCACAAGCCCCGGCGGCACCACTGAGGCCGCCCTGAAGGTCTTCCGCCGCCTCGACTTCGCAAACACCGTCCAGATCGCCCTCAAGGCTGCCAACGACCGAAGCCGAGAGCTCTCCGCCTGAACCTTGGAATGCACTATGGTGTAATCGTCCAGCCCCTTGCCGCTCAATGACGCTGACACACGCCCCTGCTTAGTCGATATCACCGAGGCCATAGGGGGTGGCGGCGCTGTGATGGCCTTGCGCAAGCGCAATCTGCACGGCTTGTCAGCAATGCCCCCGCTCCCCCAGTGCAGCTTCAACGAACTGCCGGACGAATCTACTCGACGATTATTGCCTCCACCGGGCACTCGTCGGCCGCCTGCTGGGCCAAAGCCTCAAACTCCGGCGGCACAGGGTCGACAATAACCTCCGCCTTCTCGTCGCCCATCACAAATACATCCGGACACGTATCGCAGCACAGTCCGCATGCGGTGCAGCTGTCGTCGATTGAAACTCTCATAGCAACCTCCCTATAACCAACACGTTTGCATATAGTCCATTTTCGACCCCGCCAGGCGCGAACCTTTAGCCGCCCACGCATTATACGTATAAAAGCGGCCCCGACGAAATCTTTTTCTGGAATTTTGCAGCGTGGCCGGTATACTGTCAGCCTCCGGCGTCCGATACGGCCGGCCGCAAGACATAGCCGCCGGAAGCGTCGGACATGGCAAATGAATACGAATATCGTGGTCGGGTCCCATGCAAGCACCGCACGTGAACCGAGTCAGGCGGGGAACCGAGCAGCTCTAAGCGATCGCAGTGTTGTGCGTGGCAAACCCGACCACCTTATTTATACTGAATCTTTCACCACTCTATGGCTTACACGGTATTAGCAAGGCGGTATCGCTCTCAGACGTTTGACGATGTTGTCGGGCAGGATGCGGTCGCTCAGACGCTCAAGAACGCGATCAAGACGGGGCGGGTGGCGCACGCATACCTTTTCACCGGTACCCGCGGCGTCGGTAAGACAACGATGGCCCGCATCCTCGCCAAGGCCCTCAACTGCCTCAATGCAGATGGCCCCACAACCACCCCGTGCCTCAAGTGTGACAGTTGCGTCTCCATCAACCTCGGCGAAGACATCGACGTCATGGAAATTGACGGCGCCTCCAACACCAGCGTCGATGACGTCCGCCAACTGCGCCAAAACGCCATCTATCGGCCGGCTCGCGCCCGCTACAAAATCTACATCATCGACGAAGTCCACATGCTCAGCACCGCCGCCTTCAACGCACTGCTCAAGATCCTCGAGGAGCCGCCGGACCACGTCAAGTTCATCTTCGCCACTACCGAACCCAACAAGGTCCTGCCCACGATCCAGTCGCGCTGCCAGCGTTTCGACTTCACCGCCATCGACCCCGCGGTCATCGGTCGCCAGCTTGCCGCCATTCTCAAGGCCGAAAAGATCGCCTTCGAAGACGACGTAATCGTTGCCCTCTCGCGCCTCGCCAACGGCTCCATGCGCGACGGCCTCAGCCTCCTGGACCAGGTCATCAGCAGGGGCGTCGAGCCGCTCACCGTGGCCCTTCTCGAAGAGGCCCTCGGCCAGCCCAGCCGCCGGAAGATCTGCGAACTCACAGAGAAGATCGGCCGGCACGACGCCGCCGGCGTCCTCAACGAAATCGACACCCTCCTCAAGACCGGCCAGACCGCAGTCCAGATCGTCGATGCCCTCATCGACGTCATGCGCGACGTCATCGTGATCCAGACCGCCGGAGCAAAGAGCGATCTCCTCGTCCTCACCGCCGACGAGCGCACCACCCTGGCCGCACTCGCCGGCCTCTTCGACACTCCGGGCCTCATCTACGCCGTCACCGCACTTGAGAAAATCCGCTGGACAATCAAGAACAGCGACAACCCCCGCGCCCTCCTCGAAGCCTCAATGCTCCGCCTCGCTCTCAGCGAACACTTCATCGGCCTCGAACGCCTTTTCTCCCAACTCCAGGGCGCACCCACTGGCGCTCTGAGCCCCTCAAAAAAAAACGCTACACCTGAGTTAAGGGGCTCGGGAGCCACTTCCGCCGCGCCGCCGCGCGAGGCTCAGGACCCGGACCCGGTTTCCTCGCCCGCGCCTGTGATCACGGGCGAGCTGACTGCCGACGCAATACGCCAACAGTGGCCCGCCATTCTCCAGTCGCTTGCGCCTGCCATCGGGTTGGCGGCCGGCTTTCTCGAAAACGCCACTGTGGCCGCCTTCGCAAACGGTGTGCTGAAACTGCAATTCCCCAAGACCGCCGCGCTGGCCATGAACATGTGTCAAAGCCGCGCCGAGACCCTGGAGAAAGCATTCACAACCGCTCTCGGCCAGCCCATCCGCCTCGTCTTCGAGGCCTCCGACTCAAACGCACCCGCAGCGGCCGCCCCAAAGCCCGCCGCCCCCGGCGCCAAGATGGACAAGACCAAACGCCAGAAGGCCCTCAGCGACCCCGCAGTCCAGCTTCTCCTTAGCGGCCTCGACGCCAAAGTTACCGACATCGAAGAACTGCCAACCCACACTCCCGAAGACGCCCCCGACCCCGACCTGCCCCCCGATACGCCCGACGCCTGACCGCGCCCCCTCATTTGCGATTAGCTTTCTGCGACAATCTGCTTCGTCCGCGGCCGCCCGAAACCTGCTTCTCCGGCAGCAGTTCCAGCACTGCCAACACCGGCCGGTGATCCGACGCGACCTTCTCCTCGATCACGCGAGTCCCCACGACGCGCCATTGCCCTGCCGGCTTGACCATGATGTAGTCAATGAGGCAATCTGGCTCGACCGCCGGATAGGTCGGCGCAGGATTGGATTGTGCCGTCCACAACCATTCCGACGCCAACAGCGAGATCACGTCGCTTTCCGGTACGGCATTCAGGTCGCCCGCCAGAATTACAGGAAGCTTCGAATCCGCGTACAATTCCCTGATACGCGCCGCCTGCGCGTTGCGATTCGCCGGGTCGCGCTGGTGGTCCAGGTGCGTCCCCACGAACAGTACACGCCGCCCGTCCGCCAGCTGCACCTCCACCTCAAGCGCCGCCCGCGGCTCCGCGCCCGCCGTATGAGGCAGGGCGTGGTTGGTCACCCCCAGCACCGGCAGCCGCGACAGCACCGCCTCGCCGTATCCGCCCCCCGCGTAGTCCATCGCCTTGGCGAAGTGCCCCGCCATCCCCGTCCGCCGGCTCAACTCCGCCGTCAGGTCCAGCCCTTTCACCCGGGTCGTTTTGTTGTCCACCTCCTGCAATGCAACAAGGTCCGGCCGCAGTGTGTTAATGATTGCCGCCACGGCATCCAGATTCGATCTGCCGTTGGCATCCTCCCCATGGTAGATGTTGTACGTCAACACCGTAACCCGCGTCGCCGGCCGCCCCGATGCGCACCCACCCGCCGCCGCAGCCAGCAGGAGAACCACCCCGGCCGCAAACGACCGCAATAATGCAGGTAACGTCGCCTTTCGAACCAATCGCGTCATCGTCAGACCTCCAAAACAGAACTCGGATACGTACATGCCATCTTACCACGCCCGCCGCCGAAGTTCTATGGATTTCCCACGGCAATTGCCTTATAATGCCCTGTGTTAACATAATCTCGCGAGGTCTCGGCATGAACAGCACTACACAGCGGATGAATCGTCGTACGTTCCTTAAGGCTGCCGGCGCTTGTCTTGGCGCACCGGCCCTCGCCGCCCGCGCCGCAGTGCAAGCTGCCGCCAAAAAGCCCAACATCTTTTTCTTCTTTGCCGACGACTGGGGCCGCTACGCCAGCGTTTACGATTTCTTCAAGCCCAACGCCGCCTTCCGCACGCCCGTCCTGGACCGCTTCGCGCACGAAGGCGTCCGCTTCAACAACGCCCACGTCACCAGCCCCTCCTGCACCCCGTGCCGCAGTTCGCTCCTGTCCGGCCAGTACTTCTACCGCACCGGCCGAGGCGCCATCCTCCAGGGCGCCGAATGGGACCTCAACATCCCCAGCTACCCGCTGCTCCTCGAAAAAGCCGGCTACCACATCGGCTTCACCTACAAGGTATGGAGCCCCGGCACGCCCGCCGACGCCCCATACGGCGGCGCCCGTTGCCGCTATAACGCCGCCGGCGGCCGCTTCAACAACTTCTCGCAGAACGCCACCAAACTTGTTGCCGCCGGCAAGACGCCCGAACAGGCCAAGACCGAAATCTGCGCCGAAGCCATGAAAAACTTCGAGGCCTTCCTCGCCGACTGCAAGCCCAGCCAACCCTTCTGCTACTGGTTCGGCCCCACCAACACCCACCGCAAATGGGCCAAAGGCTCCGGCAAGGCCCTCTGGAATCTCGATCCCGATGCCCTCAAAGGCCGCATGCCCGCGTTCCTCCCCGACGTCCACGAAATCCGTCAGGACATGTGCGACTATCTCGGCGAAGTCCTCGCCCTCGACCGCATGTTAGGCCTCTTCCTCGAAAAACTCGACGCCATCGGCGAGCGACATAACACCCTCATCGTAGTCAGCGGCGACCACGGCATCCCCGGCTTCCCGCGCGGCAAGTGCAATCTCTACAACTTCGGCACCGAAGTCTCCCTCTTTGCCCAATGGCCCGGCCGCATCCGCCCCGGCCGCGTCGTCGATGACTTCATCAACCTCATGGACCTCGCACCAACCTTCCTCGAAGCCGCCGGCGTGCCCGTGCCCGACTGCATGACCGGACGCAGCATCCTCCCCCTGCTCCTCTCCCCCAAGAGCGGCCAGATCGATCCCGCCCGCGACTATGTCGTCACCGGCCGCGAGCGCCACGTAGCAAACGCCCGCGAAGGCGACCTGCCCTACCCACAGCGCTCCATCCGCACACGCGACTTTCTCTACATCCGCAACTTCGCTCCCGACCGCTGGCCCATGGGTACGCCCAACCTCGACGGCAAAGAGCCCACATTTGACGCACTGGAAAACAACACCTTCGTTGCCTTCGCCGATCTCGACGCCAGCCCAACCAAGGCCTGGATGGTCGCCAACCGCAAGGACCCTGAGTGGCAGATGCACTGGCGGCTCGGTTTCGAAAAGCGCCCGGCCGAAGAACTCTACGACCTCCGCAAGGACCCGGACTATCTGACAAACGTTGCCGACGACCCCGCCTACGCCGAAACCCGCCAGGCCCTCGCCAAGCGTCTCATGGACATCCTCAAGGCCACCAACGACCCCCGCGTCCACGGCGACGGCCTCACCTTCGAACGCCCGCCCTTTGTTACCCGCTGACAATGCGCCGGGCCAACCCGCCCGCCTGGACGCATAGATGCATACCGGACCGTTGTCCGCTTCCGCACTGCGTTCTGCGCCGTTTTCCACCAAACCGCCGCCGCCCATGTGGACTCCCGCTCGTCAAATGTCGAGACATTCAATTAGCCGTGCCGCCTGCGCAGCATGACCGCCTCGTTTCACGAAGGCGCAAAATGTTCCCAGTAACCGTCATGACACACAGGTAAAGCGGAGAAAAAAATGAAAGGCATGAAAACACTCGACATAACTGTCTGGACCCTCCTGGTCATCGGTGGCCTCAACTGGGGTCTCATCGGACTCTCCAACTTCAACCTCATCGCCGCTATCTTCGGCGAGATGACAGCCTTGACCAGGATCATCTACACCCTCATCGGCATCGCCGCCGTCTACGACATCGTCGCCGCAAAGGCCATCTGGAGACGCTGGGGTCTCCAGTACCGACACCCCGTTACCGCCTGACCAGAACCGCGGATAGCCGCCTTACAAAACGAAACAGGTGCCGGGCAGGATTACCCTGCGCCCCGCTCCGATGCTCGAACAGAGAACGCAGACGCCACACTCGCTCCCCCGGCGATCAACACTCAGCGTTCCCCTCCTCATCGCAATAGCACACGTCCGACTGATACTTGTACCACTGCGCCCTGTATGCCTCCAGCGCCTCCAGATGCCCCAGAATTGCCTCCGCCCCCACGAACACGTCGTGCTCATCCACTAACACCGGTAGCCCGCCCGCATCGCGCAGCCCCTCCGGCAGATCCGCCGCCGACTCCGCCACCACCGTCTCATGCGCCAGACAAAGCTCCGCTAATCGTTCCTCAACCGCCGCTCCGCCATCGCCCTCTCGCGTCCTGTACAAAGCAATCATATCCACCCTCGCAAACCCTTGGGCTCCGACTCACACCTCCGCCGCAACCGGCAGTTCCGCCTTCTCCAACGGTTCCCGCGGCGGCCCCATAATCACATTGCCATGCTTGTCGTACCGGCCCCCATGACACGGACAATCCCACGTCTCAGCCGCATTGTTCCACTGAACAATGCAGCCCATGTGCCGGCAAACCGGCGAAAGCACCTCCACCTCCCCGGCCGCATCCTTGTAAACCGCGTACAACTTTCCCTGCTCCCTGATCAATGCACCGCTGCCGGCCTCAATGTCCTCCGCGGAGTCGCCATAGCTGGCCAACCGGTCGCCGACAAAGTGCTTCAGCGTCCCCGTCAGCGTCTTGCCCACCCGGCCCGCCGACGCCAACGGCTTGACCCGCTCCGGCGACAGTATCTTCGCCAGCGCATTTTCCCTCTCCAGCACCAGATCGGCCGCCAACAGCCCGCTTACCGTCCCCAACGTCAGGCCGTCTCCCGAAAAAGCCGCCGCCGTATACACGTTGTCCGTCCTCGGAGCCCGCCCCGCATACGGCACTCCGTCGGCAGGCTCGAAAAACTCGTGCGACCACCTGTGCGTAATCCGCTCCACACTGTAACGCCGCCGCGCATATTCGTCCAACTCGCGAAAGCTCTGCCGCATGTCCCCACCCGAACCCGTATGCCGGTCCGCTCCCCCGATAATCAGTGTCCGCGGCCGATCCGACGAAAGAATCCGCGTGTAATGATACGGCGACTCCGTGTCCCAATACAGCGCATCCTTGATCTGCTCGCCCACCTCAGCCGCAATCACAAAGCTCTGCATCGGATAAATCCGCGGCTGAATCGTCATCTTGCCGACCAGCGACGTGTGCCCAGCCAGGATCAGCCGCTCGGCCACCACCGTATAGCCGCCGGCACGCACACGGACCAGCCCGTGCAGGTCCTCAAGATCGTGCATCCGCGTACTCTCGTAAATACTGCCGCCCCTTTCCACGAACGCCCGCGCAAGCCCCGCAACGTACTTCAAAGGCGAAAACCGCCCCTGCCCTTCCAACCGCAGCGCGGAACCCGACACAAGCGACAGCGGAGCCGGTTCCACCAACTCGGCCGCCGTGTCCATTTCGACCGCCGCCTCGTGCTCGTCCTCGGCCGTCCGGTCCTTCTGCCGCTCCGAATACAGATAACCCGGCACACGGACGAAATCGCAATCGATGCCGAACTCGCTGACCCACATGCCGATATGGTCGATCGCCGCCCGCTTGGCCCGAATCAAACGCCCCGCCGCCTCTTTGCCAAAACGGCGCGACAGCCGCCTGTAGCCCCCGTCGTAATAACTGTCCAAATGCCCCGTGCTGTGACCGGTAGTGCCCCAGCCAACATGCCCCATATCGATGACAACGGTCTCGGCGCCCGCCAGAGCCAAGGACATCGCCGCCGTCAGGCCCGTGATTCCCGCACCCACAACAGCCGCACGGCACCGTACATTCCGGTCAAGCTCCCCGTAACGCGGCAATTCAACCCCCTCATACCATGCCGCCTTGTGTTCCGCATCCATATGCTACCCCTCTCTATCCAAATCCCCGCCTTGTCACATGGTGATTGCGCGCTCTGCCTCCTTGTCCCTATCTTCGACGTTGAAGAACCTACGGCGTTTCATAATTGTCCTTCACCCTCCCTGCGCTCGCATGCCCCTTACGAAAACGCGCCTTCTCCGGTCGCGTGGTGTGGCGAACGTCTTGATATTTTACGGAAATGCACTTGAGGGCATTCGAAACATTCTTTTTTATGACGCATTCCGGTCGGTCCGCCGGAAATCCACCGGCTGGCGCTTAGCGATCTACAGAAACCCGGAAGTAAATAGCCATGGGGATTGGCACATACCTGAAAGTGCGTTATGTTTTTTGGTGAAAGACAAGAGTGTCCACACCTGCGTATAGACGACGCTGCGACCCGGTTTGTTGGACGGCGCCGTCAGCAGCCGGTTTGCAGCCGGCTATTCGCAAAATGGGGGGCCGTTCGCCTCAACCGTTCCCGGCAGTGCGCCGAGCTGGCGGCCTCAAGAGGAGAACACATGAGAAAGAAGAAACTCAAGTCCAAGCTATCCAAGAAGTACGTCACCGACGGTGAATTGCTGAAGGACGTTCGTGACCAGCTCATTGTCGAACTGCCCAAACTTACGCGCCGTCGCGCAATGGCCACGGTCACCTTTTACACGTTCACGTTGGGGTTTGTGGCGCTGTTCTTTGTTGACTGTTCCAAGACGCGGACGGAGGCGGACCTCGTCGCTCCGTTGGATGCGGAAGTAGCCATTGTGAAACTGCCTGAGCCCGACTGGCAGTATTATGGTCTTTCGCCGGGGCCGGACCATTGGCGGATTCCGAACCCTTCCGGCCGGTCCTGCTGTGTCTTCGATATTGCACTGACCGCCCAGACGCTTACCTATCAGAGGACATTTGTGCGGGCGCTGGCACAGGATCTGGCGGGCGAAGCCCGTCTTGACCTCATGGAGGCGCCGCTGATCGTTAAATGCCCCACTATTCTGCTTATCACACCGACGGCCATTGACGAGGAGGACCGGCCGGTGCGGGAGGCGATCATTCGCACGTGTGCGATAAGGATCGGGGACAAGCAGATCCCGCTTCGCACGTTTGTCGATCCGGTCGTCCACAACGGACGGCTTGTGGTCGAAATCCGGCCAGAGACCGGACAGGCTCGTTTTGAGGAGAACCTTGCGGCGGCATTTGGCCGCTTGATAAGGTTTATCAAGACGACGGCGTCGCGCGGCTCCAAGCTTCGGGAAGGAATCGCCGAGTTGCAACCGAAGTGATCCGGCTGCCGGCCGCCATCTACACCGCCCATGCGGCAAAACACGACCTGTCCCCACAACACATTACATTTCAGCGGTCGGCGGCGTATTGTGTTCGGCCTGCTGCCTGCCGGCGTTCGTTCCGTTGCGCTGGTCGACATGAGATCCGGCAAGCTGCGGGAAGGCAGGCGGGCAAGACAGGACCAGCCACTACGACCGGAAAACCCGTCGAAATACCCCAGCTCAAAGGCCGACGTAATAATTAGGCATGGGGGCTCTGGTGGATGTATCGACCTATCGAGAACTACGGTTTGATCGGCAATATGCGGACGGCGGCCCTGGTGGGCGACGATGGGTCGATGGATTGGCTTTGTTTGCCGCACTTCGATTCGCCGAGCGTGTTTGCCGCGATTCTCGATGACGAGAAAGGCGGCCGGTTCCGCATCACCGCCGTGGACGAGGATATCCGGTCGCGGCAGTTTTATTGGCCCGAGACGAACGTTCTGGTAACGCGTTTTCTCTGCCCGGACGGGATTGCAGAGTTGATCGACTTCATGCCGGTCGGCGGCCGATACGCCGAGCATAATCTTATCGTGCGGGCGATCACGGGGATGAGCGGCGAGATTTCTGTTCGCGTCGATTGCCGCCCGGCATTCAATTACGGGCGGGACAAACATGAAATGGAACTTACGAGGCGCGGTGTTTGCTTTTTTGCGCCGGGGCAGAGCCTGGGGCTGGCCACGGACATGCCGTTGAAGCGCGACGGCGACGGCGTGTTTGCAGAGTTTCCTCTTTCCGAGGGACAAACCGCGGTGTTCATCCTACAGTCCGTCGAGCAGGGGGCCGGCTGCGGCTTGCCGTTTTCCGAGGGGCAGGCGAAGGATCAGTTCAACCAGACGGTGGCCTTCTGGCGGCGCTGGTTAGGGCACTGCTCCTACGCCGGCCGGTGGCGCGAAATGGTGCATCGTTCGGCGCTGGTGTTGAAACTGTTGACGTTCGAACCCACAGGCGCCATTGTAGCGGCGCCGACCTGTTCGCTGCCGGAACGCGTTGGCGGCGGCCGCAACTGGGATTACCGCTACGTCTGGATTCGCGACGCGGCGTTTACGGTTTATGCGCTTATCCGCATCGGCTTCAGCGAGGAGGCCAACCGCTTCATGGAGTGGGTCGAGGACCGGTGCCGCGAGGCGAACCCGGACGGGTCACTGCAGTTGATGTATACCGTCGACGGGCGGCCGGAGATGCCAGAGTTGGTATTGGATCATTTTGAAGGCTACGCCGGCTCGTCGCCGGTGCGGATCGGAAACGCCGCGCACAAGCAACTGCAGATAGATATGTATGGCGAGCTGATGGATTCGGTGTACCTGTACAACAAGTACTGCTCGCCGATTTCGTTCGATTTGTGGCAAAGCCTGACGCGGACGATAGACTGGGTCTGTGACAACTGGCGGCGCCCGGATACGGGAATATGGGAGTTTCGCGGCGAACCGCGGCATTTTGTGTATTCCAAGCTGATGTCGTGGGTGGCGGTGGATCGGGGGATTCGCCTGGCGGACAAACGTTCGTTTCCCGCGGACCGGCAGCGATGGCTTGAGGTTCGCGACGCGATCTATAATGAGATCCATGCAAAGGGTTTCAGCGAAACGAGCAAATCGTTCGTTCAGGCGTACGGCGTCGATTCGCTGGATGCGGCCAACCTGATTATGCCGTTAGTGTTTTTCATGTCGCCGACGGACCCGCGGATGCTGAGCACCATCGATGCGATTCGCACGCCCGTGCGGCAGGGCGGCCTTACGGCGGGCGGACTGGTCTATCGATATCACCCCGCGGAGGAGGTAGACGGTCTGGAAGGGGACGAAGGCACATTCAACATCTGCAGTTTCTGGCTGATCGAAGCGCTGACGCGGGCGGGGCGGACCGATCCGGCACGCCTTGATGAGGCTCGGCTCATGTTTGAACGGATGATGAGTCATGCAAATCATTTAGGCCTGTTTGCGGAGCAGATCGGACCCTGCGGCGAGTTTCTGGGCAACTATCCTCAGGCCTTTACGCACATAGCACTCATCAGTGCCGCGTTCAATCTCGACAGGACCTTAGGCGGGCGGTCATGAGCGCGTAGTCGGTTCGCTTACCCCTGCCGCCTGGAGGCGTTTACGGCGGCGACGTACCGGGCGACTTCGGCTGTGAGTGAGGCCCAGTCGCGCCGGGCGAGAACGTCTTTGTTGATGACCGAGCCGCCGATGCCGATACCAATGCAGCCGGCGTTAATGAACTCTGCGATGGTGTCGAGCGTGACGCCGCCGACCGCAAGAAAGTCCACGTTGTCGATCGGGCCGCGAAGCTGCCTGATGCCGGCCGGGCCGACGGAGGATGCGGGAAAGATTTTCACGATCCGGGCGCCATGCCGGGCGGCTGTGAGGATCTCCGTTGCTGTCTGTGCGCCGGGAAAGACGGCGACATCCCGCCGGAGGCAACAGCGGATTACGTCCGGGTTGACGTCCGGCGCTACGATGTACTCTGCGCCCGCGGCGAGGGCCTGCCTGCAGAGGTCCTCCGTCACTACCGTGCCGGCGCCGATGATCATCCGGCCGGCGGTGCAGTTGCGAAGCGTCCGGATCATCCCGGCAAAGCCCGGGGTGTTGCAGGTTACCTCCAGAGGCCTTACACCAGCAGCGTAAAAGGCCTCTGCGATATCGACAATTAGATCCGGGCCGACCGCCCTGACAATTGCGATAATACCGTGGCGGCGAACCAGCTCGTAAACAGACTCAGCAGTCATTCAAGGATCTCTCCACTCGGGATTGCCGTCTCACGGGTGGCCGAAACGGTGTATTATAAAGGCCGCTGCCGCGTAAGGACTGCAAAATCGTTTCAGAAAAATTCGCAAATTCTGCAATTTTTCGTGAAAAAGTGTGATTGACAGGCCTGCAAGGCCCGGGTAAACTCTGAGCGGATTGTGAATGTGAACGCAGGCACAATATCGTGCAGGGTCGAATGGACCTTGCAGGTCGTGTTGCCAGGCGATCCGATGGTCGTCGCAACTTCCGATGTTGGCAGCGTTTATGTTGTACCGAAGGGTTTGTGGCAGCCTGTTATTCAGGTGCGAACCATCTACCGAATCCGCGTATAGGAATGCGTGGGGTTCGGTTTGAGAGGGCTGGAACAGCAACAGACCCTTTATTCAAAGCGGCCGACTCCGGGCGCGCGGTGAAAATTATTCGCAGCGACGGAGGAGAGTGTTCAGACGGCCGGTTTCAGGTTTTCCGTGGAAATTCGCCAGCCGTAAGGCCGGCCGAGGTCCTGATGGTGTATATCGGGGCCATAGAAGAGTGTGAGATGGGTCGCCAGAGAGTACCGAATGAGACGATTCGCCGCCTGCCTATGTACTTGCGGGCGCTGCTGGTATGTCCGGCTGACAAGCGGATTATCTCCAGCGACGAGTTGGCGGACCATGTTGGCCTGAATTCGCCGCAGGTCCGCAAGGATCTTTCCTATTTTGGTGCGTTTGGAACGCCAGGCGTCGGTTATGATGTGCCGCAGTTGACGGAGCGGATTCGCGACATCCTGGGCATTCAGCAGGCGCCGCGGGTGGCGCTTGTCGGCGCGGGCAAGTTGGGCCGGGCGCTTGTGTTTTTCGAAGGCTTCAAGATGTATGGCTTCGAAATCGCGGCGGTGTTCGACAACTCGCCGCGGAAGATTGGCCGCAAGATCGGCAACCTGACGGTGGAGTCGCTGGCGTCCATTGGCCGGCTCGATCATCGGGACATTCGCCTGGCGATTCTCGCAGTGCCGGCGGAGGCCTCGCAGGAGGTGGCCGAGACGCTGGTTGCGGCCGGCGTGACGGGCATACTGAACATGACGTTTTGCCGATTGAAGCTGCCGCCGCATGTCAAGGTGGCGACGATTGACGCGGCGATGGAATTGGGCGTATTGCCGTACTATATGAATGATGCCGGCTCCGATGAGGCGAGCGCGGGGCCAAACGGCTCGACGGATCGCATAACGGTGTAAGTGGAAACTTTGAGGAAAGCCAGACATGGGTATCAGTAAGCTGAGCAAGACAGATTTCAAGAAGTTTGTCGACGGGCTTCTCTCGTCGGGCAAGATGGTCATGGGCGTACAGGCCCAGGGCGAACGATTTGTGTTCGACGTGCTGAAGTCGGCCGACGATCTTCGCCTGGACTATGACGTGACGATCCTGCCGCCGAAGAAGTTCCTGCTGCCGCAGGTAGAAACGCTGTTGACGTACACCATTCCCGCCGAGTACAAGTCGCAATATGACAACGGGCAGATGATTCTCCTGGGCGTTCACCCGTACGACATGGTCGCCATCAACCAGTTGGACATCCTGTTCTCGCAGGACGAGTATGACACGCACTATATGTGTCGGCGTCGTAACATGACGATTGTGGCCTGCGACGTCGCCAAGCCCTCGAAGAACGTATTCGCGGCCTCGATGGGAACCGCAACTGTGCACGAGGGCTACGACGTGCTGCTGACGGACATCGGCGACGGCTATGTGATCGAGACGGCTACCGACAAGGGCGAATCGCTCTTCAAGGGTGCGGCGGGTCTGGCGAAGGCCTCAAGCGGCGATGAGGCGGCTCGCAAGGCGGTATGGGACAAGAACAAGGTCGAGCTGAACAAGCACCCGCTCAAGTGCAAGCCATCCGACATTCCGGCGCTTCTGGAAAAGGCGTATACGCACCCGGTGTGGGAGGAGAAGGCGCGGACGTGCTTCTCCTGCGGTTCGTGCAACACGACCTGCCCGACGTGTTACTGTTTCGACGTGCAGGACGATGTTTCGTGGGACCGGACGACGGGCAAGCGGTACCGCACGTGGGATGGCTGCCTGTTGGAGAATTTCGCGACGGTTGCCGGCAATCACAACTTCCGCAAGGCCCGGGCCGACCGCTTCCGCCACCGCCTGTACCGCAAGGGCAAGTACGTGCCGTCGAAGATTGGCGGCCAGATCGCCTGCGTGGGCTGCGGGCGCTGTATCGGGGCGTGCATCCCGGATATCGCCAATCCGGTGGCGATTTATAACCGGCTGGCTGAGGACCTGAAATAAGGCGCCGGCATCGCCGGATGCTGACAAGAGATCTCTGAAGGAGAGCTTCGTATGTGTGACTGTTGTTCGGTGGAAAAGAAGAAAGATATTTATCTGCCCGAGCCGGCGACGATCAACGAGTGCCAGATGCTCAACGGGACCGAGATGTACATGCATATCGGCCTGGACTCGGGCAACCCGTTGGGGCACATGCCCGGCCAGTTCGTGGAGGTTTCGGTAGTGGGTATTGGCGAGGCCCCGCTTACCGTATCGTCGTCGCCGACACAGGAAGGCTTCGAGATTGTCGTTCGCAAGGTCGGCCGCGTCAGCGGCGCCCTGCACGCCATGAAGCCGGGCGACAAGCTGGGAATCCGCGGACCGTTCGGCTCTATGTACCCCATCGACGAAATGAAGGGCAGGAACCTGGTGTTCATCTGCGGCGGCATCGGCCTGGTGCCGCAGCGGGCGTTCATCAATTACGTGCTGGACAACCGCTCGGATTACGGCGAGGTGGTGATTCTGCAGGGCACCAAGTGTTACACCGACCGGCTCTTCTGCGACGAGATCGGTGAGTGGTCGGCGCGGGACGACGTGACGGTGCTCGAAACGATCGACCTGCCCCATGAGCAGTGGTCCGGCAACGTCGGCGTCGTTACCACGCTGATCCCGAAGATTAATCTGGACCTGAAGACGGCGGGCATTCTCGTGTGCGGCCCGCCCATCATGTACAAATTCGTGCTGATGTCGCTGATGGAGCTGGAAGTTCCCATGCAGAACGTCTTCCTCAACCTGGAGCGGCGGATGAAGTGCGGCGTGGGCAAGTGCGGGCACTGCCAGATAAACGGCTTGTACGTGTGCCAGAGCGGCCCGGTATATCGTTATTCCGAATTGGCCGGTGTGCCGGAGGCAATATAAGATGAGCAAACCAAGAGTAGCAATTTTCGATTTCGCCTGCTGCGAAGGCTGCCAGCTTCAGATCGTCAATCTCGAAGAGGAGATCCTCGACCTGATCGGCGCCGTGGACGTGGTCGAGTGGCGGGAAGGCATGAGCGAGCAGAGCGATCAATACGACATCGCGATTATCGAAGGCTCCATCACGCGTCCCGAGGACGAATCTCGCCTCAAGAAGATCCGTGACAAGGCGAAGGCCCTCATCGCGATCGGAGCCTGTGCGACGACGGGTGGCGTAAACAAGCTGAAGAACAACTTTGACCTGGAAGAGGTCAAGAGGTGTGTTTATGGGGACGCCGCGAGCATGCCGCACCTTGCGACCGGCCCGACAAAGGCCGTCGACGAGGTGGTCAAGGTCGATTACAAGGTGCATGGCTGCCCGATGGACCGCGGCGAGTTCACGTACGTCGTTCGCTGCCTGCTCATGGGCAAGGATCCTGTGATCGCGGATTACCCCGTGTGCGTCGAATGCAAGAAGAAGGAAAACGTCTGCCGGTACGAGTTCGACGAAATCTGCCTCGGGCCGATCATCCGGGCGGGCTGCGGCGCACGGTGCCCGTCGGCCGGTTTCCGGTGCTTCGGCTGCCGCGGGTATATCGATAATCCCAACGTGGAGGCCGCCAGGGAGGTCATGGACAGGTACGGCCTGACCGTCGAGGACCTCAAGCAGAAGATGGTGCTGTTCGGAAGCAAACAGGAGCCGACCCTATGAGTAAAAACATCGACATAAACGTGCATCACATTACCCGTGTCGAAGGCCACGGCAACATTCATGTCAACGTGACCAACGGCACGATTGAAAAGTGCGAGTGGCAGGTGCCCGAGGCGCCGCGTTTCTTCGAGGCGATGGTCCGGGGGCGCCGCTGGGACGACATCCAGACGATCGTCAGCCGCATCTGCGGTATCTGCTCGATCACGCATTCGCTGGCGGCGACCAAGGCCGTCGAGGACGCGCTGGGCGTCGAGGTTTCGGAGCAGGCGGACAAGCTGCGGATCCTCATGCACTATTCCGAGCAGCTACAGAGCCACGTCCTGCACGTGGGTTACCTGGTCGCGCCGGACCTGTTCCGTGCGCCGTCGGTGGTGCCGCTGGTTTCGAAGGCGACCGAGGCTGTCAAGACGATCATTCGTGTGCACCGCGTGGCGAACCGGTGGTCCGACCTTCTGGCCGGCCGCACGACGCACCCGACGACGCTGATCCCGGGCGGGTTAACGCAGATCCCCAAGGCCCAGCAGCTTCGCGAGTTGCAGGAGACGCTGAAGGCGACGGTAGCCGACCTGATAACGATCTGTGAGGTTGTTCTCAGCGTGGCCGACAAGTTTCCCGCCTTCGAGCGGGAGACGGAATACGTCTCGCTCAAGCTGGACAACCCGCCGACGTACACGTTCTACCACGGCGACATCACAAGCACCGACTGCAACGGTGAAGGCCCGGTGCCGATCCAGCAGTGGGAGAGCGTCGCCAACGAATACGTGCATCCGCAGTCGACCGCCAAGTGGACCAAATGGCACCGCGACAGCTATGCCGTGGGCGCCCTGGCCCGCTTCAACAACAACGCAGAACTGCTGAGTCCGTTGGGCAAAAAGGTCGCCGACATGTTCGGCCTCAAGAAGGGCAACTGCAACCCGTTCATGAACAGCGTGGCGCAGCTTGCCGAGACTGCCCACGTGGTCGAGACGAGCATACAGTTGATCGATGATCTGCTGACGAAGGGCCTCAAGGACGAGAAGGTGAAGGTCACGCCCAGGGCCGGCCGCGGTTCCGGCTGTGTCGAGGCCCCGCGCGGCATCCTGTTCCACACGTACGAGTTCGACAAGGACGGCAACTGCGTTGCGGCCAATATCTGCATCCCCACGAACCAGAACCACGCGAATATTCAGAAGGACTTCGAGAAGTTCGTGCCGGAATTCATGGACCGCGGCCAGGACGAGCTGCGCCTGGGCCTGGAGATGCTGGTTCGGTCATACGACCCGTGCATAAGCTGCTCGACGCACATGCTCAACGTGGAGTTCGTTAAATGACCAAAGACACGATTGTTCTCGGCCTGGGCAATCCGCTGATGGGCGACGAGGGCATCGGTGTGAAACTGATCGAAATACTTCAATCGGCCTCCGGTGATTTTCCGGGGGCCGATTTTGTTGATGCGGGCACCGGCGGCATGACGCTGCTGCATCTGTTGGCCGGGCGCAGGAAGGCGATCATCATCGATTGCGCCTTCATGGGCGAGCCGCCCGGCACGATCAGGCGCTTTACGCCGGAGGAGGTTCGTACGGTCAAGGAATTGGCCCATGTATCGCTGCACGAGGTTGATATTCTGAATGTCATCGCGCTGGCACGGCAGTTGGGCGAATGCCCGGAAGAGATCGTCTTTTTCGGTATCGAGCCCGAGTCGATCGAGCAGCGGATGGCGCTTTCGGAGACGCTTGGCGGCAGGCTCAAAGAATACACGGAAGCCATCTCAGGCGAGCTTGCCGCACGGTAGCCGCGGTATTGGCGCGTGCCCCCGTTATTGCGGGGCCGGGAGGAGGACGTAAAACGCGGAGCCTTGGCCGGGGGTGGAAGTGACCCAGATCTTGCCGTTCTGTCGTTCGAGGATTCTTGCGGCGATGGTGAGTCCGAGGCCGTCGCCTTCGGGGGCATCGGATGCGCCGTTCGGCGTGATCTTGTAGAACATGTCGAAGATCTTCTGCTGGTCTTCCGGGTGGATGCCGACGCCGTTGTCCTCGACCTTGTAGATGCATTTGCCTGCGAGCTGCTGTGCGGAGACGTGGATGCAGCCATTGCGGCCGGGATCGAGAAACTTGAGCGCATTGTGGATGAGATTGGCGAAGACGCGAGAGGTGTGTTTGGGTTCGCCGCGGCAGGGGGGCAGGTCGTCATGTGTCACGTGAGCTTTCTTTTCGCGGATATCGAATTGGCAGGCGGCGACGATTTCGTCGATAACGGTGTTCATGTCGAGGGTCTGGATTTCGACGGGTTCGGCGCCGAGGCGGGAGACGTCGAGGAGGCCCTTGAGCAGGTCATCCATTTTGTCGGCGGCCGCCTTAACGAATCGGGCTGATTCGACGATGTCCTCTTCGAGAAGTCGGTGGGCGGCGGCGTGGAGGTCTTCGGGGATGTTCGGGGCGAGGAGTTCATGGAGTCGCGTGCAGCCTTTGAGGAGTTCGTCGGTGAAGCCGATGATGGTGATCAGGGGTGAGCGGAGGTCGTGGCTGGCGGCGTGGAGGATGTTCTGGAGGTTCCGGTTCTGGCGCTGGACGAGTTCGGCCTGGGCCTGCTGAGCGGCTTTGAGTTCGGTGATGTCGCTTATGGTGATGCGGGCATGGTGAAGCCGGCCGGCCTGGCTGGCCACCGGGAGACAGGTCATCTGACACAAGAAGGTCTGCCCGTCTGGCTTCTGGAGACGCAGTTGGCGAGAGTGGCAGGTTGTGGCGCCCATCCGGCCTTTGAAAGCTGTGAAGCATGCGCACCAGTTGTCCTGGTCGTCCAGGGCGATGAACCGGCTGAACGGCTGGCCGGTCAGCTTCCGGCGGTCGACTCCCATCATGGTGCAGAAAGTGAGGTTTGCACGATCGATGAGGCCGGTGGGACCGACGGTCAGATATCCGACCGGCGCGAGATCGTACAGCTCTGCGTACATGTCGCGTGATTGGGTGAGTTCGGCCTGCGAGCGGCGAAGTTGTTCGTTCTGAATTTCCAGTTCGATCTGGCGGATGCCGAGATCATAGACAAGTCGGGCGATATCGTCGCGTGAAAGCCCGCCGATGTCGACATGCTTGCCTTTGTACCTTACGACAGCCTCTTCTCGTACTTTGGTTACGTCGCTCATAAAAGCTCCTTGCAAGAAGTTTCGCGGACCTCTTTGTCGGCGCTTTTCGCACATCTGCTAACGTTTTAGCAGCTGTTGTCGATCTCTCTCCCTGCGTACGAGCGGGGGTTTTTCGAGCTGTTCTCTATTACATTATCGCATCGTTCCGTTACAGTCCTATCGGCGGGGAGCTTGATTTCTGTGTCGGTAAAAATACCTGTCAATTGCCCGGTTTACCATACTCTTCTGGCTGGTGCGGTACAGGCGGGGCGATGATCTCAACATTATCCGCAGATTTCGCCCCGGGCGGCGGAACCAACCGAAGCAAGGCGCTCAAACGCTGATCATACAGAATTCAGCCGCTCTGGTTTTTCTTTCTTGCGGCCATTATTTTCTCCTGAGGGGAACACCTAAATTGTACAGCAGAAAAAAGCGAAAGCACGCTTAATGTGGTTTTGGGCGAAAATGTTTTTCAACGCGCGGACTCGGGTGGCTGCGTGTATTGGGGACCTTCTTGCGCGGCGGTTACGGGGACGGCGGGCAGTTCGACGTAGAAGCGGCTGCCCTGGTCGGGTTCCGATTCGAGGCGAATGACGCCTTCGAGGCGCTCGAGGATGCGCGCGACGATGGACAGTCCGAGGCCGCGGCCCTTTACCGCGTCTGGCGCCGGCGGCAGGAGGTCGAAAAGGTTCCGTTGGCGCTCGGGTGCGATGCCGACGCCGTTGTCTTCGACGCAGTAGACGGCCATTTCGTCCTCGAGGTCGCCGGTGACGGTGATGCGCCCGGGCCGTTGCGGATCAAGATTCTGCAGGGCATTGGTGAGCAGATGCATGAAGATCTTCTGCGTCCAGTCGCGGTCGGCTCGGCAGGGGGGCAGCGATTCAATGCGCAGTGTGGCGTCGGTCTGTTCCAGAAGGTCTTTGAGGTCGGTGCGGACCTTTTCCAGCAGGCTGTCCATGTCCAGTTCCTCGACGTGCAGGGGACGCTGGTCAACGGCGATCAGTTCCGCCAGGCCGTCAAGCAGGCGGCGCATGTCTTTTACGGCCGAATCGATGTAAGCGACATCGGAGCCGGCGCCAGTTGCAAGCAGATTGTCGATGCGCTGTTTTTGGGCGGGGTCGATGGGTTGTGCCTTGAGCACATCGCGGACCTCATTCATGAGGGAGGCCAGTTCAGAGGCGAAGGTCTCTATCGACAGGAGGGGCGGACCGAACTGGCGGCTGATGATGCGGCTGAATCGCTCCAGTTCCTTATCCTTTATTTCGAGCTTTCTGACAAGGCGGGCCTCGTTCTCTTCGGCGAGTCTGCGTTCGGTGATGTCCAGCATGATGCCGACAACACGGAGGGGACGTTTGTCCGGTGTGCGCTCGACGACAACTGCGTTTCCGCGAATCCATCGCCAGCGGCCCTCGGGGCTTCGCATGCGGAACTCCTGGCACCACGTGTCCTTGTCGCTTTTGAGATCGTCCTGGAGCTGCGCGATCACTTTGTCGCGGTCGTCAGGGTGGAGGAGTTCGACCCAGGTCCAGTACGTGGCGGCCAAGCCATCCGGTTCGCAGCCGAGAAGACGGTAAGACCGGGGGGTCATGTAGAGGTTTCCAGTCTGTACGTTCCAGTCCCATGCCCCGTCGGCGACGGCATCCATAATGCGGTGGAGGCGTTCTTCTGCGGCGTTGATGGCCTGCTCGGCCAGCCGACGGACCATGCGGTCGTTTCGTCGACGCACTGCTTCCGGCAGCACGACAGGCAGCAGGGTGAAATAGCCCTGGTCGGGGTCCTTGATGAGGTAATCATCGACGCCGGCCTTCAGCGCCTCGACGGCGAGATCTTCTGAGCCGGAGCCGGTGAGAATGACCAGTGCGACGGGGATTTCGAGGCGCAGGATCTCCCGGCAGAGTTCCAGGCCGTTCATGCCGCCGAGGCGGTAGTCGGTGACGACGAGGTCGAAGTCTTCACTTTGCGCGACGAGACGCTGCAGTGCAGGCTCAGCACTGGTTTCGTGGGTGATTTGGGCGGGGACGTCGGATTTCTGGAAGGCCCGCTGGAAGGCCGCGTAATCGTGAGGGTTGTCGTCGACAAGCAGGATGCGGAGGGGCTGCTGAAAGGGCTGGTTATTCATGTGCTGCTCCTTGAAAAGGGGTGGCTGTGGCCGTGTTGGAAAAGTGGTGCAGGCCGGTTTGCGGAAGGTCCTGTGGGTATGAAACACCCGCTGTCCCTGTTCTTGCTGTTTCTATTTCCGGTCATTGGTGCTTCTCCGCTGGGGGATGGTGACGAAAAATGTCGAGCCTCTGCCGGGTTCTGATTCGAGCCGGATGTCGCCGTCCAGCGCCGCAACCGCTTTCTTGACGAGCGACAAGCCGATGCCGGTGCCTTTGTAATTCTTGGCGGCGGGGAGGCGCTCGAAGGGTTCGAAGATGCGGTCGTGGTAGCGGGGATCGATGCCGATGCCGTTGTCTTTGACATAGAACTCAGCGCCATCGGGCACGGGTCGCCAGCCGACCTCCACTCGCTTTGGAGCGGAGGTGTTGAACTTCACGGCGTTCGCGATGAGGTTCTGAAAGATGTGGATCAGGAGGGTGCGCGGGGCCTCGATCCTGGGCCAATGTGACGGCGTGATGAATTCGACATATTCGCCCACGGCAACGTTGCGGCGGATTTCGTCGAAGAGGTCATCGAAGTCGATCTGGTCTGTTGGCAAGTCGCCGGTCGCAATACGGCCGAGCCTGACCAGGTCGACGACCATGCGGTCGGCCTGGCGGATGGCGGTGCGGAGGGCTTCGAGGTACTCTCGGGGTTTAGGCGGGAGTTCGGCGCCAATGTCCTGAGCGAGGAAGTCGGCGTAGTTGCGGATGGCGCGGAGAGGTGCTCGCAGATCGTGAAAGATGGCGCTGGTGTACGTGGCGAGCTGGTTGTTGAGCATTTCCATGCGGTGGGTATGTATCTGAGCGGCTGTCTCGGCATTCTTGCGGACGGTGATATCAATAACGGAGGCCAGGACGTATATCTGGTCGTTGAGGCGGATAGGGGTTAGGCTGATTTCGACTGGGATTTCTGAGCCGTCCTTACTGAGGCCGTAAAGGTCCCGTCCGGCGCCCATGGGTCGCGCCACGGGTGCGGCCATAAAAGCGCGGCGGTATTCGGCGTGCTGCTGGCGGACGCGCTCCGGGACGAGTGAATCGATATGCATTTCCATCAGCTCTTCGGTGGTGTAGCCGAAGAGTCGTGCCATGGCTTGGTTGGCATAGACGATTTGGCCGTTGGCGTCGACGACGGCCAGGCCGTTGGGGGCGGCCTGCATGACGAGAGCACAAAACTCAGGGGCCTCCAGGAATGCTTCGACGGGATGGGTTGTGCCGGTCGGGCTCATGAGGGCTCCTACTGGTCGCGGGGTTTGCGTCGGCGCTCGACAACCGGCAGGGCGAAGTGGATAGTGGTGCCTTTTCCGAATTGCGATTCGGCCCAGATCTTGCCCTGGTGGCGTTTGATGATCTGTCTGCAGATGGCCAGGCCTAGCCCGGTGCCGCCGGCCTTGGTCGAAGCGAGCTGCTGGAATTTTTGGAAGATTTTCGGCAGATCCGACGGCGGAATACCCGGGCCGGTGTCAGAGATGGAGACCTGTACGAGGTTGTCGTGCCATTGCGTGCGAATGACGATGCGTCCGGCCTCGGTAAATTTGATGGCGTTGTTGACGACGTTGGTGAAGACCTGCGCAATCCGGTCCTTGTCGAAAGTGATTCTCGGGACGGTATCATCAAGGTCGGTGATGAGTTCGAGTCCTTTCTCGCGGGCTACCGGCGCCATGGTGGCGGCGATTTCCTCGGCGAGAGCGTTAATGTCATGGAGGCCCATGTCGAATTCGATGTGCGTGGCGCGGAGTTTCTGGAAATCGAGCAGGGCGTTGATGAGGCGCGCCAGACGTTCGACGTTCCGCTGGGCAATGTCGAGCAGTTCGTTCTGGTCGTCGTTCAGCGGGCCGACGTAGCCTGAGAGCACCAGGCGGAGTGCCTCCTTGATGGCGGTCAGTGGTGTGCGGACCTCGTGCGAGGCCATGGAAATGAAGTGGGAGCGGTCCTGGAGGGCTTGCTGGCGGGCCTCTTCGGATTCCTTGCGTGCGCTGATGTCGCGTTTGACTGAGACGAAATGAGTGATTTCGCCGTTGGGGTTAAGTATCGGGCTAATGGCGGTTTCCATGGTGAAGCAGGAGCCGTCTTTTCGCTTATCGATCATTTCGCCCCGGAAGACCTGCTTGCCGTAGATGATCCGGTGCATGTTGCGGAAGAAGTCCTTATTGTGGCGGCCGCTGTTAAGGATGCGCGGGTTTTGGCCGCGAACCTCGTCGAGGCTGTAGCCGGTAAGGCGTGTGAAGGCGGGGTTGACCCAAACAATGGCGGCGTCTTTGTCGGTGATCATGATGGCATCGTCGACGGCGGCCAGTGCCTGTGCATGGAGGATCAGCTCCTCCTGCGTCATTTCATCGGTGTGCCCAGATTGAGACGGCATTTATCCCCCCATCCCGCCGGTCGACACTTCATTTCGTTTTCGCCGGCAGCCAACCAGCGTGGCGTACCGCTTTTTTGCGCCAATTAGTTGGTCGGTACGCGGGATGGCGGACTTAACGCCGGATGTATCAAGCTCGGGGAATCATCAACATTGAATCATGAAGTCATCTGAAGGATGGCGAGACTTTCGGGCAGAAGCCGAGCCCTTATGGGGCCTTGTGAGAGGGAGGCAAACGCGGTGCGCGGCAGGTGGGCGACGAGATCTGGCGGGCCGGCCAATTGTACCCTTATAAACCCGCCGAAATCGCGCGAGGTGCTGACGCGAACGGGAAAGGCTGTGGGGTGGGGCAATTCGTGGGCGGATCCGACGATGACGTCTTCGGGGCGTATGACTACTTTGACGGCGCCTTCGTATCGGCCTCTGACCCGGAGTTGAAGAGATTCGATGAACAGAAGCGATGCGTCCTCGTCCGGTATGCCGCTGGCGCGCGCCTCAAGGATGTTCTCGCAGCGCATGAAGCGTGCGACGAACTCGCTTGTCGGCTTGCGGAGGAGGACGCCGAGTGAGCCGGTCTGTTCGAGGCGGCCGTAATTCAGGACTGCCGCGCGGTCAGCGACGGAGAAGGCCTCCTCGAGACTATGGCTGACGTGCATGACGGTCAGATGCAGGTCTTTTTGCAGGCGGCGGAGCATGCTGCAAACGTTCTGACGTGTGGCCTCGTCCAAGGCGCAGACGGGTTCGTCGAGCAGGAGGACCCGGGGCTGGAGAACAAGGACCCGGGCCAGCGCGGCGCGCTGTTTTTCGCCGCCGCTGAGACCCGATGTCGAACGGGTCAACAGGTGGGTGATGCCGAGCATTTCGGCGATTTCGCGCACCTTGGTGTCGATGCTGGTGCGAGGGGTGTTTGATGCGCGGAGGCCGAATGCGATGTTGTCGCGGACGGTGAGGTGGGGGAAGAGGGCGTAATCCTGCGGCACGTAGCCGATGCTGCGTCTGCGGGGCTCTTCGCGGGTAATATCGCGGCCGTCGAGGAGTATTTTGCCTGCCGTGACGCGGCGCAGGCCGCAGAGGCACTCGAGGAAGAGGGTTTTTCCGGAGCCAGGCGGCCCGAGCAGGACGAAGTATTCATCCGGGGCTACCTCGATGGTGACATCGTCGAGGCGAAAGCTGCCGATTGCGAAGGTGAGGTTCTGCGTGCGAATCATAGGCCGAGTTGTCCTCTCCTGCCGACGAGGCGAATGGCGACGATGGCGGCCAGTGCGACGGCGATCATCAGCAGTGCGCCGGCCAGGGCGACTTCCAGATTGCCGACTGACTGCTCGAGAAAAACTGTGGTGCTGAGCACCTCGGTGCGGCCGCGGAAGGAGCCGACGAAGATCATGAGGGGCCCGAAGAGGCCGAAAGCCCGCGCCCAGGTGAGAATGCCGCCGGCGATAATGCCGTTGATCGCCAGGGGCAGGGTGACGCGGCGAAAGCTCTGCCACTGGGTGCAGCCGAGGGTCAGTGCGACGTTTTCGAAACGGCGATCGACGTCATCGAAGGCGGTTCGGACGGATCTGATGGCGTAACTTGCGGCGACAAGGAACTGGCAGAGGACGATGCCTTTGGGCTGGAAAATGAATTCGACGCCGAGGTCCTCCTGGATCCAACGGCCGGGCGAGGTTTGGGAGAAGAAGACCAGCAGTGTGAGGCCCGCAACCAGTGGCGGGAAAACGATGGGCAGGTCGATGACGGCGTCGACAAAGGTGCGGCCGAAGACGCGGTAACGGCTCAGGACATAGCCTATGGGCACGGCAAAGAGCAGGGCCAGAGCGGTGGTCGTGCAGCTTGTCCAGACGCTCATCCAGAGGGCGTGACGGATGTGGCGGGAGCGGAGGACTTCGGCGACAGCGCGGGCATCGACGTAGAGGGCGTCGGCGACGATGAGCGTGACAATAAAGGCGACGAAAAGGACAACCGCTGCGCCGCAGGCGGCAACGAAGAGGCGGTCGCCGAGAGCACGGTTGGGAGCGTTGCCGTGGTTGGTGTCGCGGTGTGGATGCGGTCCGAACTTGCTCGACTGCGCCGGCATGTGTCAGAACACGCCCCACTTGTTGAACTCATAGTAGAGAACGCAGCCTGTGCAAACGACGGTGACGGCGATCGCAATGAGGCCGATGCACTTGACGCCTGCCTGCGACAGGTCCTTTTTGGCGAGGGTGCGAAGAATGAGCCAGACAATGAGCGCAACAATGGCAGCGGCGCCGATGGCGAACATGCCCTTGCCGTACCAGCCCTGCCCAATGACACCGTCCTTCTTGCCGAGGCCCCAGGTGTGTTCCGTGGGATAGTAGGTCGGCAGCTTAAGTTTGAGCCACATGGTGCAGGCGTAGAAGAACGTTGTGGCGGCGGTGAAGACCCAGGCGACGACGAACGTGGTATCGGCTTGTTTCATTCTCACGATATGGCTCCTTTCAGCATGGTCAGCCAGCAGCCCACGACGATCTTGTACCAGACGAGCACGTTGAAGATGAGGCACAGCGGCAGGCAGCCGAAGAACAGATGAGTGCGATCCGTCTCAGGGTTTATGCTTCTGCGGATGTACCACCACGACAGGAGGACGGCCAGACCGAGCGTGCCCCAATGCTCCTTGACCTCGAAGAGGCCGGTCGCCCATGGGATGACCGGGTCGAAGGCGGTGGCGCGGATATGAACGCGAAAGGCCGGATAGATCAGGGCGCCGATGATATAGGTGACAAGATACGACCAGAACATGATCTTCATGTGTAAGAGTTCCTGCTTTTGGCGGGCGAATTTGCCTCGGATGTACCGGCTGACATGGATGAGGTTGTGCGTCATGCTGCCGACGAGCACAAAGGTGACGAACAGGTGGAGCAACAGCCCGAGTTCGTACACATCTTCCAAGAAAACCATCTTTCTTCTCCTGCGAGTGAAATCGCTTCGTTATTGAGAACCGGTTTGATCCTGTACGTTTTTGGAATCCACGTTCCCTGATTTTGCAGGTGCGGTCGGGTCTGAGCCGATCAGCATACGAGCGGCAACGAGGATGAGGCAGACGGCGAAGACCTTGCGGAGGACGTGGCCGGGCAGACGGATAGCGAGTTCGGCTCCGATAAGCGTTCCGACGAGGGAGCCGACAGCAATGAGGCAGACGACGGCGAGGTTGACGTCGACGGTCTCGTGACGCCAATAACGCCAGGCGCCAACGAGGGCCAGGGGAACCATAACCGTCAGCGCCATGCCTTGGGCGGATTTCTGTGAAAACCCGGCAAGCAGCACGAGCGTCGGCACAAGAACCACGCCGCCGCCGAGGCCGAGCCCGCCGCTGACCAGGCCGGCGAAAAGGCCGAGAATGACGAACGCCCACCATGGGTGCGTGACGACCTGACCCAACATGTTTGCCTCCTGAATCGCGTTATAAGTATCTCTTGACTGTCAGGAGGGGATATTATAGCGGAAGACCGGTGTGGTTTCAGCAAAAAAGCGAAAGGGGATTGACTTGACCGATTGCGCAGGATTTGGTACATGTCCCGTGGCGGTATGAGCCAGGAACAAATTACTCTCATGACAAGGAGGATCCCCCAATGGCACATCCTGACCTGGATGGATTGCTGAACACGCTCTATCCGGCTGCCCAGCAATTTCTGAAAAAGCACGGTGAATTCTATCCGTTCGGTGCTACGGTGGACAAGGAAGGTAAGACTGCCCTTGTCAGCCCCCTTACCTCTGATGAGCACCCTGCGTCCCAGGAGGTGATCGATCAACTTACCCGGGCATTCTGCGATGCCGCACGGAAGGGCCTGATCAGGGCTTCGGGCTTGTGTTATGACGCACGGGTGATTCCACCTGGTCAAACGGAGAAGTGTGACGCGATCTGTGCGCAGGTGGAGCACGAAAACGGCGAGTCCTTTGTGGCCTGTTTGCCCTATCGAAAGACGTTGTTCGGGATAATCAAGTACGGGGAGGTATTTGCCAGCCGACAGGATCGCACAGTCTTTGTTTCACATGGCGGTTGATTTGCAGGCCGGCAGTTGAACGGAGTGTCACCGGGGCGGGCGTGCCGCGAGGTGAAGCTTGGCAATTCCGCAGGTCAGTGGAGTGGTCCGAATGTCCCTGAAGCCGGCCTTTTGGAGTTGGGTCGTAAGGTCAGTATTTCGGTCCCAATCGCGGACCGAGTCATAGAGGTAGCGGTATGCGGCTGGTCGACCGGTGATCAGGCCGCCGAGCAGCGGCATGATCCAGCGGAAGTAGGCGAGGTAGGCGGTACGGACGAGGGTGTTGGAAGGCAGTGAGAATTCGATGATGCAGATTTGGCCGCCGGGGCGGAGGACGCGATGCATTTCGGCCAGACCCGCATCGAGGTCGGCCAGGTTGCGGACGCCGAAGGCACAACTGACGATGTCGAAGGATTGTGTATCGAGGCCGGTGGCGGTGCAGTCGGCTGTGCGCCATGTGATCTGCACGCTGGATAACCGGTTTTGCATGCGGAGACGTTTCTCTTTGGCTGCCGCCAATCGAATCATTTCCGGGCTGAAGTCGCAGCCGACAATCTCGGCTGCGCCCGCGCGGGCAAATGCAAACGTAAGGTCGCCGGTGCCGCAGCACATGTCGAGAACGCGGCATCCGCCGACGGGCAGCACCGATCGGATCGCTTTGTTTCGCCAATGGAAGTCGACGCCAAAGCTGAGGACGTGGTTGGCCAGATCATAACGGTTGGCAATGGTATCGAAGATGTTGCGGACATGCGAGGCGTTCAGGGACGCGGCGGGATCGGCTGATGGGTCGGCAGTCATAGGCGATTGGCGTTACACGGTTGAGAAGTCACAAAGGACGCGGTCGGCTACTGCGTAGGCTTGACGCTTGAGCCGGATATAGTCTTCGGTGACTTCCAGCATACCGGCCCGGCGATGGGTTTCAATTTCATTAACGAAAAGATCCATGACATCATAACCCGTGCGTTCTTTGAACTGTCGACGGTCGATGCCTTCTGTACGGCGCAGGTTGAGCACGGCGGTCTCGCAGGCGATCTGAATTTCTCCGGGGACCTGGACATCGACGAGCATGGGCGTGCCGGTGTTAATACCGTCGACGTAAGCCCGGATGTCGGCGATGTTGGTGGTGCGACGCCCGCGGTAGAAGGAGGCGGCGCTGGGGCCCAGCCCGATGAAGGGCTCGTTGGCCCAGTACCGGAGGTTGTGGCGGCATTCGAAGCCGGGCTTGGCGAAATTGGAAATCTCGTAGTGATGGTAGCCCGACTGTGTGAGAGTGTCGATGGCGATCTCGTACATCTGGCGGTCGGTCTCTTCGTCGATGGAGACGATTTCGCCTACGGCGACGGCCGCCTGCAAAGCTGTTCCGCTTTCCAATGTCAACGCGTATGCGGAGATGTGCTCGACGTCATGGGCGAGGGCGGCCGCCAGCGTCTTCTTCCAGGAGGACATGGTTGAACCGGGGATGGCGAAGATCAGGTCGAGGTTGATGTTTTCGAAGCCGGCTGCGCGGGTGTCTTCAATGGTCTTCTTGGTGTCGTGGACGTTGTGGCCCCGGCCGAGGAAGCGGACTTCGCTTTCAGTAAAAGACTGGACCCCGATGGAGAGCCGATTCACGCCGGCGGTGCGGAGTGCGGCCAGCAGATCTGGGTTGACCTGGCCTGGATTGGCTTCGACCGTGAATTCTTCGGCATCGGGGGCCGCGGCGGCGAGGGCTTCGATGAGCCGCATGAGGTGCTTGAGGCCAAGGCATGTGGGACTGCCGCCGCCGACATAGACGGTGCGAATGGGGTCCTGGAGTTCGTAACGGTTCAACTCGGCGAGCAGGGCGTCGACGAGTGCCTCGACATCGTGTGACGCGACAGGTTCGGAATAAAAGCCGCAATAGGCACACTTTCGTTCACAGAATGGCACGTGTACGTATAAAGACACTCCGTTTGTCATCGGTCACCTGTCAACATCCGTTTCGTCTTGCATCTCGTGTGAGGTCTGTGTTCGTTCTGCTGCATCCGTACTGAAAGTGAGTGACTGTCCCTGTTTTGGTTATCCCTGTTTCAGTTGCCTAATTGTGCCGGGCAGTAGTATCCCATGGTCTGGCTGGCGACGGCCATGCGGTACTGGTGGTTCTGCATGAGGCATGTACGGCGCTCTGTGGTCGGGATTGTCGTCGTGTAAATACGCAGTTCGCCCTTGACGCAGACGATGGCTTCTTCGCGCCAATCGCCGATGCAGTCAACGACGGCGATAAGGTCGCCCTCGAGTTCCTGGATGGGGTCCTTGCCCCAGTCACGAATGCCGCGGCGGATGACGATCTCCTTCTGCGGGTCGCCGTCCCACCACAGCGGCCGCGGGGCAAGCGAGCCGGTCTCATGGAACTCGATCAGTTCGCCTTTGGCGCTGTATAGCCAGCGTTTCGGCTGGTCGCGCTCACCGCCCCAGCATTCAATGCCCGGGTATTCGGCGAGAATGTCGGCGGCCATGCCCTGGCCGTGGATGTGGACGGTGGGCTCTTTGTGGGTCCAGAGTTTGCGGCCGGTCTTTGCATCGACGAGACAGAGGCCATCGGTCTTTTGGCGGCTCTCGAAGCCGTAAAAGATTTCGAGGCCGGGATTGTCAGGGTCAATGTCGGCCACATAAGCGTAGTCTGGGTGGCCCATTTCGAGGCTCCAGAGGCCCTTGCCTGTGTCATCCAGGACGGCGGCGCCGAGGACAATTTCATCCTTGCCGTCGGCATCGACATCGGCGCTGAGCGGGTTGTGTGAACCTTGGTCACTGTATTTCCTTTCTTCCTGGGTCGATTCCCAGTACCAGATTGTCTTCAAGTCTTTGTCAAGGGCCAGGACTTTGATCAGGGAGTAGGTGCCGCGCTGGAGGATGAGCGACGGGCTCTTGCCGTCCAGATATGCGATGCTGAGGAAGTTGCGCTGATAGCGGTTGTATTCCTCGAAGCCATCGCGCGTCAGCCAGTCACGGCGGGCGAGTTCCTTGCCGGTGAGACCGTCCAGTTTGAGCAGGTATTCCGGGCCGGTGGTGACGAGGCCCTTTTCGTCACGTGGGTCACCCTCGCCGGCCTTACAATAAACTTCGGCGCGGCCGTCGCCGTCGACGTCGTAAACGACCCACGGAGAATACCAGATGCCGGCCTCGATGGACCAGCCCATGTCATGGCGCCAGAGCATCGTGCCGTCGGTCTTGTAGGCTTCGATCTTGTACGTGGTTGTGCTCGGTCGCCAATAGCCGGGTTTCTGGTATGGGTCGGTGTTGAAGTCGGGTTGCTTGATGAGGTACTCGTATGCACCGTCACCGTCGAGGTCGGCGATGCCCACTTTCTGGAAGTCGTAATCGCCGGCAAGCGGGATGCTGATGTACGGCTTTGCGCTGCCGGTCAGTTTGATCGTGGCGGAGGCAAGCGGCTCGGACTTGCCTTTGCGCAGAAGTTGGTAGGTGTAGGTCTTGCCGCGTTCGACGGAGGTGTCGACATAACAGGTCACCTGCGTGACGAATGACTCTGCGGCATCGGTACGGCGGACCATGAAAGCGATGTCGGCAGGGTCGTCGACCAAAAGCCGCCAGCTCAGAAAGACGCTGCCGTCGGGCCGCTCCATCGCGACAAGGCCGCGGTCGAGTTTCTCGGCCGCCTGCAATGCGTGCGCAACAGCGACACACACAACCATTCCCAACAGCAAAGTCCGGCGACGTTCCATTTTCGATCTCCAAAGACCCTCCAGAATACCATCAAGCATCACGCCCGCAGGATACCAGAGCAGGCCGATTGCGTCAAGAAATATGGTTTGGCCTTTACTGCGGCCGCCGGATGGGTTATAATTCTGGCCGATGGTTTAATGAAGTATGTTTCAATCACTTTCACAGGAGGATCTTCCATGATCGGCAAGCGGTTGTTTGTCCTCGTCACTTCTGTTTCCATGGCGGCGATCGCGGCCGCACAACATTCCGCGGTAACTCCGGCGCACCGCATGGACTGGTGGGCGGCGCGGCATGAGGCGGTCAAGGCGCGCGTGCAGCAGGGCGACGTGGATCTACTGATGATCGGCGACAGCATCACGCATGGCTGGGAGGGCAGCGGTAAGGAGATTTGGGCCAAGTATTACGCGCCGCGAAAGGCGGTGAACCTGGGCTTCAGCGGGGACCGGACGCAGCATGTGCTGTGGCGGCTCGAAAACGGGGAGATTGACGGGATCAGCCCGAAGCTGGCGGTACTCATGATCGGCACGAACAACTCCAATGGCGAGGACAACACGGCCGAGGAGATCGCCGACGGGATTAAAGCGATTTGCACAACGCTGCGGACGAAACTGCCGCAGACGAAAATTCTCATTCTGGCGATCTTCCCGCGGGCTCCGCAGCCGTGCCCGCAGCGGGAGAAGAACGCCAGGGCCAGCGAACTGGCGTCGAAGATCGCCGACGGCAAGATGATCCATTACCTGGACATCAACGCAAAATTCCTGGAGCCGGACGGAACATTATCCAAAGAGATCATGCCTGATTACCTGCACCCGAACGCGAAGGGCTATCAAATCTGGGCGGAGGCGATGGAGCCCAAGATCGCCGAACTGATGGGTGAGAAAAAATAGTCGCGCGTCGGGATCGATGCGAAAGTGAAATGTCACGGACCGACAGGGGCCCGTGCGGGCAAGCCCGCTCGGGCCTTTTCGTTGGAGGACGACGGCGCAACAACGGCGCGACTGTCGCTGTTATGGTTAAGATGCGGTGCACCCTGAGAGGTTATTGCGGCAATTCGCTGGTTTCGGGGGTCGTGACGCTCAACACGGGGGGTTCGAATTCGGCGCCGCCTCGCCGCATGGCTCGAATTCGGTATGCGACCCAGCGGAAAAAGCCGGCAAGTGCAAAGCCGCAGAAGGAGATAACAAGCGCCGCCTGCAGGGTAAAGAGAAAGATCATACCTAAGATAACGACCGCCCAGAACAGGTGGGTCATCGGCTTGCGGCCCCGGAGGTAGAGGTTCACAAGATGGGGGTAGCGGATGCGGCCGATCATGAGGATTGCCACGCCGATGGCGACGAACGGCAGGGCGCCGACCAGCACCGATTCAGTGTAGTCCACCCACGCGGCGTCGCCGAGCTTTCCAAGGAGATCCTGGTAGAAAACGATGAGGCTGGCAAGCACGCCGGCGGCGGCGGGTGTCGGCAGACCCACAAAACTCATGTGGGCGGTTTCGTCCTCTTCATTTTCGACATTGAAGCGCGCCAGCCGGATGGTGGCACACGCCATATAAGCGGCCGCGGCAAGCCACACGAAGCGGTAGACAAATCCCTCGAATGTGAACTCCGGTCCGACGGTTTCGTCAAGCTTATGGTCGAGGACCTTGAGCATGAGAAAAGCGGGGGCGACTCCGAAGCTGATCGCATCGCAGAGGCTGTCGAGCTGACCCCCGAAGCTGGACGTGGTCTTGCTGATGCGGGCGACGCGACCGTCGAGCATGTCGGCGATCATCGCAAAGAAGATCATGTAGCCGGACCACGCGAAGTAGGACAGGTTGATCTGACGGACGGACATGTGTTCGACACCCTTGCTGGCAAAGACGATGGCGGCGAACCCGCAAATACCGTTGAGCAGGGTAATCAGAGAGGGGAGAATGGTGATGTATTTGAGACGCTGCCGGCGCACGCGCCGCAGAAGGTTTCGTTTTCGGGCTCGTTCGCTTTGCAGGGACATCAGTCGTACCTCACGAGGACGGTGACGCCAGCCTTAACCTTCTGGCCGACGGTCACCAGGCATTTGGCTTCTTTTTGCATCGGCAAAAGGAGTTCAGTTCTTGACCCGAATTTGATCATTCCGAACCTCTGTCCGACGGCAAACTCCTGGCCGGCGCGGGCGTCACAGACAATTCGTCGGGCAATGGCGCCGGAGATCTGGCGAACGCGGAGACGATCGTTCGGCTCCGCAAGGCGGGTCATCGTGACATCGTTGGATTCGTTGACGCGTCCGGCATTGGCGTTCATGGCATTGAGAAAGCGACCTTCCTTGTACGTAATTTCGTCAATGCGGACGGCGCACGGGACACGGTTGACATGGCAGTTGAAGATATTCAGAAAGATGCCGACCTGCAGGGCCTCGCCTTCGCCGAAGGGGTTGGGGACCTGCTGGATGTCGGTGATGACACCGTCGGCGGGGGCAACAAGGATATTGTCGTCGGCGGGCACGCGGCGTTCGAAATCGCGGAAGAAAGCCAACACCCAGATGAGTACGATGAACAGGAGCACCTCGGCGGCGGCGATCCACCCGACAGTGATCCGGCCGCAGCCCAGGAGCCAGACCGCGATCATCACTGCTGCAACGACCGCAGGAAAAACGGCCGCCTGCGGCAGGCCATATCTTGTAATCGGTATTCTCATAGTCGAATCATATCCACTGCCGGCGCGGCACGCAAGCCCTTACACGATGACGCCTCCGCCCGCGACATACTCGTCGGCATAATACAATACGAGACTCTGCCCCGGGGCGGGGGCAAACTGGGGCTCGTCGAATTCCACAACCACTTTATCTGGTGATACGTCGGTAACGGTGCATGGTTGCGGCGGCCCGTAAGAACGTATCTTGGCCGAAAGCCGGGCGGCGGGTTGCAGCACGTCGGGCAGGTGCACATTGTATTCCGCGGCGCGGACACGGCGGCGACTGACCTCGTCGCGCGTGCCGATGGCGACCGTATTTTCCCGCGGGTCGATCCGGCCCACGTACAGCGGTTCTCCGCCGGCATAACCCAGGCCCCGGCGCTGGCCGAGAGTATAATGGGAGATGCCTTTGTGCGTCCCGATGACCCGACCCTCCATGTCGGTGAGGTCGCCCGGGCAGTCGGCTTCAGCTCCCAGTATGCTTCGGTAGTCCGCCTCGCCCGTGAAGCACAGTTCCATGCTCTCGGGTTTTTCGGCGATGCTGAGGCCGACTTCCGCCGCGATTGCTCGCACCTGAGCCTTGGTATAGTCGCCGAGCGGCAGCACGAACTTGCCCAGCCGTCGCCGGTCGATGCGATAGAGGAAATAGCTCTGGTCCTTGGCACCGCTGGCGGCGCGCCGCAGGGCCGGGCCGTATGGTGTCTCGGCGATGCGGGCGTAGTGGCCGGTCGCGAGTCGGCCGATCCCGAATGTCTCCTCAAGCAAGTCCCATACAAGTCCGAGCTTTAGCCGAGCGTTACATTCAACACACGGGTTGGGCGTCTTGCCGGCGGCGTAGACGTCGCGAAAGCGGCCTATGACAATATCATGGAATGCCTCCGTCACATCGACAAGATAATGGGCGATGCCGAGTTGACTGCAGACGCGGGCGGCATCGACCCCGGAGTTGCCTTCGCCGGGGATGCAGGCGTTGGGTGTTTTCATGGTGACACCAACGACGTCCCAGCCCGCTTTCTTCAGCAGATACGCAGTGACGGAACTGTCGACACCGCCGCTCATCAGGACGGCCAGTCGCCGTTCGGGAGGCACCGCGGGCCTGTAGGGACCCAGACTCGGCTCCATCAGTCGCAGGTTGTGGTATTTGAATTGCGTCATCTTCACAAAGCCCGGTATGTCGGCGATGCGACTCCCGCTGAGCCATACTGTTTTTATGCGTCGCTGGTTCATCTGCTCCAACGCAGAAGCGCACAGATACCCAAAAGCGACAAAGTTGTCAAATGTTTAACGGGGTCGGTTTTGGCGCTTGACGCGTTCTGTGCAAAAAGTAAGGCCTGGCGCCGGAGGAGTGCGCCAGGCCCGCGCCAACAGACCGGGTGTTCAGCCTATAGCTTCATTACCCCGCTGACCGGTTCGGATGCGGATGCACTCGGGCAGGTCGAGCACGAATATCTTTCCGTCTCCGATCTGGCCGGTGCGGGCCCCGGCGATGATGGCGTCGATGGTCTTCTCGACAAAGCCCTCGTTGACGGCGATTTCCAGACGCACCTTCTTCAGGAGGTTGACGCTGAACTTGACGCCGCGGTAACTCTCTTCGTAACCCATCTGCGCGCCGCAGCCTAACGAGTTCGTCACGGACATCTTCGAGACCTCGGCCTTGAAGAGTTCGGTCTTCACCGCTTCGAGCCGATGGGGCTGAATGTATGCAATGATCAGTTTCATAGCGTCTGCTCCCTGTGTTTACATGATGCTGAAGATTTGGAATCCGCTGTAAGCTTCCATGCCGTGCTCACCGATATCGAGGCCCTTGAGTTCCTCTTCGGGGCTGACACGGAGGCCGATGGTCTTGCTGATGGCCAGGAACACCAGCAATCCGAGTCCGAAGGCCCAGACGAAGGCGGCGCCGGCGCCGAGGGCCTGCACGGCCAATTGCTTGAGTCCGCCGCCGTAGAAGAGGCCGGATTCGAGATTGAAGAGGCCGCAGGCGAGCGTTCCCCACAGGCCGCATACGCCATGGACGCTGATTGCCCCGACAGGGTCGTCGACCTTCAGCACGCTGTCGATGAAGAACACGCTGAGGACAATGAGAACACCGCCGACCGAACCGATCACGATGGCCGCCACGGGCGACACGCCGTTACAGGAGGCCGTGATCGAGACCAGGCCGCCCAGCGCTCCGTTCAAAGCCATCGAGGTATCAGGCTTTTTCATGATAATCCAGGAGACGAGCAAAGCCATAACTGCGCCTGCGGCAGCGGCGAGGTTGGTCGTCACAGCGATGTAGCCGATGGAGCCGTTGCCGGTAGTGGTGCTGCCGGGGTTGAAGCCGAACCATCCGAACCAGAGGATGAATACGCCCAGGGCCGCCAGCGGAAGATTGTGACCGAGTATGGCTTTGGGTTTGCCGTCCGGGCCGTATTTGCCGATGCGCGGGCCGAGTACGATGGCGCCGGCAAGGGCCAGCCAGCCGCCGATCGAGTGCACCACGGTGGAGCCGGCAAAGTCGAGGAAGCCGAGGTTCTCAAGCCATCCGCCGCCGTCCAGCAGGCCGCCCCATGCCCATGACCCGAAGATCGGGTAGATGAACAGGGAGACGATGGCGCTGTAAGCCAGGTAGCCGGCGAACTTCGTGCGTTCGGCCATGGCGCCGGAGACGATCGTGGCGGCAGTCGCGGCGAAAACCGTCTGAAAAATCAGGAAGGTCCAGTTCCAGTCGGCTCCGGATCCGAGGCCGGCACAGGCGAACAGTGTTGTGCCGCAGAAGCCGTTGGAGACCCCGAACATGAGGCCAAAACCGATCAGAAAGAAAGCGATCGAGCCGACGGCGAAGTCCAGGAGGTTCTTCATAAGGATGTTGACGGCGTTCTTGGCACGCGTGAACCCGGCCTCCACCATGGCGAATCCTGCTTGCATGAAAAACACGAGAAATGCCGCGATACAGGTCCAGACGGTGTTCAGGTTAATCTGCAGTTGTTCGGCGGCGGCAATCTCGGCCGGCACGGCCTCTTGTGCCGAAGCATGGCCGCCGAGCATCGCAAGGAGAAGCAGAGTCACTGCGAATCGTTTTCCTGTGATCATGTATGTTGCTTTTATCACGTTGTTACCCTTTCATTTCCTTTCTGTGTGTCAGAAGCTCTTGGACAGGCTCAGGCCGGTGAAGAAGTAATCGCTGTTCTTCGCAAAGGCGTCGCTGTTGCGGATCGAGTCGCTGACGAGTGTGACATAATTGATACTTGGGGCGAAGGTCCAGCCCCCGATCTCCATTGGGAAAGCTATCGAAAGGGCGAGGTCGTTGGGTCGTGCGCGGTTAACGCCCCAGTAGCCGGCATTGTAGTCACTGTCGCCGATGCCGAGGCTTGCGCCAATTTCTATGCCAACGGGCAAGTCGGGCGTCAGCTCGATGATACGGTTGATAGAGTGCCTCAGTCCGATGGAGATGTAGGTGCCGTTGATTTCGTCAATGTCATGGTAGACTGTGATGGAGGGATTGAGCGGGGCGTCGAGGGCAAATCCCCAGTAGAGTTCCGTTGTGTCGCCGGTGACGCTTGGGAAGTGGTAGTTGATGACGCCAATGGAGAAGCCGAGTCCATCGATGCCCGGGACATCGCCGGAGTAGTCCAGCGAATAGTCCACTTCCGTGAACTCGCCGCTGTTGTCATTAATGTTGGTCAAGTCGAGGCTGCCCCAGATGCCGGCGGTGAGTCCGCCCCAGGTGATGTTTGCGCCGGGCTGAAAGACGTAGTCGTCGTTGAGGTTCTGTCCTCGCCAGATGTACTTGCTATAGAAGTCTGCCGTGATGTCGATCCCGATGGCCTCTTCGGCGCAGACGGCTTGTGCCAGTGTGGTCAAAACGAAAGCCGCCAATAACGTGCCTTTGATACGTGGTGTCACTTCGATGCTCCTTAAACCTGTTCTCTTTTCTTGGCTGTTCCTCACGGTTTGATGCGGACCGGCCGGTACGATGTTGCAACGCCTTGGATGTTAGCAATGGACGTGCCACATCTGTTGGATTGTGCTTAAGTTGCTTTCTGGTAAACACTTAAGTTGTATTGATGGGGCGGTGAGGTTGTCCCTGAAAGGTTACAATTGTGTAGCATGATGGGGCTGTGTTTGCATTTATGTTGCATGGCTGGCGTGATGAGCGTGTTATGTCATTAAAGGGAGGCCGTATCAGTGGAGGGGCATCGCCCGCCAGTCTGGCCTGGGCTGAATCATTGCTGAAAAAGTCTGGCAGACGCAGCGGTGCGCAACAAAAAAGGGCCCCCAGCGTCCATGCTGAGCGACCCGAATATCTGTAGACACCGTCTCTGTCAAATCCTTAAGGGTACTGACAAACCGATCCGTTTGTCGCTACCGTCCTCCTTGGTCATCCCCCGTCACTGTTGGGGCTTATCTTATCGAAGCTTCGCACGAATGCCAGCAGGATTCTCCGCGACGGCAAGCAAATACTGCAGCCGTTTGGTGCAACTTCCTGTTGTTGCGACGCTTATGCAGATGAAAAAATCTTTCCTTCCTCTTCAGTACAGTCAGTGAGGCGTCACCTGCTCCATCGTTCACGATCGCAAGCGGGTTTCCTGGGCGAATACCTTATGAGCAGCCCATCGAGTTTCCGCAGTTGTAACAGCGGTAGCAGGTTCCGTTCCTGACACAGATGGAACCGCACACGTCACAGGCTGGTGCGTCGTCCTGGAAATGCTGGAACTGATCATTGAACTGCTGCATGATGGCGGCCTTCTGCTGGGCGCTGCCGTTTCCGCCGACGACAAAGTGAACCAGCGCGGCAAGGCGGTCGGCCGTTTCATCGGAAAACCGATCAGACAGGCCCATACGAGGCGGCAGGACCGTGGTGCCTGTCTTCGACGACTCATCCGGTTTGGCTTTTGCCTTGTTCTGGATCGCCTTGGCCTCATCGATCTTCTTGGCCAGGTCCTTGGTCTTCTCGACGACTTCGCGTGCCGTTGTGGTGTTCTTGTTGTTGACCTCCGGCTTGGTGCGGTTGGGCGTGTTCTTTTCGGCATAGCCCGGAATGAACTGGCAGCCCAGCCAGCAGAAGATGTAGTCAATGAGACTCTTGGCGAAGGGGATATTCTTGTTGCTGGTCATGCCGGCCGGTTCGAATCGGGCATGGCGGAACTTGTCCACCAGCGTTATCAGCGGCACGCCATATTGCAGTGCCATGGACACGCACGTTCCAATCACGTCCATAAGCCCCCCGACGGTGCTGCCCTCCTTGGCCATGGTGATGAACAATTCACCAGGCTGTCCATCCTCGTACAGCCCCACCGTCAGATATCCTTCGTGTCCCGCTACGGAGAACTTGTGCGTAATGCTGTTTCGTGTCTCGGGCAGGCGCCGCCGGAAAGGCCGCGGCGCCGCAGCCTCGGTCTTTGCCTTGGCGTTGCCGTCCTTGTTGGTGTTGACCGGCTGAACCCTCTTGGACCCGTCGCGATAAATGGCAACGGCCTTGAGGCCCAACTTCCATCCCTCCATGTAGGCGGCCGCGATTTCCTCAGTCGTGCTTTCCTTGGGCATGTTGATGGTCTTGCTGATCGCGCCCGAAAGGAAGGGCTGCACGGCGGCCATCATCTTCAGATGCGCCAGGTAATGGATGTGGCGTTTGCCGTTTCGCGGCCTAAAGGCACAGTCGAAGATGGGCAGATGCTCTTCGCGAAGCGCCGTTGCCGTCTCAATTGTCTCCTCGGCATCGATAGTGTCGCAGATCGCCCGGATCTCGTCAGCGCTGTAGCCGAGGCGCTCCAGCGCCATCGGTACAGTGCGATTGACGATCTTGAGCATGCCGCCGCCTGCCAGGAGTTTGTACTTGACCAGCGCGATGTCCGGCTCGATACCGGTAGTGTCGCAATCCATCATAAAGCCGATCGTCCCCGTGGGGGCGAGTACCGTCGTCTGCGAATTGCGAAAGCCCTTCTGCTGGCCCGCATCGAAGGCCTCATCCCAGGCATTCTTGGCCGCGTTGAGCAGATAGGAGGGGCAGTGCACTTCGGGGATGGCGTAGGCGTGCTCGCGGTGCATGCGGATGACGTTGAGCATGGCGTCCTTGTTCTGCTCGTAGCCTTCGAACGGCCCTTTAATGGCCGCGATTTCGGCGCTGGCGGCGTAGGCTGTACCGGTCATGAGTGCGGTGATCGCCGCCGCCCAAGCGCGGGCCGCATCCGAATCATACGGAAGCGCCAGGCTCATCACCAGCGAGCCGAGATTGGCATAGCCGAGCCCTAACGGGCGGAAGCGGTGGCTGTTGACCGTGATGAGGGGCTCCGGGTAGCTGCCGTTGTCGACAAGAATTTCCTGGGCGATGATAAACAAACGCACGGCCTTGGTGAAGTTCTCTACGTCGAACGAACCGTCTTCCTTGCGGAACTTCATGAGGTTCAGCGACGCGAGATTACAGGCCGAGTCGTCGATGAACATGAATTCGCTGCACGGATTGGAGGCGTTGATGGGACCGGAGTTGGGGCAGGTGTGCCACTTGTTGATCGTCGAATGGAACTGCATGCCGGGATCGCCGCAGATTCGCGTGCCTTCGGCGATAAGACGCATCAGTTCGCGGGCCGAGTATTCGCCGACCACTTCGCCGGTCGTAACCGCTTTCGTGAACCACTTGCCGTCCTTCTCGACCGCTTCCATGAACTCGTCGGTGGCGCGAACGGAGAGGTTGCTGTTCTGGAACATGATGCTGTCGTAGGCCTTGCTGTTCAGATCCCCGCCGTAGCCCTGCTCGATGAGGGCCCAGGCCTTCTTCTCTTCTTCGGCCTTGCAGGTGATGAACTCACGGATGTCCGGATGGTCGACCCTCAGCGATTGCATCTTGGCGGCGCGGCGGGTCTTTCCGCCGGACTTGACGACCGCGGCGATCTGATCAAAGACCCGCATGAAACTCAGCGGCCCCGAGGGTCTGCCGCCGCCGGAGAGCTTCTCGCGGCTGCTGCGAAGGGTCGACAGATCCGTACCGGTACCTGAGCCGTGCTTGAAGAGCATCGCCTCGCTGCGGGCCAGCCGCATGATGTCGTCCATGGTGTCGGCGACCGATTGAATGAAACAAGCCGAGGCCTGTGGATACTCGTAACTGTTCGTGCAGGGTACGGCCTCCTGTTTCACCGGGTCCCAGCGGTAATTATGGTTGCTTCCTTTGACGCCGTGGACATGATAAAGGCCGACGTTGAACCAGACGGGCGAATTGAACGCCCCGAACTGGTTGACGCACAGCCACGTCAGTTCATGATAGAAGTTTTCTGCGTCTTCGGCTGTGGCAAAGTAGCCGTCGTTGCGACCCCAGTCGGCAATCGTGCGGCAAACGCGGTGGATGAGCTGCTTGACCGAGTATTCCCGCTCGCCCAACTCGGCATCGCCATAGAAGTACTTGCTTACGACGACCTTTGTGGCTAACTGACTCCAGAATGCGGGCACTTCGACATTATTCTGCTCGAAGATCACCTGGCCCGTATCGTCGGTGATGGACGCGTGTCGGATCTCCCATTCAATCTCGTCGAAAGGGTGTATATCTGGCCTTGAAAAGTGCCTTCCAACCTTCAGCCCTGCGCCGTTTGCGGCCTTGGGGCTTGTCCATGGCTGGAACCGCGGCCCTGTCGGTTTTTCACTGTCAGTGACCATCTTTTCGTCCTTCATAAAGCTACGCCTCCATGCGTAGAAAATACGCATCCACAACAAGATATAGTATTTTGCTAAGGAACTGTTCGACATATTGTTGTGTCGACGGGCTAAGATATTAGTGTAACACCTGCCGGGGGCAAGGAGAATTTCAGAGAATTTCTGGAAAAATCTGCGGCTGGCAAAGTAAGTTCCTGTGAATACGGAACCTGCGCGCCTGAAAAAATTTGCCTGCCAGCGTAGAGCGAGTTCGCGAGGCTGTACATCGCCTGTGACTACCCGATCGCACGAACTCTGCCTCCTGTCCGAATAGGCCAAATCAGCGTTTGCCGCGACACAGTCGGTGCTGTTTCCTCTTTATCTTGCCAAAATTATGCCCCTGCGGTATAATTGTGTTACACGTCTACTGTTTTGCACGGTTTTTCGTCTGAGGTATGCATGAAAAAGCTTTGTTCTTGCATTTTTGTTCTCGCAGGGGTGTTTTCTTCGGTTTCCGTTGCGGAAGAGGCGCGGCTGCTCCGGTTTCCCGCAATCCATGGCAACCAGATCGTGTTTACGTATGCCGGCGGCCTTTATACGGTGGCGGCAGAGGGTGGCGTAGCGCGAAAGCTGACCAATGACGTGGGCTATGAGATGTTCGCCCGCTTCTCGCCGGACGGCAGGCAGATCGCCTTTACCGCACAGTACGACGGTAACACTGAGGTTTACGTTATGCCGGCAGAAGGCGGCGTGCCGAAGCGGGTGACCTGGACGGCCACCCTTAGCCGCGACGACGTGAGCGACCGCATGGGTCCCAACAATATCGTCATGACCTGGACGCCGGAGCAGCGCATCGTATTTCGCTCGCGGATGCGCTCGTTCAACGATTTCAACGGCCAGCTTTACGCCGTCTCACCGGAAGGAGGCATGCCGGAGGAATTGCCGCTGCCGCGCGGCGGCTTCTGTTCGTTTTCCGCCGATGGGTCGAAGATGGCCTACAACCGCATCTTTCGCGAGTTCCGGACGTGGAAACGCTATCGGGGCGGTATGGCCGACGATGTATGGATCTATGACTTCAAAACCAAGAAGGTGACCAACATCACGGACAACCCTGCGCAGGACATCATCCCGATGTGGAAGGGCGACACGATCTATTTCATTTCGGACCGCGACGCCAACAAACGGATGAACCTGTTTGCCTTCAACTTGAAGACGAAGGAGACAAAGCAGTTAACCCACTTCACCGACTTCGACATTAAGTTCCCGTCATTGGGCGACAATGCGATCGTCTTCGAAAACGGCGGGTTCATTTATCGCTACGACCTGGACAAGAGCCGTTGTGAGAAGGTGCCGGTCAGCATCCGGGAAGATCGTGTCGCCGGCCGCGGCGGGATCCTGGCGGTCAACGATGCCGTGACGAGTTTTGAGATCGCACCGGACGGCAAACGGGCCCTTTTCGGCGCCCGGGGCGACGTCTTTACGGTGCCCGCAAAACACGGCGAGGTGCGAAACCTGACCGGCACGCCGGGCGTGCACGAACGCAACAGCACGTGGTCGCCCGACGGCAAATGGGTGGCCTACATTTCCGACGCCACCGGCGAGGGCGAGATTTACATTACGGCCGGTGACGGCAGCGGCAAACCGCGCCAAGTCACACACGGCGGTGATACCTACAAGTACGAGATCCGCTGGTCGCCCGACAGCACGAAGATCCTGTGGGGTGACAAGCGGCTGCGGCTGCGTTATGTAGACGTCGAAAGCGGTGAGCTGACAGAGGTGGATACGTCCGAGCGATGGGAATTCCACGAATACGCATGGTCGCCTGACAGCAAGTGGATCGTCTACACGCGGGCTGAGACCGACGGCATGGATCGCATCCATCTGTATTCGCTTGCCGAAAAGAAGTCCTGGCCGCTCACGGACGGTTGGTTCAAGGCCTCCAACCCGGCGTTCAGTTCAGACGGCCGGTTTGTGCTGTTCATCTCGAACCGCGATTTCAATCCCATTTACAGCGCGACGGAATGGAACCACGCCTACCGCGACATGGAGCGCATTTACCTGCTGACTCTGGCCAAGGACACCCGCTCTCCGTTTGCCTATGAGAGCGACGAGGTGGCCGTGCGCAAGAGCGATGAATCTCAAGAGAAGAAGGACAACGAAGAGGACAAGGATAAGGACAAAGCGGCGGACAAAACGGTAAAGCCGATCAAGGTCGATATCGACGGCATCCAGGGCCGGATAGCCGCCTTGCCGATTGCGGCTTCGGACTACGGACACGTGCAGGCGGTGGGCGATATGGTCTACTATCTGCGCAGCCGCAGCGGTGACAGCGCAAGGACGCTGCGGTGCTACGATCTCAAGGAAAAGAAGGAGACCGAACTTGCCAAAGCAAGCGGATACGAGATCTCCGCCGACGGCAAGAAGATGCTCGTCGCCGCGCAAGGTAAATACGCGATCATCGATCTGCCAAAAGCCGCCTTTGAGATGAAAGAAACGCTGGACCTGTCCGGCATGGAGGTTTCACTCGACCGCCGTGCGGAATGGACGCAGATCTTCAACGAATGCTGGCGTCAGGCGCGCGACTTCCTGTATGTGCCAAATATGCACGGCGTCGACTGGCCGGCCATGCGAAATCGCTACGCACCGCTGGTGGACCACGTCAATCACCGGGCCGACCTGACCTACGTGATCGGCGAGATGATCAGCGAATTGAACGTCGGCCACACCTATGTCGGCGGCGGCGACCTGCCTAAGCCGCGGCGGATCAAAATGGGATTGCTTGGCGCCAGGCTCTCCAAACACAATGACAGCGGATACTTCAGAATCGACAAGATTCTGGCTGGACAGAATTGGGACAAGTCGCTGCGTTCACCGCTCACCGAGATTGGTGTGGACGCCAATGAGGGTGATTACATTATTGCCGTGGACGGCGTTTCCACGGCGGACGTAGCCAACATCTATGAATTGCTGTTCAATAAGGCCGGCCGCCAGGTCGTCCTGCGGCTTAACGCAGCACCCGCCGAAGAAGGCGCCCGTGATGTGATCGTGGTGCCCACTGATGACGAATCGGGGCTTTACTATTACAACTGGGTGCAGGGCAACATCGCGAAGGTAAACAAGGCGACCGACGGCAAGGTCGGCTATATCCACGTGCCGGACATGGGCCCCGAGGGCCTCAACGAATTCGTCAAGCATTTCTATCCGCAGATCAGTAAAAAGGCCCTGATCATCGACGTCCGCGGCAACGGCGGCGGCAATGTCTCGCCCATGATCATCGAACGCCTCCGCCGCCAGATCGCCATGATCACGTTCTCGCGCGACACGGCCCCCCGGCCCAATCCGCTGGAGATGATCTACGGCCCCATGGTGTGCCTGGCTGACGAATTCAGCGCCTCCGACGGCGACCTGTTCACGTACCGTTTTAAGAAGCACAAGCTTGGCAAGGTCGTTGGCAAGCGCACCTGGGGCGGCGTCGTAGGCATTCGCGGTACGCTGCCGCTGCTGGATGGCGGCTACCTCATGAAGCCCGAGTTTTCACGCTACGATGTCGATGGCAAGGAATACATCATCGAAGGCGTGGGCGTTGAGCCGGATATCTGCGTCGACAACGATCCCGCCAAGGAATACGCCGGCATCGACCAGCAGCTCGACCGTGCCATCAAGGTTATCCTCAAAGAACTCAAGACAAAGGAGAAGACCATTCCGCCGCTGCCGCCGTACCCGGTGAGATAGCCTCCGTCAGACCGTGACCTCAAAAGAAGTCCTTGCGGCGGCGTAGTTCGCCGAAAACTTTTGCGGGTTCGGCATCCTCAGGCATGTCGAGAGCCCGTTTGACGGCGACCTGGTGGACACGAAGAAAGATATTCGACTTCTTCTCTTCGGCAAGGGTTGAAGGCGCTGTGTGCTGGCCGGCCTTCATGGCTTCCTGTGTCTCGGCAAGCCGCCTCCGAAAATCCGGATCATCCGGCAGAATCGTCAGCGCGAAACGGTAGTTTTCCTCCGTATAGTCATGACCAGGATAGACCAATGTCTCCGGCGGCAGGGCGGCCAGCTTCCGCAGCGATGCATACATCGTCGCCATGTCCGTCTCAAGCACCCGCCCGCACCCTCCGACAAAAAGTGTATCGCCCGTAAACAGCAGCCCCACCCCGGCCTCCGACACAGGCGGCACGTAGTAACAAACACTTGTGCCGGTGTGGCCGGGTGTAAGGATTACCTGGACCTCCGTGTTATGCAACCGAACGGTCGGCGTCTCATCGACGATCAAATCCACCCCCGGCACCCGGGCGTCCGGCGCGATCACGCGGCAGGGCGTATGCCGCTTCAACTCCGCCACCGCCGCCATGTGATCATAGTGGTGATGCGTCACGAAGATGGCCGCCAGAACCAGGCCCTGAGCATCCAAAGCCTCCGTAACCGGCGCCGCCTGTCCAGGATCGACCACCACGGCCTTGTTCCTATGGTAGGGCATCACATAGACAAAGTTGTCGCCCAATGCCGGCACTATTGTCGGGTGTCGCATACGCCCCAAACCGCATACGTCCAATAAAACGGTTTCATTAGCCTACAAGACATTGTAGCCCCAGGACCCGGATTTGGCAACCGGCTGGGTGCCCCTTAATGGACGAAAGCCAGTCAGTGGGGGGATTCCCTAAGCTTGAAGGTGTCGGGATCAGGGCTGCTTTTGTTTGGACGGCGAAAAAGATTTCCCCCTGCTTAGCTCCGATTGACCTGCATGAACGGCGGGTTTTGTCCTCGGGCTTTCGGATTTGTGTTGACCACGGCCCCGTAAGCTGGTACAATTAGTAGATTCGGTAAGTGTACCGAAAGAGGGCGGGAGACGACTGGTGCTTTCAGCCTTCGTGGTAGGGGGGTGTTTTAAGGAGGTGCCGACTTTGCGGTGCGGTGGTGGTGAGGTGATGTGGCTGCTGTCAGAATCGGCAGCCTGGGGGGCCGGGAAGAAGGTCTGCTTATATCTCCGTTTTTTTCACACCGCGTACTTTCTGTGCCAAGCGCAGATTCACTGATAATTAATTCACAATTTGTTGTTTAAGGGCTAATAATTTGGAGGATCGCAACATGAAAGTCAGAATAGTCTTGTCAATGCTGGTGTTGACACTGGGGCTTCTGGCGCTGACGGACGCCCAAGGCCAGATTATCACGTCGGTCGTCCGTTCGGGCGGCGCATCCGGCGATAGGCCGCCAATCGGTGCCTTTACCGGCGAGACCCAGTGCCTGCCGATGGAGCCGGGCGGCGTTAAGGATGGTAATCTGATACGCTCGGATCGTGATACCCATAGATTTGTGAAAACGCCCACGGGAACCCTCGGCCCGTTGAATATGCCCCTGATCGGTTCGGAATATGTGCGTACCTTCAACAACGATAAGGATTCGGGAGGTGAGAACGTCACATATACGGTGACGACTTCCATGCGGGCGACGATCTGGATTGCCATGGATGACCGGTGGAACGAAACAGATCGCCAGGCCCGCGTCGACCAGGTGGCCGGCCGTTTTGCCCTTTACGGAACATTCAAGGATACCCAATTGAATCTCTATGTGGGCGGTGACAGCGACCGCGCCATGAGCGTGTATGCGGCGGAATTTGACGCCGGAACATACGTGTTCGGACCGCAGCAGGGCAACAACTTCTACATTATTGGTGCGGTTTCGGCCGATACGACGTTTAACCCGGCGCCGGTTGTCAATGCACAGCCGGATGTTACGGTCGCCGTCTACCTGGAGGATTCGGTACAGATTGGCGGCACAGTCACTGACAGAGATCCGCTGGAAGGTGACCCCGGGGTGCTCTCATGCCAGTGGTCCAAACTCAGCGGTCCGGGCGACGTGACCTTCGGCGACGCCCAGGCCCTTGAGACCACGGCGACGTTCAGCGCCACAGGCGCCTACGTTTTGCAGCTTGCCGCCAGCGACGGCTCCAAAGACGCCAACGACATAGTCAACGTCCTTGTGCGGGACCACGCCGACGACAAGATGATCGCGCATTGGGATTTTGAGGTGACCACTGGCCCGCATGATGTCATGGACTCGCTGCACAACAACCACGGCGCCTTCATGTTGGTTGACAGCAACAGTGTGGCCCCAACCTACGTGCCCGGCTGGATCGGCTCCAACGCCCTGAGATTTGATGGCACTTCGTACGCCCTGATTTCAATTGATTCAAACAGCGTCCCGAACTTCAACGATGAGCCGCGGTGGGGCGCCAGCCTGTCGGCATGGATCAAGGTCGATGCATTCGACACCGACTGGCAGACGGCCGCCTCGCGCGGCGACGATTCGTGGCGTATCGCACGAACCTACCGCGATAACGACAACCGCAACGCCATGGCCTTCCATGTTAGTGGCACAGTGACCAACCCCAACAACGGACCCTCCGGTACCATTTCCGTCAACGACGGCAATTGGCACCACATGGCAGGCACGTATGACGGCAAGGTGATCAGGCTCTACATTGACGGCGTCCTTGATGTCACGCAGCCGGCGATCGGCCCAGTGAATCTCAGCAGCAATCCCATCGTCCTTGGCGGTCAGATTCACAACAACGAGGTGAGAAGACTGTGGAAGGGCCTCCTCGACGACGTGCGAGTCTACAACTACGGCCTCTCGGAAGCCGAGGTGCTCGCACTTACGGCGATGAACTACGTGCGGCCCATGGTCAACGCCGGCCCCGACATGGCCCTGCAGTATCGTCCCGGTGAAAAGGTCAGCCTCAACGGCACGGTGATCGACAAAGGCAAGCAGGGCCCGATCACTATCACATGGGCCACCGTGACCAGCCCCAACGGCCCCGCCGTCTTTGATGATCCGTCGTCACCCGTGACCCAGGTGTCCTTCCCGGCATTCGGCGTCTACGAACTGTCGCTTACGGCCCAGAACAGTTATCAAACCATGACCGATACAATCCGGATCGAGGTCATCAGTCCGACTTGTGCCGATGTGATCGCCGAAGGCAAACTCATGCCCGGTGACGTCAGCGGTCCCGACGGTACGCCCGACTGCCGCATCGATTTGTTTGATTTCGTCAAGATGGCCCAGGACTGGCTGAGATGCAACGATCCGCGCGCGGTCGAATGCGAATATCCCTATTGAAAATGATTCTAACAAGCGATTCATAATGGAGGACATAACAATGAAAGTGAAGATTGTTTTATCGATAGCGGTATTGGCATTCGGCATGCTGGGCGCCTCGGCCAGTGGCCAGCAGGTATTCGTCAAGGTCAATTTCCAACCCGCCGGCGTAAAACTTCCCGCCCAATTCGCCGATTACGAGATCGACAGCGGAGAACCGTTTGGCGATCGCGGCAACGGGTTCAGCTATGGCTGGGACATCGCCGTTGACGAAACCCGTGAGAGGAACAATAGCTCTTCTCCGGATAAGCGGTACGATACATTGAACCACATGCAGAAGACCACAGGCCGCTATTGGGAAATTGCAGTGCCCAATGGCGCGTACGAGCTCTTCATTGTGTGCGGGGACCCTTCGAACGCCGACCAGACTAACACTCTGGATGTCGAGGGCATACTGGTGCCGGATCCGGACGGCCAGGACAATTTTGATGAGTATACTGTAAAAGAGGTCGTCGTCACCGACGGCCGGCTAACCATTCGCCCCGGAACGGGCGCGTCCAATGCCAAGATTTGCTTTGTCGATATTTACGCAGCCGACCCGACGTTCAACCCCGCCCCGGTCGCCGAGGCCGGGCCGAATCAGTCGATCTACATCACCGACTCGGTTCAGTTGGCCGGTGCTGTGACAGACCTTCCTCCGAACGAAGGTGATCCCGGCGTCCTCTCCTACTACTGGCGCAAGGTCAGCGGCCCGGGCACTGTCACGTTCAGTGACATCCATGCGTTGGATGCAACGGTGACCTTCAGCGCAAAGGGCATTTACGAACTGATGCTTCAGGCCACCGACGGCGACAAGGACGCAAATGATATCACGACCATCCGCGTGAAAGCTCGCGCCGACGAATTCCTGGTCGGCTACTGGAACTTCGATGACAACGTCGAGGACCACTCCAGGAACAACAATCACGGCACGATCGTGTCACTGGGCGGCGGCGGAACCTATGATCCCGATGCTGCCGTGGGAACAAAATCGATCAACCTGATAGACACTGATCTTACCGACGGCGACCCGAATACCAACTATGTCGACCTGGGGCCCGCTCCCGAACTGAATTTCGGCACCGGCGATTGGACGGTCACCGGCTGGTTCAAGACGACCCAGGGTCCGCCCCCGGACGCATCGCTGAGCGACGAACACAAAGGTAACATCTTCAGCAACGGCGGCGACAATACCGGCGGCATACGTTACATACTCGGCATTAACGAGGTTCGTACGGGAGCCATGACCGTAACGACTGACGACAATCGTGACAAGGTTCAGGCTACGGGTACATCCATCACCAACGACGGCCTCTGGCATTTCGCCGCAGCTGTCCGAGACTGGAACGTGATCCGTATCTATGTCGACGGCGTGCTTGAGGCGACAACGACTTTGCCGCCCGACTATGATCTGAGCGGCGCATCGCAGACCAACAGCTATATCGGCGTGGGCATCAATTACGCGATTGGGCCGGCGGCGGTGTACAAGCATCTCAACGGCCTGATCGACGATGTACGAGTCTACAACTATGCCCTGCCGCTGCACGACGAGCCTGAGTACGACAGCATTTCGAAGCTGACGGCCATGGGCGGACTGGTGGCGAAGGTCGATGCCGGTGAAGACATCGTCTTCAACTGGAAGCCCGGCGTGAAGACCACAGTGGCTGCCATAATCACCGACCTGGGAGCGCCGAATCCCATGACGATCTTGTGGTCCACGGAATCGGGCCCCGGCGAGGCCGAGTTTGATGACCCCATGAGCATGACTACACAGGTCGGCTTCCCGGAGGCAGGCGTTTATGTACTGAAACTGACCGTAGTCGATGAAGGTGTGACAGTGACAGATACCGTTCAGGTGACCGTCATTGCGCCGACGTGTGACAATGTTGTGGCCGACAGTCTCCTGTTCGTCACCGACCTCGACGGCGACTGCTACATAGGCCTCTCCGACCTGGCCATCATGTTGGCCAACTGGGGCCTGTGCAACGACCCGGCCGACGACACATGCATCTGGCCGTGGGATTAAATCAGGGTGGTAATTGTTCAATAGAAATGAATACAAGCCGGACGTTTGGTCATCCCAGACGTCCGGCTTTCTATTCGCCGCCGGACGACATGTGATGTCGCGTTGACTTTTTGTGCGCGTTTCGATATAATAATACGGCAGGGGCGGCGCGTAGAGGGTTTTCCGGGTGTTGGATGAATCGTTGGAGGCTATGGAAAGAATGAACATCGCCGAAGTGTTCCGGGAGCTCTGTTTGTACCGTCCGCGTGCCCGGTGGGTGCTGGTCATTGCCGTCGCCGTCGTACTGCTTTCTGGCAGCCTCCTCAACGCCCAAATCATCAAAGTGAATTTTCAGCCCCCCACAGCACCGGTCCCGATAGGTTACCTGGCCGATACCGGCGAACAGTTCGGCGATCGCGGCAATGGCTACTATTACGGATGGAACATCCCCACCTACGAGACCAAGGAAGGCAATCTCTACAGCGACCCGCTCCGCAACACCTGCAATCAGCTCCAGCGACCGTCAAACCCGAACGCCACATGGGAGATCGCGCTCGAAAACGGCGTCTACGACGTCCACATCGTCTGCGGCGACCCGATGACTAACACCCAGCTCAACACCATCAATGTCGAAGGCACAATCCTTCCCGATACGACTGCCACGAACTTCGACGAGTACGATGTCAAGGTCACGGTTTCCGACGGCCGCCTGACAATCAAACCCGCCACCGGCGCCATCAACGCCAAGATCTGCTACGTCGATATCGTTCGCGAAGGCTACACCAACGCGCCGCCCTGGGTCGATGCCGGCCCCGACCAGATGATCATCTGGCCCGGCGAAAGAACCGTCCAGCTTGCCGGCCTCGTCGTGGACGATGACCCGGACCAGCTTGGCCAGCTAACGGTCCGGTGGAGCAAGGCCGGCGGGCCCGGCAATGTGACCTTTGAACCTGCCGACAACCTCTGCGAAACGGCCGCCCGTTTCGATGCCCCCGGAGTCTATGAACTGAAGCTCGAAGCCTGGGACGAACTAATGCAGTCCGGCCGGGACATGCTGCGGGTTACCGTCAGGGAAGCCGCCCTCGTCGGCGACGTCGACGGTGATCGCGACGTGGACCTCAAGGACATGGCGATACTCGCCCAGCGGTGGCTCCGCGGCGGCAACAACACCGCAGACGTCGACGGCAGCGGCCAGGTCGACTTCAACGACTTCAGCCTCCTCGTCAAGAACCTCGGCAGCAAGCTCAGCAGCGTCCGCATCAACGAATTCATGGCCAGCAACTCCTATACGCCGCTGGTCAGCCCTCTGAATATCTTCACGCGCTTTGACAATGTCAACCCCGAAAATCCCGACCAGCATCCCGATTGGATCGAACTCTATAACGGCGCCGACGAACCCGTAAACCTCGAAGGCTGGTGCCTCACCGACGACAAGGATCTCCCCAACAAGTGGTCCTTCCCCGCCGGAACGACCATCCCCGCCAACGGATACCTCATCGTTTTCGCCTCCCGGAAGGAGCAGACCCAGTACCCGGACAACTATCCGTTTGTCGATTACTACGGCGCGCTGCACACGAATTTTGAACTCGCCGCCGGCGGAGAGTACCTTGCCCTCATCGATCCCGAAGGCCGCGTCGCCCACGCCTACGACGAATACCCGCCTCAGCGCCCCCTGGTCAGTTACGGTGTCGGCAACGACGGTGAGGAGGGCTACCTCATGGAACCGACGCCGGGAACGCGCGTCAACAATCGCTGGACGGGCGCGGCCAACAGCGAACGTTACGCCGGCGCCGTTGGTGACACGCATTTCAGCCATAACCGCGGCCATTACGAGCAGCCCTTCGACGTCGTCATCACGTGCGACACGCCGGGCGCGATTATCCGCTACACGACCGACGGCAGCCGCCCCACGGCCTCAAGCGGCACCGTGTACACCAAACCCGTGCGCGTCTCGTCAACAACTATGCTGCGGGCCGCCGCCTTCAAGACGGGCTGGCTGGAATCCAACGTCGACACGCAGACCTACATCTTTCTCAACGATGTTATCCAGCAGGGGACGGACTCCGATACCGGCATGCCCGTTCCGCCGCCGGGGTGCCCGGAACTCTGGCCCTCGCCAACTGTCGTCGGTGACTACCAGGTCGATCCGGACGTGGTCGGCCAGAACGGAACCGACGCGTTCGGAGGCCTTTACGCCAGTACCATCAAGGACGACCTCAAGTCGATCCCGACTTTGTCCCTGGTCATGCCGCGCGATGATTGGTTCGGCCCGACCGGCATTTACGTCAATAAGAATCAGGACGGTACCGAACGCTGGTGCTCCGCCGAACTGATCGATCCCTCCGGCGGCGATGCTTTCCAGATTGACTGCGCCGTCCGCATGCAGGGCGGCGTCAGCGGCGGCGGCACAAGCCTCGACCGATGGAAGTCGTATAAGCTCTCCATGCGCCTCGTCTTCCGCGGCGGCTACGGCGCAGGCCATCTCGAATTCCCCCTCTACGGTAGCGAAGGGACCGACCGCTTCAACACCGTCGTGCTCGAAGCCCAGCTCAACAACGTCTGGCACCACTCCTCTGTTGATCAGCAGATCCGCGGCCAGTATACGCACGACCAGTTCCCCTCCAACGTCCAGAATGCCCTCGGTGGTTATGGTGCGCACGGCCGCCCGGTCCACCTCTACCTCAGCGGCCTCTACTGGGGCCTCTACTGGATTCACGAGCGGCCTGACGAACACTTCGCCGAATCCTATCTCGGCGGCGACGCCTACGACTACGACGTCCTCAAACATAATGCCGGTGGCGTCATTAACGGGTCCAATGCTAATTACTACCAGATGTTCAACGCCGGCGGCTCAACCGTCCGAACGATTTCCGAATACCTCGACGTGCCGAATTTCATCGACTACATGATCACCAACTTCTACGTTGGCAATAACGACTGGGGCCCCAAGAACTGGTATGCTACGCGGAACCGCCGCGACCCGTTGGGACGGTGGCGCTACCACAGTTGGGACGCCGAGCACTGTCTGGAAAGCCTCAATACCGATGTCACCGGCCAGAACGACTCCTATGCGCCCACAGGGCTCCATCAGAAACTGGCCGCCGGCGACCCTGAGTATCGCCTCATGTTTGCCGATCGCGTCCACAAACACTTCTTCAATGATGGCCCGCTTACCCCCGAAAACGCCCAGGCCCTTTATCAGTCTATGCTCGACCAGATCGACAGGGCGGTCGTAGGCGAATCGGCGCGATGGGGCGACAACCGAAGGGCCGTGCCCTACACGCGTGACGTGGAATGGGTCGCACACCGCGATTGGCTGCTCGGCAGTTATTTCCCTTATCGAAGCGATATCGTTCTCAATCAGCTCAGGAACCGCGGCCTTTACCCCCAAACCGTCGCGCCGTCGTTCAGTCAGCATGGCGGCCACGTACCCTCGGGATTCGCCCTGACAATGTCCGCACCGGCCGGCACGATTTACTACACGTTGGATGGCACCGACCCGCGCATGCCTGATGTGTTGCCGGAGACACGGATCACGCTGATCCCCGAGAACGCCCCCAAACGCGTGCTCGTTCCCACGCAGGATATCGGCACATCCTGGCGAGGCGGCAGCGAGCCGTACAACGATTCCGCCTGGAACCACGGAACGCCGGTAATCCCCGGACGCACCGGCGGCGTGGGCTTCGAGACCGGATCGACGCTCTTGCCGTACATCAGCTATGATCTGCGGACTCGAATGCACAATATCAACGCAACGTGCTATATCCGAATCCCGTTTCAGGTTAATGCCTCCCAGTTGGCGAATCTGAACTTCTTTGTACTGCGCATGCGATACGACGACGGTTTCGTGGCGTTTCTCAACGGCCAGGAGATCGCACGGGCAAACATGACAAATCCGTTGACCTGGCAGGCGCGAGCCTCCGCCAGCCACTCCGGCGTGCAGTTCCAGGACTTCGATGTGTACGATCACCTGGACAAGCTGCGCGCAGGTGAAAACATCCTCGCCATACACGGCCTCAACCGGCGCGATTACGATGGGGATATGCTTATCTCCCTCGAACTCATCGCAGGGCATCACAAGACCACCGGCGAAGTCTCGCCCACGGCATTCATGTACACCGGCCCGATCACGCTGCCGCCCGGTGCGACCGTCAAGGCACGGGCCCTTGACGCAAACGGGTGGAGCGCCCTCAACGAAGCGGCGTTCGCCGTCGGCTCCGTCAAAGAGAACCTCCGCATCACCGAGTTGATGTATCACCCTGAGGATGCCCCCCCGGACGCCGGCTACACGGACGAAGATTGCGAGTATGTCGAGCTGAAGAATATCGGTGCTGAAGCCATCGACCTGGCCAACGTGCGATTCACCGATGGCATCGACCTCATCTTCGGCCCCGTGAATGTCGAGCCCGGCCAGTCGGTCGTTGTTGTGAAGAATGAAGCCGCCTTCCGTTCGCGATACCCCGCCTTCGACGGCGTGATCGCCGGCGTTTACACAGGCAGCCTCAACAACAACGGCGAACGCATCGAACTGCTCGACGCGGTCGGCGCTGTGATCCACGACTTCGAATACCGCGACGACTGGTTCGATGTCACTGACGGCGGCGGATTTTCGCTGACAATCCGCGACCCGGCCGCTGCGGACCTGACGCTGTGGGGTCAACGTGAAGGCTGGCGACCCAGTGCCGCCCCCGGCGGTTCGCCCGGCGCCGACGATTCCGGACTGTTGCCCCCGCTCGGCACTGTTGTAATCAACGAGCTTCTCGCGCACTCACACGACCTCGAGCCGGACTGGATCGAGCTGCACAACACCTCCGATGCGCCTGTCAACATTGGCGGCTGGTTTCTCTCCGACAGCAGCAGCAACCTGCAAAAGTTTGAAATTCCTGCCGGAACGGTCATTCCCGCAAAGGGCTACATCGTCTTCTATGAGCACCTCCATTTCGGCAATGCACAGGCCCCTGGCTGCCACACCCCATTCGCCCTCAGCGAAAACGGCGAGACGGTCTACCTCCATTCCGGCGAAAATGGTGTCCTCACCGGCTACAACGACCAGGAGTCCTTCGGCGCCTCGCAAACAGGCGTCTCCCTGGGCCGCTATCTGAAGAGTACCGGAACCTATAACTTTGTTGCTATGAGCGAGCCGACACCAGGCCGGGCCAATGCCTACCCGAAGGTCGGGCCGATCGTCATCAGCGAGATCATGTACAACCCCCTCGGCAACGGCGACGCCGAGTATGTGGAACTCCTCAACATCAGCACCGAAGACGTCACCCTCTACGACTCGCTGACCAACGAACCGTGGCGTTTCACCGACGATGGCGGCATTGAACTCTTTATGCCTGTCGCACCAGTCGTGACATTGCCGCCTGGCGGACGGCTCTTGCTGGTCAAGAACCTGGTCGCCTTCCAGTCCGAGTTCGGTCCCCCGGTAGTGCAGGCGATCCAGTGGACAGAGGGATCGCTCAACAACGCAGGCGAGCAGATTCAACTTTCCATGCCGGGCGATGTTGACGAACTGATGCAGCGCCAGTACATCCGCGTCGACCGCGTCGTCTACAGCGACGGTTCACACCCCGTCGGCGCCGATCCGTGGTCGACGGAGCCCGACGGCGGCGGCAAGGCCCTGGTCCGCAAGTTAAACACCGAGTACGGTAACGATCCTGTCAACTGGCAGGCGGCGCCGCCCACCCCGGGCTATTAGACGGCGACCTTTGACGGCCGTTTGGCAATCTGTTATAAACGGTTTTCCCTGAGAGGAAAGCCGTTTTCTTTGGAATGGACGGATCGCGCATGGACAGACGTGATTTTCTCACCGTTGCAGGCCTGGGGGCGATTTCAGCAGCCGATCTGCTCAAGGCCGCCGCTTCGAAAAACGCCTCCCAGCCGCTGGTCGAATTATCCGCCGGATGGTGCCGGCCGGGCGCTGAATTTTCCATGGCCCCGTTCTGGTTCTGGAACGACCGCCTCACCGAAGACGAGATCTCACGCCAGATGGCCGACTTCCGTGACCACGGCGTCTATGCTTTCGTGATCCATCCCCGCGTGGGCCTGCCCCGCGACATCGGCTGGATGAGCAACCGCATGCTCCACTTCATGCGTTTCACCATCGAAGAAGCCCGCCGCACCGGCATGTGGGTCGTCCTCTATGACGAGGGCATGTACCCCAGCGGCTCCTCCTGCGGCCAGGTAGTGGCCGAGAACCCCGCCTACCAGTGCCGCGGCCTCGTGTGCATCGATCTCGATGAAGTAGAGCCCGGCCGTAAGGTCTCCGGCGCCGCCATAGGCTCCGACGGTGAACCATCGCTGTCGGCCGACCAGACCCTTGTCGCCGTTGTCAAGCGCAAGCTCAATGGTCATCGGCTTGCCATTGTCGACCGTCCCGTCAACTCCGTCATCCGGGGCCTGCACTTCAGAGACGAAGACCCGCCTCGCCGCTCCGACAGGCGCGAAGTCGCCGAGGACACCCCGCCCGCAGGCGATATCCTCAACCCGGAAGCAGTCGCATGCTTCATCCGCCTCGTCTACCAGCGCTACCACGACGAATTCGGTACACACTTCGGCAAGACGGTCAAAGCCATCTTCACCGACGAGCCTAACATGACCGGCCGCCTCCGCGAGCGCGGCGTTGTTGCCGGTACCACCGGCATCCTGGACCATGTCAACCGCCTCTTAGGCTATGACTTCACGCCGTATCTGCCCGCGCTCTGGCACGGTGACGAACCGGAGGCCGCGCGCCGCCGCAATGACTACCATCGCGCCCTGCAGATGCGACTCGAAGAAACGTACTATGCCCCCATCCGTTGCTGGTGCGACAGCCACAATATCGAACTTACCGGCCACCCGGCCAAGCCCGATGACATAGGTCACCTCCGCCATTTCCACATCCCCGGCCAGGACATCGTCTGGCGCTACATCGAACCCGCAAAACCCTCCGCGCTCGAAGGCGCCCAGTCCACCCAGGCCAAATGTGCCTCCTCAGCCATGATCCACCTCGGCCGTCGCCGCAATTCCAACGAGTTCTGCGGCGCCTACGGCCACGACTTCACCTTCGAAGAAATGCAGTGGCTGGCCAACTGGCTGCTCGTCCGCGGCTGCAGCCTCCTCTATCCACATGCCTTCTATTACTCCATCCGCGGCCCGCGCATCGACGAACGTCCCCCGGACGTTGGCCCAAACAGTACCTGGTGGCCGCAGTTCCGCCCGTTCGCCGACCGCTGCGCACGTCTCGCCTGGCTCAACACCGACAGCCGCCATGTCTGCTCTGTCGCCATCCTCGGCCTCAACGACTCCCTGCCGTGGCGTTCGGCCAAGATCTGTTTCCAGCATCAGCGCGACTTCAACTATCTCGAAGCACGTCACCTGTGGGAAGACGCCGAAGTCGCCGCCGACGGCATCCATATCGCCGGCATGCACTACCGCGCGCTCGTCGTCGAACTTGGCATACCCGACCGCGCAACCAAGGCAATCGACACCCTCGAAAAAGCCGGCCGCATCCTGCGTTGGCAGCCCGACACCGACCCCGAGGCATTCATCCGTAAACTCGACGAACTGGCCCCGCCTGATGTGAAAGTCTCCCCTCCCGCCCCCGATCTGCGGCTCCGCCACGTCGTCAAGGAAGGCCTCGACTGGTACATCCTCTTCAACGAAGGCGAAAGCGACATCCGCTTCAAACTGGGAACAAAGACCACTGGCACGCGCGTTCTGCTTGATCCCCAAACCGCCGCCGGCCGGCAGCTTGCGCCCGATGCCGAGATCGCCCTTGCCCCCCACGCCGTCCGCGTCCTGGCCGTCAAAGCCTGATCCGCGGCATGGGCATCTGCCCATCATTCCACCGTCAGTTTCGACTGCCTATGGCCATCAAACGTTCGCCGGCAGCACAAACGGCGCCCGATACCTCCGCGTCACCAAACGGTTGGCCGCCTCCGCACACGCCCCGGTGAACCGCTCCGTATCCGCATCGAACTCCAGCGCCGCCCCCAACACTCGCGGCGTCGCGCCGAAGTCCACCTTGTTGGCCGCCAGATGCGCCTCCATCCGCTCGAACGCGTCGAGCATGTGTGCATTTTGCTGCACCGACTCGGCGATCTCCTCTGCATTGGCCGCCTGCCCAAGTCTGTGTGACACATTCCCCATATGGCACAGCCCGCTCGATAGGTGCCCTTCGAGAATATCCGCATTCAAATCCGTCATCTTGCGGCTCCGCACCGCCTTGATGAAGTTCGCGTGATGTCCGCCGCCCCCGTTGCGCATAAACTGCCTGATCTTCTTGCCGTCATTATCATACACCCAGCCGCCGGCCAGATACCCGCCCTCACAGTGAATTACCACGTCGATGCGAATGCCCCTGTAGTGATCCATCACCGTGCTCTCTGCCGCTTCCGCCAGCCCGCGCACCTCGTAAATAATCGGCGCCGGCGAATAGTCCAGGTACACAATCTGCGTGTTCGGCGTTTCACCGTCATCGACGTACTCGAATCGCCCGCCGATGCTCAGCACCCGCGGCGCCAGCTTCTCCGCCCCCACGGCCCACCGGCACACATCCATAAAATGAATGCCATTGTTGCCCAGGTCGCCGTTGCCTGTCGACCACACCCAGTGCCAGTCGTAATGCAGATTCCTCCGCATCAGCGGCTCCTTCGGCGCCGGCCCGCACCACAAATCATAATCCACCGATGCTGGCACGGTTTGCGGCCCGTCCACCTTGCCTATGCTGCCGCGCCGCACGTAACACAGCCCCCGCGCAAGCGTAATCTTCCCAATGTGCCCCTCGCGGATATACGCAATCGCCTCCTGCAAACCCGCATCGCTGCGCCGCTGCGTCCCCGACTGTACGATCCGTCTGTACTTCCGCGCCGCCGCCACCATCTGCCGCCCCTCCCAGATCGTATGGCTCACCGGCTTCTCCACGTAAACGTCCTTGCCCGCCTGGCACGCCCATACCGTCGCCAGTGCATGCCAGTGGTTCGGCGCCGCCACGATCACCGTGTCGATGTCCTTGTCATCGAACACCCGCCGCAGGTCCCGATGGCACGCCGCAGTCTCGTTCCGCTCGGCGAACTTGGCCAGCTCGCGGTCCAGAACGCTCTGGTCCGGGTCGCACAGCGCCACGACACGCACCCCCGGTATGTTCCGAAACCAGTTCACGTGGTTGGCCCCCTGGCTCCGCAGCCCGATCACCGCCACGCGGATATCGTCGTTGGCTCCCCGCACCCGCGACAACGGCAGGGCGGCCGCAGCCCCCGCCAACAGGGTCTGTTTCATGAAATGCCTGCGTGTCTGCTTCGCCATATCGCCACCTCGCCTTTCTGCAATCGTTCGTACCCCGCTCCTTCATCCGGTTCAGCCGGCGCCGTAATACGCTGACCACCAAAACAGCGGCAATTAAACCGAAGTCGTGAATTCGTATCCCACATTATACGCCTGTCGCGGTATTTTGACAAATGACCCATCTTCGGATAATATGATGCACAAGCGGTAGGGGTGTGGCGGCCATGCCCCCATTGCCAATCCGAAACCAGCGGAGGAACCTATGGCGTCGGCTCATATGCGTCCTGTGGCATTGTTGTGCTGCCTTCTGCTTTGCCTCGGCAGTTCGGCAGCTCAGCAACAACCTCGCGCCAATCCTGCCCGGCACGTCACAATCGCCACACTTGGCCCCCGGGCCCTCGTTCTCCCCGCCGATACCGCCCCCCAGGCAATCGTCGATCGAATGAAAAGCCACTGGAAAGGCCGCCTCGCCCAGGTCCTCCCCGACAAGCCCGACCTCATCGTCCTGCCTGAAGCCTGCGACCGTCCCGGCGGCATCTCCCAAGACAGGCTCCTCGAATACTACCGTGTCCGCAAAGACCAGATGAGGGATTTCTTTGCCGCTATCGCCAAAGAAAACAACTGCTGCATCGTCTACTCCGCCAAGCGCCACGTCGCCGGCGACGAATGGCGCAACTCCAGCGTCCTCCTCGACCGAACCGGCAATGTCGCCGCCGTCTATGACAAGAATTATCCCACCATCGGCGAAATCGAAAGCGGAATCGTCCCCGGCCCGGAAATCTGCATTGCCGAGTGCGACTTCGGCCGCGTCGGCTTCGCTATCTGCTTCGACCTCAACTTCGACGAACTCCGCTTGCGCTATGCCAAAGCTAAACCCGACCTCATGATCTTCAGCTCTGTCTATCACGGCGGCCTCATGCAGGCCTGCTGGGCCTACTCATGCCGCTGCCACTTCGTCAGCGCAGTCGCCGGCCTGCCCTGCGAAATCTACAGCCCCCTCGGCGAACGCCTCGCCTCCAGCACCAACTACTTCGATTACACCGTCGCCACCGTCAACCTCGATTGCCGCCTCGCCCACCTTGACTACAACTGGAACCGCCTCCGGTCCCTCAAGGAAAAGTACGGCCCCGGCGTCACCATTACCGACCCCGGCCATCTCGGCTCCGTCCTGATCACCTCCAACACCCCTGACCGTACGGCCGAAAGCATGGCGCGCGAATTCGGAATCGAACTACTCGACGACTACTTCGCCCGCGCCACAGACTTCCGCAACAAACACGCCAGATAAGGAGCATGTCATGAACAATAACGTCAATCGCAGAGACTTCCTCCGAACCTCCCTCGGCACGGCTGCCGCCATGTCCATCCTGCCGACCGGCCGCATTCGCGGCGCCAACGAGCGCATCGTCATCGGCGTCATGGGCCTCGGCGGCCGAGGCACCTATCTCGCTGAAGCCTTCGCCCGCCGCACCGACGCCGAAATCGCCTGGCTCTGCGACGTCGACATGCGCCGCTATGCACGCGCCCGTGAATCCGTCGGTGAACTCCAGGACCGCCAGCCGAAAACGACTCAGGACTTCCGCAGGATCCTCGACGACAAATCCGTCGACGCCGTCATCAATGCCACGCCCGACCATTGGCACTGCCTCGGCGGCATCCTCGCCTGCCAGGCCGGCAAGGACGTTTTCATTGAAAAACCCATGTCGCACAACCCATACGAAGGCCTCCGGATGATCGCCGCCGCCCGCAAGTACAACCGCATCGTCCAGGTCGGCATGCAGTCTCGAAGCGCCCCCTACATGCAGAAGGTTGCCGACTACATCAAGTCCGGTGCCGTCGGCGACGTCTATCTCGTCCGTGTCTTCAACATGATGCAGCACCCGAAGGTCGCCCCCGCCCCCGACCAGAATCCACCGGAAGGCTTCGATTACGACCTCTGGTGCGGCCCCGCCGCCAAGCTGCCCTACAATCCCAGCCGCCGTTGGCTCAATTACTACGAATACAGTGCCGGCCCCATCGCCGGTGACGCCGTGCACCAGCTCGATCTCGCCCGCTTCCTCCTCGGCGACCCAGCTTACCCTCGGACTGTCTCTTGTGCCGGCGGGGTCAACGTCCTCACCGACGGCCGAGACTGCCCCGATACCCAGTTCGCAATCTTCGAATACGGCAAGCTCACCCTCATGCTCGAGGCCGCCCTCTGGAGCCCCTACATGAAGAAAACGCCAGGAGTCATCCGCGACTCCGACAGATTCCCCGACTGGCCCTTCAGCAGCACCAAAATCGAAGTCTGTGGTACAAAAGGTTTCGTCTACGTAGGCCGACACGGCGGCGGCTGGCAGGCCTACGATTCCAACGGCGAACTCGTCCGCTCCGAATTCGGACGTCAGGCCGACAGGGAGCACCAGGATAATTTCATCGAGTGCATCCGCACCCGCAAACCCGCCAACGCCTCCGCCGAACAGGGCCACTACTCAGCAATGCTCTGCCACCTCGCCAACATCTCCTGCCGCGTCAACAACCGCAAGCTCACCTGGGACGCCGCCACAGAAACCTTCGTCGACGACCCTGAAGCCAACAAATACCTCAAGCGCCAATACCGTCACCCCTGGATCATCACCGAGGAAGTCTGATGAATTTTGTACTGCATCAAGAAGGCTGCCCCCGACCAGAATTGCACTCAGAACAAGTTGAGCCACTCGAGCGAAGCGCAAGCAGCTGGCTGCATGCCCGCACACGTCACGATTGCTTCGTTCATCTCTTCGCAATCCTGATCGTCCCGCTGGCCTGCTTTGTGCCCGCAAACGCCCAGTGGGCCGACATCTCGAATGTTACCGTCACCACCGACCCCACCGAGCTCGGCGGCCCCCGTGTCGCCATCGAATACGACCTCAAGGGTGACGCCATCTCCGCCGCCCATCCCGTCTATATCTTCATCCGCTTTTCCACCGACGGCGGCCAAACATGGCGACGCCTCCACCCGCAATTCCTCCGCGGCGACGTCGACCTCGTCGACAAGCCCGGCCGCAAAGCATGCATCTGGTGGGGCGCCCATGAAGCCTTCCTCGTCGAATCGAAAGACCTGAAAGTCACCGTCCGCGGTATTCCGATGGCCGCCATCCCCGCCGGCCGATTCGAAATGAAGAGCGTTCCCGGCGGCGGCCATGACGAAACCAGGACCCACCACCCCGTCTCCGAACTGCCGCTCTTCCACCTCGCCCGATGCGAAACAACCGTCGCCATGTACGCCGACTACCTCAACGAAGCCGCCCGCACGGGTTTCGGCTGGACCGAACGCATGGCCAGCCCTCTCCGCTGCGGCATCCTCCGCGATGGCCAACCCGGCAGCTACACCTACACCGTCGCCCCCGGTCGCGACAACTACCCCGTCACCTGCGTCTCGTGGTACGATGCCCTGGCCTTCCTCGACTGGTGCGGCCTAAGGCTCCCCACCGAGGCCGAATGGGAAAAAGCCTTCCGCGGCGGCCTCTTTCTCGACGGCGACGCCTCCGCCCGGACCCCCAACCCGCTTCCTGCCCGCAAGTACCCCTGGGGCGATGACGCTCCCGATGCCGGCGGCATATACCGATGTAACTTCGATGGCCCCGAAGACGGCTTCGAATACACCGCCCCCGTCGGCAGCTTCGCCCGCTTCAACAGCCCCTACGGTCTCTGCGACATGGCCGGAAACGTCGCCGAATGGACCGCCGACTGGTACGCCACCTCCCACCACGCCGGCCTCGACGGCTTCCGAATGGTCCGAGGCGGCTCATGGATGGCGCTGCCCATCGCATGCGACGCCGTCACCGGGGCAACCCAACTCCCCCTTAAGGAAAGCAGCATCATGGGCTTCCGCCCGGCCCGCTGAGCAAAACCCCAAAACAGCGGCAGACGCCGGATTCACAGAGTTTCCGCTCCAAACCGGCCTCGCCGCAAAGAACCCCCGACGCGCCGCCGCCCCGTACACCGTCAGCGCGCAAAACGCGTCAGCTCCATTTTTTTCGTGTAACTTGTACGGTTTTGTGCTATCTTATATCTATAGTGGACTTCTGTCCGCACCGCTGGCATGGGAGAAGATGAAAAGTGACACGATTGCTGCAATACGCGTTCCTGACCTTCGCCATCCTCGCCTTCGCTTTGCCCGCACTTCCCTGCTTCATGCTCGGCGACTTCACCGGCGACTGCCGCGTCGACTTCCAGGACCTTCTCATCCTCGCCGACAACTGGTTCTCGCCTGCCGCCTGCACTGAAGAGGGCCTTGTCGCCCGCTGGAAACTCGATGAAGCCATCGGAACCACTGCCGCCGATGCCTCCGGCCGCGACCATCATGGTACCATCATTGGCGACCCCCTGTGGAACCCCTATGGCGGCAAGCTCGCCGGCGCCCTCCGCCTTGATGGCGTTGATGACCACATCATCATAACCGGCTATAAAGGACTCACCGGCGCAACCCCGCGCACCTGCTCCGCATGGATCAAAGCGGATGTGCCTGCGCGACAGGTAATCTTCAATTGGGGGCAACTCGGCGTAGTGGGTGGCCGATGGACAGTACTTTTGGAGGACGCGGGCCGCCTGCGGACCGAAGTGTACGGTGGTTATGCATTGGGCACTCAGACGCTGACTGACGGCCAATGGCATCATATCGCCGTTACCCTTAACGGTCCCATGACGGATAACATCAGGCTCTACGTCGATGGCCGGCCGGAAATGATCAGCGACTTCCGAAGCCTGTTGGTAAACACCGCTTCCGGAGGCGACATCGGCCTTGGTGGAAATAGCGATATGCCCAACTATTTCAAGGGGCTGATGGATGACGTTGCAATTTACGACCGCGCGCTCACCGACCAGGAAATATGGCTCCTCGCAAATGCCGCGACCACCAGCCACACATGCATCGATGTCGACGGCGACGACCGGCTCGCCATTGCCGACTTTGCCCGCCTGGCCGCCCATTGGAATGACCAGAGGCCGCCCGTCGTCATCAACGAGTTTCTCTCCGACAACGACTCGATCCTCCCCACAATCGTCAACGGCGCAACCGAATACTGCGACTGGATCGAACTCTACAACAACACGCCCCACGCCGTCGACCTCAGCGGATGGTATCTCACCGACAAACAGGATGAGCCTCGCCAGTGGCGGTTCCCCGATGGTGTCACAATGCAAAGCGGCCAATACCTCATCGTCTTCGCCTCAGGCAAGACGCTGGCCGACAATATTAACAACTATCCCTTCGTGGACGACCTCGGCTTTCTCCACACTAACTTCCGCCTGTCGGACTCAGGCGAATACCTCGCCCTCGTCGCCCCTGACGGCGAGACGGTCGTTCACGCCTACGCCGACTACAAACTCAGCTCCGGCGAATTCGGTTACCCTCCTCAGGAATCCGACGTCTCCTACGGCCTCGAATCCGCGGCCCAGCGCTACTTCGCCGTCCCGACGCCTGCCGGCCCGAACCGCGACGCCTTTGACGGCTTCGTCGCCCAGCCCCAGATCTCTCCCCCCGGCGGCCTCTTTACCGGCCCGGTCGATGTCACGATCACCTGCCCCATGCCCGGCGCCATTATCCGCTACACAACCAATGGCACCGCGCCCACGCTCTCCAACGGCGCAACCTACCAGAAGCCAATTCGCATTTCGAACATGACGAACCTTATGGTTGCCTGTTTTCGCCCGGGCTGGCGGCCCTCTCAGACCGAGGTCCACCCTTACGTCTTTGTCGATCCCTCGCTGACCTCCTTCAATTCCAACCTGCCCCTCGTCGTCGTAGATACCAAAGGTCTCAGCATCTACGACGGTTTTTTCCAGCCGGCCTATGTTGTCGTCATAGACGCCGCCGATGACGGCCGCGCCGCAATAACCGGCCCCGTCGATTTCGCCGGATGGGGCGGCATCAAGACGCGCGGCAGCAGTTCCCTGCAGTTTCCCAAGAAGCAGTTCGCTTTCGAAACGTGGGACGGCTTGAAGGAAGACACCAACGTCTCCATCCTCTCCATGCCTGCGGAATCCGACTGGATCCTGTACGCCCCGTACTCCGACAAGTCCCTCATGCGCAATTATCTCGCCTACAAATGGTCCAATGACATCGGCCGCTATGCCGTCCGAACCCGCTTCGTGGAAGTCTTTCTCAACACCAACGGCGACAAGGTCACCATGTCCGATTACGCCGGCGTCTACGTCTTCATGGAAAAGATCAAGCGTGACGCCGACCGTGTTAACATTACGCGCATAGGACCGTCGGACAATCTCCTGCCCGAAGTCTCCGGCGGCTACATCGTCAAGAAAGACCGCCTCGATCCGGGTGACTCCGGCTTCCATACATCCCTCGGCCAGCACCTTGCTTACGTCGAGCCGAAGGAAAGGGAGATAACAGTGCCGCAGAGGAATTGGCTGTGGCAGTACTTCAACTCCTTCGAAAGCGCGCTCTACAGCTCCAACTACACGGACCCGGTCAACGGCTACGCTGCCTGGATCGACGTCGATTCCTGGATCGACATCCACATCATGGTCGAGCTTTGCAAGAATATCGATGGCTATCGCCTCAGCAGCTTCATGTACAAGGATCGCAACGGCAAGCTCCACATGGGCCCCATCTGGGACTACAACCTCTCGCTCGGAAATGCAAACTATCTCGACGGGTGGCTGCCGCAGGGCTGGTACTATGAGCATCGGGACTTAAGTGCCTATGACTATCCCTGGTACCCCCGTCTCTTCACCGACCCTGCCTTCAAACGTCGTTACGCCGACCGCTGGTGCGCTCTGCGCCGCAATCAATTCGCAACCGATCGTCTCCTCCGCGACGTCGATGACGCCGCCCGCCTCCTCCAGGAAGCGCAGGAACGCAACTTCAAACGATGGCCCATCCTCGGTGTCCACGTATGGCCCAACTGGTATATCGCGCCCACGTGGCAGGCCGAGGTCGATTGGATGAAAAACTGGATAACGAATCGCGTCGCATGGATGGATAGCCAGATCGCCATGCAATACGCCCCGGCCCCGCCGACCTTCGGCCGCCAGGGCGGCCAGGTTCCCAATCCGTTCGACCTGACCATGAGCGCCTCCGGCAGAACAGTCTACTACACGATCGACGGCCCCGACCCCATGGCAACCACCGCAAGGATTCGTTACACCAAACCGGTCAGGCTCACAAAGACCTGCCGCGTGATGGCGCGTTCCTATGCCTTAGGCCAATGGAGCGCGTACAACGAGGCTGTCTTTACAGTCGGACCAGTGCCGCAGAATCTGCGCATCACCGAAATAATGTTCCATCCTTGGACCGATCCCAATCTCACTGTACCCGAGGCCGAGTTCATCGAACTCGCCAACATCGGTACAGAGGCGATCAACCTC
>DAOTMV010000007.1:0-134114 GCA_035450485.1 Anaerohalosphaeraceae bacterium | reverse complement strand
CATAAGTCATTGTAAACACACGGATAAGATCGCGCCAGAATTATTTCTCGCACACTGCGACGGTAAATTCCCTGTCGAACGAGCAAGATGAGCGGGTGCGGAGTCGTTGTCTTGGTAACTGGGGTGGTGGGGAGAAATGTGCCTTGCGGACCAGCCTGGGCTGTGCCCGATTTGTTTCCGCGGGGGCGGAGGTTGCGGACCTGCGTGAGGCATTCCGTGAGTACGCAAGTGCCTCACTACGGGCCTGTTCTGGATGAAGAAAGGGTTTTGTTGTCCCGATTTGACTTCGATTGTTGTATGCGAAGGGTGGCCCAGCGACCGCTATGTTTTTCTGCAGACGTACACCGGAAACGCTTACCGACCTGGAGTTCTACCACGATGCTTTATCCGCAGGCGCAGACGAAGTGGTTGAGCCTGGGATGCGCGGCGACGTGTAGAGGCCGTGGCCGGGGTCAATTGACGCTTGTCTGTGCGGCGGCTTCGACGGTGACCTCGACCTCGACGGGCGGCGACTGCATCTGGCGGTTGTTGATCGCCTTCAGGATGCGTTTCTTGCGGCTGTCAGAGAAGATATGATTAAGATTGGCCAGTACAGCCTTCTTGCCGGCGTTGTTAAAGCAGGGATTCTCAATGACAGCAAGGAGGACTTCCTCTTTGGAGGAGTCGGAGAAGATGCTTCGCATGGCGGTCTTGACGAGGTGGGCCTGCGATTTGCCGCCGAGGTCACGGCGCCGGGCAATATCCTTGAAGACGTCGGTCTTGTCGGCGTCGGAGAACAGTTTCGCCGCGGCGTCGATTTCGGCAATTGCGCTGCCGTCGTCGGCGATTGTTCCGCAGGGGACGTCAGGGCTCTTGCAGTGAGCACTGTTTCCGGTGGCGATGAAACAGCCGCCCGTGCCGATTGCCAAGGCAATGAGCGTTACTAAGCACATGATTCGCCGCACAAGTCGATCTCCTCAAAAGACCCATTCAAGCTTCAGGTTAGCGCCTAATTATAGGCGAGGTGCGAGGTGCTGTAAAGCTGCCGTTTGGCGCAATTTCGCAGTAAACGGCGTCGCGTACTTAGTACAACGGCTCTACCAGCAGTGGACGCGGGTTCGTCGGCGGCAAATTTGTCGGCATGTTTGTCAATCCGCAGGCGGCCACGTTTACAGGTCGACACGCAAGAACGTAATGGCGAGGCCAGTCAAGGCTTGATGGGCAAGTCGGGGTGTTCGCGCTGGAGCCACCTGGGGAGTTGGTCGCGGGCGACGTCTTTCCACAGGCCGGACTGTGTTTGAATGGCCTGTTCTTGGAGGCGGACGTAGCGGTCGAAATGCGAGTGCGCAAAGCGGAGGTCGGCATAGCCGAAGCCCGCCGCGATGAGTTCCTCGTTGAGGATGCGGCCGTCGGGCAGGCGGATATAGGCCAGAAGCCGGCCGTAGATGTCGCGGACGTCGCCGACGGTGTCGAGCAGGACGGTTACGGTCTTGCCCTCGGCGAGGGCGGCGGCGAAGGCGCTGGCTTCGGGGCCGTAGTACATGACGCCGACGCGCGGATCTTTCGTTTCGGGGGTGTCGATGCCAAGGAGGCGGACGCGGGTGTAGTCGCCGTTGGTGTCAGGGACATCGATGTCCAGGGTATCGCCGTCGACAACACTGACGACCGAAAAGGGCTTTTCGTGATACTTGAAGCCGTCGAGTCCCCAGTGGGCGTGCCGGACGATCTCGGTGCGGACGCCCGCACCGTACCGGTGGTCGATCCAGAAGAGAGACGACACCGCCAGTATGGCGAGTGTGAGCAGACCGTTTCGGCGGCGTCTGCTCATGGCGAAGCGTTTTCGCTGTTTTGCGGCCATGTGCAACCGCCACTGCAATATTCAATATTGTTGACGGGCCGCAGGCGTCGTGGTGTTTACTTCGGCTGCTTTCTCTCGCTTGCGGGTTTATCGAGTTCGAAGGCCTCGCAGACGGCGACAAGGGCCTTTTCGCCGTCTGCCAGGCTGACGATGCAACTGATGCGGATTTCGCTGGTGGTGATCGAGTCGATGTTGACCTGGGCGTCGGCAAGGGCCTTGAACATCTTTTCGGCAACGCCATAGTGCGACCGCATGCCTACGCCGACGACGGATACTTCGGCGATGTCGTCCCGGATGAAGACGCCCTGGCAGTGGACCTCTTCGCTGATTTCGTCAATGGCCTTCCTGGCATCGGCCAGATCGCCGGAGCCGACGGTGAAGGAGATGTTGGCCTTTTCGGCGCTGATCTCGGTCTGGATAATATCGTTGACAATGACTTTGGCCTTTGCCAGGTGCGAGAAGATCTTGGCGGCGTTGCCGGGCTTGTTGTCAACGCCGATCAGGGACAGCTTGGCCAGGTCCTTCTGTATGGTTGCTCCGGAGACAAGAATACCTTCCATTTGGGGCACCTCATGAGTGATTAAGGTTCCAGGTTCATTGTTCAAGCTGCTGCGGACGTGTATTGGCACGCCGTATTTCTTGCCAAACTCGATGGAGCGGCTGTGCATGACGCCGGCGCCGAGGCTGGCCAGTTCGAGCATTTCGTCGTAGCTGATACGGGCCATCTTGACGGCCCCGGGGAACTTGCGCGGGTCGCTGGTGTATATTCCGTCGACGTCCGTGTAGATTTCGCAGACGTCGGCCTTAAGCGCCGCGGCCAGCGCGACGGCGCTTGTGTCGGAACCGCCCCGGCCCAGCGTGGTGATGTCCTGCTCGGCGTCAACGCCCTGAAAGCCGGCAACGATGACGATATGGCCGGTGTCGAGCTTGCGGCGAATGACGTCGGCGTCTATGGAGATGATGCGGGCACGGGTGTGTACGCCGTCAGTGAGCATCCTGATCTGCGAGCCGTTGAAACTGATGGCCTTCTGGCCCATGGCATCGAGCGCCATGGCAAAGAGGCTGACGGTCTGCTGCTCGCCGGTGCTGAGGAGCATGTCCATCTCGCGGCGCGGGGGATTAGGGTTCAATTCCATTGCGTCGGCGATAAGTTCGTCCGTCTGCTGGCCGCGGGCCGAGGCGACCGCTACGACCTGGTTGCCTTTCTTGAAGGCTTCGACGGCGCGCGTCGCGGCACGGCGTATCTTGTCGGCATTAGCGACGGATGTACCGCCGAACTTCTGCACGATGATTCCCATGGACACTTCCTTAACTGCTGCTGTTCAATCTCGGGCCCGGCCTTGCGGGCCGCGGGTGACATTGAAAAACGGCCGTGTTCTCGTCCGCATCAGACGGGCGCAGAACATGGCCGCTTGCAGCAGTTTATGGATCGGGGGCAAGGTTGGCAAGGGCCTGGACGATATTTTGCTTGCAATTTTTGCGGGATACAGTTGGATAAATCGTGTCGGCATTGTGGGCTGTCGGCGGTTAAGGTCATTAGCGCGGGAGGATCTATGAACGACAAGCCGATTGTGAAGCGGTACGAGGGCAACCCGATTCTGACACGGGCGGATGTCCCATACAAGGTTGAGACGGTGCACAATGCGGGGGTGGTCCGGCACGGGGGCAAGTACGTGATGCTGTTTCGGTCGCACTTGGACACGGGGCGGTCGATCATCGGGATTGCCGACAGCGAGGACGGGTTCAAGTGGGCGGTGCGCCCGGAGCCGTTCATGACGCCGGCGAAGGAGGGGGTGTTTGCGGAGTACGAGGCGTTCGGGGTGGAGGACCCGCGAATCAACCCTTTGGATGGGGCGTACTACATCACCTACAGTGCGTATTCGCGGCACGGGGTGCGGATCGGGCTGGCGCGGACTACGGATTTCGAAACGGTGGAGCGGGTGGCGTTCATTACGCAGGCGGATTACCGCAACACCGTGATCTTTCCGGAGCGGATCGGGGGCCGGTACGTGAAGCTGGACCGGCCGCACTCGGATATCAGTCCATGGTCGATCTGGATCAGTTATTCCAAGGATCTGCGGTATTGGGGTGATTCGCGGGTGATCATGAAGCCGGTGCCGTATCACTGGGACGAGATGAAGATCGGGCCGGGGGCGCCGCCGATCAAGACGCCGCGCGGGTGGCTGAATATCTATCATGGCGTTTTCCCGACCATGGACGGCAGCGTCTACCGGCTGGGGGTGTGCCTGCACAAGTTGGACGACCCGGCAGAGATTATTGCGGTGGGGGACCGGTGGATTTTGGCGCCGGAGGACCCGTGGGAGCTGGTGGGGTACGTGCACAACGTGGTGTTCACGTGTGCGGCGGTGCCGGAGGATGACGGGACGCTGAAGCTCTACTGGGGGGCGGCGGATACGGTGATGTGTGCGGGCACGGCAATCATCGAAGAACTGGTCGACTTCTGCCTTGCCAATCCGCGGCCGCCGATGTAGCATACACGCTGTAGTCTGACGGTACCTCGACAAGGACCGGTGGTCGGGGCGCCGATCCAGCGTTTGGAGCTACAGGTGGGCGGATGAGCTTGTTTGTGTTACGATTGCCGGGGCTGGCGATGGGGCCGGCGTTCAAGATGAAGGACGGGCAGCTTCGGTCGCGGTCCAGTCTGCTCTTTTGCGCGACGACGTTAGGGCTGTACTTCAAGCGCGCGATCGTTGATCCGCAGGCGAAGGTCGTGCGGATTCGGCGGAGGGTCTTGTGGTTTCTTGCGTTTGAACGCGAAATTCCATTTTCACACATCGCGCGGATCGACTATGCCTATCGTGAGACGGTTAGCCGGTCGATCTGGTCGCGGCACATGTACAGTCTGCTGGATAATTTCACCGTTTCGCTGGTCTTGCACGACAGCGACAAATGGGTCAAACTCTGGTCGTTTGTGGGCGAGGGGAGTGGGGAGCCTTGCCTGGCGAGCTGCAGGGTGGGCCCGCTTATCGACCTGGAGGGGTCTCAGGAGGAAGATTCGCTGTACTTCGTGGAGTTGTTGCAGTATTTTACCGGCAAGCCGCTGACGCGGTACGGCTGAGATAAGGGAGGTGAAATATGATCAAAGGATGGATGCAGGAAGCGGATTTCTCAAGCGTGGACATGGAGTTTGCAGACGCGGCGGAGGCGATCGCCTTCTGGAAGAACGTCGATGCGGGGCCCATGGATGCCCTTACAGCCAGACTGATTGAGGACAAGGAGGAGTGGTGCCAGTGGGGGCTGGGTATTGGATTCGATACTGATTTTGCGATCCACATCTTTCGCGATGATCCTATTCAAGATACCTACGCGATGCGTGTTGAGAAGAAGGTTCCCAAGAAGTTGCTCGGCTTGTTTTCAACGACGGCGACGCGAAGCAACCATGTAGACGGCTTAAAAAGAGAGACCGTCGCAAATTACATGCAAAGGTACTTTGATAAGGATGAGGAATTACTGATTCTGAAGTGAGCAGGCGTCATTTGTCCACGGGACTTAGAGGAAAGGAAGCGTTCATGGCGAGGCAGAAGGCGTATCCGTGGGAGGGAAAGATAGTGCATCACAGTGCGGTGGGGGGGATTGAGACATCGGTGACGGACGACGGTCCGGGGCGGGGGAACCGGGTCGCGTGGGTGAACACGGGGTCGGGGCTGCGCTTCAAGGTGGTGATCGACCGCGGGCTGGATATCGTGGACGCGTTCTACAATGAGCACAGTCTGGCGTGGCTGAGCCACGGCGGGATTACGGGGCCGCAGCCGCATGCCAATTCTGGGATCGAATGGCTGTACTCGTTTGCCGGCGGGCTGGTGACCACCTGCGGGCTGACGCATGTGGGCGGGCCTAATGAGGATGCGCCGATGAATCGCGGGCTGCACGACCGGGTGAGCAACTTGCGGGGGGCGGTGGAGTCGATCATTCAGCCGGACCCGGTGGAAGGCAGGCTGGAAATGAGCATTATGGGGGTGGTGAAGCATTCGATGGTGTTCGGCCCGAACCTGGAGATGCGGCGCACGATTGCGTGCACCTTAGGCTCGCCGGTGATCCGGATTCGCGACGTGGTGACCAATCGCGGGAATTTGCCCTGTCCGCACATGCTGCTGTACCACTGCAACTTCGGGTGGCCGCTGGTGGATGAGGGGGCGGATATTGTGTACAAGGGCGCGTGCCGGTCGTTCGGGCGGGATATCGACGATGCGGTGTTCAATTCGGGGCGCAATTACCGCAAGTGCCCGGGACCGCTTGAGTCGCACCGCGGCTTTGGCGAGGGCTGCGGCGTCATCGACGTCAAGCCGGACAGCAAGGGCCTCTGCACGGCGGGTATAGCCAACGAGAAGATCGGCCTGGCGGTGAAGATCACGTGGAAGAAGCGGCAGTTGCCGGCCCTGACGAACTGGCAGCACTGGGGTTTCGGCGATTACGTGACGGGGCTGGAGCCGGGGACGAATCCGCCGATAGGGCAGAACGCAGCGCGCCAGCAGAAGACGCTGATCATGCTGGCGCCCGGCAAGAGCCGCACATACGAACTGGAGATCGCCGCCATCAGCGGAGAAAAGGAGGTCCGCAGCTTTATCCAGAGCGGGGGCGAATAGCAAAAGGATCTGCACATGCGACATGCAATGCCGGCGGTGATCTGCTGGCTTGTGCTTGCCGGCTGTCACGGGCCGGCGGCGGAAGACTTCGATAATTCAGCGGCCAGCGGCAGTCTCTTTGATGGCAGGACGTTGGGCCGGTGGAAGCAGGCGGATTACCTGTTCACGGGCGACGTGTACGTCAAGGACGGGCGGATCGTGCTGGAGCAGGGCGATGAACTGACGGGCATCACGTGGACAGGGCCGGTGCTGCGCACGGACTACGAGATTTCGTTAGAGGCGATGCGGGTGGAGGGCGAGGACTTTTTCTGCGGGTTGACGTTTCCGGTGGGGGAGGATTACTGCTCGCTGATTGTCGGCGGCTGGCACGGCAAGGTGGTGGGCCTTTCGAATGTCGATCTGATGGATGCCTGGGAGAACAGTACGACGATCCTGCTGGACTTCGAGAAGGGCCGGTGGTACGCGATCTCCCTGCGGGTCGCGGCCGAGCGGATAACGGCATGGATCGACGGTGACCAGGTAATTGATGCGGATATCGCCGGGCGCATCATTACGATCCGGGGAGCCATGGAGCCGTGCTGTCCGTTGGGCATCGCCAGTTGGAAAACCACCGCAGCGGTCCGCAATATCACTATGAGGCCTTTGCCTGCGGTTGGCAGTTGACCATGCCCCAGGATTTTTCTGCCGGCGCCGCAGAGAGGGCGAACCGTTTTTGCGCCTGCGGTGTATAAAGAACTCGTTTGTCGCACGGCTTTGGCAACAGCAGGTCTTGACACCTCGCCGACTTGCCTATAGAGTTCGCCGAACGGCCGGTGCTTACGCGCGGCTATCGGGGCCAGCCCCGACGGCAGAATGGATATATTTACCCAAAGTGAATCATAATCAGGAAAGGTCTACACAATGAAGCTCAAAGGAACGCAGACGGAAAAGAATCTTTTGACGGCTTTTTGCGGCGAGTCGCAGGCGCGGAATCGGTACACGTACTTTGCCTCGAAGGCCTGTAACGAGGGATACATGCAGATCAGCGCGATCTTCGAAGAGACGGCCAACCAGGAGAAGGAGCACGCCAAGCGGCTGTTCAAGTTCCTCGAAGGTGGCGAGGTGGAGATCAGTGCGTCGTTTCCGGCGGGCGTCATCGGTTCAACGCGCGAAAATCTCCAGGCGGCCGCGGCTGGTGAAGACTACGAGACTACGACGATGTATCCGGACTTCGCAAAAGTCGCCGAGCAGGAAGGCTTTGCGGACATTGCAAAGGTCTTCCGCAGCATTGCCGTTGCGGAGGCGCGGCATCGTGACCGGTATCTGGCCCTGGAAAGGAATGTTGCGGCCGGCAAGGTGTTCAAGCGAGACAAATCCACGCGCTGGGTGTGCCGCAACTGCGGCTACGTGCACGACGGCCCGGAGGCCCCGGGGCAGTGCCCGGCCTGTGCCCATCCGCAGGCACACTTCGAACTGGAATGCGTTAATTACTGATCGGGAATTTGCCGACAGCAATCTTGGAGCGGCCGACAAAATCTGGAGGTGTCAGCATGCAGCAACTGAGGCCGAATGTGTATTATGCCGGGGCCATTGACTGGGATCGCCGGCTGTTCGACGAGCTGATTCCGCTGCCGGACGGCACGACGTACAATGCCTACCTGATCAAGGGCAGCGAGAAGACGGCGCTTTTGGACGCGGTGGACCCCACGAAGCGCGAGGTGCTCATCGACAATCTTGTGCGCCTGGGCGTGGACAAACTGGACTACCTCGTGGCGCACCATGGCGAGCAGGACCACTCCGGCGTCATCGGCGACGTGCTGGTGCTCTATCCGGACGCCAGGGTGGTGACCAATCCGAAGTGCAAGGAGATCCTTATGTCTCACCTGCACATCGAGGAGGACCGCTTCATCACCATAGATGACGGCGAAACGCTGTCGTTGGGCGACAAGACGCTGAAGTTTATTTACACCCCGTGGGTGCACTGGCCCGAGACGATGAGTACGTGGCTGGTGGAGGACAGGATCCTGTTTACGTGCGATTTCTTCGGCTCGCACCTGGCCACGAGCGAACTGTTCGTCCGGGATGAGACCCGCGTGTATGAGGCCGCCAAACGGTATTACGCCGAAATCATGATGCCGTTTCGCAAGCCGATCGTCAACAACCTCGAGAAGATCAAGGACCTTGATATCGACATGATCGCCCCCAGTCACGGGCCGGTTTACGACCGCCCGCAGTTTATCATCGATGCCTATAAGGACTGGGCCAGCGACGACGTCAGGAATGAGGCGGTGCTTGCCTACGTGTCGATGCACGACAGTACGCGGCGGATGGTGGAGCATTTGACCGACGCACTTGCGGAGCGGGGCATTGTTGTAAGGCGGTACAACCTGACGGGAGTGGATATCGGCCAGTTGGCGATGGCGCTCGTGGATGCGGCAACGCTGGTGCTTGCCTCGCCGACGATGTTGATCGGTGCGCATCCGCATGCGGCGTACGCGGCTATTCTGGCCAATGCGCTGCGTCCGAAGACGCGGTTTGCGGCAATCGTCGGTTCCTACGGCTGGGCCGGCAAGCTGGTCGATCAACTCTCCAGCCTCCTGGGCAATCTGAAGGCGGAGATGCTGTCGCCCGTGGTGATCAAGGGCCTGCCGACGGACGAGGATTATGCGGCGCTTGACGGGCTTGCGGACACCATTCTGCAAAAGCACAAGGACGCAGGCATCCTCGCTTAGTTTTTTCTCCGCATGCGGCGACCGCTGCGCGGCCAATCTCATAATCGAGCAAGGATGGCGGACAAGGGCAAGAAAACTCGGCTGCTGAGGAAACAACCTCCAATGCGGCAGGTCCTTTTTGCGACCGTGCCGTGTGTGGCTGGTTCGGTGTATTTCTTCGGCTGGCGTGCCCTGGCAACGGTGGTGTTCTGTTGCGCCGTGGGGCTGGCGGTGGAATACTGGTTCTGCCGCCGCCGCAAGGAGCCCGTCAGCGAGGCGGTGCTGGTCACGGGGGTGCTGTTTGCGCTCATCATGCCGCCGCATACGGCCTGGCACGTGTTGGCGGTGGGCATGGTGTTTGCCGTCATGTTCACCAAGGAGGTTTTCGGCGGATTCGGGCGGAACTTCTTCAATCCCGCGCTGGCGGGGCGGTGTTTTGTGTACATCTGTTTTCCGGTGGCGCTGACTGCGACGTGGTCGGCATCGGCCCCGCTGGAAGGGCTGGGGGCGCTGACGAAGTGGACCACGGCGACGGGGCCGGACGCAATCACCAGCGCAACGCCGATGGCCATGATGAAGGCCGGCGCCGAGCCCCCTCCCCTGGAGGCGCTGTTTTTCGGGGGGCTGCCGGGCACGATGGGCGTGACCAGTGCGCTGCTGATCCTCATTGGCGGGCTGTACCTTTTCGTTACGGGGACCGCGTGGCGGCCGATTATCCTGTCCGTCATTATTACCTATGCCGTTTTGAACCAGGGGCTTCACTGGCTGGGCGTTGAGCCGGTGCCCGGCGCGCTGCCGGCGCTGCTGGGCGGTGGATTCCTCTTCGGGGCGTTCTTCATGGCGACTGATCCCATCAGTGCACCGCGGACGAATGAGGCCAGGGTGATATACGGGATCATCATTGCACTTTGTACGGTCGTGATCAGGAACTTTTCCATTTTCAACGGCGGGCTGATGTTCTCCATTCTGTTAGGCAACATGTTCGGCCCGATCATCGACTACGGCGTCAACGCATGGAAGGCACGCAAATCGGGCGCCGCGGAGGCAGGCTCATGACACAGAAACGCTGGTACGCCGTGGTGTACATGTTCGGTGTGACGGCCTTTTTCAGTTCCATGATCATCGGGTTGGCCAGGGTCACGGCCGAACGCGTACATGCCAACGAACAGCTCGCCCTCGAGCGGGCCGTGCTGACGGCTTTGGGGCAGGCTCAAGGCAAGACGAATGCCGAAATCCACCGGATGTTCGTCGAAGAATTTGAGCCGATGCCCGGCGATAACAGCTTCAAATGGGTCAAGGACGGCACGGTAGTCGGCTATGCGGTGGGCATTGCGGGAAAGGGCTTCTGGGCGCCGATTGCAGGCATCATCGGCCTTAAGCCCGACCGGCGGACGGTGACCGGCATCGCATTCTACGAGCAGAATGAAACGCCGGGCCTCGGCGCTGAAATCACCAAGCCGGCTTTTCGGCGGCAGTTCGAGGGGCTTGAATTGGCGCCCGGTCCGCAGCCCATCAGTATCAGGCCATACGGCGCACAACTGGACAAGAATGCGGTTCACGCGATCTCCGGCGCGACGCAGACGTGCATGCGCCTGGAGGTGCTCATCAACGAAGACCTCAGGCAATGGCTGGAAGGTCCGGCCGAGGAGGCGGGCAAATGAGTCCCAACGGCGCACCGGCCGGCAGGCAGATCATCATCGACGGGCTGTGGCACAACAATCCCGTTTTCCGGCAGGTCCTCGGCATCTGCAGCACACTGGCGGTGACGAATCTGGTCCTCAACACGCTGGTCATGTGCGCTGCACTGACCCTGGTGCTGGCGGCAAGCTGCCTGACGGTCTCGCTTCTGCGCCGGTTCACGCCGCGCAATATCCGCATGATGGTGCAGACGCTCATCATTGCCTTCTACGTGATCATTGTCGATACATCGCTGAAGGGTTACTGGCCCGAGATGTCCACGGCCCTTGGCCCGTACGTCGGCCTTATCATCACCAACTGCATCATCATGGGGCGGTGCGAAGCGTTCGCCGGAACGAGCGAGCCGATCCCCGCGATGATCGACGGCTTCTTCAACGGCCTGGGCTACAGCGTTCTGCTGCTGGCCATCGCACTGCCGCGCGAGCTTCTGGGCATGGGAAGCATCCTCGGTATTCCCATGCCGTATTTCAGCACGGGCTGGGACCGGTGGATCATCATGGTCATGCCGCCCGGGGCGTTTTTTATGCTGGCTGTTTTCGTCTGGATTTGCCGGTCGATCAAGCCGCGCCAGGAGACGGCCCAATGAGCATCAACGCACAACTGTGGACGGCCGCGGTGACGTGTTTCGCTGCCATTTTCACAAACAACATCCTTCTTATGTACTTTCTGGGCATGTGCCCGTTCACGTCGGTTTCGCGCGAGGTCAAGACCGCCTTCGGCCTGGGCGTCGCGGTTGTATTCGTCATGACGTGCACGGCGATTCTCAACTGGGTGGCATACAGGTATATCCTTGTGCCGCTGAACCTGGAGTTCTTCCGGTTTATCATGTTCATCATTATCATCGCGGCCTTCGTGCAGTTCGTGGAAATGGTGATCGACCGCTATTCCCCGAAGCTGTATTATGCGCTGGGGATTTTTCTGCCGCTGATTACGGTCAATTGCGCGATCTTAGGCGCATCGCTGTTCATGATCATTCGCGACTACACCTTTATCGTGACGGTGGGATACGGGCTCGGCAGCGGTCTTGGCTGGCTGCTTGCCATTATGTCCATGGCGGGCATTCGTCAGCGGCTGGCGCACGCGAGGATTCCGCGAGGTCTGGACGGACCGGGCATCACGCTGATTATCGCCGGCTTGATGGCGTTGGCGTTTATCGGATTCACTGGGGTGTTGGGCTGAACCATGCTTACAGTGCTGCTGTCCGTTCTGATCGTCAGTTCCGTCTCGGCGGGTCTGGCCCTGGTGCTGGTCGTCGCCGACCGCTTCGTCGCCAACTATGGCGAATGTACCATAACGATCAACGAGCAGAAGAAGCTCAAAGTCCAGGGCGGCAAGAATGTTCTGGCGGCCCTGACAGAAGAAAAACTCTTCATCCCAAGCGCCTGCGGCGGGCGGGGCACCTGCGGCTACTGCAAGGTCAGGGCGACGGAAGGGGCCGGCCCCGTACTGCCAACGGAGACACCGTTCTTGACCCCTAAAGAAATCGAAGACAATGTGCGGCTTTCCTGCCAGATCAAGATACGCAACGATTTGAAAATCGAGATTCCCGAAGAATTGCTGGCGGTCAAGGAGTACGAGGCCGTTTGCTCGCGGATCACCGATTTGACCTACGACATGAAACACTTCCATTTCGAGTTGCGGGATCCGCCCACCATCGACTTTGTGCCGGGCCAGTATATTCAACTGCTCTGCCCGCAGTACAAGGGCAACCGGGAAGAGGTCTACCGTGCGTATTCGGTCGCGTCGGACCCCGCCGACAAGACGATTATCGATCTGATCATCCGGCGCGTGCCCAACGGCATCTGCACGACGTGGTGCTTCGATTTTCTCAAGGAAGGCGACACCGTGCGATTCAACGGCCCGTATGGCGAGTTTCGGCTCTCGCAGACCGATGCGCCGATGATCTGGGTGGCCGGCGCATCGGGCATGGCGCCGTTCGTTTCACTGCTCTACCAGATGCGCAATGAACGCATCACCCGCCCGACGACCTATTTCTTCGGCGGCAACAAGGTCAAGGACATGTTCTACCTCGATCGCATGCGTGCTTTCGAGAAGGAACTGCCCAACTTCAGGTTCGTGCCGGTCGTGGCCGCGCCCGACGAGGGCGAACAATGGGACGGCGAACGCGGCCTCGTCACCCAGGCCCTCGAACGCGCCGATGCCGATTTGAGCGGCCATGAGGGCTACCTCTGCGGCAGCCCGGGCATGATCGACGCGGCGATCAAGGTCATGAATCAGCTCGGCATACCCAACGAGCGCATCTTTTACGACAAATTCGAATAGGGGGGAATCATGGAACGTTTGCCGCAGGAAAAGAGATTGGACTATCTGCTGAGGTCATCGAAGATCGTCGCCGAAGGTTTTCTCGGCGATGACGCGCGGTCGCTGGAGGAAATCATAGAGACGGATATTTCCGCGCTTGTACACATGGGCTGCACGCCCGAGCAGGTTGCCGAACGCATGCAGGAACTGACCGCGATAGCCGTCCCGCACATGGGCAATCCCGTGCGGATTGACGACTGGCTCGAGGTGGTGTCGCAGGATTACAAGGGACAGATCATTTGCCCCTGGCCCCACCCCGTACGCCTGCCCAAACGCGTCACGACCGCCCGGCGTCTGGATACCGAGGAGTCCATCCGCTGGAGCGACCTCAACATCCACATGATCGCCGAACATGGATTCTTCGAAGGGCACGGCTCGGCCTTCCGGATAGAGCCCGCCTTGCTGGTCCGCGTGATTTTTGAAGATTTCGCTGGTCCGGTGTGAACTATTCTGCTATAAACACTTAACTGAAAGAGAAGAGTTTTGCCGGCGTTGCCCGGGTGCGTCAAGGAGCACGAAATGAAGTACAGATGTCTGATGTGCGGTTACATTTATGACCCCGCGATTGGCGATCCTTCCAGCGGAATCCAGCCGGGCACGTCGTTTGACGACCTGCCGGCCGACTGGGTGTGCCCCGAGTGCGGCGCGGGCAAAGACGACTTTGAACCCGTGTGATTGCTCGCCCGCCGCGCGCCGGCGGCTGAAACACTGCCTCGACAAGATCTACGCGCGATACAACCGCCGCGAGTTGATCCCGCCGGACCCGTTGCAGTTTGTCTATCGCTACTCGGACCGTGCCGACCGGGAGATCGCGGGTTTTCTGGCGGCGGTGCTGGCCTACGGGCGGGTTCAGCAGATCGAGAAAAGCGTCGAGCGGCTCTTAGGCCGCATGGGGCCGCACCCGGCCGCATTCGTACGTGCTTTTAACGGATCGAAAAGGCGGGCATTGGCCGATTTCAGGCATCGGTTCAACTCCGGCGACGACGTCGCGGATCTGCTCGTGCTTCTTCAGAAAGTGCTGGCCGATTGCGGAAGCCTCGAGGCGTACTTCACCCGCGGCTTCAGTGCCCGACACGCAACGATTGCACCGGCGCTGGCGGGCTTCTGCGACAGTCTGCTTGCCGAGCACGCCCGCCGCAATCGCGGTGTGATCCCGCCCGGCCTGAAATACCTTCTGAGCAGTCCCACCGGCAAGAGCGCCTGCAAGCGGCTGAACCTCTTCCTGCGGTGGATGGTGCGCAGCGATGCCGTCGATCCGGGCTTGTGGAAATCAGTGCCGGCGGCCAAGCTGCTTGTGCCGCTGGATGTTCACATGTCGCGGATTTCCTTTGCGCTGAACCTCTGCAAACCGCAGAACATTTCTCTCAGAACGGCCATAGAGGTAACAGAGGCCTTTGGCTGCATCTATCCGGACGACCCGGTGCGATACGATTTTGCCCTGTGCCGTGCGGGCATGCTCAACGATGATCAGGCCCGCCTGGAGCTGGAAAGAATCTGCGACCGGTGATGCCTCAAAGCGACATTTTAGAATACTGACCGAGATGAGCCCCATCTTTGTCCAACTTCCTTGATGGCGGGGCTCTTCTCGGTCTCTTTTTCAGCCGACGGCCAGTTCCTCAAGCAGACCGCAGGCCGAACATCAACTATAAATCACCCCACGATATGGCGTGGAAGTGGGGGGCAACATCTTTTTCGGCGACCATCCGAACATCTCCTTCGGGCAGTTCCAGAACAACTCCAACGTCTGCGCGGCCGTCCGTTGGACGTTTCAGTGAGCCGGCCGTATACAGACACCGGGCGGGCGACTGATTTGCCGCAGGCGGGATATCACCTATGCCGACTTCAGGGGCTTCCCTGATTTTTGCGCTTTGTCACAAAATAGAGCCGGCCTCGGCAGTTCCGCGGCGGAAAGCTTTTTGCGTCGGCCCTTTCCGGTGCTATGATATGTTCAACATGTCCGGGGGCAAGGCCCCCTTGCTTGCCAGGAGGGTGTTGGGTTTGGTTCCGGCTTCGTCAGCATGAGTGCAAGAGCTGCTTACACACGATTAACAGGTCTCAAGACATACGTCCTGATGCTGGTTGCCTTCTGGACGCTGCTTGTGGCCGGGGTGCTTGTGTGGAACCTGAAGCGTCAGCAGCGCGAACTGGAGGACGCCGCGCGTCTCCAGGCGGAGTCGGCCTTTCAAAAGGACATCGTCTATCGTCACTGGGCCGCCCTGCACGGCGGCGTTTACGTGCCCATGACAGAGGAGACTCCGCCCAACGAGTACCTTGCCGACATTCCCGAGCGCGACATCACAACTCCGTCCGGCCGGCGGCTGACGCTTGTGAACCCGGCTTACATGACCAGGCAGGTGCACGCGCTGGGCGGCAAACGCTATGGTCTAAAGGGCAAGATCACCAGCCTCAAACCGCTGCGGAAGGAGAACGCCCCCGACGTATGGGAGGCCCAGGCGCTTGCCGCGCTGGAGGCCGGCGGCGACGATATCTGCTCGATCGAGGAAATCGATGGCGACCCCTACATGCGATACATGCACAAGCTCGTGACCGAGCAGTCATGCCTGACGTGCCACGCCTCCCACGGTTACAAGGTCGGCGATGTGCGTGGCGGCATCAGCGTCTCGGTGCCGATGGCGCCCATGCAGGAGATAGCCGGGCGTCATATCGTCGCGTTGGCGGTCGGCCACGGCCTGCTGTGGCTGTTGGGCGTTTCGGGTATTACGACCGGTGGCTGGCTACTGGGCCGGCGCGTGCATGAACGCGACGTCGCGGAGGAGGCCCTGCAGGAGCACAAGCGAAACCTCGAAAAAATCGTCGATGAACGCACCCGGGCCCTCGTCAAGGCCAACGAAAGGCTGCGGTGCGAGATACAGGACCGTCAGCGGCTCGAAGGCGAAATTCTGAAAATCAGCGAGCGCGAGCAGCGCCACATCGGCCGCGAGCTGCACGACAGCCTTGGCCAGCAGTTGACCGGCGCCGCCATCATGTGCAAGGCCCTCGAGCAGAAGCTCAACGGCCATGCGCCCGCCGCCGCCGCAGACGCCGTAACCATCACGGGCCTGATCAACCAGGCCATCGATCAGACCCGCAACCTCTCCCGCGGCCTGCATCCGATAGACGTCGAAAGCGGCGGACTGATCCCGGGGCTCGAGCATCTCCGCGCATCGACCCAGGCCCTTTTCGACGTCACGTGCGTCTTCGAATACGACGAACAGGTCGAAATCACGGACAACTCCGTTTCGATCAACCTGTATCGCGTCGCCCAGGAGGCCGTCACAAACGCCATTCGGCACGGCCGCTGCAGCAGGATCATTATTTCGTTGAACTGTCGCCCGAACGAGTATATCCTGAAGATCGAGTCCGACGGAGAGGATTTCCCGGAAACAATTCCGTACGGACGCGGCATGGGGCTGCGCATTTTGGAATACCGTGCCCAGGCGATCGGGGCGGCTATCGAAATCGGCAGGGCGCCGGCCGGCGGAACACGCGTCGTGTGCCGCTGTCCCGCCCAGGACCGCCATGAACAACCGAACGAGTCCGGAGATGTGTTATGAGTACCAGCGGCCATGAACCGGCCTGTCAAAAAGCAAGGATCCTTATCGTCGACGACCACCCGATCGTCCGACAGGGCCTTGCGGCACTGATCAACCAGCAGGCCGATCTTGAGGTGTGCGGCCATGCCGCTGGCGGCCGCGAGGCAATGGCGCAGATCAAAGCGCTCAAGCCAGACCTGATCACCATTGACATTACGCTGCAGGATTCCGGCGGCCTGGAGCTTATGAAGAATATCAAGGCCCAGTATCCGGACCTGCCCATGCTGGTGATCTCCATGCACGATGAGGCGCTCTATGCCGAACGCGTCCTCCGCGCCGGCGCCCGCGGCTACATCATGAAGCACGTCGCCACCGAGTACGTGGTCGAAGCCATCCACAAGGTTCTCTCCGGCCAGATCTACGTCAGCGACAGCATGGCCGAGCAGATGGTCCGTGCACTCGTCACCGGCGGGCCGAAAGGTCTGGGCGCCTCGGTCAGTTCGCTCAGCGACCGCGAACTGGAAGTGTTCCGGCTTATCGGCCAGGGCTACAGCACCCGCAAGATCGCCGAGATGCTGCACCTGAGCATCAAGACCATCGAGACCTACCGGGCTCACATCAAGGATAAACTCGGCCTGCAGGATGCCGCTCAGCTCTTGCAGTACGCCGTCCAGTGGGTGAACACCGAGGCGTGATCGCGCGCCCCGCGTGGGCGCGCGGCCGCCGTGTCGGGTGTTTTACCGACCCGCCAGTAGGGATTCGCCCCGACAGCAAATCCATGGTTTGCCCTTAAGTATTTCCTGAACACCCGCGGCGCTATCGGACTATAATGATGAAACATGACGGCGGCCCGCCGCGTCAGCGACAGGGAAGGCAAAAGAGCCTCACCGACCGTCTTGCTCAAGCAGTTGCAGCGCGTGGCCGATCTGCGCATAGTCGAAAGGCCGCAAAGGAAGCAAGACGGCGTCATATCGCCCAGGCGATTGCCGATTGTGAAAGGGATTCGAAGATGAAAGAGAGAACAGGAATCGTGAGGTTCAAAGGCTCACCGCTGATCCTCGTGGGTCCCGAACTCAAAGTTGGCGACCCGGCGCCGGACTTTACAGCGGTCGCCAATGACCTGTCACCCGTGAAACTGTCCGACTACGCAGGCAAGGTGGTGATCATCTCGTCTGTGCCGTCGCTGGATACGTCTGTGTGTGATGCGCAAACCCGCCGGTTCAACGAAGAGGCCGCGACCCTGTCGGACGACATCGTAATTCTGACTGTGAGCATGGACCTGCCGTTTGCCCAGAAGCGCTGGTGCGGCGCCGCCGGCGTGGCGCGGGTTCACACCATCTCGGACCACCGTGATGCCGAGTTCGGCAAGGTCTACGGTCTGCTCGTCAAGGAGCTGCGCCTGTTGGCCCGCGCCGTTATTGTTGTCGACAAGGCCGGCAAAATCGCCTATATTCAGATCGTTGATGAGATGGCCATGGAGCCCGATTATGCGCCGGCGATCGCCGCCGCAACGAAGGCGTTGTGACGTTTGTGCAGCGATTGACTTGCCGAACTGAAACGTGCAGATTTGCTGAATCGTATTAACATGTGATGGATTAGGAAGAAAGGGTAACGATGGCCAGCGTGCTTGAGATCTACAAATGTATGAAATGCGGAATAGTTGCTGAAGTGTTGCACGAGGGCAAAGGCCAGATGGTCTGCTGCGGCGAGCCGATGAAGCTGCTGACGGAGAATACAACCGATGCGGCTAAGGAGAAACACGTACCCGTCATCGAGAAGATCGACGGCGGCTACAAGGTCAAGGTCGGCTCGGCCGTCCACCCCATGCAGCCGGAGCATTTCATCGAATGGATCGAGCTGCTGGCCGACGGCACGGCCTATCGCCGATTCCTCCAGCCGGGGCAGGCCCCGGAGGCGGTTTTCATGGTCGAGGCCGCGTCCGTAAGTGCACGCGAGTTGTGTAACATCCACGGCTTGTGGAAAGGACAATAACCATGTTAAGCGAAAAAATGGAAAAAGCCCTTAACAGCCAGATCAACGCCGAACTCTATTCGGCCTACATGTACCTGGCGATGGCGGCATACTTCGAGCAGAACAATCTTTCCGGCTTTGCCAACTGGATGCGGGTCCAGTTCCAGGAAGAGCAGATGCACGCGATGAAGCTCTTCGACTACGTCTTTGAGCGCGGCGGCAAGGTGACGTTGACCGCCATCGAAGCACCGCCGTCACAGTGGAAGTCGCCGCAGGACGTTTTCGAGGCGACTCTCGAACACGAGCAGAAGGTGACCGGCCTCATCGACGACCTGGTCCGCCTGGCGCGCGATCTCAAGGACACCGCCACGGAGATATTCCTCCAGTGGTACGTCACCGAGCAGGTCGAAGAGGAAGACTCGGCCGGCAGGATTCTCAACTGGCTCACGATGAGCGGAGGAAGTCCTCAGGCCCTCTTTATGCTGGACCGCGAACTCGGCCAGCGCAGTTTTACGCCCCCGGTGGCAAAAGGAGAAGAATAATGAGCATACGTTTCAGCGCAGACGAGATTTTCGAAATGGCCGAGGAGATCGAGCGCAACGGCGCCAGACTCTACCGCAAGGCTGCCGAAAAAGCGGCCGACAAGGACACCAAAGAGTACCTTCTCAGCATGGCCGTCATGGAGGACAACCATCTCAAGACCTTTGCCGCCATGAGACAGTCGCTCAGCGCAGCTGAGAAAGAAGTAACGACCTTCGACCCCAACGACGAGGCCGCCCTGTATCTCGATGCAATGGCCGGCAGTCACGGCACGGAAGGCAAGAAGAGCCTGACCGAGGAACTCACGGGCCAGGAGTCCATCGAGGAGGTGCTCCGGATCGCCATCAAGGCCGAGAAGGATTCGGTCGTATTCTACACCGGCCTCAAATCGCTGGTCCCCGAACCCGGCAGCCGACAGAAGGTCGAAAAGATCATAGCCGAAGAACTCAGCCACATCGCTACGCTGAGCAACAAACTTAAAGAAGTCACCTCGCCGAGGCGCGGTCAGCGGTAACGATTCTGCGGCGGGGCGCGCATGTTGCGGCGCGCCCCGCTATCGCCGCAAGACGGGTCTGCATGCGGGGGAGTAATCAATCGGCTTGGAGGGTACGCGCGGCAAACGCGGATATGACCTCTGCAGAAAGGAGCCGGCCATGAGCAAAGTGCTCTATATCAAGGCGTCGCCCCGAGGCAAACGATCCAGATGTATCACCGTCGCCGACGCCTTCATCGACGAATACCGCAAGGAGCACCCGCGGGACGAAATCGACGTGCTCGACCTCTTCACCACCGACCTGCCGACCTTCGACGGCCTGACCGTGCAGGCCAAGTACACGATCCTGCACGGAAAGGAGCATACCCCCGACGAGCTGAACGCCTGGAAGCGCGTCGAGGAGATCATCGACCACTTCAGGTCGGCCGACAAGTACGTGCTGGCCGTGCCGATGTGGAACTTCGGCATTCCTTACCGCCTCAAGCAGTACATCGACGTCCTCGTGCAGCCGTCTTATGTCTTCACTTACAGCCCCGACACCGGCTACAAGGGACTCGTAACCGGCCGCCCGCTGCTGGCCGTCTATGCCCGCGGCGGCGTCTACGCTGAAGGCACAGCCGCCGAAGCGTTCGACCTGCAGAAACGCTACATCGAGGTGATTTTCGGCTTCATGGGCTTTACCGACTTCAGGTCGGTCGTTGTCGAGCCGACGCTTCAGGGCGGCGAGGCGACCCGCAAGCAGGCCCTTGAACAGGCCATCGACCGGGCCAGGCAGCTTGCGGCGGCCTTCTGATAAGCGGCGCAACATGCTGCCGGCGGCCGGCGACACGTCGCGTGCCCTGCCTCGCTCGCTGGGACGTACATTTATTATGTGCGTCGAATTACGCACAATGCCCTGTGAAGCGACGAGCGAAGGGAGGAAACAAATGATCGCGCAAACGACCGAACACAAACACGGCAATCGCCTGATCGACGAAACCAGCCCGTATCTTCTGCAGCACGCCGACAACCCGGTGGACTGGTATCCCTGGGGCGACGAGGCCTTCGCGGCCGCCAGAAAGCTCGACCGGCCGATATTCCTCTCCATCGGCTACTCGACCTGTCACTGGTGCCACGTCATGGCTCATGAAAGCTTCATGAACGCAGCCATCGCCGACATTCTCAACGAGCATTTCATCTCGATCAAGGTCGACCGCGAGCAGCGCCCCGACATTGACGCCGTTTACATGAACGCCGTTCAGGCCATGACCGGCAGCGGCGGATGGCCGCTGTCCGTCTTCCTGACGCCCGACGGCAAGCCTTTCTACGGCGGCACTTACTTCCCGCCCACCGACCGCTGGGGCAGGCCGGGCTTTGATCGAGTCCTTCTGGCCATCGTTGACGCCTGGAACGACCGCCGCGCTGAACTCATCGAATCGGCCGGCAGGATGACACAGGCGCTGGCCGACCTCGACAGGCCTCAGGCCGGTCCCGCGCTGTCAACCGATGTCATCCGCCAGGCCGAGCAATCTTTCGAACAGGCCTTCGACAACGTCAACGGCGGCTTTGGAACGGAACCCAAATTTCCGCAATGCGGCATCCTGTCGTTTCTCATGACCCGCTGGGCCCGCACGCAGAATTCCGGGCTGCTCGACATGGTCACCGCCACCCTCGACGCGATGGCCGCCGGCGGCATCCGTGATCATCTCGGCGGCGGCTTCCACCGCTACACCGTCGATGCCCACTGGCTGACGCCGCATTTTGAAAAGATGCTCTACGATCAGGCGCTCCTGACGCGTGGGTACCTGGAGGCCTTTCAGATCACCGGCCGGCCGGATTATGCCCAGGTCGCCCGCGATATTATGAACTATGTGCTGCGCGACATGAGCGACCCCGCGGGAGGCTTCTACAGCGCCGAAGACGCCGACAGCGAAGGCCGCGAAGGCACATTCTACCTGTGGACGCCCGACGAAATCACCCGTCTGCTGCCCCCCGAGCAGGCCGCGTTGTTCATGGATTACTGCGGCGTAACGGAAGAAGGCAATTTCGAAGATGGCAAAACGATTTTGAGCGTCCGGATGTCGCTGGACGAGTTGGCCCGCAGGCATAACCGCAATGCCGCCGAGGCTGCCGATCTCTTGCAGGCCGCCCGCACATCGCTCTTCGACGCCCGCAGCCGGCGTCCGCGTCCGCACCGCGACGAAAAGATCATCACAGGCTGGAATGGCCTCATGATCCGCTCGCTGGCGATGGCTGGCCGCATCCTCAACGATGAGACATACACGCATGCCGCCCGGCGCAGCGCCGAATTCATTCTGTCGGCCCTTCGCATTGACGGTCGCCTGTACAGGTTTTTCGCAAAGGGTCGCCCGGTCGGCTTGGCGTTCCTGGAAGACCATGCCTTCATGATACAGGCCCTTATAGACCTGTACGAGGCGGATTGGAATCCGCACCACCTTGCCGACGCTCGAAAGCTTGCCGACACCATGGTAGACTTGTTCGCCGACGAGCACGGCGGTGCATTCTATCAGACCGGCCGCGACGCTGAAGCATTGATCCTGCAGACAAAACCGTCTTACGACGGCCCAATCCCCAGCGGCAATTCGGCCGCTGCCGAAGCCCTTCTGCGCCTCTCGCAGATCACTACCGACAAACGTTTTTCCGACCATGCCGAAAAGACGCTTGAAGCCTTCTCCGGCCGGCTGGCCGAAGCCCCCACCTCACTGCCCGACATGCTGATCGCCCTGGACTGGTTTCTGGGTCCTTGCCGCCAGATCGTTATCGCCGGCCATCCGGACGCCGACGACACCCGCCGAATGTTCGCGCTCATCGGCCGGGCCTTTATGCCCGCAGCCATACGACTGCTCCATCCGGAAGGTCCCATCGCCGCCGAAATCGAAAAACTCGCCCCGTGGACGGCCCAACAAAAGCCCGTCGGTGGAAAGTCCACCGCCTACATTTGCGAAGATCGGGTCTGTCGGCGACCGATAGACTCCCTCGAAGGGCTAAAGAAAGCCCTGTCAACCGTCGAATGAACTGCTCAGGAGATGCTCTATGCCGCAGATTGAGCCGTCCATCAGTAAACAGGAGTTGCTGTGTGTCGAGACCCCCGCACGCCCGTGCGGCATGGTCGTATTCGGCGCATCCGGCGATTTGACTCGCCGCAAACTCTTGTCCAGCCTTTTCGAACTGCACAAGCGCGGATTGCTCGCTGAGGAATTCTATTTCGTAGGCTGCGGCCGCACAAAGTTTTCCGATGAGGCCTACCGCAGTATCGCCGCAAAGAGCATCTCCGCCGATGGTGTCGCTCCGGAAAAGACCTCGGCTTTTCTCGAAAAAATCTACTACATCACCGGCGCCTACGACGACCCCGGGCTTTACGAAAGCATAAGTGACCGGCTGGCCCGCCTCGATTGCCTTCACGCCACCGGCGGCTGCCACGTCTTCTATCTTGCCGTGCCGCCCGGACTTTACGGCACAATCGCCGAGCAGTTGGGCAGGGCCCGGCTGTCCTGTCGCGGCCTGCCGGAGTGTGAGAATCGGGCGCGGCTCGTTATCGAAAAGCCCTTCGGCCATGATCTCCAAAGCGCCGTTGCGCTCAGCCAGGAACTCAATCGCTATTTTGAAGAACGGCAGATCTACCGCATAGACCACTATCTCGGCAAGGAAACGGTTCAGAACATCCTCATGTTCCGCTTTGCAAACGCTATCTTTGAACCAATCTGGAATCGCAACTACGTCGACCACGTACAGATCACCATCGCCGAGTCCCTTGGCGTTGAGCATCGCGCCGGCTACTACGACAAGAGCGGCGCATTTCGCGATATGTTCCAGAATCACATGCTCGGTATGCTGTCACTGGTCGCCATGGAGCCGCCCGCCTCGTTCGATGCCGACTCGATCCGCGACGAAAAGGTCAAGCTGCTGCGTTCTGTCCGTCCGTTAGAGGTCGCGCCCTACGACCGTACCGTCGTGACGGGTCAGTATACCGCCGGCGAGTTGGACGGCCAGCCCGTCTGCGGCTATCGCCAGGAAGAAGGCGTCTCGCCGGACTCGACTACCGAGACCTTCGCCGCCGCCCGAATCCTCATCGACAACTGGCGATGGAAGGGCGTGCCGTTCTATCTGCGCACCGGCAAGCGCCTCGCCAGACGCCTTACGGAAATCGCCATCACATTCAAGACCGTTCCCCATTCCATGTTCGCCTCCATCGGCCTCGAAGACATGCCGGCCAACGTCCTCGTCCTGAAGATTCAGCCCAACGAGGGTATCAACCTGAGCTTCCAGGCCAAACGCCCCGGCGCCAAGGCCTGCATGAGCACACTGACCCTCAACTTCAACTACAGCGACGTCTTCGGGACCGACACCCCCGAGGCCTATGAACGCCTGCTGCTGGATTGCATGGTCGGCGACCAGACCCTCTTCACACGCCAGGATGACGTCCAGGTCGCCTGGTCGCTCATCCAGCCGGTGCTGGACGCCATTGCCGCGGGCACGCTGACACCCATCGACTACCCAGCCGGCGCCGAAACGTTTCCCCAGGCCGACGCCCTCATCCATGCCGATGGCCGCAAATGGAGGCCGCTGACCGCCGTCTGACGGCCTTGTTATCGCCGGCCGGACCGCCGATTACTCAACATGCGGCGATTGCACGCACTGGGCCCCATGCCCGAAAAATTTCAGCAGCGCTGCGACCGCTGGCGAAACGCCCGATTGCCTGTCGGCTCCTTCATAATCGATCCAGGCTGCGTCATTCATGTATGCCAGCGCGTAGGCATAGCTCATGCGTCCCTCGCGGCCATTGTTACTGGAGTTGCGGAACAGCAGCGTCCCGCCGCCCGGCTGCTGCGGATCGTCGGTGTATCCTACAATAAGAACGCTGTGGCCGTCGACGACGCCGTCCGGCGGCGGCATATTCAGCACTCCGTCCTCCCAGCGAACACGCTTGGGCCAGCGGAACCCCCCGCAGACCGGCCAGCGCTTCCTCAGCACGCTCTTTATTTCGTTCAGTTGGCCTTCCGTCAGCCCGGTCTTGACATTCCACTTCTTGATCCAGTGCAGCCGCAGCCCTGCGTTTTTCAGGTCGCGGGCATGCTCCCTTGCCTCGTCCGTCGGAACCCGCTTCGGGTCGAAGCTCGCCTGGTATGGCATGTCCTTCTCGGTACACACACCGTACCTGACAAATCCCCGCCACAGGTCTGAGAAAAAGCTCCCGTCGCGCCAATCACCGGCCGCCTGATTGGAAGCCCAGTTCAGGTACTCCACGCTCAGCCTCTCCACCTTCACGCCCTTGCGGGACAAGGCGTACTCCATAGCCCCGGCGACCGTAAATACCGAGCAGGTGCCGCGCTCGCCCTGAAGCCGCTGCGTCAGCCCCCACTGCTCGAACATCGGCCGCAGATCGACTGTCTTGCACGATTCGCCAAACACCGGCAACACACTACAAAGAAGAACCGTCAATACGCCGCACACAATCAACACTCCTCTTGCGCATTCCCTTCAATTTGCATCACTCTACCCCCAAGTCCCCCGTATTTCAAGGGCCGCAATCGGACGATCAGCGACAAAGCTTGGCTCTAACAGGCGTTTTTCGCGAGTAGCCTGCCTGATCACCGAAGTTTCTTGTCGGGTTCACGGAACGGATTTCATCCGGCCGACGTATTTGAAGCAAGCAGCTATGACATTGGTGATAACAATGTTCGTCTTTGGAGGCGCCTTTGTGCATGAGAACGATTTCTGAGACGGCCGCCCGCTATACAAGAACAGCGATATGGGCAATCGCGATTCTGGCATTGTCCCCGGTGAATCTCCTCGCCCAGACGCCCCAGGTCACACGGATTACATACGACGAGCTTGTCGCCATCGAGGCGACACCCCAGCACGATGCCGTCCGGCCGGGGGCGGATTCGGCAATTGCACTGCGCTTTCAGGTCAAGGACACATGGCATTTCTATGCCGACCCGCAAACTGCCCCCGGCAAAATGAACCTCAAGATCAAGCCGCAGGCCGAGGGGGTTGTATTCGCCGATCCCGTCTTCCCGGCATCCATGTCGTACTTTGACAAGTCATCCGGCCGGCAGTTGCAGGTCTTCGGCGGCGAATTTGTGATTTTTCTGCCGTTTACCGTGAATCCGGATGCCGCCGGTTCGATTGCAATTGCGATCGGCTTCGATGGGGCGATTTGTTCGGAGACATTATGTCAGCGGCCCGTCTTCGACAAGCTCCGGATCAGCGTGCCGGTATCGGCCGAGGCGCAGATGGATTCGCCCGCCTTTGTCTTGCCGCAAACAGACACGTCACCTCCACCGGCTCACCACGGGGCCGCAGTAGAGACGGATGAGCCATTGCCGGGTAAGCAGCACCACCTGCCGTCGGAAGCGTCTGAGGCGGGGGCCGCTGCGGGAACTCCCCTGACAGCTTGGGTGGCCTTGCCGTTGGCGGTTTTGGCCGGCCTGGTTCTGAATTTGATGCCTTGCGTTTGGCCGGTCTTGCCAATTATTGTAATGCGTCTGCTGGATCAGTCGCGCCAGCGTCGAGGACGCAGCCTTGCCCTGGGCCTCGCATTGTGCGTGGGTATCATGTTGTTTTTTGCGGCACTTGCGGCAGCCAATATTGTTTTCCGGGTAAGTTTGGGGACGGTTTTTCAGTGGGGGGATCATTTTCGTAATCCGTTTTTCCTGATTGGAATGGCGCTTTTGCTGGTTGTGTTGGCGCTTTTCATGTTTGGGGTTTTCGGTTTTGCAATTCCATCTTCGGTTTCCGGCCGTGCGCACGGCGGCAAGGGCCTGGCCGGCTCGGTGGGTATGGGTTTCCTGGCGGCGGTGTTGGCTACGCCGTGTAGTTTTGCGATATTGACGGCGGCCTTCGCCTGGGCGCAGACACAGCCGCTTGTGCTCAGTACCGTTGCGATCCTGCTGATCGGCGTGGGTATGGCGGCGCCGTACTTGATTCTGACGGCGATTCCGGGGCTGCTGCAGGCAATTCCGAGGTCTGGGCGGTGGATGGAGTTGTTGAAGCAGGGATTGGGATTTCTTTTGCTTGTCATTGCCATTAAATTGGTTTCAGGTTTGCCCGAGGCGCAGGCGACGGCGACCTTGTATATGGCGACGGTTGTGGGATTCTGCGTCTGGATGTGGGGGGGCTGGGTGAGTTATGCAACGCCGCCTCTGAAGAAGTGGCTTGTACGCGGCGCGGCGGTGGGTCTGGCCGTGGCGGCGGGTTTTGTTCTTCTGGGACCAAAGGAGCGGCCGATTGACTGGCAGGCTTATGATGCTGCACGGATTACGAAAGCGCTGGAGGACGGGCGGCCGGTACTTATCGAGTTCATGGCGGACTGGTGCCTGAGCTGCAGGGTGGTGGAGAAGACGGTGTATGAAGATGCGACGATCGCCGAATTGATCAGGGAGAAAGATGTCTTGGCGGTTCGGGCGGATACGACTTTACGGGAATATGCCGCGACTGAGGATTTGAAGAACGTTTACAATGAGCCCGCGGTTCCGGTTACGATTCTGCTGCGGCCGGACGGGGAGCCGGTGCGGCTGCACGGGATTCGTATCGGTGAGGCGCTGAAGGCGGCGCTGGAGACACTGCCGGATAAGGCAAAGAATTGAGAACAGGCCAAGAGGCGAGTTTAGGTATGAGCAGAACTGGACTGTGGGCGGCGATTGCGGTCGGCGTGGTGGTGCTCGGCGTGGCGGGCTACGTGTGGTTTGGCGGCGGTGGCCGAGCAGCGAAGGAGGTACGTGCAGGAAGCGGGCGGATCGATGGAGGCGGAGAATGTGGCGTCCGAGATACGGCTGATGCAGGAGGTGGAGTTGGGCGGGGCGCTGGGGCGGAAGGCGGCGGCGGAGGGGTTTTACCAGCGAGGGCAGGATTTTGCGGCGTGGACGGTGCGGATCAAGGCGATACCGGGGCTGCTCGAGCAGAGGGAGCGGGCGCTGTCGATCTGGCGGACGCGGGATATTGCCCGGCTGGAAAAGCAGGTGGCGGAGCCGGGGGCGGAGATGCAGCCCCTGCAGTTGGCGCGGGAGGTGATTGTGGTGCATCCGGTGGTGTTTGAGTGAGGGGCGCCAATCCTCCCGAATCGGGAGGTTACTTTCTTTGCAGCGAGAACGGGCCATAGGACGCATTTGCCTGGCGTTTTTTGGATTGCCGCAGGGCGGTCTGGCGGCAGGGGGAAAATTTTCTTTTTTTTGTGTTGACGGGTTCTACAGATGTAGTAAGATATGTTACTACGATTGTAGAAGGGAGGTTGTTTTCGATGAAGCTGACGGATGCCGAGTGGCAGATCATGAATGCGTTGTGGAAGGGGTGGCCGGCGACGGGGCGGGAGATTGCGGGTCGGCTGCCGAAGGAGGTGAAGTGGGCGTACACGACGATCAAGACGATGCTGACGCGGTTGGCGGAGAAGGGGGCGGTCGCGGAGGCGAAGCGGGGGAACGTGGGGGTCTATGAGCCGTTGGTGAGCCGGGAGGAGGCGCGGCGGAGTGCGTTTCGGTCGATGTTAGACCAGGCGTTCGAGGGGGCGTTCGGGCCGCTGATGCATTTCCTGGTTGAGGATGAGCGGCTGACGGCGGCGGAGCGGCGGGAGATTCGGGAGGCCTTGGAGAAGCAGGACGGCAAGCGAAAGGGGCGGAAATGATTGAAGCGATCAACGATGTTGCGGCGGGGTGGTTTGCGTGGCAGGCGGCGATGCTTTGGCAGGTTGCGGTGTTGATCGGGATTGTGGCGGGGGCGGACTGGGCGATGCGGCGGTGGGCGTGGCCGCAGGTGCGGTATGCGCTTTGGCTCCTGGTGTTTGTGAAGCTGGTCGTGCCGCCGACGGCGGCGCTGTCGACGAGCTTGACGGGGCGTTTGGCGGGGATGGTGGAGGCGCGGGTGCGGGTGGAGGTGGTGGATCGGCAGGAGGCGGATGGGGCGGCGACGGATGCGGCGCTTGTGACGGATGCGGTGGGTGAGGACGCGGGTGGGGAAGTGCCGGCGCCGGTGATGGCGAGGGAAACTGCGGGGCGCGGGACTATGCGCTTGGAGGTGTTGCGGCCGGCGGAGGTGATTGCTGTTCCGGGAACGGCGCCGGAAGCGGCTGTCGCTGTGCCTGTGGAAACGGCGGGAGCGTGTGTGCCGGAGGCTGGTGTTGAGAGTTGCGTTGCCGGGGCGAGGCTTTCGTGGAAGGTTTATTTGATGGGTGTGTGGTTAGCGGGGGCGGGGGTTTTGACGTTGTGGCTTGTTTTGCGGCTGCGGGGGTTTCGGCGGGAGCATTTGCGGGGGGATGTTGCGTTGCCGGAAGGGTTTGAGGAGTTGATGGCGGGTACGGCGCGGCAGTTGCGACTGCGGCGGCGGGTGCGGGTGGTTCTGACGGATCGGGTGAGCGGGCCGGCGGTGTTCGGGGTGTTTCGGCCGGTGTTGCTGATGCCGGCGGAGCGGGTGGGGGAGCTGACGCGGGAGGAATTGGAGCATGTGTTTTTGCATGAGTTAGCCCATGTGAAGCGAGGGGATTTGCTGGTGCACGGGGTGGGGATGGTGTTGCAGATTGCGTACTGGTTCAATCCTTTGCTGTGGGTGATCCGACGGCCGATGCAGGAATTGCGGGAGTTGTGCTGTGATGCGACGGTGGCGCGGGTGCTGCGGGAGCGGACGGGCGGGTATCGGGAGACGCTTTTGGAGACGGCGAGGCGGTTGGTGGCGGAGCCGGCGGGGCCGGGGATGGGGTTATTGGGGCTGTTTGAGAATTCGAATCGGCTGCTCGACCGGCTCAAATGGCTGGATCGGCAAAGCTGGCGGCGGCGGTGGCTGCGGTTGGCTGCGGTTTGCGTTTTGGTGGCGGTGATGCTGGCGTGCGTCTTGCCGATGGCGCAGATACGTGGAGCGGGCGACGTTGGGTTTGAAGCGGCAGCGAGTGAGGCACCGGCGGGACAAGCGCCTGTCGGGTCTCGTGCCGAAGTAAATGATCCGAAATACGTGTCACGCATCAGTTACGAGCGGCCTGCATCAGATCTGGCCGCGGATGGGTTCAAGGACGAGGAAGTTTTGTTTGGCGATACGGTTGGGTTTGCGGTGAACTGGCACAACGATGGCGTGGTTCATACTATTGACTTCGATACCGCGCGTATCATTCAGATGCCGGAGGATGTGGATGTTTGGGATAAAGAGGCGATCCGTCTATGGGCGGAGTCGGAAGGTGTCGATGCGGTGATTGGTTCTAATCGCCTGACGACGGTCCATATGGCGGCAGTGGGCATTCATAATGAGGGGTGGACGAGGCTTTATCCTGGCACGCTCGAGTCACTGAACGGCTTGACGCTTGACAGCGGCAAGGCATTGGGTGCGATAAGTGGCGGATTTGCCTACCACGCTTTCAAGACTTCCTGCGGCCGTCTCGGTATCGTGGGACTGTCAGTCCAGTGGGGATCGGGAAAGACGCCTCATCGTCTCATCATCAAATACAAACTAGCGAAGCGTGAGGGGAGCGCTTTGCGTGGGGGTAGCTCCAAGACCGAGATGGAGATGGAGGGGTCGCAAGATGACGGTGTGGTCGAAGGGGCGGCGGTTGGTAAACTGGGTGACGAAGCGAAAAGTACCTCTGCTGAAGCCGCGTTTATTATCCAAAAAGTGTTGGACCGCTATGCTGCCATTAAGACTTACTCGGCTGTCGGGGAGTTGTTGACGGATGTGAACAGTCCTGGCGAAGCGATGCCTGCATTTCTGGCGAACAGGTGGCGACAGCAAACGCTTAAGAGCATTTTTACGATAAAGATGGGCAGGCCCAATCTCTATTGTATCGAATGGAATGAGAATGTTGGCACGGCCATAAGCAAGGCCGGCAATGTATGGTCTGTCGGCGATGGCAGCCAGGGACTGATTCTCGGGATGGAGAAGTCATTCGAGCAGCCACTCAGGGCTTTGATTGCGACAGCAAGCAATATGGGAAGGATACAATTTTCCATTTTCTTCGACACCTCTTTGAATGAACTGCGCCAGTTGCGGGACCTTTCCCAACGGCAGGATGAACAACTCGAAGGTCTGGACTGTTACGTAATATCCGGAAGACTGTTTAATGTTGATCACACTTTTTGGATTTCCAAGAAAGACTTCCTTATACGCCGGCAGAAATCCGTTTCGGGAGGCGACGGCAGGCCTGTTGAACAAGGGAAGAAAGTCAGTGACGAAGAGATCAAAGAGGTATTGTCAGCGAGTGACGCAGAAGGCACTCCTGAAGAGATTGCGAAACTCAGAGCAGTGTTGGCCCACGCCAGGGAAACGGCAGCAAAGGTGAAGGTCACAAGAACAGAAACCTACCGGAATATCGTCCTGGACGAACCCATCTCAAGAGAAGAATTTGTGCCAGGCGGAGACGCGAAAAGACTGGAAAGCGTGCAGAGGCAATATAACAACAGATTGCGAAGTGGCTCAGCAAAAGAGCCGGATGCAGAAACGGCTGGGGCGGTTTTCGGCCGCGCGGGATTTGACGAGACCATCGGCAGACGACCACATCCCTTCTCGGCCGTCGTTGGCGGCGGCACGCGTGTTGAATTGCTGGGGTTGTGTGAGATTCCGGCCGAGGGCAAGGCGTGGTGGGCGGCGGACGGAGGTCCTGTGACGGATGTTTACTGGGACGGGGCGCATGCCCGAGAAGGTGAAGGCGCTCGGCAGGCTGTGTTTCGTATTCACAGTGACGAGGCGGATCCTGATCTGAAGCCGACGGTCAATCTGTCGGTTCGACGGAATTCGGTTGCGGAAGGTTCATGGGCCGGCGGGTTTATCGTGTCCAGAGACAACAAGACGCTGGAAGACCTTCGCGGCTGTTGTTTCTCACTGCCCGATGATCATCTGACCGTCGACATCGAGGCGACGGTGGGTTACGGGCCCTGGCGAACAAACGGGACACGCATGGCAGATATGGGCGGTATGACAGGGCCTATGCTGACGAATGTGGGGACCCTGATCTTCCACGATCCGACGGTCGAAGACGGCAAGACGATTCTGTCGGCCACGCTGTTGAATCAGGTGAAGGTCTGGCGGCTGGCGGCGATCGACAGGCAGGGCAAGCTTTGCGAGAGTTCTTCGGCGACATCCATGGGCACGAAAGAAGCGGATGGCTCGGAGTATACGATATTGAGGGCGGAGTTTGCGCGGGCATTGAGCGCGATCGACCGGTTCGAATTTCAGACACGGCCATTTGAGATCGTCACCTTCAGAAATGTCTCGCTCTACCCCGGCGCAAAAACCGATGCCGAGGTCGTGATTGGGGACGCTGTCGACGAGGCGGAGGTTGCGGACCTGATTGCGCGCTGGCGGCGGGCGGTTTTGGGGGCGGATCGGGAGGCGCTGGGGGAGTTGATGGTGTTTGAGGACGATGCGGCGAGGGAGCGGTATCTTGAAGACGTGAAAAGCTTCATGCTGCCGGTGCGGGAGGATCGGGCGGTGCACGTCGTTAAGATGAACGCTATTGAACCTGAGACATTCAAGGTCGTGGCCCTGGTTCCGGCCGGAACGGGTTATGTCTGTCAGAACGTGACTATTGGGAGGAGGGGCGCCAGACTCGTGATCGCGGATGACCCGGAGACCCGGTTACGCATACGGGATGCCGCTGTGTGGAAGAGCACCGACAAGGGCGAGCTTTCGCGGCTGGTGAGCTGTTACAAGGAGTGGCAGGAAGCTGCAGTTGAGGCCCATGGGTACGCGGGGGAAAACGGGCTGAGCCTTATCGATGCGAGGAGTGTGGATCAGCGGCGGGCATTGTTGGAGCGGGTCAGGATGATGGCCGACGCAGAGGTTCTGGCGATGGTGCTGGAGGAATTCGAAGGGGAGCAGCCAGGGGGGCGGGCCGCAAACATCATTGCGCGGATTGCGGCGAGTGAGGCGGGGATTCGGGATGTGGAGGCGCATGTGCAGTGGTATGAGGTGACGCCTTACAAGCCTTTCGGGGAGTATGACTGGGGGGCGGCGGGGGAGAAGGAGTACATGGACGGTGAGCGGTATTCGGACGATTGGGAGCAGCCGGCGAAGCAGAGAATCGCTTATGACGGGAAGGTGCAGTGGAGCACGGAGTTGTACGAGGGCCAGGTCGGGCTTCAGGGGGGCATTGGCGAGCTGAATGCGATGGCGTTTACGGTTCCGATGACGCCGAAGGCCTTGTTGGGGCAGTCTGTCCGGCAGGATGTGCGGAAGACTCTGGCGGAGGTGCTGCGTGAGGCCGGGGAGGTGATCGTGCGTCCTCAGACCGAGGCGGTCGACGGACGTGACTGCGTTGTGTTAGAGGCGTTTGGGGTGGGTAAGGAGGATAATCCGCATAACGTTCTTGTATGGATCGACGAGCAGAGGGACTACCGGCCACTGAAGATTGAGATCTACAGGGCGCCCGGGCGGGATGACGAATGGCCGGGGCAGGGGAAGTGGGATGCGTTATGGAAACGCGTGGCGAATATCAAGCTGGAACGCATCGACGGCGTGTGGTTTCCGGTTCGGGGCGATCGGTACTTCTTTGAGCAGGAGACGCTGGGGCCGGACGGTATGAGCAAAGAGGAGTTCCGCAAAGCGTTCGGGCATCTGTCGAAGGAGGAGGCACTCAAGAAGCTGCGGCACGTGACCCTGCCGAAGTATCATCGCCGGATCGAGTTGACGAATGTGCGGATCAACAGGGGCATCCCGGATGAGAAGTTCAGGATCGATTTTCCGAAGGGGTGCGAGGTTTGGGATGGGATGAAGCGCGAGAGGTACATTGTGGGGGAGGCGTCGGAGCGCTATGCACAGATGTCCGACGCCGAGATCATTGCGGAAGTGGGGCGGATGGATATGGATGGGCTGGTCGAAACGATCGGGCATATTGTGGATCGGCGCGGCGAGGTGACGAACAAGCGGCTGGTTTATGCGGCGGTGAAGCGGTTGGTGGAGATGGGCAGGCCGGCGGTGGAGCGGCTGTCGGCGGAGATACGGACGACCGAGGAGGCGCGGCGGCAGAGCATTATGGCGTTTGTGCTGCGGGCGATCGGGGATGCGGATGCGGTCGAGGCACTGATCGATGCGCTGGAGCGGTGCGGGTTTTCGAGCGATTACGGGCTCGGCGAGGTGAACGGGCCGCTGGCGGAGTTTATGCATACCAACCAGATGGACCCTGCGCGCGCGGGTTTGCACCTGGGGCGGCCGGTGCGGGAGATCACGATTGCTTTGGAGAAACTTACAGGGCATACGGAAGGGCATGACCACTTCAATGCGTACGATGCCAACGGGGAGCGGTTGGGCTCTTACACGATTACGCCGGAGATTCGGGAGCGGCAGCGGGCGCATCGGAAGGAGGTTGCGGAGCGATGGCGGCAATGGCGGCGGCATCGTTGAAGTTTTTGCGTTGCGAATTATTTCATGCGCGTGGTGCGGTTTTTTTCTTTTGGGGGGCTTTGAAAGAGGATGATGTTTTCAGGGCGGGGCCTTATGCGGCTGTGGGGGATAATGGAGTGCGCGGCTGCGCGTCGTGCGCAAGAAAAAAGGTCTGCCTTGAGACAGACCTTTGAAAGTCAGGTCAACCTCCGCGTGAGCCGTGAACGGCGTCTTTGAAAAGAACCCTCTAAGTCAAAGTGGGCAGTCGTTGCTTACGTCCGAAAGTCCTGTTATGCAGGCGTTTTCGATCCGTCAAGGCCTGACCTCCCTTTGCGAGGGCATCGGTTCTTTCAAATATCGTCGCCTTCACGCGCGCCGCAGGGGTCACCTGCTCATATCTTATATAGCACAGACGAGCTGGAAAAGCAAGCGAAAAACGTAAAAAGGTTTTCGCGTGCTGCGCGTCCGTGAACGCCGTTTTGGACGCTGTCAAGTAAAAAACTCCAGCGGCCGTATCCCGGCGCCATCAGCACATACAGGCACGCCCTGATGGCAAGAATGTTTTCTCTTGTCGAGGCAGGCGCGTCTATCGTTATTGCACACGCATACAGCGCGAGGCGAGGCTCAGTAAGTCCTTGTCGTGTATGCGCTGGGCGCTTGCGGACTGCACGGTGAAAGCGTTTGCTGGCGGCAGGCAAGAGGAGGCGTCGGTTTTTTCAACGTGCGCGCGGCGTGCTGTGGGGACGGATCTGTCGGGGGTGTGTGTTTTCTATTTGCGTGCTTCGCGGCGTCGGTCGGCTTCCTTGAGGAGGCGTTTGCGGAGGCGGATTGCGTTGGGGCAGATCTCGACGAGTTCATCGTCCTGTATGTATTCCATCGCGGCTTCAAGACTGAGTTTTCGGGCGGGGCGGACGCGTGCGGCGTTGTCTTTTCCGGCGGCGCGGATGTTCGTGAGCTGTTTGGCCTTGACGACGTTGACGGGGATGTCGTTGTCCTTGCAGTGTTCGCCGACGATCTGGCCTTCGTAGACCTGTTCGCCCGGCTCGACGAAGAAGATGCCGCGATCGTAGAGGCCGTCGAGTGCGTAGGCGGTGACCTGGCCGGTGGTGGTGGCGACCATGACGCCGGCCTTTCGCTGGGGGATGGCGCCGCGCATGGGCTCATAGCGTTCGTAGGTGTGGTGCATGACGGCGCGGCCCTGTGTGGCGTTGAGCATGCGGGCGTGGAGTCCGAAGAGGCCGCGGGAGGGGATCATGAATTCCATGTGGATGAAGTCGGAGGCGCCGCGCTTGGCGTCCATTTTTGCGATTTCGCTGCGGCGGTCGCCGAGGAGGCTCATGACGGCGCTTTGGCAGTCGAGGGGGCAGTCGACGACGAGGAGTTCGATGGGCTCGCAGCGGCGTCCTTCGATGGTGCGGATGATGACGTTGGGTTTGCCGACGCAGACCTCGTAGCCTTCGCGGCGCATGTTTTCGAGGAGGATGCCCAGGTGCATGAGGCCGCGGCCGGAGACGGTGAATTCTTCGGGGGTGGCGCCCGGGTCGACGCGGAGGGCGACGTTGCGTTCGAGTTCCTTGCGGAGGCGGTCGCCGATCTGGCGGCTGGTGACGTACTTGCCGTCGCGGCCGGCGAAGGGGCCGTCGTTGACGCGGAAGGTCATGGCCATTGTGGGTTCGTCGACGGCGATGGCGGCCAGGCGCGAGGGGCGGTCGGCGCAGGCGATGGTGTCGCCGATTTCGACGGGGTCGAGGCCTGAGATGGCGCAGATATCGCCAGCCAGAACGGTTGTGACGCGGCGGCGGCCGAGGCCGTCGAACTGGTGGATGTGCATGATTTTCTGCTGAGTGTGGAGGCCGTGCCTGTCGATGACGGTGACGCGCTGCCCTTCGCTGACGGAGCCGGCGAAGACCTTGCCGATGGCGATGCGGCCGACGTAATCGGACCATTCCTGGTTGGTGACGAGCATCTGGAGTGGGGCGTCGGGTTCGACCTTAGGCGCGGGGACGTGGGTGATGATGGCCTCGAAGACGGCCTTGAGGGAGGTCGTCTTTTTGGCGAGGTCGATGGTGGCCCAGCCTTCGCGGGCGGAGGCGTAAACGACGGGGAAATCGAGTGCGACGTCGTCTGCGCCGAGGCTGATGAGCAGGTCGAAGACTTCGTCGACGACGTCGTCGGGGCGGCTGTTGGGGCGGTCGATCTTGTTAACAACGACGATGGGTCGGAGCTTGTGTTCGAGGGCCTTGCTGAGGACGAAGCGGGTCTGGGGCATGGGGCCGTCGAATGCGTCGACGAGGAGCAGGACGCCGTCGGCCATCTTGAGGACGCGTTCGACTTCGCCGCCGAAGTCGGCGTGGCCGGGCGTGTCGATGATGTTGATCTTGTACTCGCGGCCGGCTTCGTCGACGTACCGGATAGCGCAGTTTTTGCTGAGGATGGTGATTCCGCGTTCGCGTTCGAGGGGGTTTGAGTCCATAATGAGGCCGTGCTCGCCGCCGGCGAGTTTGTCCAGTTCCTCTGTGCGGAACATTCCCGACTGATAAAGCAGGCCGTCGACCAGGGTGGTTTTGCCGTGGTCAACGTGCGCTATAATAGCTACGTTGCGAATAAAATCCGAATACATGGGTCGTTCTCAAGATAAGTATACAGCTGCGGCCCGCGGCCACAGAGCGAGCCCGGTATATTACCGATGGGGCGGGCGGGCTGCAAGAGTTATAAGGCTGGAAATAGAGGGCGTTCGGCGGAAAACGGGTCGTGCGGGCAAACGCGGTGCGGCGGCAGGGCGAGGTGTGTCAACCCGCCCCGCGGCCGCATCGGCGATTCACTATCGGAGTGGCGGGGGATTAAGCGGCGGGGCCGCCTCCCTGTCGGGCGACGAAGCCCTGTCCGCTGAGGCCGGTGGCCGAGGGGGTGCCGGCGACCTGGGCGAGATAGACGGGGCCGAGCTGCTCGATGTGCTTGTTGACGTTGTCGAAGTAGTTGAAGTGTATCTGCTCTTCGTCGATGATGGCTTCGAGTATTTTCTGGCTGATGCTGTCTCCGTTTTCGCGGCAGACGAGGACGAAGCTGTTGTAGGCGGCGATGGTGTCGTCTTCGAGGTTGGCGTCGAATGGGAAAATGGCTTCGACCTTCTGGCCTCGTTCGACGGGGCCGGCGGGGTCGGTGGTCGGTTCGCCGCCGAGTTCCTTGATACGTTCGGCGAACTGTTCGGCGTGGCGCATTTCGTCGACGGCGATGAGTTTCATCTTGGCGGCCATGTCGCCGTAGTCCATGTCGTCGAGATTGTAGTGCTGGTTCATGTACTGGGTGATGGCCTGGAGTTCCATGCTGCGGGCCTTGTTGAGCACTTCGATGACCTTGGCTTTCCGTTGTTCTCTTGTGCTGTTGTCCATGACGTCTCTCCAGATTGGCGTTCAATTATCTACAAAACGAGCCTGCATGATAGCATAGTTTTCCCTGGCTGCCAGTCGATTGCGGCATTTTTGTTGCCGGACGGGGCGAGGGCTGGATAAAATCAGTCGAGAATCGGTCGCTGCCTACGGTGGGGACACGAGAATTTTTTATTTTGGCCTGGAAAAAATGTCCGTTCGGTCGTCTAAGGGGATGGTGAGCAGAAAGACTCTTCAAATCAAGGAGGCAAGCCGTACTGCACGTGTCTCGGCCGCAGCAGGGGGGCGTGCGGCCCCGCCGGACGCGGGTGATCTGATGGGGGTGGTGTCGCAGTACCAGGGGCCGCTCTTGCGGTATGTCGGGCGGATGTTGGGCGGCGTGAGCAGCGAGGCGGAGGATATTGTTCAGGAGGCGTTTGTGCGGCTGCATCGGCAGGTGATGCGGCAGGGGGCGGGCAGCGTGCGGCATTTGAATACGTGGCTGTTCCGCACGGCGCATAACCTGACGCTGGACGCTTTGCGGCGGCAGGCGCGGCACAAGCGGGCGGCGGAGGCATTGACGGAGACGGCGCAGACGGCGGAGGAGCGGGCGGCGGATGAGATGGACGCCCTGAGCGAGGTGCTGCGGCGGGAGGCGCGGGAGGCGGCGCTTCGAGAGTTGGCGAAACTGGATGAGGAGCAGCGGCAGGTGGTGCTCTTGAAGGTGATACAGGGAATGACGCTGCGGGAGGCGGCCGAGGTGGTGGGGGTTTCGATATCGGTGGTGAATTACCGGCTGAACCAGGGTTTGGCGGAGTTGGCGCGGCGGTTGCGCAAGGCGGCGGTTTTATGATGTGGCACGGCAGCGGAAAGAGACGTGACAGGGTGCTTGGGGCTTTGGGCCGGGTCAGGAGTTAGCGATGCATCGTGAAGAAGCGGAAAAACTGTTGGCGGCGTTTGTCTTCGGCGATCTCGACGAGGGGTCGCGGGCGGAGATGGCGGCGTACCTGCAGACGGACGACGAGCTTCGCGAACGCGCGGCGGATATGCGGATGGCGGCGAAGGTGGCTTCGGATGCGCTGCTGGAGGGGCCGGAGCCGGTGCTGGATGCGCGGCGGCTGAAGCATCTGGCGAAGCTGGCGGCGCAGCGGAAGAGGCGGCCGGTGATTACTGTGCGGCGGTCGGCGCTGGCGGCGGGGATTGTTTTGCTTGTCGGGCTGCCGCTGTGCTTTCTCTGTCTTAGCACGTTCAGCGGGCGGGCCGTCCCCAATGGGGCCTTCAGTCTGGTCCTCCACGACAGAACCGTTACGGAGGAGGCGGCGGAGAGTCTTGAGAAGCGGGACTCTCGTGAGCAGGAGTTGATAAGGCGGCTGCGGGAAGCTCGGCCAAATGCGGAGAGTGAAAGCGGGCGGCGCTCTCGCGGGCCGCAGCCGCTAATGCAGATGCGGGTCGCCCCGGCGGATGAGGCAGCCGCAGGTGCTAAGTACGACATCGAATTCAGCGGGGGCACATCGGTGGCGCTTACGCCGCCTCCACCGGCTCCGCCGTTGGCTAAACCGTCTGTAGTGGCTGCCAAGCCGGCGGCGCCGAGGACGCCTGTGTCGTCTCGCTCGGCTGAGGGGCCGGCAGTGGCTGTCATGCCGGCAGCGAAGGCGCCTGCGCCGCCGTCGACGGACGGATTGCGGACGGCCGGCGGCATCTATTCGAACGGAGGAGAACGTTTCGCGATCTCGGCGGATGCGGGAGTCGCGGGGGGCTTTGAGGGTGCCGCCGTCCGTGGAGGCCGGCCTGCGATTGCGAATGGTGCGGCTGCTGACGATGGGAGAGTGGCTTTGGGACGCGAGTACGCGGCCCGTCCGGAACCGACGCTGTCGCCGCCGACGTCGCAACCTGAAGTGCCTGGGACGGACAGGACCGCAGGGACATTCGATTATCGCGGCATGGCTGCTGACAGCATTGTGTCACGAGAGGAGCAGCCGGCGGTGAATATCCAACTGTACGACCGGTCGCCGCTGGGTCAGGCGCTTAATCAGGTTCCGATGGGGGAAGTCGGCGCAAATGAGTTGAAGACAGATGCTTATTATAACAAACTCGGTTACGAAGGTTCGGCTCTGGGCGCGGCTGGACGCCGCATAGTTCTCAAAAATGCGACGGTTCAGTCGGGGGCGGCCGCGGCGGCTGCGAGCACGCCGCGAGATGCAGCCGCAGCCGAGATGGCGCCCGTGGACAAAAAGATGGACGCTGCTGAAAGAGTTGGGCCTGGTTTCAAGCTTCCTATGGAGTTGAGCCGCGAAACCACTGAAGAGTGGAATAGCGTGAGCGCTACCGCGGTTAGCGAGGCTGCGGGGGTTGGGGGCGGCGGAATGGGGGGGGCGGCCGCGACGACGTGGGAGGCGGAGAACTCGGATGAATTCACCGCGCTGTTTGTGGATGGCGGTGTGGCGAATCGGCGGACCGAGGGCGAGGAGGCGGGGAAGGCTCTGACGCGGACGCACGAGTCGCGTTTGAAGGCGGATGCGGACAGCTTTGAAGTTAAGGCGGAGGTCGATTACGCCCGGAATTGGGGGCTGCTTAAGCAGAAGTATGAATCCGAAGCGGCGACGGTTGCGGCGGAGGCGGTGAACGGGCCGGTCGGCAAGGATATGGCGCGGGTGGAAGAGCAGAAGCGGCGGATGCTGGAAGATGTCAAGCTCAATGCGGTTGTCAGTGACAAGGAGGCGGTTCGTGCGGATGTGAGCGGCAGGGTCCGTGGGGCTGTGGAGGAAGATGAGCTTGTGGCGGTCAAGCGTGTCAGCGAGACGGCCCGGCCGGACGGCAGCGACCTGCCGCCGGCGTCGCGGTTTCGGGCGATGCCGGTGAATCCGTGGGTGATGACGGAGCAGGACCGTCTTTCGACGTTCGGATTGGACGTGGATACGGCGTCGTATGCGTTGTGCCGGCGGTACATTCGCGGGGGATTTCTGCCGCCGGCGGGGGCGGTGCGGATCGAGGAGTTCGTCAATTACTTCGACTATCGCTATCCGCAGCGGAGCGAGCCGACGTTTGCGGTACACGCGGAAGGGGCGCCTTCGCCGTTTGCGGGGGAGGGGCAGGATTTGGCGCTTTTGAAGATCGCCGTGAAGGCGCGGACGATCGGGCGGGATCAGCAGAAGGCGGCGCACCTGGTGTTCGTGGTGGATACGTCGGCGTCGATGGGGCAGGCGGACCGGATGCCATTAGTGCAGCAGGCTTTGGATATGTTAGTCAGGCGGCTTTCGCCGGCGGATCGCGTGACTTTGGTGACGTGTGCGGATGAGGCGCGGCTGGTTTTGGAGTCGGCGCCGGCGGGCGAGCGGGGTCGCATTCGGCAGGCGGTATGGGCGATGCAGCCGTCGGGGACGACGAACCTCTTGTTGGGTTTGCAGTTGGGGTATGCGGCGGCGCGGCGGGCGTATGTGCCGGGGCGGGTGAATCACGTGGTGCTGTGTTCGGACGGGGTGGCCAACGTGGGCGAGACGCAGGCGGAGGCGGTGCTCAAGGCGGTGGCGGCGGATCGCAAGCAGGGCATTACGCTGACATGCGTGGGGGTGGGGTATGGGGGGTATAACGATGCGTTCTTAGAGACGTTGGCGAATCAGGGGGACGGCAGCTATGTGTTTCTGGATTCGGCGGAGCAGGCACAGCGGGTGTTCGTGGAGCAGTTGGCAGCGACCTTGCATACGGTGGCCAAGGATGCGCGGATCCAGGTGGAATTCGACCCGGCGCGGGTGCGGCGGTATCGGCTGATCGGGTATGAGAATCGCGACATCGCCGATGTGCGTTTTCGCGACGACACGGTGGATGCGGGGGAGGTTGGTTCGGGGCAGTGCTCGACGGCCTTGTATGAAGTGGAGTTGACGCGGGCGGCGGCGGAGTCGCAGGACCTGGGTACGGTGTTTGTACGGTATCGCAATACCGATACGGGGCAGATAGAGGAGATATCGAAGCGGTTGGACAGCGACGTTGTGCGGAAGCTGACCGTGGCGGAATCGCCGTGTTTTTATCTTGCGGCAGCGGCGGCCCGGTTTGCGGAACTGCTGCGAGGGTCGGAACATGCGCGCAACGGCAGCCTGGAGGAGGTCTACCGGATTGTGGACCAGGTGTCGGCGGCACTGCCGTTAGATCGGGATGTGCGGGAGTTGGCGGCGCTGATCAAAGCGGCGGAGAACCTGCCGAAGGCGCCGTGAGCGGTTTGTCGTTATTTACAGGACTTTTACACTCTTTGGGCCGGCCGATGCCGTAAACTATGGTTGCGGATGGTCCGCGAGTGCTCCGGCGTCTGGATGCAGGCGGATGGAGCAGAGCCTTCTTGTACGATCTGTACGATCTGCGTTGCGATGGAACAGGGTCACTGAGAGGAGACGATCATGAGACGTAATGCGGCGGCGGTGCTTTTGGTCTGTGTGTTCTTGTCGGGGGCAGGGGCGGAGGAATCGGCGCCGCAGGGGGCGGCTGTGACGACGAACCAAGCCATGGAGGCGGCCGTTGAGACGCCCAGGGAGTCCGAGGCGGCGGAGGCTGCCGTCGACGTGTCGGGCAAGATCGAGATCGCCGAGGTGGCGGTGTCGGCACGGATCAGCGGACAGGAGTTGGGGCTGGATTTGAGTTTTGAGGCGGTTACGAAGCTGGCACGGCATCGGATGCTGCTGATCCAGGGGGACGTGGTGTTGGAGAAGTTCGAGCCGGCGGGGGCATGCCGGCTTGATTACGACAAGGAGACGAAGGCTTATCACGTGGCGTGGTCGCGGACGGGGCGGCATGCGATTGCGGCGTCGTTTGTGGCCAGGCCGCGGGTGGAGGCGAGCACGCCGTGGCGCGAGGCGCGTGTGGGGCTGCCGTCGGGGCGGATGCGGCGGGTGCAGGTCGCGGCGGACCGGCCCGACCTGGAGGTGGAATTGCCCGGGGCGATGCGGGTCGAGCGGCGCGTGGAGGGGGGTCAGTTGACGATCAGTGCACTGTTGGGGCCGAACGAGGAGTTCGTGGTGCGGTGGAAGCCGCAGGTGAAGCTGGCGGATGCGAAGCTGGTGCTGTCGAGCCAGGCGAACACGATTGTGGATGTGCGAGCGGGGCTGCTGCACGTGGATGCGCTGTTCGATTTTCAGATCACGCAGGGGACGATTGAGACTTTGACGTTCGAGGTTCCGGCGGGGGTGAGTATTACGGCGCTTGACGGGCTGCACATCCGGACGTGGACGCTTTCGGAGGCGGGCGGGGCGGCGCGGACGTTAGTGGTGGAGTTGAGCCGGCCGCAGGAGCGGGATTACCGGCTGCGGATTCAGGGCGAGATGGAGATCGATGCCTTGCCGGCGGCGGTTACTGTGCCGGCCATCGAGCCTACGGGGGGTATTCGGGCGAGCGGACACTTGGCGGTGGGGACGGACAGTGCGCTGCAGTTGGTGGTGGTGCAGTCGAGCGGGCTGACGCAGATCGATGCGGCGGGGTTTCCTCACGTGCGGTTGGACGGCAGGCAGGAGCGGGCGGTCGCGACGGGCAAGGCGTTTTTCTATACGTATGCGGGCAGCAAGTATCACTTGCAGTTGACGGTCGATGATATTGTGCCGAGCTATGACGTGGTGGGGCGCGTGGTGGCGACGGTCAAGGAGGACGACCTGGTAGTGGACTGCGAGCTGGAACTGGATGTGCGGGATGCGCCGATTCGGCAGTTGGAGATTGTCGCGCCGGCGAAGATGGTGGTGGCATCGGTCGACGGCGAGCAGGTGGAGGATTATCATCTGCCGGAGTCGGTCAAGGCGGGGGAGCCTACAACGGTGCGGGCGGTTCTGGCGGCGCCCTTGTTGGGGCGGACGCTGATTCGGCTGCGTCTGGAGTTGGGGCACGGGCCTTTGGGGCAGCAGCAGACGATTCCGGCGCTTCTGGTGAAGGGGGCCAAGACGCACCGAGGCTACGTGGTGGTTGCCGCGGAGGCGGGCATCGACGTGGAGGCGCCGGAGGCGGTGAACCTGCGGGAGGTGCATACGGCGTCGGTGCCGCTGCGGGTTGCGATGGCTCAGTTTGCGTATCGTTACCGGGAGCCGGACTGGACGTTGAAGCTCTTGGCGCGGAGCAAGCCGGCGGGGATTCGGGCGGAGGTGTTTCACTTGCAGTCGATCGGCGAGGCGCAGGCGTACGGCTCGGCGGTGATCAATTACATTATTACGGGTTCGCCGGTGGATGAGCTGCGGTTTCGTCTGGCCAAGAGCCTGATGAACGTGGATTTCGTGGGCCGTGACGTGGGGCAGTGGAGGGAGCAGGACGGCGTATACGTGGTGAAGCTGACGCGGAAGGTGATCGGCGATTACAACCTTGCGGTGACGTTTACGCAGCCGCACGGCCCGGGAGAGCCGATTCGTATCGGTGCGCTGCACTGCGAGGACGTGCAGGCGCAGAGCGGGTACGTGGTGGTGACGAGCCACCTGGACCTGAAGCTGCGGGCGGAGGCGCCGGAGGGGGGGACGATGGGGCTGCTGGCGATTAATATGGACGAACTGCCGTCGGACTACCGGCTGCTGACGAGCAGTCCGATTCTGGCGGCTTACAAGTACGCGGCCGATCCGCATGTGGCGATGCTGCATATCGATCCGTATCGGCGGAGCGAGCTTCTGCCGGTGGTGGTGGATATCGCGACGCATCAGACGCGCCTGGCGGTGCACCCGGACGGGCGGGTGGAGTCGGTGACGACGGTTCGGTACAAGGTCAAGAATACAACGGGGCAGTTTCTGCCGCTGACGATGCCGAAGGAGGCGCGGGTTTGGGCGGTGTCGCTGATCGAGCAGAAGGACGGGGCCGAGTCGAGGAGGCGTCTGGCGGCGTCGTATGACGGCGAGAGCGGGCAGTTGCTGGTGCCGCTGAGCCGAAAGATGAACCCGAACGATCCTTCGACGGTGGAGTTGGAGTACGGGCAGGTACATAAGACGGGGGGCTGGTGGCGGCGGCGGCTGGATCTGGAGGCGCCGCGGTGCGCGGTGCCGATTACGTATGCGGATTGGCGGGTGGCGGCGCCGGCAGCGTGGGCGATTGCGGCGGCTGGTGGTAATATGCAGGCGGGGATGCAGTCTGCGGCACAGGCGGGGCTGGCGGAGGTGCTGGGGCAGACGGCGCGGCTTTGGGGCCGGTCCATGGAGAGGGGCATCGAGTCGGCGGCTGCGTGGCTTCTGGGGGTGCTGGCGTTTGTGGCTGTCTTGATGTGCGTGTTGTTCTTTCGGCAGCGGCTGCCGGAGGTTGTGCTGGCTGTGGCGTTGGCGGCGGTGTTGTTCTTGGGCATTGGGGCGGGCTTGTGCGGATGGATTGAGGCGCCTGCGCCTTTGACGGCGCTGACTTTTACGCAGGCAATCAACGCCGATGCTGAGCGGCCGCTGGAGGTGAGTGCGTCGCTTGTGCCGGCGTGGCGGCAGGGCGTTTCGGTGGCGGACGTCGCGGCGGCCGGGCTGGCGATTGTCCTGGGGTCGTGTGCGGCGGTTATGCTGCGGCGATGGTGGTGGTTGGGGGCGGCGATGGGATTGGCGGCGGCGCTGTACCTTGCGGCGGAGATGCCGGCGACGTGGCCGGTGCTGAAGGGGCTGCTTACGTGGGGGGCGCCGACGGTGATCGCCGTGTGGTTTGCGGTGTTGGCGGTGATTCGGCGGGTGCGCGGCCTTTCGAGGCCGGTGCAGGCAGCGCTTGCGCCGGCGGTGTTGATCATTGCGGCGATCAGCATGGCGGGCGGCTGCGCAGCGGCGGGGGGCGCAAGGAAGGCGCTGGCTGCGCAATCGATGATCGAGCGGGTGGAGTGTCGCCTGTCGGCGGAGGCGGACAACGTGGAGGCAGTGTACAGGCTGCGTATTGCGGCGACGGGGGCGGCGGATTTTGCGTTGCTGGATGCGTCGGCGGTGCTGACGTCTTCGCCGAGGCCGGCGCCGGGCGTGACGATTCGCACGGAGGGAGGCCGGCACGTGGTGGCGGTAGAGAAGGCGGATGTGTACGACATTGAGGCGACGTTTGTAGCGCCGCTGCCGGCGGCGGGCGAGGATCACCAGCGGCGGTTCGAGATGCTGATGCCGATGGCGCTGACGAACAGCGTGAGCCTGAGCATCGCGGATGCCAACATGTTGGTCGATGCGCCGGCGGCGGTTCGTCTGGCGCGTCGTGTGGAGGGAGGGCGGATCACGGTTGATGCGATGTTCGAGCCGGGGGCGGCGGCGGTCTTTACGTGGCGGCCGCAGGAAAGGCAGGCGTCACAGGAGGAGGTGCGGTTTTATGCGCAGGACGTGGCGCTGGCGCATGTGTCGTCGGGACTCTTGCAGGTGTTTCATGCGGTCAGGCTGCAGATAGCGCAGGGGCAGGTGGATACGCTCAAGTTGCTGGTGCCGGCGCGGGAGACGGTGACGTCGGTGGCGGCTGCGGATTTGGGCAGTTGGCGTTTCGACCCGGCCAGCCGCGAGTTGGAGCTGCGCCTGACACGGCCTGCCACCGGCACGTTTGAGGTGAGCCTTGTTACGCAGTCGGCAAGTGCGGCGGTACCGTATGAGGTGCAGTTGAAGCCGTTGGTGATCCGCGACGCGCTGAGCCAGCACAGCATCCTGGGGGTGGCGGCCGATCCGTCGGTCTACGTGCGATTGGATAAGCATCCGCCGGCGATGAATGCACGTGATTATGTGCGGGATGCGGGCGAGCTGCTCGCAAAGGCGGGGGGCGTCAGCGGTGAGCAGATCACGCAGGCGTTTCGATTCGATGCGACGGAGAGTGTCGTCCTGGGGCAGGTGTTGGCGGTGCAGAGCGAACTGCGAAGCCGGGAGACGGCGCGATTCAACGCGGAGGACGACCGGCTGGTCTACAACAGCCAGTGGGATATCGAGATCGCCAAGGCGGGGCGGTTCGATATCGCCCTGGAGATTCCGGAGGGGTACGACATCGACACCCTCGTGGCCGAGCAGGTGAGCCACTGGGATGAGTCGGTCGATGCGGGCGGGCGGCACGTTCGAGTGCATTTCAAACGGAAGCTGGTGGGGACGGTGCAGTTGAAGCTGACTTTGAGCCAGCCGGTGTCGCAGATGCCGGAGCGTCTGGTGGCGCCGCGGGTGGCGCTGGCGGACGTGTTGAAGCATACGGGTCAGCTTGTGGTGGGGTCGGAGCAGGGGGTGCGGCTGTCGGTGGCGTCGCGGCAGGGGGTCAGCGAGGTGAACCCCGTGGAATTGGGCGAGCAAGGACAGGGGCTTCTGGCGTTTCGGCTGCTTCGGCCGGACTGGCAGTTGCAGCTGCAGACGGAACTTGTGCAGCCGCGGGTGACGGTGCAGTATCTGCACGTGGCGCGGGTGACCGATGGCCTGGTGCGGCATGAGCAATATCTGCGGTACAGGCTGTTTCACGCGGGGGTCAAGACGTTCGACCTGGCGCTTCCGGCGGGGGCGACCGGGGTGACAATCACAGGGCCCGGGATTGCACGGCGTGAGCACTTGGGGCAGGCGGACTGGCGTGTAGAGCTTGCCGACAAGGTGTACGAGCGGCCGTACCTTTTGAGGGTGACGTATGAGACGCAGTACGACCAGGCAAAGGGCGATGTGCCGTTGGCGGCGGTGCGGTGTAAGGACGCTGACGTGCAGCAGGGGCATACGGTGGTGTTTGCGACGGAACGCGTTGAGTTGTCCGTGGATGAGGTGGATGCTGCGCTGCGGCCGGCGGAGGCGCGGAGCATTCCCGCGTGGTTCGGGGCGGAGGACCTTTCGGGGGCGGCGATGTGCTACCGCAGCACGTCGGCGGATGCGGTGCTGACTGTGAAGGCCAGGCGTCATGCGGCGGCCGAACAGATCGGGGCGGATATTCGTCGGACGGAACTGGCGACGGTGGTGACGCCGACGGGTGAGGCGATCCACCGCGTGCGGCTGACGCTTCGGGTGGGGTCGCGGCGGCATCTTCAGACGATCCTGCCGGAGAACGGACGGATCTGGTCGCTGTCGGTTGACGGGGAGGCGGCCCAGCCTTCGATTCGCAGCAACGCGGAGGGGCAGGAGGTGCTGCTGGTGCCTCTGCCGCAGTATACGAATGACGATGCCATTGTGGAATTGGTGTACGTGGGGCCGGTGCCGTCGGCGCAAGGGGGATGGACGGGTGTTCACCGCTTGACGGGGCCGCGCTTCGATCTGCCGCTGAAGCAGATCACCTGGCACGTGTATGTGCCCGAAGGCTACAGCTACGGCAATTTCGCTGGTACGCTAACGGTGGACAAGAGCGTGCTGGCTGCGCCGCAACTGGAGCGTTACAGCATGCAATCGTACGAGGAGCAGATGATCCAGGTAAACACCGCCAACGAGCAGTTTGCGCAGCAGCAGCAGACGTTGGCCAGGGAGCTGGCACAACTGGGGCGGCAGGCGGACGCGCGGCGGGCGCTGTCAAAGGGGTACAATTTTTCGCGCAACAACATCGCGCTGAACGAGGATATCCGGGTGGACCTGGACAATCTCGTCATGCAGCAGGCGAAGGTGGGGTTGGTCAATGCCCGCGGGCGATTGCGGAGCCAGGCGTTCGGAGGCGAGTCCGAACCGCAGCAGTGGGCTGCCATGCAGCAGGCAGGGATGAGTTTCAGCCAACAGCAGGCTGAGCGCATCGAGAGTTCGTTGGGCAAGGCAGACAGCGAAAACCTGGAGCTGATCACGAAACAGATTATCGAGGCACAGGAGGCGGCGGAAGGGTCGGTGGCCCAGTTGCAGATAGCCATGCCGTTCAGCGGCAAGCTGCTGCGATTTGACAGTCCGCTGCAGGTGGAGCCGGACGGCGAGATGGTCGTGGCGTTCGAGGCGCAGCGGCAGCGGTTAGGGCGGTTCAATGCCGACGTGGGGGCGAGCCTGGGGCTGTTTGCGGGGCTGTTGGTTGTCGGGGCGGCGGGCAGCTTCGTTCGACGCCGGTGGGGGGCGCTGCATGCTCTTCTGGCGTCGGCGGCCGGGCCGGAGGCAGCGGTCGAGCCGGAAACGGGGCCGGAAGATGAGGAGCCGGGCGACAAGGTTTCGGCCAAGGAGCTGATCTGAGACGGCGGGAACCTGGAACGCCGATCGCTATATGGCCGGAACGTCGCGAGATGCCGTTTTGGTGAATAGCCTGCGGCCGGGCTTCTATGTTGCGCGAGTCTCCTTTCCGGTGGCAGGCTGGTGCGGCAAGCCCGGCCGGTTGTGTTTCGCTCAGCGGGCGCTGCCGTGTTCTTGCCGGAACGGCCGGAAAGCATTTTCGCATACTTCACAGACTGCGGGCCGTGACAAACAGGTCCCGAGTTGTTATGCTTGTACCGTCGGAATGAGAAGATTCTGGGCCACAGCAGCGATATATGGAGGCGACAATGGCGGGTATGAAGCGGCAGATGACTCGGCGGCTGTTTCTCGGTTGTGCTGCGGGTGCGGCGGCGTCAAGGCTGGTCTGGGCGGCGGGGCCGGATGAGCGAGCGCTGATCGAAAAGGCGATTCCTGACCGGGCGCCGGCGTCGCCTCGCAAACGGCGGCGGCTCCTTATCTTCGATCTCAACGTGAATTACGGTGGGCACGGATCGATCCCCACTGCCAACGCTGCATTCGAACTGATGGGCAAGAGGACCGGTGCTTTCGAGACGGTGATCAGCAGGGATCCCACGGTGTTCGAGCGATCAAGCCTTGACCAGTTCGATGCGGTGTTCTTTAACAATACAGTCGGTAATCTGTTTGAAGATGCGACGCTGCGGCGGAACCTGGTGGAGTTTGTCTACGGCGGCGGGGGGTTGATGGGGGTTCACGGGACGTCGGTGGCGTTCACCCGCTGGCCGGGGGCGCACGAGGACTGGCCGGAGTTCGGCGTCATGTTGGGGGCGCGCGGGGCGAGTCACCGCGAGAACACGGAGCATGTTTTCATCAAGCTGGATGATCCGGAGCATCCGGTGAACCAGTACTTCGATGCGGCGGGCTTCGAGTATCGGGATGAGTTTTTCAGGTTTCACGAGGTCTATTCGCGGCAGCGCGTGCGCGTATTGTTGAGCATAGATACGACGCGGACGAAGTTCGACGGGCGTCAGTTCGGCAATACGTTGCGTGCGGATAACGATTACGCCCTGGCCTGGGTTCGGCAGTACGGTCGCGGCCGCGTGTTTTATTCGACGATTGCGCATAATCCGTACGTGTTCTGGGATCGCCGGATGCTGCAGTTCTATCTTGCGGCGGCGCAATTCGTTCTGGGTGACCTTGACGGGCCGACGCTGCCCAGTGCAAAGCTCACGCCGGCCGTCCGGGCGCAGGAGAAGTTGGGCTGGCGATTGGGCATCGAGGCGTATACGTTCCACAGGTATACTCTTTTTGAGGCCATTGACAAGACGGCTGAATTGGGGCTGCCTTTTATGGGCGGCCTGAGTTTTCAGAAGGTCAGCAAGGAGATCGACAAGGATTTCGAGCCGGGCCTGACGGATGCGGAGCTGGAGGCCATTCGGTTGAAGCTGGATGCGGCGGGCGTCCGGATGCTGACCTACTATTTCCACGAAATACCCGGGGACGAGGCCGGATGCCGGCGGATATTCGAGTTCGGCCGCAAGATCGGGATTGAGACGTTCATGTCCGAGCCCAAGCCGGAGGCTCTGGATATGATCGAGAGGTTCTGTGACGAGTACGACATCAACGTTGCGATTCACAATCACGGGCCGGACCAGTCGCCGGTGTACTGGCGGCCGGAGGGGGTTTTGAAGGTTTGTGAAGATCGAAGCAGGCGGATCGGGGCGTGCGGGGACGTGGGCTACTGGATGCGGGCCGGAATTGACCCGATCGAGGCCGTCCGGATGCTCAAGGGGCGGCTGATCACGGTGCAGATGCACGATCTGCATGAAAAGGGGGCTGCGGGTCATGATGTGCCGTGGGGTACGGGCGTGGGCCGGACGGGCGAGTTAATTACCGAGGTGCATCGGCTTGGCATCCGGCCGACCATGTTCGGGATGGAGTATTCGCATGACTGGTTCGAGTCGATGCCGAAGATCGCCAAATGCATTGTGTTCTTCAATGAACTCAGCATGGAGTTGGCTGCCGGGGTGCAGCAAGGCAGGTAAAAAGCGCCGCTGGTACACCGGCCAGCGGCACTTGTCGAGCGGAGGAGGAGGGATTCGAACCCCCGGTACCTTGCGGTACAGCGGTTTTCAAGACCGCCACCTTAAGCCACTCGGTCACTCCTCCGAGCCTTTGCCCGCCAGGGACTTATGGAACCAAAGCTCCGGCATTTCTGCTGACGGCAACTCTGACTGTACTCCCATTTACGTTTGAGCCTGGCTCTTTGTTGTTGTCGGCGAATCTCATTGCCACGTTGAATAGTGGCGTTAAAATATCCATTTGCCGGCACACCCTGCTAAGGTTCCTTAGACTTTACCTCCAGCAAGGCAAAACTGCAAGAGGTATTAAGGGTACGCCTTGCTGCTTTGGCGTCATCAAGCAGCAAACATTACCGTGAGCAACCAAACATGATTGGCACATACAATTTCAGGTCTTACGTGATCGAATAATGATGCCGAAGGAGACGACTATGGGTTGTTTTGCCAGGGGTATAGCCAGAATGCGGCGAAGGTTTGCAGATCGGCCTCAGTGATTAAGCCGTCCGGCGGTAAGCTGATGTCACAGGCCGCGTTCCATGCCGGGTCGGAAGGTTCGCTGCGCCAGGCGGCTGCCAGAATGGCCGCATCCGCCATGTCGACGTCGCCGTCGTGGTCGAAGTCTGCGGGCGCGGGGGAACGGCCGCCCGGTGTTGGCGCGGCGGATCTCCAGGCGCGAGGGTCGTTTCCGGCAAGGTCGAAAGGCTGCCGCTGCAGGGCAGACAATGGATTAAGCGAGGTTGTCGGCCAGGGCGGTCCGTTGAAGTAAATGGCCTCGTCGACAATTACCCAACAGATGGGATCGCCCGGCTTGTCGGGCAACTGAGGCCGTTCGATGGCGATACGACCGGTGGTCTGGGGTATCCGGTCAGAGAAGGGCCCGAAAACGCTTACATTGGCCACAAGTCCATCCGTATTGTAGAGAGTCTCAAACTCGGCCAAGGCATCGGGTTGGGCGACCGGATCGAAGTCAACGACGACTAATCGGCCGTGCGGCGGAATCGATGCAGTTGGCGGAAAAACATAGCTGGTTTCGCCATCAAGACGCCATGCGCCTGCTTCATTATAAAGAACGATTAGATTGGCGGTTGGATTGTAGAGTTCAACATACTGCCGATCAGCCCGGATCATTATCTCGCTGATGAGGAGATCTTTCACGGCCGCGCCATTGGGCAGATTGCGCGTCGGCACTTGATGAACCCAGAATGGTCCGCCGTCACCCGAACGGCCAAGCGAGACGTCGGCTTCCTGGCCCTTGAAACTGAGACAATCCACGACGCGTTGCGGACCGGTCGCGGGCAGGTGTGAGAGGAATATCTCTTCTCCAGCCTTATCGAGGCCGAACCCCGTCGTGATCGGATTATGAAAACCGGTGACTTCATCGAAGGTGATTCTGCCGCCCGCAGGAACTGTTGTGCGTGGGAGGGGCCATTTGGCGAGTTCGTCCTTGTCGTCACTCAGATACCAGTTTTCGTCGAGGCAGATTGGCGAATCGCCGGTGTTGAGAAGTTCGATCCAGTCGTTGGAATCGTGCGGCGGGACGGGGTAGTCCGTATGCGCCATGATCTCGTTGAGCACCAGGCCGGGGGGCAATTCCGGGTCGGCCTGGCCGGGCGAGCCATGAATGTAGGTGCTTGCCCGCCAGTTGCCGCAGTAATTCAGCGAGCCGGCCGGCTCATCGGCGATTGCACGGGTAAGAGGCACCAGCGAATGGCCCGGACCGTCCGCGGCTGGAGGCCAGCCTCGCCCGTCATTATACTCGAACGACAGCACGTCCGCGCCGAAGGCGCCGCGGATTACAATGGTGTCGCCCTCATTGCCGAGAGAGCCGCTATATTGCCCTGCGACGGGCTTGTCGGCACCGTATCTCGATTGAAATGCGGTTGAATCTTTGACAACCAGAACATACGCGCCGGGTTGAAGCGAAGTGATTACACCGTCGGCAAAAGAGAAGGTAATACCGCCGGTGATCGTCACTTGCGAAACATCAAGCACATCCGGGCCGATGTTGCACAACTCGATGAACTCGTAATCTTTGCTCACAAGGGGGTCATACATGATCTCGGTTACGCGAAGGTACCGCCGCAAGGGCCGTTCGCTGGAAGTGCTGGTGACGGTAATACTATCCGAGGCGATGAACCTGTCCTGATAATCATAGGCCTCCAGCGTGAGCGTATTCAGGCCGCCTTCAAGCGGCAGGGTGACCGACCATGAATCCAGATCCGTCCAGCGGAGCTGGAGCGGTTCGTCGTTTCCCGAAAGGCGAATGCGGCGGACGTTGATCCAGCCGTTTCCCTGGAGCGTTACACTGTCGCTGTCCACGGTGAAAGGATTGCTGGCATTGGTGGTTATGGCGAAGGGCACATGCGGGGGCATCTGGTCGAGGACGAAACGGCGGCGCTGGTCGACGCGACTGAGTATCTCGCTGCCCACATTCTGGCCGGAGACGGCGCCGTAATGATCGACCCAGGGGGCGAGATAGTCCACGTTGAAGGCGGTGTCGATGATGTCATACAGGTGGCCGTAAAAAAGGCGTTTGAAGCGGTCGATGGCGATGACCTTCTGCAGGTTGCTGCCCCAGCCGAACACCGACGCCGACGTCGACTCGAAAAAGGCAAAATCCAAATCCCACGGCAGCGCGAGCACACGCCCGTCCGCGGGGCGGGTATAGAGCATCAGATTGTGAGCCAGGCCCTGGTTATAGGTGTCGCCGACGCCGCCAAGCGACTCGAAGGCGAAGACCCGCATCCATTCATCAACGTCGATGACATCCTCTATGGCGGTTTCGAATACCGAACTGCCGAGGCTGAAGGTTTTGGCCATGTCGATGACACGCGAGTAGTCGTCGGCGGCGCGATTGTTCTTTATCAGGTAATTCCAGCGATAGGCTTCCTTGTCGTCACCCATGTTCGTGAAGTCGATCGCCAGGACGTTGTTGGGAGGCAGCTTGAGGCTCTGGGGATTCCCATCAACAGTGTTCTGCGAATAGTAGATCAGCTCGAACTCGTAGAGCGTGCCTTGCGCGCCGTTTTCGTATTGGGCATCGAGGAAGGCGTCATCATAACGGGCCATCATGAGCTGCGCCGGGCCGTTGAGATTGCCAAGCGGCGAAATCAGGTTGACAACGTCATCGTACATGCCGGGCATGCTGCCTGCTCGGTTGCCGACGTGCTTGAGGACCAGCTCGCGATGACTGGCGCCGCCGCCGCCCGGGCCGCCGTTGCGGTCCACCGAGACGACGTCATGGACGCCCTGGAACAACTGATCCGGTCGAAAGCGCACGTTGAATCCGGCGCGGTCGTTGTTGCGGCCGTAACCGCTGCCCTTGAGATGGACGCCCACGTCGTAATAGATGTCTCTTTCGTTGTAAATGACGGTGGCGGGCATGCGGTGGTTGCTCATAACGTTTGTGGGTTCGTGGAGAAACGCGGCATCGGATGGGGTCATGATGATGCGGAAGTTGTGTGCTGGCGCGGGGCGGGCCTGATTGTCGTTGATCCTGCACAATGCGCGACTGGCGGCGCCGGTTGGCGGCCATACCGCGACTGCGCCGCGCGTGTCGCGGCTCTGCACGTAGAACTGGACGATTGTACCGGCAGGCAGCCCGGGCACGGTTGCGATATAGTACCCGCCGCCGGCGGCTGTCATCGCTGTGGTCTGGAAGGCGGCTTCATTTGCCGACCAGTACAAGACCATGGCCGCAATTCCATCGGGATCGTCGGCATACGCGCTCACCTCAATTGGTTCTCCGGGGGCCGGCACGGCCGGACTGTGCGTCAGTTGCGAAATCGTGGGCCCCAGATTGGGGGTGTACCGGGAGTTGCGCTGTCCCGGTGTTCCGGAAAGTGGCGGCGTTCGGAGAAACGTCGTTCTCGCCGCACGGTTGAAATAAAGGCGGGTATTGAGCTGATCGGAACCTGCCAGCCACCGTGCCCGAAACGAGATCTCGTATTCGCGTCCGGTGACGATTGTTCGGCCGGCCGCGAAGGTGGTTTCCACATGATTGTGCATGTGTTCGGTCGGTCCGGTAGCGACCAGATGCAGCACGTGGTTGTAAGGATTGGCGGGATCGGTGATAACCCGGCTCAAACCATGATTGCCCAGGCAACGCCATGTATCTGTCTGGGTTTCGAAGGAGCCTGCCTGAATTACCTGAATTCTGGCGCCGTCGGGATCCTCGATGACGCTGATATCGTCCAGCAGTACTTCGCCCGTATCGAGCAGGCCGACAATGAATTCGTTCCAGAGTGTTGGCTCATTGCTGCCCGGCGAGGAAACTGCTGCGGCTCGATAGGTGTACGTTCTCCATGTGCTGCGCTGCGTCTCGTCACTGGCTGCCCATGCCGCCGCGGCGGCGCTATCGGCCCGGCAGTCGCGAAGCTCGAGACTCGAGCCTCCCGCATCGGCATACTGAGGCCAATAACCGCGGTCGTGATAATTCACCTCGTCGGCGATGTTGCCGTTGTCATCTTTCAAAATAATGGCTTCGCCCTTGTTGGACAGCGCGCCTTCAAAGCCGCCGGTGACGGGCACGCCCGGGTACTCCTGTGTAAACTGATCAACATGCCTGGCGACCACGAGGTATCCATCGGCCGGTATGGTTGTCCCCGGTGGGAAGTCAAATCGGATCCCGCCGTCCAGCGACCAGCCCGTCAGGTCGACCGCAGCGGCGCTTCGATTGTATAGTTCGATCCATTCCTGGTCGGACTCGTGGAAGGGAACGTGAGGGACGAGTATGCGGCGCGCTTCCAGTTCGGGCAGGACCAGCATGTCCGTGCTGCCCGCGGACCAGTTGAGGCCGTGGATTGCGAGTATATTCCTGCCGGGACGAAGAAGGTGCTTGTGTGCGGTAACATCAGTGGGCTGGAAAACGACAGCTTCGGTGTCCGCGTGGCTGGCGGTCGATCCGGACTGCCACGTGAGGGGCAGGGGGTTGCCGTCGCGGCCGGGAGCGTTGGCATGAGCGACTTCGACGCCGTTGAGATATGCTACGAAGCCGTCATCGTATTTCATTCGCAGGATCAGGGTCTCGACCTCGGCGGGGTCGTCAACGGTGAATGGAATGCGAATATAGACGGATTTTCTGCCATTGTACATTTCGGCAATGACATCGGTGCCAAAAAGCCCCGCAAAATTGCTGCCCGATACTTCGTAACCGACGCCCGTTGTGTTTCCCTCGCCGTCCTGCCATGCCGAGTCGTCGAACGGCTCGCTGCCGCCGGTCCAGGCCAGGCCCGCCGAATCATCCTGCGGCACCCGAACGGCGCAGGGGGCCTTCGACGCCACAAGCAGGGTGGTTTCGTATTCGGCTTCAACCTCGCGCACGGGGCGGTAATGATACATGATTTCGTTGATGACGATCTCGTCGTGCAGACTGACATGATTGGGCTGCCCGAGGGTTTCGACATCTGCGCGGGCCCATCGTCCCGTGCCGTCGGGGAAGCGGACGCGGAGGGACTTTTTGACAACGGCGGCATCGACAATAAGGCCATCGGGCGTGTACAGGAACAGCTTGTCTTCATCCGACGGATGAAAGCCCAGGGCCGACTCGCTGATGACCGCGAAAGCCGATGGCTCAAATGTGACCGATCCGAAGACATAGTCACCCGACGTCGTGCCGCGGCAGGCGAGCACGAAGCCCGTCATATCAACGGGAGTATCACCGTAGTTGAAGAATTCAATATGCATGCCGGGGATGTCGGCGGGCGTGATCTCGTTGATGGCGACCGCGACGGGGCTGTCCGGCGGAAGCGGCGTCTCAATCGCCTCCAGGGCGGCTGCAAAGCGGATATCTTCACTCGATGCCGCATGATGCACCTCGACGGCAAGGACGTTGAGCCCGGCGGCCAGATGCGTCGACGGCACGGTTACGGGGCCGGTGAATGCGGGCTGCGCGATCTCCATCAGCGCATCCGTTTGAAAGGCTGCGTCGCCGTCCGGCATGTTGATGCGGTACAGTTCGCGCCCATTGAGATAGAACACGGCGCCGTCATCAATGAGGGCGTCCAGTTTCAGTTCAACCTGCGAAAAGGGGTCCGGCTGCCAGGAGAAATCCTTACGAAAGTAGTATGTCCGGGCAGGGGCCAATTCGGTCTGTTCGAGGACGGCGACGGCGGTGCCGCTCAGCTCCACACGAAGGCCGCTCGGATTTGGCGAGGAGCCGCCATTGGTGAACACGAACTCAAGCGTGTTGATCCCAACCGTGAACCCATCCACGATATGGAACGGTCCTGAAAACGAGCTGAATCCCGTACAACTGATGCCTGTGTCGACGCCGTTGAGTCGGACACCATCCAGTACATCATCGACGGCAATCAGCATCGTGATCGCCGCGGTGGCCGGGTCATAGCCGGTCAGGTCAAAGGTTGTGCGGAAAATATACTGGCCGGCCGGAAAATTGTCCGTGCCCCGCCCGCTGAGGCCGGTCCACTGCGAGGCGACGCCATTGCCCAACCATGCCGAATGATTCTGCATCACGATGGTTTTTTCGCCGGTGGCGGCATTTATATAGTGGGGATCGTCCTGGCCGGGACTCAACGGCTTGTGCTCGTCATCGACACCCGTGCTGAAGAGCGTATCGATTGCTGTTCGCTCTCCCGGCGCGGAACCGGCGCCAAGGAAGAAACCGCTTACACCGGTTCGCCAGTTACTGTCTTCGTTGTAATCGAGCTGCCGCCATGCGGCGCCGAGATCGATGCCCGCGTCGGTGTATCGCCACGTGTCAAGGGCCTTGATGAGCTTATGTCTTACCGGGGGTGTGTCGCGGCTCGGAAAATTCTCGCGGCCGGGCGTTCCACCGCTTAGCGGACTCCATGTCCAGTTCTGGGGGGCTGCACTGGCCGTGTTGGGCCTGCGTTTGGCAAGCGAAGCGCCCGACCCGTCCGGCGCGACGGGCCAGTCGCCGCTGTCGGCATAGGTGATTTCATCCATGACGCGATCGCTGTTGCTGATCAGTTGAAGTGTCTCGCCGGCATTGTCCAGCCGGCCGGTAAACGGCCCCAGGACGTGGGCCAGGCCTGTGGCAGCCTTAAGCGATGGCGGATCGACCGCCACGACGAGATATCCGCCCGCCTCGATAACAGCGCCCTCTGCGAATCGATAGTCGATGCCGCCGGCAATCCGCCAGCCGGTCAGATCGACGTCGACGGCGAGCAGATTATGCAGTTCCAGCCATTCCAGCCGTGATTCTTGCTCGGCAGGATGGTACATGATTTCACTAAAGACAACGACGGTGTCAACAGCCCGTGCGATCGCACTTGCCATTATGATCGCAACGGCTGCGGTTATACCTGCGGGTACTTTTCGCAAAACACCCTCCCTCTCGACGCCGCGTTATAAGGGAAACAGGCTGCGAAGTGGTTGCTGCGCAGCCTGTTTCCGTGACTCTACTGCTGCTCAATCTTGCTCACCGGCCCTCGGTACGGGACGGTGCACTCATGATCAATCCTTCCAGTCCTCCGACAGTATGCCGAAGTCGACAAGATCAACATTGCCAGAGACATTGATGTCGGCCGCGGGGTCATTCGTCAGCCAGCCGTCGGCGAGAATGCCCAGGTCGGCCACGTCGACCAAGCCGTCACCGTTAAGGTCGCCTGCCACCGGCAGCATGGCCGCCAGCGCTGCGATCTGGTCCGGCTGAAGTTCGTCTTGCCAAACTGTAATCTCATCGATCAGGCCGTCCAGGAAATACCAGTCGTGCGGGTGCAATGTCTGCGACAGCCAATCATTGACCCAGTTACGATCGGTGCCGAAGGCGTTCCAGTCGTTGGTATATTCTCCGGCAAGGTCGACGGTCTGGCCCACTGAAACACCGTCGATATACAGTTCCACCTTGCCGAACGTCGAACGCGTGACGGCAAAATGGTGCCACAATCCGTCGTCCACCCGCGGGCCGGTGATCCGCCGCAGACCGTCGGAGCTGGAGATGAACCGGAAATGCCCCGGGACATTGTCCGCGCCGTCAAACCCTACGTAGACCGAGAGAATACCGGGATGTCTCATCGTAAACAGCGGCCCCTGGCTGTCGCGGGTCCTGAAGAAGCCCGAAACGGAGAATGCATAGCCCTGGGGGGTGGTGACCGGTGTGTCCACAAGACTGACGTAATCGTCCACACCGTCCAGACGCAGGGCAGTGCCCTCGATTCCGGGGACCCAGGCGGCATTCGGATCGTCGAAGTTGACAAGCGTGCCGTGCAGGCCGGTCTGGCCAATGTCGCTGACCAGTGTGCCGCTGCCCTCATCCAATTTCCACGCCGCGATGACCTGTGCAGGCGTTGTGGATTTTGTGTAGAATGTCCAGACGGGGCCGTTATATACCACATTGCCTTCCAGTAGGCCATTTACGCGCCAGTAATACGCTGTTTGAGGATCGAGACCTGTGATGGCAAGACTCGTATCCGTCAGTCCGTCCCGCTGTAGGACAACCGTCGTCAATTCCGGGTCCGTCGCGACGATCAGATTGTATGTAGCGCCATACGCCCCGGCAGCAGGCGAGGGCTTCCAGCTCAATGTGACGTCCAGATCCGTTGTCTGACCGACGACAGGACTTGGCGTCAGATCAAACGGCAGTGCGATCTCGTTCGAGAAGGCGTAATGGTGCCATGAATGCGCGGCAATGGCCGCATCGAACGTGAAGCTTATCTCGGTCGTCTGGGCCGTGAAGGTGTACTTGATAAGCAGGCCGTTCCCTGCGCCGGCGCCGTTCTGCTCGATGCGCGTCGGATTGCCAGGATTATCGCTTACCTCAATATCCACGCGACGACCCGGCTGGTTAGCTTCATCCTCGGGCACCAATGGGCCGCCGAAGCCCACGGCATAAAACGTTGTAACATATTTGGTGCCCGGTACGAGACCCGTCAGCGTCAACACGGGATGATCGACGTCCGTGTCGCCATAGAAGAAGCGGCGAGCAAGGTTTGCCGAATCCCCGCTTATGTTGACGGCGTAGCCGGTGGGATTGTCATACACATTGTCTGCTCCTGTAAGGGTCCAATTCGTGCCCGCCCGGTTCATATCGCCTTCGAAGTAGACGCCGTTGCCTGCGTAGAAGTTGTCGCCGTCCGTTCCTCCGCTGTTGAACTTACCGGTGTGCGTGTAGGTCTTGGCAGTGCTGATTCCCGAATCGGCGTCGCCGGTCCAGGGATGAGTGCTGAACCTCCCCACGGTCTCGGCGATCGTCTTGAACGTCCAGATCGGGCTGGTGTAGACGATTGCACCTTCGGAGACCACCTCGACCTGCCAGAAGTAGCGGGTATCGTATTCAAGAGGCTCGGTTGGCACGAATTGCGGGGTCGTCAGGCCCGTGGCGCCGTCCAGCGAATTGCTCATGTCGATATCGGTGCTGACATAGACGTTGTAAGAATCGGCCGCGATGCGATCAATCGGCGCATTCCAACTTAGGACCACGTCCAGATCGACCTTGGCGTCGTTTATCGGTGTCGGGTTCAGACGGTACGGGATGAGGTCGACCATGGCGTCGATCTGGGTCTGCTTGAGCGCACCGTTCCACACGACCACTTCGTCGATCAGACCTTCAAGATAGCGCTGTCCCACACTGGCGTGGTTATCGTGAATCCAGCGGATCTCCGCGCCGATACCTCGCCAATCAACGTTGTAACCGCCCCGCTGATCGTTCTGCGAACCGCAGGCAACGCCATTAAGATACAGGGTCATGGTTCCGTCCGTATCCCGAGTAAGCGCAAAGTGGTTCCAGCCGCCGTCATCGACGCGAGGCCCGGTAATGCGGAACAGTTGGCCGCCATGACGCGTGATGGATCGCAATTGTCCCGGCAAAGAGTCGGCGCCGTCGAATCCCACCGTTACCGCCACAATGGGGTCGTCGTCGGCGGAATGGCGAAACGCCACGAGCGGGCCTTCTCTATCGATCGTTCGGAAATAACCGGAGATGGAAAAGCCCTCACCGGCGCCGAATGGCAGGGGGGCGGCGTTGCCCATGTCAACATAGCTGTCGAGCCCATCGAAACTGAGACAATTGCCCTGTATGCCCTCAACCCAGGCCGTGCCGCCCTCGTTGGGGTCGTCGAAGTTCAGTGCCGCGGCGTCATAACCGCCGATCACTTCCGGAACGAGCGTGCCGGCGTTCTCGTCCATCTGATACTCCAGGGCCTTTGTGGCCGGCGCCAGCGTCTTGGTCGTAAACGTCCAGGTCTTGCCGCTGTTGTTTGGGTCGGTGGCGTAGAGCAATTCCTGGCCGTCATAGACATCCACCTTCCAGTGATATGTCGTAGACTCCAGCAGGCCCTCCAGCGTAAAGGTCCCTTCCGTAAGGCCAGCGACCTCATTGGTTGTATTGGGATCTGATCCCCAGTAAAGATTGTACACGACATTGCTCGTGTCCGTGCCTTCGTCGGGTATGGCCGTAAAATCGAGAGTGACCGTCAAACCTGTAAACGTTCCCGGTGCGGGCCTGGGATCGACGTATACCGGCGTCACCAACTCGTTACTGAAGGCGTAATGATGCCACGAAACATTTGTTGCCGCCACCTGATCAAACGTCAGAGAGAAACTGCCCGAAGCGGGCGCCAGGTACGTGTACTTCAACAGAAGACCGTTGTTGGCTCCGTACATGTCCTGATTTATCACAGTCGCTGCGTTCGGGTCATCGCTTGGAATAATGTTGACATGTCGGCCGCTGTCTTCCCAGCCCTTGGCATAGCACGTCAGGATGTACTTCTGGCCGGGGATCAGATTGTTCAGCCGGAGAACAGGGTGGTTGATGTCATTCAGGTCGTCATCGCCGTAAACGAAGGAAACCAGCAGGTTGGCCCCGCTGCCCTGCACGTTCGACGAGCCCCCCGTGTACGTGCTAGGAATATTCGATAACTGCCAGTCCACGCCTGACAGATCCCTGTCGCCCTCGAACCAGACGCCGTTGCCCGCATAGAACGGCGCTCCGTCGACGGGGGCCATAAACTTGCCGGTGTGTGTGTACAGCTTGCCGGCGCTGATGCCGGAATCGGCATCACTTGTCCAGGGGGCCGTCGTGAATGTCCCTGCATTGGCGATCGTGGTCGCCAGAATGAGAGCGCATACGACGAAGTTGCGGATACTTTTCTCGTTCTCCATGTCTGAACCTCCTCAGCAAAGATAAATAATAGAAGTCTCTCCCGTCTGTGAACAAGGTACGGAATTCATTTTCTTAACATGTGATATCCGTCAGTTTTCCTCATGGCGAAATCAATTTATGCTTTTTCCCCAGGCGGCACGCTGTATCTTGTTGAAGTCCACGTTGTTTTGCGCAGTAAGGACTTGGTCGCCCGTGCCTTTGGCCCACTCGATTGTTCGTTCATCCTGCCATTTCCAGTACTCCGCTGAACCATCTGCCATCGCAACCGTCGTGCCGTCTCCATGTCGAATCGGTACGGTATCCCACCATTGCACGATGTTGGGGTAAATAGTCCAGCTCTCCGTCGTTGCCCATCCCTCGTCAAGGAAGACGAGCCGCGTGCCGGGCGACCGCAGGTCGGAGATCTTCCTGATGACTTTACCTCCAACACCTTCGAACCCTTCATGGCCGTTCATCGCATCGGTTATGGCATAAGTCCTCAACTCGTCCCTGATCCCGACGGGACACCGGTAAATCCCCAGGGTCTCGTTGAAAGGAAACAGGGTTCCCAATTCGATGCAGGCGACCCGCGCTACCTTGTCCGGGATGAAGTCGCCATAAGCATCGGTCGGTTCGTCAAACCACCCGACCCAGGTCGGTTCGTTGTGGTATGCGGACGGCGACCAATCCATCCGAAATTGCCGCGGACTGGCTGATGTTTCAATCAGACGTGCTGTCTTGGCATTGACAATACGACTGTCGTTTTCGTCCGCATAGGTGACCCATGAAATGCCGAGGCTGTGAAGATGGGCAAGACAGACAGCACGCTTGGCATGATCCTTGGCTTTCGAGAGAGAGGGTAAGAGAACGGCCAGGAGCAGCGCGATAATTGCGATAACAACAAGCAATTCGATCAGCGTAAAGGCCTGCCGCGCCAAATGTCTTCGTTTGGAAATGAGACCTTCCGTGAGTACCTGCCTTACCATGTCCCGCAAGCCTCCTCAAAGCAACGCTGTGGATGCTGTTTTTCCTGCCCTTGGTCAAGCAATCACCGAGCCGCCTATTCTAATATAGGATTGGTCCACAGTCGCTGTCAAGGAAAAATGAAAAATTTCTCTTGCGCGGATGCATGGCATACCTGGTTTATATTTCGTGCCGGCGGCGTTTTTTTTTGTTGCGTCGCCTGAGAGGTCATATTACTATATTATGCATGCCGTAAAGGGACAGGCCCGCCTATCGTGGGCTGGAGGATTTCGGTATGCAGGTGTCAAGGGTGCCATTGACGCGTAAACGCCGCGGAGAGGAGGTGGTTCCATCCGGCACAACCCTGATTTCTGCGCTCACCACGCCCGGTACTCTACTACGAGAAAGATTCGTCTCCATCATTTCGGCACACTTGAGATATATCGGCTCGATAGTCATTTAAACCGTATTGTTCACTTTTTTTGAGGAGGTCACCACTATGAACATCAAAGAGGGAATCGGGCTTTTTGTGCTTGTGCTGCTGGTCGGGGTTGGCTCGGCGGCTGCACAGGAGGCGCAGTGGGATGCGGCCATCGGCGCGTCGAACCCGTTGAACTGGTACAAGTTCGACGAGACTGACAACATCTGCGTCGACCGCGGCAGCGGGGGCAACAACGGCACGTACAGTCTCGTCACGTTGGGTCGTCCGGGCCTGCTTCGCGGGGCGCGTGCGGTTGAATTCACCGGGCCGAACACGGAAAACACGGCCGCCAGCCAGGTGGATTTCAGCGGGCTCGGCGTCCTGACCGGTGAGTGGACGGCCGAGTACATCGTCATGAAGAAGGGGACGGATAACCAGGCACTTCATGATGGCGGGTCGTTTTCGATCCGGATCCAGGGCTGGAACAGCCAGCAGGCAGGTTTCACCGAGTACGGCGTGGCGGACCATTTCTTTACGGAGGAGCCGGGCAAATCAGCGGCGGTGCCGGTGGACACGTGGGTGCATCTTGTCTATCGCAGGACCGCGTCGGGGATGCAGCTGTTCATTAATGGCATTTTGGTGGGAACGACATCAACCACTATCGATTTTCCGAGGGCCTTCATCGGACGCAACCGCAACAATGCAACCGGGGACACCTTCAAGGGCATTCTGGATGAAGCGGTGGTATTCAATCGTGCACTTTCCGATGCCGAGATCATGGAACATTTCCTGGCGTCGCAACTGACCGCGGTTCTGCCGTTCCCGGAAGACGGCATGCAGCTCGTTGACAAGGCCACCAACCTCGAATGGACGTACGGGGCATACGTGCCAACGGGCTATGACGTGTATTTTGGCACCGACGCCAACGAACTGAGCCCTGCATGGTTCGGACACAACAAGATTCTTGACAAGCAAAACGTCAACACGGTCGATCCGTCACCCACGGGGGTGCTGGCGCCGGCAACGACATACTACTGGCGCGTGGATGCGTACGAGCCTAATGAACCAGGGGCGGACATTCTGCATATCGGCCACGTCTGGAGCTTTACGACGTCGCCGGATACGCCGGTACTTGTGGAAAGCCCCAAGGATGTGGTTGTGCCGGCCGGAGGGCAGGCGTCTTTGACAGTGGCGGGCCTGAACCAGACGGACTATGCGTGGTGGCGGTCGGTGGATGATGCGACGGATACGCCGGACGACGACACGCTTGTGGCGGAAGGCGGCGACCTGGCCACGCTGGTGCTGGAGAACGTTCAGTTGGAGGATGAGGGCTACTACTACTGCGTTATCTCGAACCAGTTGGATTCGCTGCGGTCGGCTGCGGCACTGGTAATGATCGAGCGGATGGTTGCCCAGTGGAAGTTCGAGGGCAATCTGATGGACGAACTCGGTGAGCATAACGGTGTAGGGCTGGTGATGCCGGGCGGCGATCAGCCGGGCGTTGTACAGGAACCCAACTACGTGCCCGGAATCATTGGCGAAGGTTCGGCGGTCGTGGTGAACGGCGTCAACCAACTGATTGAAATTCCGTTCAGCCGCAAGCTGAACCCGGCGAGCTTTACAGTGACGGCGTGGGCCCGGCCGGATGCGCTAGACAGCGACTATCGAGCGGTTGTGAGTGGACGTCAGGAAGTGCCGGGGGTGGGCGGTTCGCAGGGCGGTCTAATTATCTACGCCACGGGCGGCGACAATTGGGAATTCTGGACAGGCCACAGCGGCGGGTGGCAAAACAGCGGGACGGTCCTCCTGCCGGTGACGGTGGAGGATGAGGCTTGGACGCACCTGGCGATAAGCTTTGAGGCCACTGGACAGAGCGGCGAGAATCTTACAGGGATCAAGCGGTTGTATATCAACGGCCGGCTGGTTGCCTTAAACACTGAGGGGCTTTATCGTCCGAATCCGGTGCAGGCGCTTCAGATCGGCGCCGGGCAGAATGAGACCATCAATCACGACTACTTCTTCGGCGGAGCCATCGACGACGTGGCGCTTTACAACTACGCGCTTGATGGAATGGAAGTCGGACGGCTCTACCATGAAGTGACCGGCGAAAGGGTTTGTGCGGATAATATAGGTCTGGAATTTGACTGGAACGGCAACTGCAAGGTCGATATCGGTGATCTTGCGATCTTCGCCGCATCCTGGCTGAATTGCCGGATTGTTCCGGATTGCCTGCCGTAGTTTCCGGCCGCCGCAATCTGTTGATGAGGAAGGGAATCGTGGGTCGTATGGGCGGAAACGTCCATACGGCCCATGTCTGTCTCGTGGGAAGGCATATGCCCGATTATCAACGCATCAAGCTGACGAAGTGCCGCAGGCAGACTGCCCGGGGGCATGCGGCGATGACCAGCTTGTGCGCTGTTCTCGTGTGGCTGGCGGCCTTTGCGAGCCAGGCCGCGGCGGTTGAGGGTCTGCGGGCTTACTGGCCTTTCGACGGCAATACACAGGACGAGTCAGGCCGCGGCGTGCACGGCGCCCTTGTGGGCGGCGCGGCCTTCGTTGATGGACAGGTCGGGCAAGGCATCTCTATCGACGGCCGCAGCGGTCAGTACGTCGGGATCGGTGCTGTGGACATTCCTGCGCCATGGTCGGTTTCGTTATGGGTCAGAAAGCTGGCCCATACGCGTTCGGCGGCGCTGCTGAACTCGCCGACTTGCTCGCTGCGTCTGGAGCAGTACGCCGATACACAGAAGGTGGGGTTTACGGTGTACGGGGTCGCCGACCACTCGTTCAACTACACCGCTCCGCTGGATAAGTGGGTTCACCTGGTCTTTGTCGGGACGGAATCAAGTGTGTCACTATGGGCGGACGGCCAGTCGCGGGGATCGATCAACGTGTCGATACCGTGTCCGATGGATACGATCAGCCGGGCTGCCGATCCGTTAGTGGCGGTGATCGACGACGTGGCGGTTCTCGATCGAGCGTTGTCGGCTTCGGAGATTGCGGCGGTTTATGAGGCCGGCCTGAATGGCAGGCATTTCCCAAGAGACGATACCGCCTGGGACCCTGTGCCCGCGGACAATGCATCGGGTGTCCATCCTGCCGAGCCGCTTCGATGGCGAGCACCGCAAGGCGTTGACGGGGCGCGGTACAACCTTTATTGCGGAAGCGATCCGCTAAATTGGGAGATCATCAGGACCGATCTGGCGGTAACGACGTTCAGCCCGCCCATGACGTGGGAGCAAACCTATTACTGGCGGGTCGACGTGGTTGATGGTTCAGAGATTCATGCGGGCACGCTGTGGCATTTCCGGACCGGCGGCAAGGCGACCGAGCCTGTTCCTGCCGACGGGGCGGTGGACACGACGATGCCCAAGGTGACGCTTGCATGGAAGCCGGATGTGTTTGCCGACGGGTTCAAGCTCTATCTGGGTAACTCGCTGCCGTTGGATGCGACGCCGGTCTATGAAGGCGGTGCGGCATCGTTCACTGTCGAGGGACTTTTGCCGTCGACGACATATTATTGGCGGGTCGACCAATACGTACAGGGAGAACTGACGATAGCTGGAGACGTCTGGTCTTTCAGGACGCGCCAGAAACCTGCCGCGTGCCCGCGTGCCGACCTGGATGGCGATTGTGCGGTTGGTATCCAGGATCTGCTGCTGTTTGCGGGGCAATGGCTGGCGGGGCCGGGCAGCGCGGCGGATTTCGAGGGCGGCGACGGCGTGCGGACTTCGGACTTTGCGGTGATGGCTCAGGAGTGGCAGACCAGGGCGCCCTCGCCGATCGTCATCAATGAAATACATTACGACCCGGATGTGAAGACCGAGCGTGTGGAATTCGTGGAACTCCACAATGCAGGTCCCGCCGACGTGGACATTTCCGGCTGGCGTTTTTGTGAGGGGATCAGCTACGAGTTTCCGGCGGGAACGGTCATACCGGCCGGCGGATACGTGGTCGTGGCCGAAGATGCATCCGTCGCACATCATCCGGTTACTATTACAAGCAAGTTCGGTACACCCCCGGAGGTTGTGTATGGCCCGTTTCAGGGCCGGTTGAGCAACGACGGCGAAGAAATCGCGTTGTGCAACGCAGCGGGCCAGCGCGTGGACCGGGTCAATTACGGTGCAGGATTTCCCTGGCCGACAGTGGGAGATCCGGTCCCGGCACACAATGGGCCCCCGGGCAGCGGCTGCTCGATTCAACTGGTCAATCCGGACCTGGACAATGATCTGGGCGGCAGTTGGCGGAGTGCCTTTCCGACGCCGGGTGTGGAGAATTCTGTTTTTGCCGGCAACATCCCTCCGCACATTCGGCAGGTTGAACACAGCCCGCAGCAGCCTGTGTCGGGCCAGACTGTTACTATCACCGCCAAAGTGACCGATCCGGACGGTGTGGCGCAAGTCATCTGCCAGTACCAGGTTGTCGAGCCGGGCCATTACATCCGGTACGAGTATTCCGACGGCAACAACAACCGTCTACGCGATCCGGAATATGACCGCGGCTGGGTCAGCCTGTCCATGACCGATGACGGGAAAGGTGGCGACGGGATTCCCGGTGATGCTGTTTACACTGTCCTGATCGGCCCGGACATTCAGGTACACCGCCGATTGATCCGTTATCGCATCCATGTCCAGGATAAAGCAGGCTATGGGATAACCGTACCTTATGCCGATGACCCTCAGCCGAACTTCGCGTATTTCGTGTATGATGGTGCGCCGGGCTGGACGGGGGCTGTCCGGCCGGGAATCGATGAGCCGGTCACGTTCGGCACGGAAGTTATGAATTCCCTGCCGATCTATCATCTGATCGCAAAAGCGGAGGACATCCAGCAGTGTCAGTATGTCGCGATCAATCATACCGCCCCGGAGGCACAGTGGTATCAATGGACCGGTACTCTTGTCTACGACGGCATCGTATATGACCATATCTGGTACCGCAATCGCGGATGGTGGAGCACCTATGCATGGGGTAAGAACAAGTGGAAATTTGATTTCAATCGCGGGCATTATTTTCAGGCACGCGACAACTACGGCACGAAGTACAAGGAAAAATGGGACAAGCTGAACTTTTCGGCATGTATTCAGCAGGTCGGCGCCTCGGACAACCGGGGTGAACACGGGATGTATGAAGCGGTGACGTTTCGCCTGTTTGAGATGGCCGGCGTGCCGGCCAGCCATACGAACTGGGTGCACTTTCGAGTGATCGACGGGGAAGAGGAAGCGACGGCGGACCAGTACACGGGTGATTTCTGGGGGCTGTACCTGGCGATCGAGCAGCCCGACGGCAAGTTCCTCGACGAGCGCGATTTGCCGGACGGGAATCTGTACAAGATGTTCTTTCCCGTCAGCGGCGACAGCGGCAACAAGAATAACCAGGGGCCGTCCCAGGTAACCGACCACAGCGACGTCGAGGCCTTTTGCAGAACCTATCGCAACTATCCGGGCGAGGCCTGGTGGTACGACAACACGGAACTGGACATGTATTTCAGCTACCGGGTCATCTGCGATGCCGTGCACCACTATGACCTGACCGACCGCTGGAACTGCATGTATTATCACCATCCGACGACGGGCAAGTGGTGGATCATGCCGTGGGACGTGGACCTGTCGTGGGATCACGATATTTTCATGCACGATGACGAGCGATGGAAGCAGGTGCTGGACCACCGCCTGTTTGCGCATGTAAGCTCGAGTATGTTTCGCAATTATCCGGCGGCGACGTTGGCCTTTCAAAACCGTGTTCGCGAACTCGCGGACCTGCTGCTGAATCGCGAGCAGTGCGGCCAACTGATCGAGGAATACGCCGCGATGATCGCCCCCTTTACGGAGGCCGACCGGAGGATGTGGGATTACAACCCGCACATAAAACATCCGGGGCAATTTTACAACACCTCACCGACCGGCGACTTCGAAGGGATGGTTGAGCGGATGCGCGAGTTCATTTCGCCGGTCGGCTGGGGAGGCAATCGCCTGGCGTTCCTTGCGTACGACCCTCTTATACCCGAAACGCCTGTAATCTCGTATACCGGCCCTGCACATCTGCCCGCCAACGGCCTGACGTTCACTACGAGCGCTTTCCGGTCGCCGCCGGGCGGCGGGACGTTCGCGGCACTGAAGTGGCGGATCGCGGAGGTTGCGCCCTGGTCGCGCGTCCAGAACAGCGGCCAGGACGTGATCCTGGCGCCGAAAGGCTCATTGTGGCGTTACTTCGAAGGTCGCGCAGAGCCATCGGACCCGATGGATGCGTGGCGGGCAGCCTCGTATAACGATAATCCCACCGAAACGAACTGGTTGGAAGGTGCCGCGCCAATCGGCTACGGCGAGGCCTTCATCGAGACGCACGTCAATATGCAGTACAACTACACGACCCTTTACCTGCGCAAAACGTTTGATGTCGACGACCCCCAGGCATACGACTCGCTTACGCTCCAGATACGATATGACGATGGCTTCAACGCATGGATCAATGGCGTCTGTTTTGCCGGCGATAATGTGGATTCGCAGGAACTCGCCTGCAGCGCGACGGCTCGTGCCTCGCGGGAAGACGACAGCTTTGTTACTTTCACACGGCATGCGCCGAGCGATTTTCTGAAAGCAGGCGCCAATGTAATTGCGATTCAACTGCTAAACATCTCGAAAAACAACAGCAATGACTGCTTTGTGGATGCATGCCTGTCCGCCAGACCAAAGGCAGGCGCGGCCGGAGGGGGGCAGACGGGCACGTACAGCATCCAGCCGGGGCGCTATGAGATCGCCAGCGTGTGGGAAAGCGGCGAGATCACGGACCCGGCCGAAACGTCCGTGCGTATCCCGGCCGCTGTGGTCAGGCCGGGGCGGACGTATCGTGTCCGCTGCCGCATGAAGGACAGTGCGGGCCGATGGAGCCACTGGTCAAATCCGCAGGAGTTCACCGTCGGCGAGCCGCTGTCGGCGGGGATCTTGACACATCTGCGGGTTACGGAGGTGATGTATCATCCGGCCAGGCCCGACCACGGCAGCGCGTATGACAAGGATGACTTCGAGTTCATCGAGTTGAAGAACACGGGCGACGAGCCGCTCGATCTTTCGGCGCTGGCTTTCGTCAACGGTGTGGAGTTTGACTTCGCGACGGGTCGAATCACCACTTTGCCGGCCGGCGAATTCGTTTTGGTCGTTCGCAATCAGGCCGCCTTCGAGGAACGCTACGGCAGCGGGCTCTCGTCGCGGATCGCGGGACAGTACTATCCGCAGAAGCTCGCCAACGAGGGTGAGAAGGTCACGCTGGTCGATGCGTGGAACGGCACGATTGCCGAGTTCGAGTACAATGATGGCCGAGGCTGGCCGAAGTCCGCCGACGGCGGAGGGCACTCATTGGTACCGCTGGACCGGGCTCTCGCGGATCAGCCGGCCGGATCGTTGGACTATGGCGGCAACTGGCGGGCAAGTGCGGCGATTCACGGCTCGCCAGGCGCCGATGACCCCGCGCCGGAAAGGACACTTGTGATCAACGAGGTTATGGCGCATACGGATTACAGCGATCCCGCCCACCCTGCCTATGACTCGAACGACTGGATCGAGTTGTACAATGTGGGCTCATTGCCCGTTGACCTGCGGGACTGGTACTTGAGCGATGATATCAGCGATTTGAAGAAGTGGAGCCTTCCGGATGCAGCAGTTGCCGGCAAGGCGTGGATCGCTTTCGATGAAGTTACGGGTTTTCACTCCGCGTACCCGGCGGGCTTCGGGCTGAACAAGGCTGGCGAAGAGCTGTTTCTGTCGTTTCTGCCGGAAGGTGCGGCCGGCCGCATCGCCGACAGCCTGGTTTTTGGGGGGCAGGAGGAACATCTGTCGTTGGGGCGTTATCCGGATGGGGGCGAGTTTTTCTTCCGGACTGCGCCCACGCGCGGCCAGGCCAATGACGTGCCTTACGCCGACATTGTGATCAGCGAAATCATGTATCATCCGCCTGACGCCCGGGAGGAATACGTCGAACTGTTCAACCCCACGCCGCGGCCGATAGACCTGTTTGACGCCGCCGGCGCGTGGCGGCTGACCGGCGGGATCGAGTTTGATATCCCTCGCATCACTCTCGCCGGCGGTGCCCGGCTGATTGTCGTTGACTTCGATCCCGCGGTGGAGACCCAGCGTCTGGACGGGTTCATCACAACCTATGGCACGGGGCCGCTTACGCCCGGCGTGGACATCGTCGGTTCCTGGAGCGGGAATCTCTCTAATCGAACGGAGCGTGTCGCCCTTGAGAAACCCCTGTTGCCGGACTTGCCCGGCGCCGACGTCCCGTGGGTGATTGTTGATGAAGTGTGGTACCATGACCGGACGCCGTGGCCCAAGGAGGCCGACGGGACAGGGCAGAGCCTTCAGCGAATCAGGGTGGCGCCTGGGGCAGCTTCGAACGATCCCGAGAATTGGGCATCGGGTGAACCGTCGCCAGGCAGTTAAAGCACGGAGTGCAGGTGTGTTTTGGCCTATCAAAGAAGCGGGTGTGATGACCCCCGAAGTGGTATCGACAAGGCGTTGGATTGGCATCCTTGCGGCGGATCTGATATGATGCGATCTATGTTCACCGGAGATGTAAGGACTGACGGGGGTGTTCGCGTCGTGGTACGCGCTGTCTCCACGTTTGTAATCATGACCTGGCTTTGGACACAACCGGTGCGCGGCAGCGGTTGTGCGGCGCTGATTCCCGATGATTTTGAGACATACACCGACACGGCGAGCCTGCGTGGGTGCTGGAGCACGACCGGGCAGGTGTCATTGGAGATGGTCGAGACGCATGGCGGAAGCGGCGCGTTAAAGGCGGTCCTGCCGGCACTCCGCGTCGTGGCGAAGAACGCGGGCGGGGTGTTCGACTACTCCGTTCATGACGGCGAGGACCTGGTTGTCTGGATCAGGGGCGCCGCCGGCAACGTGCCGGGTAATGTGACTTTTCTGGCGATCGCAGAGGACGGCGGCATCGTCGACGAGGTGACACTGACCGGCGGCACAACGACGACCGAGTGGACCCGGATGGCTATGCGCGTTAATTCAGCATCGCGGCCCGGCTGGCGCCGCCTGGCAAGAATTCAGATAACGGTCAGTTCGGCCGCAACGCTGCTGATTGACGACCTGGCCTTTGACGACGATCGGCAGGGTCTCGTGGGCGATCTGAACGCAGATGGCGCCGTCGATCTGGCGGATCTGGCGATCTTTGCAGGCCAGTGGCTGGATGAGGGCTGCTCGGGCGCCGTCTGCGCCGACCTGGACGCAGACGAGCGCGTTGGGGCGTCCGATCTGGCGCTTCTGGCGGCAAACTGGCGGTCCAGGGCGGACACGGTGGAGATCAGCGAGTTCATGGCGGTCAATTCATACGTGCCGTTCATCAGCCCGCTGGATATCCACACCATGGTCAACGGTGTCGCCCGGCATGATGACTGGATCGAGATACACAACAAGAGCCTGGAGAAAGAGGTTTCGCTGGCCGGCTGGTATCTGACCGATGACCGAGAGAATCTCACGAAATGGAGATTTCCGGCTGTCTCTGTCCCGCCGGACGGTTACCTGGTCGTCTATGCGTCCGGCAAGACGGCCGACGAATATCCGGACAACTATCCTTTCGTCGACGATGCAGGAAACCTGCATACCAGCTTCGAACTGAGCTCGAGCGGCGAGTATCTTGGTTTGATCGCCCCCGACGGCGCGACGATCGTCAGCGAGTATGCTCCCGCCTATCCGCCGCAGCGTGGGCTGATCTCCTACGGCATAGGCGCCAACGCGGTGGGCTATCTGAAAGAGGCGACGCCCGGGGCGGCCAACAAAAGCGCCTGGGCGGGTGCAGTGGCCGACACACGCTTCAGCGTCGATCGCGGCTTCTACGAGGCCGGGGAGTCTCTCAGTGTCCGGATTACCTGTGAAACGCCGGGCGCCGTCATTCGCTACACGCTCGACGGCAGTACCCCCACGCCGTCCAACGGGTTTACGCATACAGCGCCGATTTCGGTTGGCTCGACGACCTGCCTGCGTGCCGCGGCGTTCAGGGAAGGCTGGCTTGCGTCAAACGTGGACACGCATACGTACATCTTCCTCGATGATGTGATCAGGCAATCGCCCAACGGCGAGGCGCCGGCCGGTTGGCCATTCGGATCGGTCAACGGCCAGGTGTTTGAATACGGCATGGACCCCGATATTGTCGACAGCGCCGTCTATGGCCCGTTGATGATTGAGGCCATGAAGGCCATCCCATCCATATCTCTTGTGACCGACCTGAAAAACCTGGTGGATCCATCGATCGGCATCTATGTCAACGCCACCCGGGAAGGCGTACTGTGGGAGCGTCCCACCTCGGTGGAACTGATCCATGCCGATGGCAGCGAAGGCTTTCAGATCGACGCGGGGCTGCGCATTCGCGGCGGCTACAGCCGTACCGGCAGCAACCCCAAGCACTCCTTTCGTTTGCTCTTCAAGGGCGGCTATGGCGCGGGAAAGTTGAAATATCCCTTGTTCGGGGACGAGAAGGGCGATGAGTTCGACAACCTGGACCTGCGCACGGCGCAGAACTATGCCTGGAGCAACTGGGGCAACGACGGCAGCCGCAACACGTTCATCAGAGATGTCTTTTCGCGCGACCTGCAGCGCGAAATGGGCAACCCCTACACCGCAAGCCGTTATTATCACCTGTATATCAACGGGCAGTACTGGGGATTGTACCAGAGCCAGGAGCGGTCCGAGGCCTCGTATGCGGAAAGTTTGTTCGGCGACGACAAGCTGAAGTACGACGTGGTCAAGGCAGACGATTACCGTACGGGCTATACCGACGGCACGCTGGATAAGTGGAACCAGCTCTGGTCGCTTTGCGAAGCGGGCTTTCAGACGGACGAGGCGTGGTATGCTGTTCAGGGCAAGAACGCCATGGGCCAGGACGATCCCGCACGCGAAGTCCACGTGGACGTCGATAATCTCATCGACTACATGATCGGCGTCTTTTTCACCGGCAACCGCGATGCCCCCGTGACTTTGGACGGGACCGCGGCTAACAACTTCTTCGCCATTCGCAACCGCGACCCCCGCAGCCGCCAGGGATGGCAGTTCTTTGCCTATGACTCGGAACATTCGATGCTGGACGTCGGCGACAACCGCACCACTTGGGTCAGTGCCGGTTCGTCTGTCGAACATTTCAACCCCCAATGGCTGCACCAGAAGCTCAGTGTTCATCCGGAATACCGCCTGCGTTTCGCCGACCGGGTGCAGAAGCACTTCTTCAACGGCGGCGTTCTGACGCCGGACAATGCAAAGGCCTTGTGCCTGCGGCGGGCGGCCCAGATCGACCTGGCCATCATCAATGAATCGGCACGCTGGGGGGATCATCGCCCCGAACGCCTGACCAACCCGTACACACGCAATGACTGGTGGGCGGAAGTAAAAGGCTACCTCGTGGACAAATTTCTGTCGGCGCGAACTGGCATCGTCCTGAATCAGCTCAAGGCCGCCCAGTTGTACCCGCAGGTCGCCGCCCCGCAATTCCGGATCAACGGCAGCCCGCAGCACGGAGGAACCGTTTCCGACGGCGCGATGCTGTCCATGACGGTTGATGCCCCGGCTTCGTATGTCGATGTCGTGCTCGTGGGTGAAGGGGCGCCAGTGCGCGTGCATGTCCCGTTGGATGACTCCTTGGGTTTGTCCTGGACCGAAAGAACATTTGTACCGGATAATGCGTGGACGGACGGCAGCACGACGACGGGCGTCGGCTATGAACTTGGAAGCGGCTACGGTAACTGGATCGGCACCGACGTGGGCGCGCAGATGGCCGGCAAGGCGACAAGCGCCTATTGCCGAATCGAGTTTGACTACGACGGCTCAGCCGTTTTCGAAAAACTGCTGCTGCGCATGCGATACGACGACGGTTTCATCGCCTGGCTCAATGGCTCGCAGGTGTATCGTACGTCCAACATCACCGACGATACGCCGCCGGACGCAACGGCAAGCAACCACGAGGCCTCCGCGGCATTCGAAGAATTCGACTTGAGCGCGCACCTCGACAAGCTTGTCGTGGGGACAAACATCCTTGCCATTCACGGAATCAACTTCAGCACTGTAAGCTCGGACTTCCTTGTGCAGCCCGTCTTGATCGGCCGGATGCTCGATCTGAATGGCGGCTCCACTCCGATTCTGTACACCACGGGCGGCGCCGATCCGAGGAACCCGGGCGGTGCGCCAAATCCCGCGGCTCTTACCTATTCCGGCCCCGTCCCGCTGCACATGAGCGTGCTCCTGAAGGCTCGGGCGTTTGTCGGCGGCCAATGGTCCGCCCTGAGCGAAGCGGTGTTTGCGATCGGGCCTGTCCATGACGGCCTGCGAATCACTGAGATCATGTATCACCCGGCAAACCCCAACGAAGAGTACATCGAGTTGACCAATATCGGTTCCGAACCGCTGAATCTCAATTGCGTGCGTTTCACAGACGGCGTGGATTTTGTCTTCCCGCCAATATCGCTGGCGACCGGTGATTATGCCGTTGTGGTTCGTGACCGGGCGGCGTTCGAGGCTCGATACGGGACGGATGTCACGATTGCCGGCCAGTTTGACGGCGCCCTCAACAACGCCGGCGAGCGGATCACTCTCGTTGATGCGGCGGGTGCAACGATTCATGATTTCTCGTTCGACGATGCCTGGTACGATATCACCGACGGACCAGGCTTCTCTTTGACCGTCCGGGACGCCAGGGCCCCTCTGGCCGCCTGGGGCGAAAAGGCCGGGTGGCGGCCCAGTGCCGCGGCCGGCGGCTCGCCGGGATATGACGATTCGGCCATGGTCCCTGCCCTTGGCGCGGTGGTCATCAATGAGGTCCTTGCGCATTCCAATCTCGACGCCTCGGACTGGATCGAACTGCACAACACGACCGACGCGGCAATTAACATCGGCGGCTGGTTCCTAAGCGACAGCGCCGGCGATCTGACCAAATACGAAATCGCCGAAGGCGTCTCGATTCCGGCCGGCGGTTACCTGGTGTTCTATGAGGATCAGCACTTCGGCAATGCAGCCGATCCGGGCTGCCATCGACCGTTTGCGCTCAGCGAAAACGGCGGGATGGTCTGCCTGACCAGCGGCAAGGACGGTGTTATGACGGGTTACACGGACCAGGAGGACTTTGGAGCCTCTGAGGCGGATGTGTCGTTCGGGCGCCATCAGAAGAGCACGCAGACGTTCAACTTTGTGGCCATGAGTGAGCAAACGCCCGGCCGCGTCAATGCTTATCCGAAGGTCGGGCCGGTGGTAATCAGCGAGATCATGTATGGCCCGGCAGGCAACGCCGATGCGGAGTATGTGGAGCTGCTCAACATCACCGATGCCGACGTCACGTTATATGACTACACGTCAGGCGAACCCTGGATATTCGAGGATGATGGCGGCTTCAGGTTTGTCTTCCCCGCGACCCCCGTCACGCTCGGGCCGGGCCGGCGATTGCTTCTGGTGAAGGATCTGGCGGCCTTTTCTGCGACCTTTACGCCCGCCGCCGGCACGCCGATTTTTGCATGGAATTCCGGCTCGCTCAATAACGCGGGTGAGCAGATCCAGCTTTCCAAGCCCGGCGGCGTTGACGCCTTGGGCCTCCGCTGCTGCATCCGTGTGGATCGGGTCGTCTACAGCGACGGCTCGCATCCGGCCGGCGAGGATCCGTGGCCGACCTCGCCCGACGGCAGCGGCGATGCGCTTCACCGCAAAGTCATGTCAGATTATGGCAATGACGTCATCAACTGGCACGCGGCGCCGCCCACGCCCGGCTGGTGACCGGGCAGATCGGAAGTGTCAGCTTCCGCGGCAAGCTGTATGCTCAAAGCAGGTGTGTGTCAGCATGTACTGATCGTCGCGTGCAGAAGGCTCAATAAGCGGCAGCGGGGTATGAGGATTCTTTGCGCGTTAGCAGCACAACCTTGACTGCAATCGAATTCGCCTGTAAGCTCGCCATTGTGTCATCGGCGTTTGATATTGGCGTTAAGTATTCACCCGAGGGCTGTACATATTGATTTGAAACAGGACCCGTTGCGTAAGTGCCGCCCGCTTTACACCTAACACGCCAAGACCGCATAAAGATCCGACACACTGAAGATCACGGAGTCTGGCGGCAATGACCTTGAGCCATCTGCTTTTCGATGCGGCCACAAGCGTGCAAGAATGATGAAGCACTCATGAATGATATGCTGACCGACCGCAGGCGAGAGATGTACCCTGACTATCGTTGGGTCATTCTCGTTCTCCTCTTTGCCGCCACCACAGTCCAGTACCTCGACCGTATCGTCCTGGGCAACGTAGCCACCACCGTCAAAATTGACCTGGGCATCTCCGATCAGCAATACGGTTACATCGTATCCGCCGTCAGTGCCGGCTATGCCGTGGGTCTGCTCCTTGCCGCCGGCCTCCTGATCCGTCTCGGCCTGGCGCCGTCCAATGCCCGCAAAATGGTTATGTGTGCCTGTGCGCTGTGCATGCCGCTTTCGGCATTGGCGGTGTACGCAAACCGGCCATGGGTTGCCATCCTCCTGATCAGTCTGGCCAATGCCGCCCACAACGGCTGGTCGGCCAACATGTTTACACTCGTCGGCGACTGCTTTAAACCTTCGGCCGTTGGGTCTGTGACGGGACTGATCGGTTTTGCAGGGGGCCTGGGCGGAATCCTCATTGCCGGCCTGGCGTCCGGCTTCATCATCGAGCATTTCGGCTATGTGCCATGGGCGCCCTCCACCCGACCGCCATGCTTTTCGTCCACGTCCTCGTCAAGCCGGGCGAACCCGCCGATCCGTGATATCACAGCCCTTGAAACGCCCTTGAAACGGCGTTTTCTTTGTGATATAAGGAGCATTTCGGCGGTTTCATGGCCGCCCGCGTGTTCTGTCTGTCGGGCTTCAGGAGAGAAGATGAGCCGAATAACCCACCGCGAGAGGGTGCTTGCCGCCGTGCGCCATCAGCAGCCCGACCGCATTCCCTTCGATCTGGGCAGCACCCTGGTCACCGGTATCACCAGAGGCGCATATCTCAGGCTTGCAGAGGCACTTAAGATCGACCCGGGCCCGGTGGAACTTTGCGATACCATTCAGCAGCTTCCGTATGTTTCTGACAATATTCTGGAGGCGCTGGGCGTCGATACAAGGGGGCTGATTCCGAATTTCGGGCGCAAAAGGCCTGATGTGCAGAAAAACGGCGAAACGGAGTGGTTTGTTGATGAATGGTCGGTCAGATGGGAGCGGCCGGCAGGGGCCCTGTACTTCAGCATCGCGCAAAGCCCTCTGGCGCAAGAACATGCGATTGACTCGATTCCCTGGCCCGACCCGGCCGCCGATGCCCTCTTCGATGGGCTCGCCGAGCGGGCGCGCCGCTGCCACGAGGCCGGGTATGCAATTATCCTTGAGAGCCTCTGTGCGGGTGTTTTTGAGATGTGCTGCCGCGTGCGAGGCACGGAGATGTTCATGATGGATCTGGTTATGCAGCCCGAGTATGCCTGCACGCTCATGGACCGTTTTGTTTCCCTGAAGATTGCTTATTATGAGTCGGCGGCGCGCAGGTTCGGGCGGTATGTCAACTTCATTCGCGAGGTGGACGACATCGCCGGGCAGCAAAACATGCTGATTTCGCCGCAGATGTACAGGGATCTGTTGAAACCGCGCCACAAAGCGCTGTTTGATGCACAGACGCGCCTCTTCGGCACGGATGACTTCTTCATTTGGTTCCATTCAGACGGCGCGGTCCGCGAAATCCTGCCGGATATGCTTGAAATCGGCATGAATGTGCTGAATCCTGTGCAAACCAGCGCCTTTGGGATGGATGCGGCAGGTTTGAAGCGGGACTTTGGCCAAAATTGTGCATTTTGGGGCGGCGGCGCAGATACGCAGCACGTTTTGCCGCATTCTTCGCCGGAAAATGTGCGCGATCATGTAAAAAACGCGGTTTCTGCACTGTCCCGCGGTGGTGGATACGTTTTCGGCACGGTTCACAATATCCAGGATGATGTCCCGACGGAGAACATCCTGGCGATGTTAGAGGCGTTCAATGAGGTAAGAAACTACAATTAGGTGATTTGGAGGAAACACATGAAGCGGTTAATGGTCCTGGCGATCTTTGCATGTGTCGGCCTTGCCGGTGCGGCAAGGGTTACGGTCGACGCCGGCGGGGTGGAGCGGATCGATACGCCGGTATGGATATCACTGGAGGCCCTCGGTATGACCGCCGAGACGCAAAACGTCGGCCTGGTCGAGATTACGGCCGAGGGGCGGCAGCGCATCCCGGCACAGGTCGACCCGCAGAACGGAAGGCTCTGCTGGATACTTGCCGGCAGAACGCCGGCCGGCGCCAAACGCACCTTCGAAGTCGTCGCAGGCAGAGGTCGCGGCCGCGGCCGGGGCGGCGTCCGGATCGTCCAGGACGATAAGGTGCTGGATGTGCAGGTTGGCCAGACGAAGGTGCTCCGCATGAACCACGCCGTTGTGCCGCCGCCGCCGGGCAAGAGTCCTCTCTTCAATCGCGGCGGCTTCATTCATCCCCTGTGGTCGCCGCGCGGTGCTGTGCTGACGAACATCCATCCCGCCGATCACATCCATCACATGGGTCTGTGGATGCCGTGGACGCACACCGTTTTCGAGGGGCGAAACGTTGACTTCTGGAACATCGGCGACGGCAAGGGTACCGTGCGGTTTGTCAAGTTCAGCGGGATGACCGAGGGGCCGGTGTTCGGCGGATTCCGCTCGATCCAGGAACACGTGGATCTGAAAGCCCCCGGCGGCGAGAAGGTAGCGCTCAATGAGGAATGGGATGTTCGCGTGTGGAATACCGGTGGCGCCGACAAAGGATTCTGGATTGTGGATTTCGTTTCGACACAGCAGTGCGCTTCATCGAGTCCGTTGGCGCTTCCGGCCTATCGCTACGGCGGCTTCGGCTTCCGCGCCACAGCGGAGTGGAAGCAGGGCGTTGCGGACTATCTTACCAGCGAAGGCAAGACCCGCAAAGACGGCCACGGAACGCGCGCCAGGTGGTGCATCGCCTACGGCACGACCTCACAGGGCGACAACGGCATAGTATTCATGAGCCATCCGTCGAATCATGAGCATCCTGAGCCTATGCGGCTGTGGCCCACGGGCGACATCTTCTTCAACTTCTGCCCGGTGCAGGAGAAGGACTGGGTGATGGAGCCGGGCAAGAAGTACGTTTTCAACTACCGCATGTACGTTTATGATGGTAAAATGACCGCCGAACAGGCGGAACGCTGCTGGCAGGATTTCGGTAATCCGCCTGCCGTTTCCGTGACTCAATAGAAAAGGAGGAACAAACGTGAACAGGACACAGAACAACACGTCAAGAATCAGCAGGAGGGGCTTTCTGAAGGGCTCGGCGGCTGTTGGTGCAGGGCTTCTGGGCATGCCGGCCATTGTTCCTTCCCGCGTGTTCGGACAGAATGCGCCGAGCAACCGAATCACCATCGGCTGTATCGGTGTGGGGCGGATGGGCCTGGACGACATGCGCGAATTGCTGGGCCACAGCGATGTGCAGATTGTAGCGGTCTGCGACGTCGACAGCAAACGGGCTGCCAACGCCAAGAAACTTGTCGAGGCCAGGTACGCCGCGCAGATGGCAGCCGGTACGTACAAGGGCTGCGACCAGTACGGCGACTTCCGCAAGATCGTCGCGCGCAAGGATATCGACGCCGTGACCATCGTGACGCCGGATCACTGGCACGCGATTCCGGCAATTGCTGCGGCCAAGGCTGGCAAAGATATCTTCCTGCAGAAGCCGCTGACGCTGACCATTGAGGAAGGGCGGGTGCTGAGCAATGCCGTGAAGCGTTACGGCGTGATCTTTCAGGTAGGCAGCCAGCAGCGCAGCGATACTAATTTCCGACATGCGTGCGAACTTGTCCGCAATGGTCGCATCGGCAAGGTCCATACGGTCACGGTTGCGTTCGGGACCGATCCGGGCTGCGGCGAGGAGCCGGAGATGCCGGTGCCGCCGAACCTTGATTACGACTTCTGGCTGGGCCCGACGCCGGTTGCTCCGTATACGGAGAAACGCGTGCACCCGCAGGCGGATTACGGACGGCCGGGCTGGCTGCGCATCATGGCCTACGGTCACGGCATGATTACCGGCTGGGGCAGCCATCATCTGGATATCGCCCAGTGGGGCCTCGGCACCGAAGACACCGGCCCGGTGGAGATTACAGGCAAGGCCGAGTATCCGAAGAGCGGTCTTTGGGACGTCCATGGCGATTTCCACATCGAGTACATGTATGAAAACGGCGTCAAGATGATCTGCACCGACGACAAGGCCAACCCGCACGGTATACGCTTTGACGGGTCGGACGGCTGGGTGCACGTCAAGCGCGGCTTCATCGACGCCAATCCCAAGTCGCTCTTGCAGGAGAAGATCGGGCCGGACGAGATTCAGCTCTATCGCAGCAACAACCACAAGCGGAACTGGCTGGACTGCATCAAGTCACGCGCAGAGACGGTGGCGCCGGTAGAGATTGGCCACAGGTCGTGCACGGTGTGTCTGTTGGGTTCGATTGCGATGCAGTTGGGCGGCAAGAAACTGAAGTGGGACCCGAAGAAGGAGAAGTTCATCGACGACGAAGAGGCTAACCGGATGCTGTCCCGGCCGATGCGCCAGCCGTGGCGGCTGTAGGTCGGCCCCCTTTTTGTCCAGAGCGCAAGATGAGGTGGTTTTGCCGCAGAATGTACCTGGCGCCTGTAATTGTGGCGGTGGCCGCGGCGGTTTTGCAGGCCCAGCCTTCGGCTGAAGAGGTTGCCAGAATTGAGGCCGCCATGCCGGCAAGAGCCCGGGTTGAACCGGCCCGGCCGCGAAAGGTGTTGGTATTTTCGGTTTCATGGGGTTACTGGCATACGGCGATTCCCTACGGCCAGAAGGCATTCGGAATCATGGGCCGCAAGACCGGCGCCTTCGAGGCGGTGGTCAGCGACGACCTGACGATGTTCGAGCCGCAGAACCTCAAGCAGTTCGATGCGGTGATCTTCAACAACACCAATGGCGAGGTCTTTCTGCCGAAGGACGTCGACAAGTTGGGGCCGAAACCCCAAACCGAGGCGAGGATTTATGACCGCATGCTCAAGGACAGCCTGGCGGATTATCTCAGGAATGGCGGCGGCCTGATGGCGATTCACGCGGCGGTTGCGTGCCTGGCCCAGTGGCCGGAATTCGGCCAGATCATTGGTGCACGGTTTGAAAACCACCCGTGGGGCGCCGGCTCGACGGTCACGCTCAAGGTCGAGGAGCCGCAGCATCCGTTGGCGGCGGCGTTCGATAGACCCGTGTTCCAGATCAGCGACGAAATCTACCAGGTGGCCGATCCGTATTCACGTGCAAATCTTCGCGTCCTGGTGAGCATCGACATAGACCGCACGAGCATACCGTTGCGAGACCTGGACCTGGTCAAGCGCAAGGATAAGGACTTTGCGATGACGTGGATCAGGGAATACGGGCGCGGCCGGGTGTTCTACAATGCGTTCGGACATCAGCATGAGCTGTTCTGGAACCCGATGGTCCTGCAGCATTGGCTGGACGGCGTGCAGTTTGCGACGGGGGATATCAAGTGTGATGTAACGCCCAGCGCAAAGCTGGCGAAAGAAAAATAGCGAACGAGGTTTATAATGCACAAAAGGCTCCTTGCATCTCTAACGTGCCTCCTGCTGACCGGGTTCGGTTCTGCGTTGGCGGGCCAACAGTGTGTGATAGCTCCCCGGACGCCGGAAGAACTCCCTGAACTGTTCAAGTACAACGGCGAACCGATGCATTTTGTCAGCGCGCATCGCGGCGGAGCGAAACCGGGATTCCCCGAAAACTGCATCGCCACGTTTGCCAACACGCTGGAGCATACCTTCGCGATCATGGAGATTGATCCGCGATACACCAGGGACGGCGAAATTGTTATTCACCATGATGCGACGCTTGATCGGACAACAACCGGCAAGGGACCGGTTGCGGAGAAGACGCTGAGCGAACTCAAGGCGCTGCGGCTGAAGGACGTCGACGGTCGGGTGACCGATTATCAGATCCCGACCCTGGATGAGGTGCTGGAATGGGCCCGCGGCAAGACCATTCTCGTGCTTGATCAGAAGGACGTGCCGTTTGATGTCCGCGTTCGCAAGATCGAAGAGCACAAGGCGGAAGCATACGCCATGCTGATTGTATACAACTTCAGGGATGTAAAGGCGTGTTACGCTTTGAACCCGAACATCATGATGGAGGTGATGATCCCCAATCGCCAGAAGCTGGAGGAATTCGAGGCGACCGGAGTGCCGTGGAGCAACATCATTGCCTTTACGGGGCACACGCCGCCGGCCGATGACAGGCTGATGGAGATGATTCATGCCAAAGGCGCCTGCTGCATGGTGGGCACGTCGCGGAATCTCGACCGGGAACTGATCAGCAGCGCGACCGAGGCCGGATCGCTTCACGAGCGATATCATAGGCTGCTGAAAGAGGCCGCCGATGTGATCGAGACCGATCTGCCGCGAGAGGTCGGCAAGCTGCTGTATGGAGAATCGAATATTCCCGTGTCGCGGCAGCGATTCCTTAAGCGGTTGCCTTTGGCGGACCAGAACAGGTGACAGGAGTAGAGTTATGGCAAGATTGAATCGGATAAGTCGTCGCCGGTTTCTGGCAGGTGGTGCCGCGGCGGGTGTTTTTGCGGGCATGCCGGTGATTGTGCCTTCGACGGTGTTTGGTCAGAATGCGCCGAGCGAGCGGATCACGTTGGCCAGTATCGGCGTGGGCGGCATGGGCACAAGCAATATGAAGGGCTTCATGGCGAAAAAGGATTGCCAGGTCGTGGCGATCTGCGACGTGGATAAAGCCCATCGCGAGGCGGCCAACAGATCGGCCAATCTGCCGGAGTCGTCCTTATATAACGATTTTCGCGAGGTGATCGCGCGCAGCGACGTGGATGCAGTCTGCGTGGCGACGCCGGACCACTGGCATACGATCCCATCCATCGCCGCGATTAAGGCGGGCAAGGACGTCTATTGTGAAAAGCCGCTGACGCTGACGATTGCAGAAGGGCGTGCACTGGCTAATGCAGCCAAACGCTACGGGCGAATCGTGCAGACGGGGTCTCAGCAGCGAAGCGATGCCCGGTTCCGCCTGGCGTGCGAACTCGTGCGAAACGGGCATATCGGCAAACTGAAAAGGGTGGAGGTGGGCATCCCTGGCAACAACCGCGAGAATCCGCTGGACTGGAAGCCAGAGCCGGTGCCGGACGGGTTTGATTACGACATGTGGCTGGGGCAGGCCCCCCTGCGGCCGTACCATCCGATGCGTTGTCATTACACGTTCCGGTTCATCCTGGAATACTCCGGCGGGCAGATGACCAACTGGGGGGCACACTATCTGGACATCGCGCAGTGGGGCATCGGCGCCGATGATTCCGGGCCGGTAAAGATTGTTGGCAAGGGTGAGTTCCCCAAGGCGGGCCTGTTTACCACGGCGACCAAAGCCAACATCACCTATACCTATGCCAACGGCGTGGAAATGATTCTCAGGCAGCCGGGCAGCGGTAATACGAAGTTCATCGGCGACAAAGGCTGGGTCAGTGTCAACCGCGGGCGCATCGAAACGGAGCCCAAGTCGCTGGCGACGCATGTGACCGGCCTGAACGAAATTCACCTCTACAGGAGCAGCGACCACAAGCAGAACTTCCTCGACTGCATCAAGACGCGAATGGAGCCGATCTGCTGTGCCGAGGTGGGGCACAGGTCGGCGTCGATCTGCCATTTGGGCAACATTGCGATGCTGCTTGATCGGCCGCTGAAGTGGGATCCGCAAAAGGAGCAGTTCGTCGACGACGACGAAGCCAACTCGATGGTATCGCGCGTAATGCGGGCGCCATGGCATCTTTGAGCAGGTGCATGCGTTTCGTATATCCGCAGATGGTGCAGAATTCGCAAATACGTTTCCAATTATGAAAAGGGCGGTGTAATTATGAAGGGTTTGGTTGCGATTGCGGCGGTCTTCTGCGCATTGTTCGGTTCCGCAGTATCTGCGGCCCAGTTGGAATTAGTGGTTGTTAACGGCGGCCGCGACCTGGTCGAGACGCCCATTTGCACTGAAGTGGAATTGCCGGCCGGTCTGAAAGCCGTTGGGCCGGAGGAGCTTGCGGTGGTTATGGCCGACAAGGACGGCGCCACGGTGCCGGGGCAACTTGTCCGTGAGGCAAAAGGACGCGTGTGTTTGTACTGGGTGGCCCCGAAGGTGGCGGCCGATTCGAAGACCACGTGGACGGCGACGATCACGCCGGGCAGCCCGCAGCCGGGCTTCACCTATCGCGACAACCCGGGCAATTACCGCGATCTGCTGTTCGATGGCAGGAAGGTGACGCGATACATGTACGCACACGATACGTCCACGCCGGCGCGGCTCCACGAGACGTACAAGGTTTTTCACCACGTATACGATGGCGACACGCCGCTGACAAAAGGGCCCGACGGCGAGAATCCGTACGTACAGGGGCTCTATACACATCACCGGGGCATCTATATCGGGTGGAACAAGCTCAAGCACGCCGGCGGTACAAACGACTGGTGGCACATGTCCGGCGTCTTCATGGTGCATCGTGAGTTTGCCGAGCAGGTTGCGGGGCCCGTGCTCGGAAGGTCCGTGCTGCGGATTGACTGGATCGACAAACAGGCCAAGCCCGTGATTGCCGAAACGCGCAAAGTCACCGTGTTTCGCGTAAGCGATCCGACGGTTCTCTTGCTGGATTTCGAGACCGCGCTAAAGGCCGCTGGCGGCGATGTATATCTGGATGGGGACCCGGAACATGCCGGCTTCCAATATCGACCTCACAATGCGGTAGCCGAAGGGCCGAAGGATGTAAAGGCGAAGTACCTGTTCCACAACGACAGCATTGATCCCCACAGGGACCAGAACCTGCCATGGGTCGGGATGTCCTACGGTCTTGACGGCCGGCGATACAGCGTACTGCACCTGAACCACCCGGATAATCCGACTCCGTCCGTATACTCGGCCTACCGGGATTACGGGCGATTTGGGACGTTTTTCCGCCAGGAAATCAAGGCGGGCGACGTGCTTGAGCTGAAATATCGGCTGATAGTGACGCGTGGCGACCTGCCGGACAGGGCGGATGCCCAAGGGCGTTATTTGGCGTTTACGGCCCCGCCGAGGGTTGACAGGGCAACATGGAGGCCCTAAAATCTGAACTCGATTCCTCATACAGTGTATTAGGATAGTCGGTCCACGCTCGTTTGCGGCCGCTTTTGACAACACGATTAGGAGATGGAAACAGAATGTTGAAGACAGGTACAGGTTGGAAAGTGTTTCTGTGCATGATGCTGGCGGCTTCACTGGTTGTCGGCGCAAGTTCCTGTAAGAAGAATGTGCCCGGCGAGGAACCGGTCGCGGCGGTAAAGCAGACCGAAGAAACGCCGACCGAGGCGACCCCGGCGACCCCCGTTGAGGAAGCAAAGCCCGAAACTGCCGCCGAACCTGAGCAGATTACCGATGCGGCGGCGGTGGAAGCGGCCGCTGCGGCTCCGGCCGGCGACGAGACGCTGGGTACGCCCGGACCGGGCATGGCGCCACTGCCGCTTGAACTGCCCAAGCCCATGTTTGTGGGAACGCCCACGAACATCAATGTTCCGAATTTGATGAAGCCGCGCGGCAAGCCCCGCCCGCCGTTTTATGCCCCGGAAGGCTGCGTGAATCTGGCCGCCGGCAAGACCGTCGCCAGCACCGACGACATGCCGATCATCGGTGAAATCGACATGATCACCGACGGTGACAAGGAAGCCGCCGACGGCAGCTACGTCGAATTGGGGCCATTCCTCCAGCATATCACGATCGACCTGGAGAAGCAGTGCGAAATATACGCCGTGCTGGTGTGGCATTATCACAAACAGGCCCGGGTATACTTTGACGTGATTGTCCAGACGGCCGACGACCCAGATTTCATCACCAATGTCAAGACGCTGTTCAGCAACGACATCGATAACTCCGCCGGTCTGGGCATCGGCAAGGACATGCACTACATCGAGACATCGGAAGGGCATCTTGTCGACGCCAAGGGCGTGAAGGCACGCTACGTGCGGCTCTACAGCAACGGCAACAACGCCAACGATCTGAACAACTACATCGAAGTCGAAGTCTGGGGCAAGCCCGCCGAGTGAGCCTGCCGCGGAATCTGTCGATGGTTTGAGACATGTGCACACCCTCGCCGGCGATCCGGCGGGGGTGTGATATGTTATATGGATTTCGAGGCCGGGTCTGTGCGCGAATCAAAAAGTCTGATCTTATTTGTGGCGGGGGTACTGCTCGTCGCTGCGGCAGCGGCGGCGATCCGATTGCCGCGTCTGGCGCAGCGGCCAATGCACGGCGATGAGGCGATCCACGCACAAAAGTTCGCCACGCTGCTCCAGGACGGCCAATACATCTATGATCCCTTCGAGTATCACGGCCCGACGCTCAACTACTTCACGTTGATCCCGGCCTGGCTGCGCGGACAGCACACGTACCAGGCGATTGACGAGTGGACCGTGCGGCTGGTGCCGGTTGCGTTCGGGGTGGGACTGGTCCTGCTGGTGCTGGGCGTCGCTGACGGACTCGGCAGGGCTGCGGCGCTGGCCGTGGCGGTCCTGACGGCGATTTCGCATGCGATGGTGTTCTACAGCCGCTACTACATCCAGGAAATGCTGCTGGTATTCTTCACGTTTGCGCTGATCGTTTGCGGCTGGCGGTATGTCCGGTCGAGGCGGGGGGCATGGGCCATAGCAGGAGCGGTGATGTTGGCGTTCATGCACGCCACCAAGGAGACGTTTGTGATCGCGGTGGCCGCGATCGCAGCCGCCGCCGTGCTGACGCTGTTTCTAAGCCGGCGGAGGGCGGAAAAGGAAAACAAATCTGGACCCCTTATTTCAAAGCGCCGGCTGCTGGTGCACCTTTCGCTTGCGGCACTGATACTGGTAATGGTTTCGGCCGTGTTGTTTTCATGCGCGTTCAGGAATCCGCGAGGGATCGTGGATTCGGTCCTGACGTTCAAGACGTATCTGGGTCGCGGTGCGGGTCATAGCACCGTGCACAGCCATCCCTGGTATTATTATCTGCATATCCTCGGCTGGTACAGACTCGACGGCGGGCCGCTGTGGACCGAGGCGCTGATTCTGCTCCTTGGGGTGATCGGGCTGGTTGCGGCCTTTGCAAAGAAGGGTGCCGGAAAAGCTGATTACGGCTTCCTGCGGTTCACCGCGTTTTATGCGATCTTCATGACCGTGGCGTATTCACTGATCCCCTATAAGACCCCGTGGTGCCTGCTGGGTTTTCTCCATGCGTGGATTCTCCTGGCCGCAGTCGGCACAGTGGTGCTGCTGAGGCTTGCTCGCCCCACATGGGTGCGCGTATTAGTGGCGCTGCTCCTGCTGCAAGGGGGCGGCTATCTCCTGTGGCAGGCGTACCTCGGCACGTATCGTTATTACGATGACCACGCCAACCCGTACGTGTATGCCCACACGGGATCTGACGTTTTCACCATCGCCGCCAGGGTCGATGAGATGGCCGCGCTGCATCCGGACGGCAAGAAAATGTTTATCGAGGTTATCTGCCCTGGCGCCGACTACTGGCCGCTGCCCTGGTACCTGCGGGCCTATGAAAATGTGGGTTATTACAGCGAGGTGGACATGACGGCCATGCCGGCGCCCGTGATCATCGGGTATGCATCGCTGGAAAAAGAGATCCTCACAAAGCTCTTCACCGTACCGCCGCCCGGCCAGCGCCACACGCCTGTTCCGCTCTTCGACGATTATGTCGAACTGCGGCCCACAATCGAACTGAGGGGCTACGTGCCGCACGACCTGGTCGAGGGACGTCTGAAGGCTCACGCCGAGGAGGGCGGCCCATGAGCGATAAGACCCCGGAGGTCTTTCTGGTCAATAGCCACGGCGAGGCCGTCGAGGGCATTCACCGCTTCTCGCACGACGCTATGGCCACAATCTACGAGGTGCTGATTCAGCATGAAGATGTGCGGTACTGTCGCCAGGCTGCCCACGAGATGTTCGCCGAGATCGACCGCATCGAGCAGGAACTCAGCCGCTACATCGCCAACAGCGACATCGGCCGGATCAATGCCGCCACGCCCGGTGAACCTGTACAGGTCGGCCTGGAGGCCTTCGAGTGCCTGAAAACGGCGTGCCGCCTGTACGAAGAGACGGGCGGCGTCTTCGATGTAACGATCGGCTCGCTGTTTGGGGTGCTGCTCGATGAAAAGAAGCGGCCGCGAACGCCGGATGAGGTGGAACTTGCGGCCGCCCTGGCCCGAACGGGTGTACACCTGCTGTCGCTGGATGAGAATCTGTACACGGTGACGGTTGCAGTGGCGGGCGTACAGGTCGATCTGGGCGGCATCGGCAAGGGTTTCACCGTCGATCGCCTCGGCGGGATGTTGCGGGAATGGGGCCTCAACCGCGCCATGGTGCACGGCGGCTGCAGTTCGGTTCTGGCGCTGGACGCCCCGGAAGGGGCCGATGGCTGGCCCGTAACGTTCAGCGATCCCCGGAACTATACGCAGACCCTCGTGCGCATGTCACTGGCCAATGAGGCGGTGAACGGCTCGGGCCGCGGCAGCGGCCACATCATCGACCCGCGGACCGCCAAACCCGTCCTGGGACGCCTGGCCTCATGGGCGTGTACACGCGACGCGGCAACGGGCGACGGCCTCTCCACGGCGTTCATGATCATGTCGGCTGAAGAGATTCGGCAGTTCTGCGCCACCCACAAGGACGTGCGAGCCCTCGTCATCGAAGACGATGATGCGGAAGCAACTCCCTCTCACGAAATCGCCGTCCAGGCGTTCGGCCCCTGGCGCCAAGGCCAGATCCTCGTGCCGCTGAAGTAGTCGCGGCCTTCAGCAAGGGCAAACCCGGGACGCTCTGCCCCCATGTGTGCCTGCCTTGCCGCACCGCCGTCACCTGCGGGAGCATCTTACTGTGTGCCGCCGCCTGGCAATGCCCCATACAGGTCTCCCTACAAATCGCAAGAACAATTGATTGACTTGCTGAGGCGGTTCCGAGATAATAAGGCGGCGGGTGCCGATAATTCATTATTGACAGGGGAGTTCACTTGAAAGCCATACGGGTTGCATATGCAGTTCTTGTCGTGCTCGCCGCAAATAGTGTTGCCGGCGCGCGGCCAGACGAGATGGGTCTGGCATGGGTACGTGACGAACTTCACGAAGCGCCCACGGACGATGCGCTGGGCAACTGGATCAAAGAGCGTTCCCCCATCCTCTGGGACTGGCTCTTGCAGGACGGCGGTGATGGCGTTTGGCCGGCTGTTCTGGATGCCGACGAAGGTGCACGCACCCTCAGACGGCGCATCCTTGAACGAGTGATCGAAAACCTGGGACCAAACCGCGCCGATCTTGCCCGCGAGGTGCAGCAAACGGATGCGTCCGAATCAATGGCGCCTCACAAATGGCTCGATCTGTACGTCCGGGCATGCCTGAAGCGCCGCGAACTGCGATTTGCTGCGCTGCCTGACGGTGTGCCCTCTGTCGTTTTCACAAAGCATCATAATCTGGGCGGCTCCCACTACGCCTACACCGAAGCCCAGTCCGACGCCCAGTCTGAGCGTAATTTCCGCCCGGGCGCCGCCCTCTGCCGCCTCGACATGGATGGCCTCTTCGGCCGCGTGACGACACTGCTGGAAAGCGCCGATGGCGTCATCCGTGACCCTGACGTCTACTATGACGGCAGGCACATCCTTTTCGCCTGGAAGAAATCCGACTGGGACGATGACTTTCATCTCTATGAAATGAGCACGGCCGACCGCGCCATCCGGCAGATTACTTCCGGCGCTGGCTTTGCCGACTATGAAGGAGCGTATCTCCCTAACGGTGACCTGATCTTCAATTCCACACGCTGCGTCCAGACCGTCGACTGCTGGTGGACGGAGGTCAGCAATCTCTACACGTGTGACCGGCAGGGCAGGTACCTGCGGCGGCTCACCTTCGATCAGGTGCACACCAACTACCCCACGGTCACCGCCGACGGCCGCGTCCTTTACACGCGATGGGACTACAATGACCGCGGCCAGCTCTTTCCTCAGCCCCTCTTCGTGATGAACGCAGACGGCACCGCGCAGGCGGCCTACTACGGCGGCAATTCCTGGTTTCCCACCACCATCCTGCATGCCCGTGAGATGCCCGGCGGCAAAATCATCGCCATTGCCACCGGCCATCACACCTACCAGGCGGGTAAGCTCATCCGCATCGATGCTGCCAAAGGCCGCGAAGAAAATGCCGGCGTCGAGATGCTCGCCCCCGTCCGTCCTTCCGAGGCCGTCCGCGTGGACTACTACGGCCAGGACGGTGAACTCTTCCAGTATCCTTACCCGCTCACGGACGATGTCTTCCTCGTCGCCTACTCGCCCCTGGGCGGCGCCCCGTGGGACGCCCTGTTCGGCATCTACCTGATGGATGTTGACGGCCGTCGCGAACTTCTCGCATTCGATGGCGCCATCTCATGCAATCAGCCCGTGCCCCTCGCCCCGCGTCCCGTCCCGCACGTACAGCCCAGCCTTGTCGATTATCGACGCAGCACCGGCACGTACTACGTCCAGGACGTCTACGCCGGCCCGGGACTCCAAGGCGTGCCTCGAGGAACCGTCAAGCGCCTGCGCGTCGTCGCCATCGAGTACCGCGCCGCCGGAATCGGCGAAAACTACAACGTAGGGCCTGGCGGGGATGCCCTGGTCAGTACGCCGATTTCGATTGACAACGGCTCGTGGGACGTCAAGGTTGTCCTCGGCGACGCGAAGGTCTACGCTGATGGTTCGGCCTGTTTCGAGGTGCCTGCCCGCACCCCCGTGTACTTCCAGGTCCTCGATGCAAAAAACCGTGTCGTCCAGTCGATGCGGAGCTGGTCCACGCTCCAGCCCGGCGAGACGGCCTCGTGTGTGGGCTGTCACGAATCCAGAAACGAAACGCCCCGGGTCACCGCACAAAAAACTCTGGCAATGCGTGCCGGCCCGCAGCCCCTGGAACCCTTCTACGGCCCGCCGCGGGGCTTCAGCTATCTCACCGAGATCCAGCCCATCTGGAATCGCCATTGCACAAGCTGCCACAACGGCCGACCAGGCGACAATGTTGACGCCCGCGCTGCTCGCTTAGACCTTCGGGCAACGCCCGTCCTGCACGAAGTCGCCAAACGCCGCTGGGTGCGCTCATATCTCACGCTGACCCAGCACGGCAAACCCAACCGCATCGTCAACTGGCTCAATGTCCAGTCCGTCCCCACCATGCTGCCTCCGTATGAGGCCGGCTCGGCGCGCAGCGAACTGCTGACAATTCTCGAAAAAGGCCATTATGACGTCAAACTCTCCGCCGAGGAACTCGATAAGATCGCCTGCTGGATTGACCTGCTGGTCCCGTTCTGCGGCGACTATCGCGAGGCCCATGCCTGGTCCGAAGAAGAGATCCGCAAATACGAGCACTTCCTGGAGAAGCGAAAAGACATGGAGGTCCTGGAACGGTCCAATATCGCTGCCTTGCTGGCCGACCGGGCTGGTCCTTCCGGCGGCTGAGCCTGTATCATCGTCTCCTTACTGGCGTATCTCGCACGATTTGACTTTCGGCGCGTCTTCTGCGATACTGCCTCGCACACCGAAGCGAGAATTTGCTGTGTGCAGTCTTTTCTACAATCTGGGACGAATGGCCGGGCCGAAGATCCGCAAGGCCAGGTGGTTTTGGCAGTCGCTGGTCGGCAGCGAATCCGAGGCTATCGCCGCCGAATACGATGTCGGCCGCGATCTTGCCGCCGAGCTCGCCCGCCAGGTGCCCATCCGAACCGACGGCGAACACGCCGCCCTCATCAGGCAGGTCGGCTCGCGCTTGGCCGCCTGTGTCGCCAACAAGCAGCGCAAATTCGCCTTCGCCGTCATGGAAACCGCTGAACCTAACGCCTTCGCGCTGCCCGGCGGCTTCATCTACCTCACCCGCGGCCTCATCGACCTCTGCCGCGCAGACCCCGATGAACTCGCCTTCGTCATAGGCCACGAAATGGCTCATGTCATCCGCGGCCACGCCATCGACCGAATCGCCGGCGAAGCCGCCGTCCAGGCCCTTTCCCGCACCGCCGTTGTCCGCGGCGCAATTGGTGGCTGGCTCAAACGCGTAGGCGTCCAGGCCCTGCAGAGCGCCTACTCACAGGACTGCGAGTTCGAAGCCGACGCCTTGGGCGCCAAGCTCGTCCGTGCCGCACGTCTCGACATAACCGCCCCTGAACGCCTCCTCCGCCGCCTGCGCGAGCTGGACCGCGAAGGCCGCCTGAGCGAAGTCACGAAATACTTCTCCTCCCATCCGCCGCTTGCCGAACGCGCCAACGCCGTTGCTGTCGCCCCCTCCTGATCGAGCCGGGGCCGGCCCCATTTGTCGCTTTTTATTTTTCCGCAAGAAAACCCCGTTCGCGTGCGTCTGGATACATGTCTTTGGTGGGGCCGGGTGTGCCTCCGCGCGGTGCAGTAATCTGTCGTAATCTGCTCAATCTGCACAGCCGATATAATCGGTGAGCATTACAGGGTCTCCAACCGACCCTACAGGATGGAAAAGCGATCCGCGGCTTGAATTCCCGGCTGCCGCGCGATACATTATCGGTTCTAACCATTTTCGAAGAAACCGGATACACAGGAGTCGTTTGAGTTGGTGTATAGGCGAGTGGGTGACGCGACCGCGGGGGGGTCCGATATGTTATCTGCGCCCGCTGGCCGCGGGCTGATGCTTTGCGTGCTCGTTGTGGTTGCGGCCTTGCAGGGCTGCAAATCCCCAGCGGACTACCGGCATGAGGCCGACAAAGTGGCCTATAATATCGTGCAACAAAAGCAAGCTGAAGCCCTCGGCCGCACAGAACCCTTCACGATCGTCCGCTACAGCGATCTCCTCCGCCAGCGCCTCATCGCCGGCCAGAATCTCCCCGTTTCCTCAGATGCCTCTCTTGGCGTCTCCCACCTGCCCCCCGTTGAACATTGGCCGGATCCCAACTACCTCGTCCCACGCCACACCCCGGATGTCCTCGTCGACGCACAGGGCCGGCTCGACCCCTTGACCCTCCTGCCGCAGGAGCCCGTCCGGATTACGCTCGTGCAGGCACTGCAGATCGGCGCCTACAACAACTTCGAATATCAGCGGGCCAAGGAAAACGTCTTCGCCGCCGCCCTCGACCTCGACCTCCAGCGGCACTTCTTCCGCTATCAGTACGCCGAGACCGTCGCCGCCGACCTCCGGAACGACAACAGCAGTTCCGACGGCGCCCGCACCGACGTCGCCGCGACCTCCGTCACCAGCTTTACCAAACGCTTCGCAAACGGCGTCGACTTCGGCGCCCAGCTCGTCCTCAACATCATCGACATCCTCACAGGCGGTGGACCTTCCGCATTAGGGCTCCGTGCCGATGCCTCCGTCAGCGTGCCGCTGCTGCAAGGCTCTGGCCGCCACATCCAGACCTATGCCCTCACCAACGCCGAACGTGCCGTTGTGTACGAGATCTGCGACTTCGAAGAATTCAAGAGAAGCTTTGCGGTGCGGGTCGCTGACGGCTACCTTGGCGTCCTCCGCCAGGCCGACCAGATCAAGAACGCCGAAGAGAACTACCGGCGGCTGGTTATCTCGGTGCGTCGTGCGCGGCGCCTTGCCGATGCCGGCAGGTTGACCGAGATTGAAGTGGACCAGGCCGTGCAGGATGAACTTGACGCTCGTGAACGCTGGATCGACGCCCAACAGAACTATCAGAACGCCCTTGACTCCTTCAAGCAGACGCTGGGACTGCCTGTCGATGCACGTATTGAGCTTGACCCCAACGAACTCGAGACGCTGACCGCTGTGATAAAGCGGACCATGCTTACCTATGAGCCCGTAGAGGAAGCAGCGGAGCCCAACACACCCACAGACGCTCCCGTTGTCTTTCAGGAGCCGGGCTACCTCAATCCGGGCCCGCTCGAATTGGACAGTGACGTGGCCGTGAGGCTGGCCTTGTCCCACCGACTCGACCTTCGCCGCCGACAGGGCGAGGTCTACGATCGGCAGCGGGCCGTCGTTTTCCAAGCCGACAAACTCCGCGGCAAACTCACCATCGGTGCCGACGTCACCCTCGGCAGCAGTGTAAGCTCAGCAGCCGACGACGACAGCACCCACCTGCGTTTCGACCGTGCTGCATGGACCTTCCCCCTCACGCTCGAACTGCCTCTGGAGCGCACGGCCGAACGCAATGCCTACCGTCAAAGCCTCATCGACCTGGAAGAGGCCATCCGCACGCTGGCCGATGCTGAAGACCAGATCAAACGCCAGATTCGCAGCGGGTTGCGAAACCTGCTGGCGACACGCGAAAGCCTGCAGATCTCCGCACAGGGTGTCGACGTGGCGCGCAAGCGAGTCGACAGCACCAACCTGTTTCTGGAGGCCGGCAGAGCCCAGATACGTGACGTGCTCGAAGCCCAGCGATCACTCCTTGCTGCACAGAATGCCTTGACTTCGGCAGTCGTCAACTACAGAATAGCCGAACTGAACCTGCAACGCGACATGGGGCTGCTGCAAGTCGACGAAAAGGGATTATGGAAAGAATTCGACCCGGAGGGCGTCCTACAATGACACAACGGAACAGCCGGATTTTGAAAATAGGCGTTGTCCTCGCCATCGTGGTGGTAGTCGTCGCCGGCACGGCGTTCAAGCTCGCCGCCACCGAAGAGACCGAATTCGCCAACGCTTCAACCTTCATCGTCCAGCAGGGCCCGCTCACCATCAGCATCAGTGAATCCGGCACCATCAAGGCCCTTGATCAGGAGGTCATCAAGAGCGAAGTCGAAGGAAGCACGACCATCCTCTGGGTCATTCCCGAGGGCACCCGCGTCAAAGCCGGCGATGTCCTTGTCGAACTCGACGCCAGCGAACTCACCGACCGTCGCATCGACCAGCAGACCGTCGTTCAGAATGCCGAAACCGCATGGATTGCTGCCCGTGAAGCCCTTGCCGTCGGCCGGAATCAGGCCCAGGCCGACGTCGAACTCGCCCAGCTCACCCTGGACTTCGCTAAACTCGATTTGGAAAAGTACACGGGCGAAAAGGGCGAATACGAAAGCCTGAGGACCGAGGCGGAAGCCGACATCAAACTCGCCCAGGAAGAACTCCTCCGCGCCGAAGAAAAGCTCAAGTGGTCCAAAAAACTCGCCGCCGAAAACTACATCTCCTCCACCGAGCTGCAGACTGACGAGCTGACCTACAACAAGGCCGTGCTCAACCTCGAACTGGCCAGGAACAAACTCGACCTCCTCGAAGACTTCACCTATAAACGCCAACTCGCCCAGCTCAACAGCGATGTCAGCCAGGCCGAGATGGCCCTCGAACGCACAAAACGCAGCTCCGCCGCCACCGTCATCCAGCTCGAAGCCGAACTGCGCGCCGCCGAAGCGAAACTCGAACGCGAGAAAACCAAGCTTGCCAAGATCGAAGACCAGATCGCCAAAGCCACCATCAAGGCCCCCGCAGATGGCATAGTGGTCTATGCCACCAGCGCCAAGGGAAGCTGGCGCGGCAACCAGGAGCCCCTTGAAGAAGGCCAGACCGTCCACGAACGCGCAGAACTGATCTACCTGCCCACCAGCGACGCAGTCAAGGCAGAGATCAAAATCCACGAGTCCAGCCTCGAAAAGGTTCGCCTCGACTTGCCCGTCATCGTCACTGTCGACGCCCTCCAGGGCCAGACCTTCACCGGCAAGGTCGCCAAGATCGCGCTCCTGCCCGATGCCGCAAGCATGTGGATGAACCCCGACCTCAAGGTCTACGCCACCGAAATTCACATCAGCGGCGACAGTACCGGCCTGCGAACCGGCATGAGCTGCCGTGCCGAGATCATCGTCGAACGCTATGAAAACGTTGTCTACATTCCTGTCCAGGCCGTCGTCCGCATCGACCGTCAGCCGACAGTCTATGTCCAGGAGGGCGGCAAATTTGTTAAGCGACAGGTGGACATCGGCATGGACAACAACCGCATGATCCACATCAAGAGCGGCCTCCAGCCCGGCGAAGTCGTCCTCTTGACGCCGCCGCTTGCCCCCGCCGAGGCCCGCAAGCCCGAAAAGATCGACGAACTCGAAATACCACACATGCCGCCCGACTTGGAAGGCGCCGGCTCCGAGCGGCCCGGCAGGAACCAGGGCGACGGACAGGCCCCCCCTGCGCAGCGACCCGCACCGGGCGGCGATGAACGGGGCGCATCGAACGCTGCAGACACCGGCGCCCGCGACGGCTTACAGCCTCCCGCCGGCCGATCCTCAGCGGAGTCTGACGGGAGCAACTGATGTCAGCACCCGGCCACAGTCAAACCAACGGCGCGATCATCGCCCTTGAGAACGTCCGCAAGACGTACCAGATGGGCAGCACCCAGGTGCATGCGCTCGCCGGTGTCTCCATCTCCTTTCATCCCGGCGACTTCTGGGCCATCATGGGCCCCAGCGGCTCCGGCAAGAGCACCATGCTCAACATCCTCGGCTGTCTCGACCGCGTCACCTCCGGCAGGTACATCCTCGAAGGCCAGGACGTCAGCACCATGGAAGACGACGCGCTCAGCGACGTTCGCCTCAAGCACCTCGGCTTCATCTTCCAGAGCTTCAACCTTATCCCCCAGCTCACCGTCCGGCGCAACATCGAACTGCCCCTGTACTACCTCGGCTGGGATGCCGAACGAAGCGCCGCGCGCGCCGTGGAACTCGCCGGAATGGTCGGCCTCCAGAAGCGCCTCGATCATCGTCCCACCGAACTCTCCGGCGGGCAGATGCAGCGCGTCGCCATCGCCCGGGCGCTTGCCAACGACCCCCAGATACTTCTCGCCGACGAACCCACCGGCAACCTCGACACCGCCACCGGCGACCAGATCATCGAAATCCTCAAGGCTCTCAACCGTCAGGGCAAGACCATCGTCATGGTGACCCACGAAAGGCAGGTCGCATTGCACGCTAAGCACTGCCTCCACATGCGCGACGGCCATATCGAAAGCATCGAGGAGAACTGATGGCCGCAAGTCGAATCACACGCAATATCCTCCTCGGAGTCGAAAACCTCCTGCTCCACAAGCTGCGCACCTTCCTCACAATGCTCGGCGTAGTCTTCGGCGTCGGCTCCGTCGTTGCCATGCTTTCCGTCGGCGAAGGCGCCAGCCAGGAAGCACTCGAACAGATACGAAAGATCGGCAGCAACAATATCCTCGTCAACTCCGTCCAGGCCGTCCAGGACGCCTCCGCCTCCGCCATGCGCTCCAACATGAGCATTTACGGCCTCACGTACGAAGACCAGCTCCGCATCGAAGAGACATTCAAGAACATCAGGCAGACCGTCCCCGTGAAGCTCGCTCGCAAGGAATGCCGTCTCGGTGAACGCGCCCTGGAGCTGCGCGTCGTCGGCACGCTGCCGGCCTGGTTCCAGCTTCTCCAGCGCCAGATTGTCGCCGGACGTGTCCTCACCGACGCCGACGTCAGGAACCTCGCCGGCGTCGTCGTGCTTACCGAATACGGCGCCCGCAGACTCTTGGCCGCCGAAAACACCATCGGCCAGACCCTCCGCCTCGGCGGCAGCTATTTCGAAATCATCGGCATCGTCAAGAGCGAAGGCGGCACCGCCGGCAACATCCAGATGCCCGACGAGCAGATCGACGCCTACATCCCCATCACAGTCGCCCGCGAACGCTTCGGCGACATCTCCACCACACGCACCGCCGGGGGCTTCAACCGCGAAATGGTCGAACTGCATCAACTCATCGTCGAGGTCGCCTCCATCGAAGACGTCGAATCCGTGGCCAACGGCATCGAAGCCATGCTCCGGCGCTTCCACAAAAAGGAAGATTACCGCGTCAGCGTCCCCCTCGCCCTCCTCCGACAGGCCGAGGCCACCAAGCGCACCTTCAACATCGTTCTCGGCTCCATTGCCGCCATCAGCCTCCTCGTCGGCGGCATCGGCATCATGAACATTATGCTTGCCTCCGTCACCGAACGTACCCGTGAGATCGGCATCCGCCGCGCCATCGGCGCCAAACGCCGGCAGATCATCAGCCAGTTCCTCATCGAAACCATCGTTCTGTCCACCGCCGGCGGCCTTGTCGGCATCGGCCTCGGTATGCTCATCCCCTGGCTCATCACCGTATTCGCCGGTATGCCCACCATCGTCACCATCAAAAGCGTCGTCCTCTCCGTCGGCATCTCCATCGCCGTCGGCGTCATCTTCGGTCTCTACCCGGCCATCCGAGCCGCAAAAGTCGACCCCATTGTCGCCCTCCGCCACGAGTAACCCGCCGCAACAAGAATAAGGGCAGTACGGCCGCTCAAAAACCTGCGGCCTATCATGGCAGCAAAACCGCCTGCCTTTGCGAGCGGACCGAAGCGATCTCAATCCCGCTGCAATCCCGCACATCCCATGGGTACCACCGCCAAACGCTTGCCACGACATACCTGTCCGCGTGCTCTACCAAAACGATATGACGCATCCCTTCGACGGAGTACCACGCGTTTGGCCGTCCTCTATGCCAACAGGACCTTCCGCAGACCAGCCTGCACCACTTTGCCCCCAGATCCTCCTCCCTCGTCACCTGCGAACTGGCAGGGGTGATAGCCGCCCCAAAATTGCTTTACTTCTTACGCCTTTTCTGAAATAATAAAGGCCTTGTGAACAGCGATAGCCGTATCTTTTTGGAGTATTGAGGACTTTGCCATGAAACAGATATTGTGGGTTCTAATGTCGGCCGCCTGTGTCCTTGCTTTGGCCGGTTGCGGCGACACGCAGGTGAAGGAGGCACAAGTGCAGGATTTCGTCACACAGCACGTCGAGAAGATCAAGCCGATGGAGCGCCAGACCAACCTTGCCGCCTGGACCGCCGAGAACACCGGCCGCGACGAAGACTTCGCCCGCCTAAGCGAACTTGAACTCGCCCTGCGCCAGGTCTACACAAACCCCGACGAATTCGCGTATCTCAAGACCCTCAGGGACTCCGATATCAAGGATCCCCGTCTCCGCCGCCAAATCGACATCCTCTACCGCGCCTACCTCGCCAATCAGATCGAACCCGAACTCCTCAAGCAGATCGTCGAACTCGGCCACGAGGTTGCCAAGAAGTTCAATACCCATCGCGGCACAATCGACGGCGTCCAGGTGACCGACAATCAAATCAAGGAAATCCTCAAGTCCGAAACGGACTCCGACAAGCGCATGAAGGCCTGGCTCGCCAGCAAGGAAGTCGGCGCCGTCATCGCCCCGGACGTCATCCGTCTCGTCAAACTCCGCAATGAAGCAGCCCGTAAACTCGGCTTCGAAAACTACCATACCTTCTCGCTGACCCTCTCCGAGCAGAACGTCGCCGAACTCGACGCCATCTTCGAAAAGCTCCGCGAACTGACCGACCAGCCATTCCGCGAACTCAAAGCCGAACTCGATGTCATCCTCGCTGAGAAATACGGCGTCCCGCTGACGGCCCTCCGCCCGTGGCACTACCATGATCCCTTCTTCCAGGAAACGCCGCTCGTTTTCTGTCTCGACCTCGACAGCTATTACAAAGGCAAGGACGTCGTCGAACTCGCCCGCCGCTTCTACGCCGGCATCAATCTCCCTGTCGACTCGGTCCTTAACAACAGCGATCTCTACGAACGCCAGGGCAAAAGCCCCCACGCCTTCTGCACCGACATCGACCGTCAGGGCGGCGTCCGCATCCTCTGCAACGTCAAAGACAACGAAAAATGGATGGAGACCATGCTCCATGAGCTGGGCCATGCCGTCTATGCAAAGTTCTACGGCCCGACCATGCCGTGGCTCCTCCGCGACTCGGCCCACATCTTCACCACCGAGGCCATCGCCATGTTCTTCGGCCGTCTCAGCGGCGATGCCGATTGGATGCAGCAGATGCTCGGCCTCACCGACGCCCAGCGCGATGAAATCGCCGCCGTCGGCGCCAAGTACGCCCGCCTAAAGCAGCTCATCTTCGCCCGGTGGGCCATGGTCATGTACAATTTCGAAAAAGAACTCTACGCCAATCCCGACCAGGACCTCAACGCCCTCTGGTGGCGCCTCGTCAAAAAGTACCAGTATATCACGCCGCCGGACGGCCGCGACGCCCCTGACTGGGCCGCCAAGATCCACATCGCCTCGGCCCCGTGCTACTACCACAACTACCTGCTCGGCGAACTGTTGGCCTCCCAGTTGCAGAATTACATTGCCAGAAACGTGCTTAACCTCGAATCCGACGCCCGCGTGTCTTACGTAGGCCAGCGCAAAGTCGGCGACTACCTCCGTGTCAACGTCTTCGAGGTCGGCCGCGAATACCACTGGAACGAGATGATCCGCCGCGCAACCGGCGAAGAACTCAACCCGAAATACTTCGTCGACCAGTTTGTAACCTCCGGCAAGTAAACGCCGCCGGCCATTGGCTGATCCGGGAGACAGGATATGAAACGCGCCTGCCTGACAATATTCATTGTCCTCATGGCGGCAGGGGGGTGCATGACCGAAGAGGAACGCCACCTGGAGACCTTCATCGACCGTCATGAGGAAACTCTTGCCCCGCTCCGTGCCGCGGCCAACCTGACCATGTACGCCGCAGAGGTCTCCGGCTCTGACGACGACTTTGAAAAGCTAAAACAGCTTCGCCTCCGCATCAACCGCATCTACGCAAACCGCGACGACTTCGACTTCCTCACCCGCATGAAGCACTCAGGCAAAGTCCGCGATCTGCGCCTCCGCCGCCAGCTTGACAAGCTGCTCATCGCATTTCAGGAAAGTGCGATGGACCAGGACCTCCTCAAGGACATCATCGCCCTCAGCACCGCCATCACCGAAAAATACAATAACCATCGTGGCCGCATCGATGGCCGCGAGGTCACCATGACCGAGATCTACCGCATCCTTACCGCCGAATCCGACGTCGCCCTCCGCAAGAAAGCCTGGCTTGCCAGCAAAGAGGTCGGCAACGTCATCATCGACGACTACCTTCGCCTCGTCAGGATGCGAAACGAGTCCGTTCGTGCTTTAGGTTATTCCAATTACCACACGTACGCGCTTGCCGCCGGCGAGCAGTCAGTCGAAGAAGTCGACAAAATCTTCGCCGAACTCGACGCCCTCACCGCCGCACCCTACGCAAAGCTCAAGGCCCAACTCGATGCCATTCTCGCCGCCGGCTACGGTATCCGCGTCGAAGACCTCCGCCCTTGGCACTATCACGACCCCTTCTTCCAGCGTACGCCGCTCGTCTACGAGCTCAACCTCGATGACTATTACGCCAGACACGACGTGGTCAAGCTCTCCAGAAACTACTATGCCGGCATTGGACTGCCCATCGACGACATCCTCGCCCGCAGCGACCTCTATGACAAGCCCGGCAAAAACCCCCACGCCTTCGCCGAAGACATCGATCGCCAGGGCGACGTCCGCATCCTCGCTAACGCCGCAAACGACGAACGCTGGATGGAAACGCTCCTGCACGAACTCGGCCACGCCGTCTACTTCAAATACCACGATCCCGCCGAACCATACCTACTTCGCGAACCCGCCCATGCCTTTACCACCGAAGCCGTCGCCATGTTCTTTGGTCGCCTCTCCCGTAATGCCGCCTGGATGCAGGCCATGCTCGGCCTCTCCGGCGCCGAACGAGCCGCCGTGGAGAAGGTCGCCTTCAGGTACCTCCGGTTCCAGCAGATACTCTTCGCCCGCTGGGCCATGGTCATGTACAACTTCGAAAAGGCCGTCTACGCCGACCCCGACCAGGACCTCAATACCCTCTGGTGGGACCTTGTCGAAAAGTACCAGCTTCTTAACCGGCCCGAAGGCTCGCCCGACGCAGGCTGGGCCTCCAAACTCCACTTCACCGTCGCCCCGTGCTACTACCACAACTACATGCTGGGCGAACTCCTCGCCTCCCAGTGGCATCACCATATCGTCACCAACGTGCTCAAAGTGCGATCCGATGCAAACGTCAGTTTCGCCAACGACCATCGCATCGGCGACTACTTCCGCACGGAAGTCTTCGGCCCCGCCGCCGTTTACCACTGGAACGAGATGATCCGCCGCTCCACCGGCGAGCGCCTCACCCCTCGCTGCTTCGCCAGGCAATTCATCGACTGAGGCGGTGCGTATGTCCGATATCAAACCATCGCTTCGCGCATCGAGAATACACAACATCGTGCTTGCATTCCCACAAACACGCCGCTATAATGCGCCGTCCCGTGCAGCACGAACAATCGCACAAATCGCACCGCACACAAGAGGGCAGTAGGGCCGGGTTCTAACCCGCCAGCGAAGGACACAAACAGGTAGAGCGGGGTTCCACCCGCCGGCGAATGGGAAGGACACAGATGACTCTGCAGCAGCCAAAATCACTTCCGGAAATCACGGTCAAGGGCGCAATCCTTGGCATCTTCCTGGCCATGCTCCTTGGCGCCGCCAACGCCTACCTGGGGCTCTTCGCCGGCATGACCGTCTCGGCCGCCATCCCCGCCGCCGTCGTCTCCATGGGCGTCCTCCGCTTCTTCAAGAACAGCAACGTCCTCGAAAACAACATCGTCCAGACAACCGCCTCCGCCGGTGAATCCCTTGCCGCCGGCGTCATCTTCACGCTGCCCGCCCTGGTCATCCTGGGCCGCTGGGAAAACTTCGGCGGCGAAGCATTCCTGTGGATCACAATCATCTCCGCCTTTGGCGGCATCCTTGGTGTCCTCTTGACCGTGCCCCTCCGCCGCTCGCTGATCATCGAGGCCAAACTCCAGTTCCCCGAAGGCATCGCCGTTGCCGAGGTCCTGGAAACCGGCGAGAAGGGGGGCAAGGGCGTCTGGACCATCGCCAGGGCCGCGCTGGCCGGGGCCCTCTTCAAAGTGGGAGCAACCGGCATCGGCCTCTGGCCCGAGAAGATCGAAGCCGCCGCCCGCATCAAGCGCGGCCTGCTCTACGGTGGCTCCAACCTCAGCCCGGCGCTCCTCTCGGTCGGATACATCGTCGGCCTCAACATCGCCGTCCTCATCTTCCTCGGCGGCGCCGCCAACTGGTACATTGCCATACCCATCTGCGCCTCGTTTGCCGATGCATCCCAGTACGCCGACAACGTCACCTTCGCACACGCAATGTGGTCCACCCAAACCCGCTACATCGGCGTCGGCGCCATGCTTCTCGGCGGCCTCTGGACGATCTTCAAAATGCGCCGCTCCCTCTTTAGCGGCATCGCCAGCGGCCTCCGCGCCTACCGAACGAAGACCGACGGCGCCGCCGTCGACCGGCTGGAACGGGACATACCGATGAAGTACACCCTCTGGCTGATCGTTCTATCCATAATTCCGCTCTTCCTCGTGTACGAAGTCTTCGTGAGGAACATCGCCATCACCCTGCCCATGGCGATCCTCATGCTCATAGCCGGCTTTGTCTTCTCCGCCGTCGCCGCCTACATGGCCGGCCTCGTCGGCTCCTCCAACAACCCCATCTCCGGCGTCACCATCGCAACCGTCGTCGTAGCGTCCCTGCTGCTCGTCGTCCTCATGGGCAAAAACGCCGCCGACGGCCCCGCGGCCGCCATCATCATCGGCTCCGTAATATGCTGCGCCGCCGCCATCTCCGGCGACAACATGCAGGACCTCAAGGCAGGCTACATACTCGGCGGCACGCCCTGGAAGCTTCAGGTTATGGAAATGGTCGGCACGCTTTCAGGCGCCCTCGTCATCGCCCCCACGCTCATGCTCCTCCACCAGGCCTACGGCTTCAAAGGCCAGCCCGACGCCGGGCCCGAGGCGCTTGCCGCCGTGCAGGCCAACCTCATGGCCTCCGTCGCCAAGGGTGTCTTCCGCGGCGACATGCCCTGGAACTTCGCCTTCATCGGCATGGCCGTTGCGGCCGCGATCATCGTCCTCGACCTCATCCTCGAAGCAAAAAAATCCCGCTTCCGCACCCCCGTCCTCGCCGTCGCCATCGGTTTCTACCTGCCTCTGGAGCTCTCCACCCCGATCTTCCTCGGCGGCCTCATCCAATGGGCCGTTAGCGCCTTCCGCCCTGCCCGTAACGCCGCCAACCAGGCAGAAGGCTCACAGAGCGGCCTCCTCTTCGCTTCCGGCCTCATCACGGGCGAAGCCATCATGGGAATCCTCGTTGCAATCCCAATCGTCATCCTCAAGCAGCGCGGTATCAACATGCCCTTCCTTGACTTCGGCCAATCGACCTGGTCTAAACTGTTGGGCACTGTCCTTCTGGCCGCCATCGCCCTCTGGATGTTCTATGTGGCGCTGGAGAAGCGCAGCCAGGCGGCCGACCGCACCTGATTGGAGAAACTTATGAAAGCCATCGTCAAGACCCGGCCCGGCGCCGGTCTCGAATTGAAAGACATGCCCGAACCAACCGTCGGCATCAATGACGTCCTCATCAGGATCGTCAAGACCGCCATCTGCGGCACCGACGTCCACATCTACAACTGGGACCAGTGGGCCCAGAAAACCATCAAAACGCCCATGATCCTCGGCCACGAATTCGTCGGCGCCGTCGCCGAAGTCGGCTCCAACGTCCATGACTTCAAGCCCGGCGACCTCGTCAGCGGCGAAGGCCACCTCGTCTGCGGCCACTGCCGCAACTGCCTTGCCGGCCGACGCCACCTCTGCAAAGACCCCAAGGGTATCGGCGTAAACCGCGATGGCGCCTTCGCCGAATACCTCTGCATCCCCCAGTCCAACGTCTGGTACTGCGACAGGAACATCCCCACCGACCAGTTGAGCTGCTTCGACCCCCTCGGCAACGCCGCCCACACGGCCCTCTCCTTCAACATGGTCGGCGAAGATGTCCTCATCACCGGCGCCGGTCCCATCGGCATCATGGCCGCCGGCATCGCCCGCCAGGTCGGCGCCCGCTACATCGTCGTCACCGACGTCAACCCATACCGCCTCGAACTCGCCAAAAAAATGGGCGCCACCCGCACTGTCGACGTCCGCACCGAGAAACTCGAAGACGTCGCCGCCGAACTCAAGATGAAAGAAGGCTTCGACGTCGGCCTCGAAATGTCCGGCCACCCCGACGCCCTCCGCTCCATGCTCGCCAACATGTGCCACGGAGGAAAGATCGCCCTCCTCGGCATCCTCCCGCCCACGCAGATCGACTGGGACTACATCGTCTTCAACGGCCTCACCATCAAAGGCATCTACGGCCGCGAGATGTACGAAACATGGTACAAGGTCACCATGCTCATCCAGTCCGGCCTCGACATCTCACCCGTCATCACCCACCGCTTCCACTACACCGATTACGAAAAGGGCTTCGAGGCCATGCGCTCCGGCAATTCCGGAAAAGTAATCCTTGACTGGTCCCAAACCCACTGAAAGGCGCTCAAATGAACAAAGCCCAACTGACATCCATGTGGATCGGCATCGCCGTTGTCGCCGTGATGGTGTTCTTCCCACCCTGGATCGGCGCCAAGGGAAGCGGGCCGATGGTCTTCATCGGACATTGGCTGCTCTACAAACAGCCCACCTGGAAGTCCCCCAACCCGCAAACCTCCAAGTCATACATGACCACTCCTGAGGGAGAGAAAAAAGTCATCTCCGCAAGAACGTACTATCCCAGGAATTTCTATTCACAGGCGCAGATCAGCTATCACCTGCTCTATCTTCAGATATTCCTCGTCCTTCTCATCACCGTCGGCTCAATCCTCACGCAGGCAGACAAAAAGCGAAATAACGAAGAATCGCGGAAGACAGCCGATCCGCCGAACCAGATTTCCTGACCGAGAAACAAACAAGGTGCCCGGCCGACAGAGCCCCGCGTCAAACGGAGGATAAACGCTATGGACGACTTGCTCAAGAAGGTCCCCGCCAAAACCCGCGACGCCTTCACCGCCATCGTCGCGCTCACCGACCAGGTCTGCCGCGACCACCTCGACGAAGACTACCAGCGCCTCGCCCGTGAAATGGCCCTCGTCCTGTCCCGCAAACGTTCCGCCATCGATATCACCCGCGGCCAACCCAGGACTTGGGCCGCTGCCATCATCCATGCCCTCGGCGTGGTCAACTTCCTCCACGACGACAGCTTCGAGCCCTGCATGAGCAGCCCCGACCTCGCCAAAGCCTTCGGCGTCGCGCAAAACACCATGACCGCCAAATCAAAAACCATACGCGATGCCCTCGACATGTCACCGATGGACCCCGACTGGTGCCTGCCGCGCCTCCTTGCCGAAAACCCCCTCGTCTGGATGTTCGAAGTCAATGGCATCCTCATGGATCTCCGCTATGCCCCCCTCGAAATCCAGCGCGACGCTTACACCCAGGGCCTCATCCCCTACATCCCCGCCGAAAACCCGCCGCCCGACGACGCCCCCGACGCCAAAATCATCAAGTTCCCCGGACCCGGCAAGAACACTGAGGACTCCGAAGACTTCGACGAAGCCCCCCAGGAAGACGAGCATGCCCCGGACGACAATCAAATGACCCTCTTTTGAATTGCCGCGACCTCTGGCGACACGTCCGAACGCGCCTACAACTGTACCCTGCGCAGCCGCAGCGCATTCGTAATCACCGACACCGAACTGAACGTCATCGCCGCCGCCGCAATCATCGGATTCAGCAATATCCCGAAGGCCGGATACAAAACCCCCGCCGCAATCGGCACCCCCAACGAATTATAAATGAACGCAAAAAACAGATTCTGCCGAACGTTCCGCATCGTCGCCGCGCTCAGCGCCCGCGCTCGCACGATCCCCCGCAAATCTCCCTTCACTAATGTTACCCCCGCGCTCTCCATCGCCACGTCCGTCCCCGTCCCCATCGCAATCCCCACGTCCGCCTGTGCTAAGGCCGGCGCATCGTTAATCCCGTCGCCCGCCATCGCCACGCGCCGACCCTCCTCCCGCAGACGCCGAATCGCCGCATCCTTGTGCTCCGGCGATACCTCCGCCTCGATCCGGTCGATCCCCAGCCGCTGCCCGACCGCCCGCGCCGTCGTCTCGTTGTCCCCCGTCACCATGATGACGCGCAAGCCCTCCTCGTGCAGCCGCCGGATCGCCTCCGGCGTGCTCTCCTTGATCGGATCGGTAATCCCAAACAGCCCCGCAACACGACCGTCCACCGCCGCAAACATCACCGTCTGCCCCTCACCCCGCAGTGCCTCCGCCTGCTCCGCAAGCGCCCCCGCGTCGATTTGCATCTCCTCCAAAAGTCGTCGATTTCCGACCACCACTTCGTGCCCCTCGGCGCGCCCCTTGATCCCCTTGCCCGTCACCGACTCGAACCCCTCAATGTCCGCTAGCGCCGCGCCGCGCTCCTCCGCACACCGCATCACCGCCGCCGCCAACGGATGCTCCGACCCCCGCTCCAACGACGCCGCCAAACGCACCACCTCCGTCTCGCCAAAGCCCTGCGCCGCCACAACCGCAACCACCCGCGGCCGACCCTCCGTCAGCGTCCCCGTCTTATCCACCACCAGCGTATCCACCTTCTCCATCGCTTGCAGCGCCTCGGCGTTCTTCACCAGTACGCCCTCCTGCGCCCCGCGCCCCGTCCCCACCATGATCGCCATCGGCGTCGCCAGCCCCAGCGCACACGGACACGCAATAATCAAAACCGCCACCGCATTCACAATCGCATGCGACAAAACCGGTTCCGGCCCCCAGAGCAGCCACACAAAGAACGTGACAATCGCACACACAATCACCGCCGGCACAAACCACGCCGCCACCACGTCCACCAACCGCTGTATCGGCGCCCGGCTCCGCTGTGCCTGGGCCACCATCTGCACGATCTGCGACAACAGCGTCTCCGCCCCAACGCGCTGGGCCCGCATGGTAAACGTCCCCGTCCCGTTGATCGTTCCGCCCGTCACCTTGTCCCCCTGGACCTTCTCCACTGGCACAGGCTCCCCCGTGATCATCGATTCATCCACCGAACTCGACCCATCCAGAACCACCCCATCCACCGGTACCTTCTCCCCGGGCCTCACCCGCAGCACGTCCCCGCGCTCCACGTCGTCCAGTCCGATCTCCACCTCTGTCCCGTCCTCTTTCACCAGCCGCGCCTTCTTCGCCGCCAGTCCCAGCAGCGCCTTGATCGCTCCGCTCGTCCGCGCCCGTGCCTTGCCCTCCAACACCTGCCCCAACAGCACCAGCGTCGTAATCACCGCCGCCGCCTCGAAGTACACCGGCACAACCCCATGCCCACCGTGCTGCATCCGCACCGACTCCGGAAACACCCCCGGAAACAGCACCGCCGCCACGCTGTACCCGAACGCCACCCCAACCCCGATCGCAATCAGCGTAAACATGTTCAGCTTGCGATTCACCACCGACCGCCGAGCCCGCACAAAGAACGGCCACGCCCCCCAGAGTACCACCGGCGTCGCCAACAAAAACTGAAACCACACCACCGTCTTCGCCCCGAACCACTCCCCAAATGCCACCCCCGGAAGCAAATCGCCCATCGCCGACACAAAGATCGGCGCCGTAAGCGCAGCACACACCCAAAACCGCCGCGTCATCGCCGCCAGTTCCTCGTCCTTGCCCTCCTCTGCGGTCACCGTCCTGGGCTCCAGCGCCATCCCGCACAGCGGACAATCCCCCGGCCCCTCTTTAACCACCTCCGGATGCATCGGGCACGTATACTCCCGCCCCTTCGCCTCACCCGAGCCGCCCGCCACCGCCTCCTCCTTGCGCTTCCCCACGTACCTCTCCGGCCTTGCCTTGAATCTCTCTGCACACCTGTCGCTGCAGAACCGATACTCCTGCCCCTCATACTCCCACCGCCGCTCGGCCGGCACATCCTCCACCGTCATCCCGCAGACCGGATCCCGCAATATCTTTTCGCCTTGCCCGTCGCTCACCGTCGAACTCCCTAAGTACGCACTAACAAACACAAGTCGGCCCTCCCAACCTGCCGCTTCACCACGCCGGCCTGCTTCTTCTACTCACTTCCTCTTAAAACCGTTCTTCTAACACGTCCCGCATCAATAGCCAACAATCAACTCCTGTCATCTGCGTCAATCTGCGTCATCTGCGGATAAAGAAATAATGCACGCTTGTCTCCACATAGCACGAAATGCGTTTGCATTTCTCGCTGTCGCTGGCTTTTTTGAAAAATTTTTATTTCCTTGCTGTACAAGCACTTACGAATTATGGGCCGAAGTGCAAAACCGGATTTTTCGCACGAAACGTGCAGGTTCGTGCATGGGTAGAGGGACAATTGACTGATAACCGATGATTGTCGATTGGTTTAGAAAATAAAAGGGCACACAAATGACCGCAGCTCAAATAATTCTCTTCATCACCTGCGCCACTGTCTTAGCACCCGCACGAAAGTGCGGCCGGTTGTTCGCCCCCCCAGTGCGGCGGGTCATTTACACCCCGGTTCGGCGGATCACTCTCGCCCCAGTGCGGCGCGCATCGCGCAACGTGCCAACCCTGCCGCGCAATACGCTGGCAAAGCCCCGAAGGGGCGAAAGATCGCATAGCCGTGGGCGTAAGCCCACGGAGTCGCGACGACAAGTCCTCCTTTTTCTCTCTCTCCTCTCAAGCCCCAAAGGGCCGACAGAACCGCCCCGCGCCAACAGGCTTCGCGCCCCATCCCTCTCCGCTTTGCGGATCAGCCTTGCCCCCATCAGCCCAAGCCAAAAGCCATCGCAAATCAGGTATAACCCCCGCCCGTCTCACCCGATATCCGCAAGGCATGAATACACCGACAATGACGGCCGCAACGCATGAACGCGACGCATTATTAACTATTTTTGTGAGGTGAAAACATGGTGACACGACGAACGCTCGCACTGCTGGTCATGATGACAGTCGCCGCGGCCTGCATCACCGGCTGCAAGAGAAGGGAGCCCGCCGCAGGCGAAGGCCAACCCGGCACCGAGACCCGCGAGACAACCCCGGAACCGCAGGGCGTCCCCGAGCCCCAACCCGGCCAGGAAGAGCCCGGCATGGAAGAGGGACCCGGCGAGCCCGGCACACAAGGTGAGTACATGGAAGAGACCATCATCGAAGAAGGCGAGTACACCGAGCCCGGCACCGAAGGAGAAGCCGGCGGCCAGCAGGGCGGTACCGAAGACGGTGATCAACCGCAGGACGAAACCGGCGGCGAACAGCCCCAGGGCGAACAGGGCGCCGAGGGCGAGCAGGAGTACTAAGCAGCCGGCCCGAACCGCAGTGCCGTGGGACGCCAATATCGGCGTCCCGGCCGGCCCGTCGAGCAAGTAGGGGCAAGGCATGCCTCGCCCTTGGCACACACGCCGCCGCGAGCATTGTAGGGCGCCCCTCGCGGGTGCCGTCCGAAATAAGCAGGGGGCAAGAGCCTATCCTTTTCCCCCATCGGTCAGGCGGACTTGCTGAGAAACGGGGTGCCGCCGTCAAACGCCTTGGCTGTACACTCCCGAACTCACAGGTCGCCCGTGAACGCCGTGACGCCCCATCGCAGTAGACGCGATCGGGCGTTTGGCGGTGCTCATGCCGACAGGACCGGCGCAAGTCACGCAGGGCGTGGTTCCATCACCACGCCGCGCGCTCTCGGCCGTGGTTCTGTAGGGCGGGGTTCTACCCCGCCGCGCTGTGGCGGTTCTATGTTACAGCTTCCGCATCATGTTCTTGAATCGCGTCGCACTGATCGGCCGCTCCGCGATGAGCCTGCCGTCGTAGACGATGCAAAAAACGCCATACGGCGTCGGAAGCTCCCTTGACGCCGCGGCGCTGTCGACCCGAACCACCTTCGGCTCGATCCCCAGCGCCCGGGCCGCGGCCGCAATCTCCTCCACCCATTTCGCAATCATCGGGCACTGATCGGCCGCCAGAATTGCCAGGCCCTTCGCGTGCCTCTTCAACACCCGCTCCCGGTCGACAATGAAACGAGGATCGGGGGCGTCCTTCTCGAACTTCTTGGCAAGCAGCTCATACGGCCCGATCCGCTCCACCGACACAAAACCCGCCTTGACGAACAAATCGCTTCTCGCCATGAAGCTGTCCGAACTCGTCACCACCGCCACGCCGCGCCGCCCGCTCTTCTTCGCGTCCGCCAGGCAGCTATCCAACAGAAGCGTCCCAACCCCTTTGCCTGCGTGTTTGCGGCTGACCATCAGGCAATGAATAAAAAGGTACCCCTCCGCCTCCACCGGCCTCCAAGCCTGCTCGCTGCATGTATACTCAATCGTCCCAACATCGCCGACCTCCCGCGACCTCACAATCCCAAGCCGCAGCCCCTCCGCATACCGCTCCTTCAGCCACTCCACCTTCCGACGATACCCCAAATTGCCGGAATCCTTCCGCCCACAAAACCCGCACCCCCCAATGTTCCCAACATCCGTATCAACAACCTCATACTCGCTCATGTTGTTACTCCGATTGGCGGCACGTGGCGCGCTCAATCTTCAGCATCACGACTGGTTATGCGGGGCGCTCATTCGGTGCGTCGACTGGTTCAGCACTCCTGATCTCATTACAAATCTCCTCGAACCTGTCGAAATACTCCCGCTGAAGCCTGCGCTGCGAAAGTGAAAACGCCTTGCACGTGGCTGGCAGCGACAACTGCCTGGCCAGCCGCTTGCCATCGGCCTGAAACGCTCGATGCATCGCCGCCGCATTGGCGAAGTCGCCCGCATTGCGCAGCATGTAATCGGTGACCCACACGCAATAGACAAGACGCTCCCAATCATTGAGGCTTTCCAAGCCGCTCCGGGCTTCCTTTTCGATAATCAGACCGCCTCGATCAACGATCCAGCTTTGGTTCTTAGTGTGGGCGTTCATGCGTCTGCCGTTAATCAGGGGTCAGGAGCCTTTTCCTTCCGCCACTCTTGGCCGTGTCCGCGCCTGCCGCTGGCGCGCGTACTTCTGCTATCTAAGAAAGTGAACGCGTTTGTTGCACGTATCAGTAGGAACTACCATGCATCTCCCTTCGATGAGCTTCCCCGCTTTCTTCTTGCATATGTCCATCAAGTACAATCCGCCCTTTGCCTCGAAGACAATCTCTCTGCCGTTTGAGAGGAAAAGTGCCTCTCTAAACGAAGTTAGCATGTAGGGATTGAGGAAATGGCCGTCGTGCAGATAGAACGTTTCAGAATCACTGCCGCCGGTGCATCTCAGACCGAACGGCCACACGTGGACAGACGTCTCACCGCACTGATCCTCGACGAATCCTGCATCTATATGCCCTCCCGAAAGGCGCGTACTCCCAATCCTGCCGTAGCTGTCACATATCTGGCTTTCATCCAAAGCGGGGATGCTCTCAAGCGTAATCCTCTTTTCTGAACGATCAATGGTTCCTCTCACATACCCCGAAATACCTCGCGCCTTCTCTGCGTAGGGTAGTCCTCCACAGTTCATGTAGAACTCCCGGTCGTTGTTCGACCAGCAAATCTGAACGTCACATGCCCGGAAGTTCTCTTCGAACAGGGTCTCGCTTAACGTGTCAAATGCGTAGACCCTCCAGAAGTCGGGTTCTCCTTGCCCATACGGAATACACCATGCGACCCATTGACCATTCCGACTTATGGCCGTGAGTTTGGCCGTTGACAGCTTGCCCCGATAAGACCAGCCAATCAAATCGTCGCCCGTTCTCTCCGATTCCCAGATTTTGACTTGCCGCCCCGCATCCTGATCGCAGTAGAAGACTTCACGTCCATCAGTCCAAAACACGCAATGTTTCAAATCCGCCGAAATCAAGTAATGTTCCACCGGCCCGGAGGCCATCACCTGCCGGTCCGAGCCGTCCGAAGAGATGGCGTGCAATCCTTGATCGTCCACGTAGAAGACTCGCGACGTTGGCGTCTCGACCCATGACACATCCTCTGAAATGCTCCTGAGGATCCGGTGCGGCCTGTTATAATGGTAATGCACAGGCACCGCCACCAGATAGCTAAGGAGATTCGCCAGCAGAACCACGCGCAGGATGCGACCGCGTGGAATGCCTTTGTCAGTCTTCATGAGGCCGATGGCAATAATCCACTGCTCCAGGAAGACAGTGATGACAAAGAAGAGAAAGTAGCAGACGGCCGCAACAAGCACGAATGACCGGCAGTAGTCGATCAGGTCTTTCGGATCCGCGATCATCGGACTGAGCATTGCTGCCGCAACAAACGCAATAAAACCGCCAAGCGTTGCAGACACCAGATTCGCCAAAACCACGCGCCACACGATTCTGTCACGCGCCAGGTGCAAGCCCCGGGAGCATACGGCTGTCTCGACAACCATGCAGCACGTGATGACCGCCAGCATCACCCAGATCGGCCCGGCCAGCAGAATCATGAAGGGGAAGATCACATTTGCAAGCATACAGACGTCCTGCCAGTCTCACGAGCAAACAAAAGGGTCAGACACCGTTTCCACGTCCAACTGCTTAGCAAGGTACTCAACATCGGTTAACGTGTCAAGGAAACACCAACACGCCAAGTGGGCAGGCTGCTTTGATCGAACCAACTGAATCAGCGAAGTCAGTGTAATCAGTGTTTTGTAGAAAGATGTATAAGCCGCCCCGTTCAGGCCAACTTGCCGAACAGCGTCAGGGCCGAGGTTTGCTCGATGCGGACTTGTGCGAACTGGCCCGTCAGCGACTCCGGCCCGTTGAAGACGACGATGTAATCCGTCGCGGTCCGCCCGACAAGCTGCGGATGCCCGGCCTCATCGGCCTTGTTCACATGGGCCTTCTTGCTCGGCCCCTCCACGAGCACCTCGACGACGCGGCCTGCAAACCGCCGGTTGGCCTCCGCGGCGATCTCATCCTGCAGGGCCAGAAGTTCCTGGTTGCGTCGCTGCTTGACCTCTAACGGCACCGAGTCAGCCAGCTTCTGCTCGGCCCGCGTGCCCGGCCGCGGCGAATACTTGAACACGAAAATGTTCTTGTAGCAGGCCGCCCGAACGAGCGCCTTCGTCGCCTCGAAGTCCTCCTCCGTCTCGCCCGGAAATCCGACAATAAAGTCCCCCGCAATCGCAATATCCGGCACGGTCGCCCGCGCCCGCGCCAACAGATCCAGATATTGCCCCGCGGTATATCGCCGGTTCATCGCCGCAAGGATCCGATCCGAACCGCTTTGAGCCGGAATGTGCAGATACGGACACACCTTGGGGAGCCGAGCCATTGCCTCCAGAATCGAATCGTCGAATTTGGCCGGGTGACTGGTCACAAAACGCACCCACCGGATTCCCTCGACATTGGCCGCCATTTCCAGCAGATCCGCCAGCAAATACGTGCGTTCTCCCGCACAAGAACGGTAGGAACTTACGCACTGTCCCAACAGTGTCACCTGTTGTATGCCTTTCTCCGCCAATTTCCGCACCTGCTCAACAATCGCCCACGGAGGACGCGACATCTCCGGCCCGCGGACGTAAGGCACCACACAATACGTGCAGAAATTGTCACATCCCCGCATTACCCGGACAAAGGCCTGCGACTTGATGTGATTGGCGTCGGAATCATGCTCAACCTCGAACAGATCCAGCGCTTCGGCCGCATCTGCATCGTCGGGCCTGCGAATATCCCCTGTAATGGCGATCTGCGGCGCAAAATCTCCCCCTTTCGCCGCGCAATCTCCTCCTTTGGCCCCAAAACCCTGCGCTTTCACCGCACATCCCCGCGCTTCTACCGCATTCACCAGCATGCCGGGAATCTGGGCAATCTGGTGCGGCCCGACCACCATATCCACCGCCTCGTGGGCCAATAACGCCTCCCCCAACCGCTGCGCCATGCACCCCATCACCGCAACCACAAGCTCCGGGCGGGTTTTCTTCATATGCTTCAAGTGCCCCAGGTGCGAAAAAACGCGATCCTCCGCATGCTGGCGCACCGAACACGTGTTGATCACCACCGCATCCGCCTCGACCGCCTTTTCGACCAGCTCGAAACCCGCTTCGCGAAGCGCAGAAGCCACCAGCGACGAATCGAGTTTGTTCATCTGGCAGCCAAAACACTTGATATGTACTTTCTTCGAAGTCATGCAAACACAACAACATACAATCGGCGAAATCAAAAAGCAACGCCGTGTTGTTTAAAGAATGCGTTTTCGAAAAGCCCGCAGTCGAAAAGTACCTACTCGAAATCGCCGTTTGCTAATACGCATCCTCGCTTCGCCCGATAAGCTTTTTCCGCAAGGGCTAATTGACTCCGCGCCTTTTTGAGTTAAGCAATATTAGAGTTCCGGATGGAGCCGGCTTTGTGTGCTGACGGGGTGAAATGCGGTGAAGTGGTTGGTGGTGTCGGTGCGCAGGGGGGGTTCGTTAGGGGTGTGACGGTGTTTTGCCAGGACGGGGAGTGCCTTATGCACAGGAAGGGAGAGATTCTGCGTGCGGCAGTCGGGGTTCTGCCGTGTTCTGGGGGGCGGGTGAGGCCGAATGGCAGCCATTTGCCGGGTTCCGACGGCAAGGTGCGGCCGCCTTCGGGTTCATGCCCGGTTTTTGCGCTTCTCATCCCATGTCATACCGTCAACACCCCCTCAATTACTGTGATCAACCGGGCAATCTATCCCGGATTCTCCGCTTTTAGGCGGGGCGTTGGGGCGGCAGTCGGGCAGGGCTGCCGCCCTTACATTGTGTGAAATCATGGGTTGTTTTAGCGGAGAACGAAGAATGAAGACTGGAAACAGTGGTGGGTGCATTATCGCCTTAGCGGCCGCGGTGTGCGGCATGATGGGTCTTGCAGCACAGGCAGACATCATTTTGGATAACGGTGACAGGGGCACGTGGTCAAGCGGAACGTGGGAGGTCTCAAGCGGGACAAAGCCATATGGGAAAAACAGTTTATGGGCTCGCGACGGGGCGACATACACTTGGGCGTTTACAGGTCAGCCGTCGGGGACCTATGAGGTGCTGATGTGGTGGTCCGGGTGGTCTTCGCGGGCATCCGTGGTGAACGTGGCGATCGTATGCGCCAGCGGGACGGAGGCGGTGGTGATCAATCAGCAGGCGGGAGCGGGGCAGTGGAACAGCCTGGGGATGTACGAGTTCGGCAGCAGCGGCAGCGTGACTGTGAAGGCGGCGTACGGGGCGACAGTGAGCACGTGTGCCGATGCCGTGTGGTTTCGCAGGCATACGGGGGACGCCAAGCCGATTGCGCACATCAAATCGATCAGTCCCCAGGCGCCTGCGGTGGGGCAGACGGTTTCGTTTTCAGGTTCAGGGGACGACCTGGAGGGGAAAATCGTTCAGTACTACTGGATATCAAGCATTGACGGGGTGCTGAGCAATTCGGCGAGCTTTTCGACCAAGTCGCTGTCGGCGGGGACGCACGAGATTGCGTTTGCCGTACAGGATGAGGCGGGGCAATGGGGATGGGTGACAACGTCGCTGAAGGTGGGTGGCGGCAGCAGCGGGGGAAGCAGCAGCGGAGGAAGCGGCGGGGGAGGCAGCAGCGGAGGAAGCAGTCCACCCAAGGTAAACTTCTATGCGGAGCGATTCCGGGGTGGTGCACCGTTCAGTGTACAGTTTCGAGACCAGTCGACGGGCGACATATCGCAGTGGCGGTGGGATTTCGGCGACGGACAAACGAGCAGTCAGCGAAACCCATCGCATACGTATACGAAAGGCGGGCTGTACACGGTGAAACTGACGGTGACCGGGCCGGGGGGGACGGCCACAAAGAAGCGGCTGGACTATATTGATATCAAGCCGACGACACACGAGACGATTTACCTGGTGGACGGCTACGCGGGGAACAACTACTTCCTCACCGACCTCAAGGGGGTAATGTGGAAATTAGGGGCCACCGAGACCAGCTACGGCTGGCAGTATAAGCCGTCCAATTCGAACATGACTTATACGCTGCGGAAGATACAAACTGTCGCGGGAGCAGTGAAGGCTCTCAAGGAAGAGAATGCGCACGTTGTGCTTGTGGGGCACGCGAATTTCGGTTTCGGGATGGTGTTTGTCAACGCGGCGGAACTGTGGTCGCAAAAAGTTGATGAAATCCGGTATGTGGATGACGATCGGTTCGTGCGGTACGGCACCGAATTCATTGCTGCGACGGCGGAGAATGTCATGTACGAGGCGGCCTATCCGAACTGGAGGCCAAGGTTCAAGGACGGGCGAAGTGCGCTGGCGCCGTACGACTTCGGAGACTCGCGCGGCAATCCGCCGTATAATTACTACCTGACGTACCAGATTCCGGGCGACCCGACACACTACAGAATCGAGTGGGCCGACGGGAGTTACGTGCAGCGGTTTCCGGGTATCGGCGTGCCCGCATGGTATAGCGCCACAGGGGCCAAGCCCGATCCGGCGAAGCATCCTCAGTATTTCATCCGGAACACCGACACGCAGTACAACCGCTTCGAGTGCAACGGGGACTGGGTGATTCGAAATGCGGGAACGGGGTATACCGGCCCCAATTACCAGGTGCAGTGGCGAGGGTCCGGCAGCAAGGTGGCGAAGTGGACGATCGTTGTCAACTCGGCGGGTCAATACCAGGTGGCGGCAACCTGGCCGGCTCTGTCGAGCAATGCGAGCAACGCCAAGTACACGATCCGCCATGCCAACGGCTACACCGTGGTGCGGGCCAATCAGAGGTCGGGATCAGGCCGGCACTGGTTGGGCTCGTTCTACTTCAACAAGGGGCCGGCGGTGGTGGAACTGAACGACGACGCCGATGGGCAGGTGATTGCCGATGCAATTATCCTGAAGGGCTCCAGCGGCGAAATTTACACGGATAACACGTTCCTGTACAAGCCGCATATCAAATCGAGTTCGGGGCTGGGGCGTGTGATCTGCTATGGCGGCGAAGGCAGAATCAAGCCCACGGACGTGAAGTATGCCAGGCTGTTTCACAGTTCGTGCAAGTCATTGGAGCATTTCGGGGGGACGCTGCACCGCGGTGTCATGTATGCCAAGAGGGATAATGTCAAGGTGGAGCATGACACGGCGGTGCCGTACCTCGATTACTATTTGCGGGGGTACACGGACAAGGACATTCTCGATCACGTGAACAGGTACGAGAACATTCATGAGTTCTTCAACTTCAATGAGAAGCCGCCGTCGATGCGGTAGGGGGGTCATGCGGCCAATTTAGACGCGGATTACACTGATCACACTGATTCAGACAGGTGGGCTGCAAGCCGAAGCCACCAATGCACATGGCGCAGTGCAGGCGCAACCAAAGCCGCTGATGCACACGAATCAAATTATATTCAGCAATGACGGTAATCCGGGCGGACATTGCGATGTGCCCTCTTTTGTCGCAGACAAATTCCAAATTCGAATTTCGAAATACGAAACAGATTCCAAGTATCAAACCACAAAACGGCAATGGACGCCAGAGCGGAGCTTCGTAAATCACGAACTGGCAACACCGGCGATGCTGCTGCATCAGAAAATTGAACGCTCCTGACGCTGATTCATGCTGGCGGGCTGCAAACAGAAGCCACGAATGCAGATAACGCTGTGCAAGCGTAATCAATTAAAGCCACTAATGCACACGAATCAGCACGAAAGAGGTCTTCACAGTACGCCTCGCAAGGTCTTCATTGCAGCAATTATCATCAATTGCCCAAGATGTCCTATTTGCACATATTTTCCGCATGATCGCATACGCCTGCTTGTCTGCTCTTCTGCATGTACTTCTTGCGATATGGCAAGTATCTCTCTCTTCTGGCCGGCGCAATCAACCGGTAAAGTCTGGTTGTGAGTGGGGATTCTCGATTTTCACAAAAACGCGCCGGACATGTGCGTTGATTGCAGGGCGGGGGCCTGTTAGCATGGCGATCTTTTTGGGAGAGCTTATGCGGGCGATCAGTGAGAAACGGCAGCTTGTGGAGAGTAAGCGGCGTGTGCATCGAATTCGCCGCGGGCGGCGGGGGTGGCTGCATTTTGAGAATATGCCGTGGCTGGAAGGCGTGTTCAAGGCGATGGTGCGGGCGGCGGGGCTGAGGCGTCGCGGGTGGCGGAATGCGGCGGCCGTTGAATTGCGGTCGGAGGAATTCGCGTTTGCTGATTTGCCGGCGGGGTTCGACGGTCTGCGGATTCTTTTCGTGACGGACACGCATATAGACGAGTTTCCGGCATTAGGTGATACGATACGGCGGTTGGCCGAGTCGGTGACATATGACTTCTGCATTCTGGGCGGCGATTACAACTTCGGCTACCGGCAGGAAAGCGGGATGGCGTATCTGCGGATGAAGGAACTGGCCGAGGCGCTGGTGAGGCGGTCGCCGGTTTACGGGGTGTTGGGCAATCATGACCGGTATGCGATAGGGCGGATGTTGGAGGAGTGCGGCGTACACATGCTGGTCAATGAGCATGTGTGTCTGGAGCGGGACGGGGGGCGATTGTGCCTGGTGGGGTTGGATGACTGCCATTATTATGAATCGGCCGACGTTGCGGCGGCGGAGGAGGGGATGCCGGCGGGCGCGTTCAAGGTTTTTGTGTGTCATTCGCCGGAGATGTACCGGCATGCGGCCGAGGCGGGATATGCGCTGTATCTGGCGGGGCATACGCATGGGGGGCAGGTGTGTCTGCCGGGGGGCGTAGCGGTGGTGACGTGTGCGACGGTGCCGCGGAGGATGCTGCGGGGCAAGTGGCGGTATGGGCGCATGGTGGGGTATACGTCGCGGGGATCGGGGGCCAGCGGCGTGGCGGTGCGGTTTTTCTGTCCGCCGGAAATCACGGTAATTACGCTGCGGCGGCGGGTGGACTGAGGCGGTTAATTCCGTGGACCGAGGTGTTCGGGTTTGGTAAACTGTTGTCTCGGTTGCAGATATGTTCTGTTTGAAAGGATGAGGTCATGGTGTGTGGGATGAGATCGCGGGCGTGTGCGGCGGCCGTGTTGGCGGTTGGCTTTGCGATCACGGCGGGCGGCTGCGGGGAATCGGAGCAGAAGGCGGCGGCCGGGTCGGCGTTTTCGCGGCTGACGATCGATGTGGGCATTGTTGTCAGCGATGTCGAGAAGGCGGCGGCATTCTATACGGAGGCGCTGGGGTTCACGGAGGCGGAGGGGTTCGATGTGCCGGCGGAGATGGCGGGTAACTCGGGGCTGACGGATTACCGGCCGTTCAAGGTGCGGGTGTTTGTGTTGGGCGGGGGGGAGACGGCGACGCGGATCAAGCTCATGGAGATCGATCCGGTGGGGGCCAAGGTGGACAATACGTACATCAACTCCAGCCTGGGGTTGAGCTACCTGACGATTTTTGTGAGGGATATGAAGGCGTCGGTAGAGCGGGCGAAGGCGGCCGGAGCGAAGATTGTCAAACCGCCGCTGAAGTTGGCTGACGGTGTGACTTACCTGACGGTTGTCAAGGACCCGGACGGCAACAACATCGAGTTTGTGGGGCCGATGCTGTAGAGCAATTGTGCTTAGCTTCAGGGCTTGACGAAGACGGCGTGGAAGGTTCTTTTTAACGGGTCGACGAGGTGCTTGTTCTGACAGGTGTTGGCGTCGACCAGTTCGCCGGGGATACATTCGGCGGGGTGCGCTATCTTGACGAGGCGGCTGCCGTCGTCACTGAGCAGAAACAGGCGGCCGTCGGCGGTGGGAATGAGGGCCTCGGGGGTAAAACCGTCTTTGGTAAAGGTTTGAAGCGGAGTGGGCGCCTGGTCGCGGTCGCCGGACCAGCGGTAGAGGGTGCAGCCGCTGCCTTCGTTGTGAGGGCCGGCGATCAGGAAAAATGCCTTGTGCGCCGGCGAGTAGTCCATGCTGCGAAGGCCGTGGCCGCCGAGGTCCCAGAGGATCGGCTCGCCGAACCGGGGTCGGGCGGCCTTATCGATTACGTCGCGCGGATTCGTCAGCGGGATTATAATTGCCTGCGGGCGGCCGGTCAGTGGGTGATCGGGCCGGGGGTTTCGCAGGCCGATGTAGAGCGTTTGGCCGTCGGGTGAGGCGGCCAGGGCCTCGATGTTGAGGCCTTCTTCTTTGGGGGCAAGTCTTTCTCGCTGCTTCTTTTTAAGGTCCTTGCCGAGTTGGGTGGCGTCATCGAGGCCCAGGTCGCGGGCAAACGATGCTTGGAGCAGAGCGGGCACCATTTCCTGGCAGGGTCGGCCGGCGGGGGCGATGGTGATGCCGCCGGCGGTGTTGCGGATGTCGGTTGCGAAGAAGCGGTAGCGGTTCGGGCGTTCCTTGCCGTCCTTGTTGCGGCCGTGGGAGGTGATCCAGTAGATGCGGTCGCCTACTCGGGCGGCGCCTTCGATATCGGCTTCGGGACTGTCAAAGGTGGTGCGGAGGAAGGCCGAGAGATCATGAAGTGCCGCAGGGCGGCTGGGATCGGACAGGTTGTAGATCTTTAAGATGTTGTTTTCGTCGTCGGCGACGACGAAACGCTCGTCGGACAGAAACGCGCCGGCGGAGGCGTCACTCATGCCGTTGAAGACTGTTGGGCTGACGGTCTGGGCACAGGAGCAGCTGCCGCTGAGCAGGGCCGAAACCAGCGTGCTCAGGCAGATGGTCGAAAATGTATTCTTTCGCATAGTTTCCTCGCTCAAGTACTGCTATTCTATCATAGACGTCCGCTGCGAGGCAAGACTGTCTGCATGCGGTTTGGCGATGTTTTGGTGCTTTTCGGCTTGCAAGTTGCGGGCGAGTCGGTATTCTTTGATGGCTTGTGGCGGCCGTTTCGGTGTGGAGCGCTTCGGCAAGTGTGCCGATATAGCAGCGGTGCTCGAGGGCCGGTCAGCAGGAGAGGTGTCCGAGTGGCTTAAGGAGCAGCCTTGGAAAGGCTGTGTAGGGCTTGTCTCTACCGCGGGTTCGAATCCCGCCCTCTCCGGTATTGTTTTGACGCGGCGTCATTTGGGGGGCCGCGTTCATGGTCTTCTGCGAATTCTTCCCGACAACTTCTGCACTGCAGCGCCGCGCTGTCGGGAAGGACCATTGCGCAGCGCAGAGCGTTCTCGTGCGCGTGCGGACGCTCTGGTTGCGGTCCGGGCAAACCACGCAGGCATGGGTGTGGCGCTTGCCTCTCTGGTGGATTTTTGCTACGTTGATCCTGTTAAGTGTGCTGCGTGCGTTCTGGTTGACTACGGGCGAGACGTGACGGGGTTCTTGTGCGGGAGATGTGATGAAGATGCGAATTCTTGCTGCTGCGGCGGTTGTGGCTGTTTTCGGCGGAGCGGGGGCCCGGGCACAGGAGTACAGTTGGCAGGAGACGCATGCGGGAGTTTCGCCGAAGGGGGATATCACGTGGACGCCGCGGGCATTTGAATTTGTCCGAGGCGAGTCGGTTCGGTATATCGATTATGAAACCGGCAGCGATGAGCACGACGGCCTGACTCCGCGCACGGCGTGGAGGCATCACCCGTGGGACGGGCGGGCGTCGGGTAACGCCAGGGCGTGCAGGGGGATTCATACGTATGTGTTCAAACGCGGGGTGTACTATCGCGGGACATTGACGGCGCGGGAGTCGGGCCAGGAGGGTAATCCGATCCGGCTGACGAGCGATCCTGCGTGGGGGGCGGGGGAGGCGGTGATTTCGGGCGGCCACAGGATTACGGGCGGGTGGACACAGGGGGCGGTCAACCCGGACATTCCGGCGCGCGAGAAGGTCTGGTTTATTGACCTGGACTTTGCGCCGCGGACGCTGTGGCTTGTGGAGGCGGCAAGAGCCGGTGCATCGAAGGAGGATAAGATCACACGGATACCGCTTGCGCGGATGCCCAACTGGACCGTGTCCGGCCCGGAGGACGTCAAGAGCGAGTGGTGGTGCTGGGACAACCCGGGGCACCCGTATTTCAATCTGACGATGAAGGCCGAGGCGAGCGAAAAGATACTGGCGATGGGCCGGGACACCAGGCACATCACCGGGCCGAAGGACCTGTACATGGGGGCGATCATCTGGGCGGAGTTCGGCTGGGTGGACGGGACGCCGTATCCGTCGTATGTGCAGGGGTTCGACGCGGAAAAGTGTGCGCTGGGCTTCGAAGGGTACCTGGGCAGTGCGACGTCGCGGATTATCAGCCGGAATCATCGCTACTACCTGGAGGACAAGCCGCATTACCTCGACGATCCCGCGGGGGAGTTCTGGTTCGAGAAGCGCGGCCGCGGCGGCCGGCTGCATGTGATACTGCCGGGCGGGCGAAACCCGAACGAGGCGGTGCTTGAGGCGGGGAGGGAGACGACGCTGATCGATCTGACCGGACACAAGCATATCGAGGTCAGCGGACTGACCTTCCGTTTTGCCAACGTGACGTGGGACCTGACTGAGCTTCCGTGGCTGTATACGCAGAAGTTCCGGCTGAAGGAGCATGTGTATCCGGCAAGCGTGCGGGTGTGGGGGGCGGCCGAGGATATTACGGTGGCCAACTGCCGTTTCGAGCACATCAACAGCGGCGTACTGATGAAGGCGGTGGGGCCGGGCGACCGCATCGATCGGGTAATGGTGCGGGATTGCGAGTTTCGGTGGACCGATCACAGCGGGATCAGCATTGAGGAAGGGCTCTTGTGGGGGGATACGACGCCGGACAGGGGCGGGCACCTGTTCGACGTGAAGATTCTGCGGAATTACCTCGAGGAGACCGGGCTGCGGTCGCAACGGGTCGGGGCGGCCAACGCGATCAACGTCGACAATGCGGAGACACTGGAGATCGCCGGCAACGTGGTGGAACGCTCCTGGCATGCAGGGATTAACGTCCGCGGGTCGAAGATCAGCGGCAATGTGCGGGATTGTCCGCTGACGCGCATACTGATCTACCAGAACAAGGTGACCAACTCGATACGCACGGGCGACGACTGCGGCAACATCGAGACGTGGCAGGGCGGGCCGGCCTACGTGTTCAACAATGTCAGCGGCAATCCGGGCGGTTTGCGATACGGGCACTGGCTGACCGATCAGACGTCGAAGACGCCGGGCGGGGCACGGTTCGGGATGGCGTATTACCTGGACGGTGCGTTCAAGAACTACTACTTCAACAACATCGGGTGGGGATTGAGCAGTGACATACTAAGCCCGCACGGGGCGACGGCGATGTTCCAGGAGATTATCAGTTACCAGAACACGTTCTTCAACAATACGGCGTACAATTTCGTCAAGGGCACGCGGCGGCAGGCCCCGCAGGCCGGGCGGAACAAGTTCCTGGGCAACATCTGGGACAGCATCGGCGACTGGGTGTTCTGGCATACGCAGCCGGCCAAGACGCCCGAGGCCGGCAACGAGCGGGATGCGGGACGGGTCGAGAATGATTATGCACTGGAGACGAATGCCTTCACGGGCAATGTGTTTCACAATATCAAAGGCAAGTACGGGGCGTTCAAATCATCGGGGGCGTGGCACCGGACGTTCGAAGAGTGCCGAGCGGTGTTGGAGGAGGAAAAGGCGATTGCGTATGAACTCGGTGTGGTTGCGGAAAAGTCCGTCCTGAATGACCCTGCAAAGAAGGATTTCAGTTCGACGCACGGCTCGGCGGCGATTGACCAGGGGGTGAAGTGTTTCGTGCCGTGGCCGCTGTATGCGACGGTGGGGGAATGGCACTTTTATCCGGCGGGTGATGATCCATCGCAGATCATCGATGAGCACTGGTACATGACGCCATACTATTATGTACGCGACAGTTACTACAAGCTGCCGATGTTTCCGCTCAGAGGGGTGAACATCACGAAGAGCAATTACGTGGAAGGGCCGCTGGAGGACTGGACGAAAGGCGCGTGCACATTCAACGGCGCAGACCAGTACGCGGTATGCCCGAACAGCGAGCTGAACCAGACGCTTGTCATACCGATGCGGTACAAGTGGGATGAGGCCGGCCGCAGCGAGGACCGCACTGTTACGGGCCGCGATTTCAAGAGCCCTCAGGTTTGGGACTCGAACTTTTGTATCGAGGCCTGCTTCAAGACGATGTCGACGGACTGCGTGGTCGTCAGCAAGATGGGCGATCGCGGCTACAGCCTTGATATAGATCGTCTGGGACGGCTGGTGTTTGAGGTTCGGGCGGCCGGCGCCTCGGCAAGACTGTCGAGCAGCCGCAGTATCAATGACGACCAATGGCATCACGTGATCGCAGAGGCGGATCGCGCGGCCAGGCAGCTTGTAATCTACATCGACGGAAAGGAAGACGCCGCCGGCCCGGGGATCGGCGATGCCTCGGTCGACAATGACGGCGATCTGTTCGTTGCAGGCACGCCGGACGGCCGGTGTCTGAAAGGCGCATTCGAGTTTCTCCGGATATCCTTGGGGACGCTCAAGGATGCCAAAACCGACATCGCGGAATTGTACGCGTGGCAGTTCGACGGACCGTTCCTCCGCGACTTTGCCGGACGGCGGCCCAAAGGCAGGAGAGATGCCGGCGCGCTGGAGTACGCCGATTGACTCTGTCTGCACCGGCGCGATTGTAAGAAGTATACGTTGAAGTCCGACGTTCGTCGATGTGGCATCGCGGTTTGTGCACGGACATTGGCTATCATTGGCGTGTGCAGGACAAGATTGAAACTGTGAACACCGGAGCGACGTTCATGTTGAACGCCCGGAAGGAAGCTATGATACTGCGGCTCAAACTCGTCTTCTTGATAACGATTGCCGCGGGTCTGGCCTTAAGCGATGGGCTGGCCGCGGATGTGCAGGTCGACCCTTCCGGAGGTTATTTCCCCTTGCCGGAATCGCAGGGCGGCCGGCGCAAGCTCCACACCCCGGAGGATGTTCGCGCTATCGGCGGCATGGATCCGGCCAGCCTGGATGAACTGAGGCTGTGGCTGCTGCAAAGCGACAAACGCAACTTTGCGGCCGTGGTGATCCGCCGGGGCTGGATCGTGCTGGAGGTCGAGCGAGGCAACAGCGCCAGGACCGATGCGCGGTGTGTGGCATCGGTTTCCAAGGCGGTCTGTGCCACGGTTCTGGCGATTGCATCGGAACAGAGTCGGAAGGGTCTGACGCCGCGGAAGATCACCTTCGACGATGCCGCGTTTGATTTCATTCCGTGGGCGCAGCCTCTCGGTGACCCCCGCAAGGCGAAGATCACGGTGAAGCAGCTCTTCAATCGTACCTCCGGCATCTGCCCGGAGGCGACGGGCGCGCCGAACGACGGCACATGGGAATACGTGCTGGGACACACGGGCGATCCGCGAACCGCCAGGCTGGCCTTTGACCCCGGCAAAGGATGCGGCTACTCGACGCATGCCCTGCATCATGCGTCGCTGGTCTGCGAGACGGTTACCGGCAAGCCTTACGACCGGTTCGCGGTCGAGGCGCTCTTCAGGCCGATCGGATGTGAGCACTGGTGGTTTCAGTATTTCGGCGGCGGCGAGGGGATCGGCCGGCACCCGACCCACGGTCTGGGCATGCCGGCACGCGACCTCGCCAGGATCGCGTACTGCATGTTGCGCGGCGGACGGTGGGGTGACAGGCAGGTGATCCCGGCGTGGTTCGTGGAAGAGACGGCCGCTGCGACACACGACGTGCGAAGCCCGGAAATGCGGTGGGGACTCAATCCGCAGACGTTCTCGCACGGCTGGCAGTTACCGGCCTGGAGAGCGGAGGCGAGCGCGGCGGGCAGGACATTCCGCCTGATGCGCGGTATAAGCCCGGCTCCGGCGGTCAGCTTGTTGCATTCGTCCCGAGCCTGGACCTGGTGGTCACCCGTCAAACGGGCGGCAGCGGACAATGGGCGTATGAGGAGTTCCTGCGGCGGGCGTGTGCCGCGGTCGTCCCTACCGGCGCGGATGCCAGGTGACGGGACAGATGTGCCCGCCAATCGGGTAGCGAAAGACTTGATTGCTTATCGGCGTGTTGGTAAAATGTGTGGCATGGATAGCAGGGTGTTCAGTTGTATTCGGAAAGGCGTACATGTAGAGGTACTTAGTGCTATTGCCGCTCGGTTTGGTAACGCAGCGGCGCAACCGTGGATCGGAACAGGGGTTTAAGTTTTATTCACCAGGTAATTAAGGAAGCAGTTATGTCGAAATTCACACGTCGTCAGTTCTTAAGAAACAGCGCGGCCTTCGGCGCCGCATGTACGATCGGCGTCCCGCGCCTCATCCGGGCTCAGGGACTGAATGAGAGACTTCAGGTCGGCTTCATCGCTGCGGGCGGGCAGGCCGGCAGCCACACCGGACAGGCCCACAGGGCGGGATGCCAGTGTATCGCCTTCGCCGAGGTCGACAAGACCCGCTGGGGCGGCGTCCTCGACAAGGAAGGCTGGGGTCAGGCCGTTGGCTACCAGGATTGGCGCAAGGTGTTCGAGAACCATGGCAAAGAGCTTGACGTGGTCTTCGTGGCAACGCCGGATCACAGCCATTTTGCTCCGTCGATGACCGCCGTTTCCATGGGCATTCACTGCTACACCGAAAAGCCGCTGACCTGGTCGGTTCGCGAGGCGCAGCTTCTCACCGCCGCTTACGAAAAGAATAAGAAAGTCGTCACACAGATGGGCAACCAGGGCCATGGCACCGATGGCTGGCGGCGTGCCTACGAACTGATCAAGGCAGGGGCGGTCGGCGATGTCCGCGAGTTCCACACTTGGACCAATCGCCCGATCTGGCCGCAGGGCGGCGACCGTCCGGAAGGATCGGATCCGGTGCCGGATACCCTGGACTGGGATGCCTGGATCGGACCGGCCCCAATGCGGCCGTATAAGAAAGGTGCCTATCATGCATTCAATTGGCGCGGTGTCGTCGATTTCGGGTCGGGCGCCTTGGGCGATATGGCGTGCCACACGACCGATGGCATCTACGCGATTATGAACCCGGGCTACGCCGCCACGGCAGAGCCGATCTTCATGACCGCGCCCGTCAAGGACCAGTGGCCCGCCGGTATGATCGTTAAGAGCACTTACCGCGCCAAAGACGGCCGGCCCGGCTTCACCACCTACTGGTATGAGGGGCATGACAATGACGGCAAGCCCTGCATGCCGGAGACGCCGGAAGAATTGAAGAGAGAAAACCGACAATTGCCGAGAACCGGCAATCTGATCATCGGCACCAAGGGCAAGATGCTGGTGGAAGGCGACTACTGGGACAGCCCGTATCTGATCCCCGAGTCCAAGCGCCGCGAATTCGGCCGTCCGCCGCAACTGCTCGAACGTTCGCCGGGACATCACGCAGAGTTCTTCGCCGCATGCAGGGGCGAGAAGCCGCGTGAGTTCAGCCAGTCCAACTTCAGCTATTCCGGCCCCATGACCGCGAACATCCAGCTCGGCAATCTGTGTGCCCGTGCCGGCAAGAAGCTCGAACTGGACGAGAGCGGCAAGATCATCAACGATCCGAAGATTAACGAACTCGCTTGGCGCGAGCCGCGCAAGGGCTGGGGGCCGCTGGAGATGAAGATCTAAGGCCAGTCAACATGCGACAGGCGGCCGCAAAACCGCCATCTGCAACGCAGAGCTCAAAGGGACAGGCAATTTGGCCTGTCCCTTTTTTGCTGATGGAAGCCCTCGCCGGCTGTTCGGAAGTTTTTCAGGTCTGTCATTGAGTCGCCGCGCGGCTTGCTGTACAATTATCGGCCGAAGCAGGCGGCCAGCGCCCTGTCCCTCGGCTCGGGCGCAGGTGCCGCAATTGCTTCGGAGGGAAGAAACATGGATGGATACCGAATTGCAGGAAAGGGAAGTCTCATTGCACGACCATTCCTGAAATTCCATGTTTGTGTCTTCTTTTGCAGGTCATGTTTCCTGGACATTTTGCATGGCGTTTGGGACTGCATAAACGTTTTAGAGGTACAGGTTTCTGAACTTCGGCCGTGATGGCCGGCAGTAGATGAAGGCAGCTTATGGACAATGAGATGGCGGTGAGCCGCAAAACGGTTTTGTTCGACAGGCATGTGGCCGCCGGCGGCCGGATGGTGGACTTTGCCGGCTGGCGGATGCCGGTGCAGTATCAGCATGGCATTGTGGCCGAGCATCTGTGGACACGCAAGCACGCCAGCGTGTTTGATGTGTCGCATATGGGACGCCTGGTCATTCGCGGGCCTGATGCGTTGGCCTTTCTGCAGCGCGTGCTTACGAACGATGCAGCCAAGTTAGCCGTGGGCGAAAGTCAGTATACAATTATCGCCAACGAAGCCGGCGGTGCGGTGGACGACGCCTATCTGTACCGCTTCACGGAGGGCGAGTATCTGCTGGTAGTCAATGCGGCCAACAAGGAGAAGGACTGGGAGCATCTTCAGTCGCACTTGGCCGGCTTCAAGGGCGTCGAGATGACCGACGTGTCCGAACCTCTGGCGATGATAGCGCTGCAGGGGCCGCGTTCGGAGGAGGTCCTGGCAGCCTTTCTTGGCCTCGATGTGCCTCCGGGCGGCCGCAACGCGTTGTTCACGCTCACGGCACGCGGGATCGACTTTCAGATCGGGCGGACGGGTTACACAGGGGAGCCTGTGTGCTTCGAGCTTATGTTTCCGTCCCGGGCAGCCTGCGACATCTGGGATGCACTGGCTGCCAACGGGGCCCGGCCCGCTGGCCTGGGGGCAAGGGACACGCTGCGCCTGGAAGCAGGATTGCCTTTGTACGGGCATGAGTACGGAATCGATCCCCAAGGCCGCCAGATGCCGATCTTTGCATGTCCCTTGGCGCGGTTTGGTGTGAGCCTCGATGAGAACAAGGGTGATTTCGTGGGTCGACGGGCACTTGCGCTCCAGTATGACGCGCTGAAGCGTCTGGATGCCGGTGACGCCTCGGGGTTGGACGTCTTGCCCCGGCGCATTCGGCAAATCGCTATCCTGGGAGGCGGCATAGCGCGACAGGGTGCGACAGTGCTCAAGGACGGCCGGCCGGCGGGCGTCATCACCAGCGGTACGATGGCCCCGTACTGGAAGACGATCGATAAGTGCGAGCACGTCGAATTGACCGAGGAATCGGCGATGAGGGCAGTCGCGCTTGGCCTCATCAACAGCCGCATCGGCGTGGGCGAATTGGTCGATATTGATATCCGGGGTAAAGCGGTCGCAGCAAAGGTGGTGCGGCGGAATCTGGATTCCGGCAAGGGGCGATTTGCCGTGCCGATTTTGTATTCGGAATGATAGCTGATTATCGAAAAACGAACGGCCAGATAGAAGGAGATCAAATGAGCGAGCAGGAGTTGCGGTTTACGCAGACACATGAGTGGGCACGGCTGGAAGGTGAGTCGACGGTCGTGGTGGGCCTCAGCAGCCATGCAATCGAGCAGTTGGGCGACGTGGTGTATATGGAACTGCCGTCGGTGGGCGCCGAGGTGAGCCAGGGGCAGGCCTTCGGCGTCGTGGAGTCGGTCAAGGCGGCCGCGGATATCTATGCGCCGGTAAGCGGCAAGGTGACGGCCGTCAACGATGCGGTTCCGGCCGATCCGGATGTGCTCAAGCGCGACGCATACGGGGCCGGCTGGCTGGCGAAGATTGAGGTGGCCGGCCTGGACGAGTATGAAATCCTGATGGATGCCGACGCGTACAAGAAATTCGTGGAAACACAGGAAGAATAGTGCCTTGTTTACGGGAGGTCGATTGTGCCTTTTATAGCCAATACGGAACAGCAGCGCAAGGAGATGCTCAGCGCGATCGGGCTGACGGAGGAGGACCTGTTCAGCGACATTGATCCGTCGCTGCGCTGCGGGCCGTTGAATATACCGTCAGGGATGAGCGAACAGGAGGTACGGGCGCGACTGGCCGAACTGGCCGGCAAGAATTCCATCCACCTGACGTGTTTTCTCGGCGGCGGGTTCTACGATCATTTCATTCCGGCCGCCGTAAGCGCGATCACGAGCCGGTCGGAGTTCTACACCGCCTACACGCCGTATCAGCCGGAGATTTCCCAGGGGACGCTGCAGGCAATATATGAATACCAATCCGCGATTTGCCGTTTGACGGATATGGAGGCCGCAAATGCATCGCTGTACGACGGCGGAACCGCGCTTTACGAAGCCATGATGATGGCGCTTCGCGTAACCGATCGCAGCAAGATCATTATCGACGATTCCGTAAATCCGATCTATCGTGTGATGATTCAGTCATACACGCGGAACCTGAAGATCGAGTTGGTGGAGACGCAGAACGCTGACGGGCAGGCAAATCGCGAGGCGATTCTCAAACTGCTGGACGACAAGACGGCAGGGGTGATTGTTCAAAATCCGAATTTCTTCGGGCTGATCGACGATTATACTGATCTGGCGGAGGCGGCGCACGCGAAGGGGGCGCTGCTGATCTGCTCGTGTTATCCGATTTCTCTGGGAATTCTTAAGACGCCTGGAGCTATGGGGGCGGATATAGTGACGGGCGAGGGGCAGTCGCTGGGGCTGCCGATGTCGTTTGGCGGGCCGTACCTCGGTTTTATGGCGACACGCAAGGAATACGTCCGCAAGATGCCGGGGCGGATCGTCGGCGAGACGACCGATTCACAGGGCCGGCGCGGTTTTGTGCTGACACTGCAAGCGCGGGAGCAGCATATCCGGCGGGATAAAGCGACTTCCAACGTGTGTACCAATGAGGCGCTGTGTGCATTGACGGCCCTGGTGTATTTGGCGCTTCTGGGGCGCGAGGGGCTGCGCGAAACGGCCCAGTTGTGCGCCGACAAGGCCAGTTACGCATTCGAGAAGCTCACCGCAATCAAGGGCGTTCGGCCGTACTTCCGCACGAAATGGTTCTTCAACGAGATGGTGCTGGAACTGCCGTGCGAAGCGGCGGATGTGATCGGGCGGCTTATCGAAAAGGGCTTTGCGGCGGGTTTTCCGCTGAGCCGTTATTATCGCGGGATGGATAACGCGATTCTAATCGCCGTCACGGAGAAGCGGACCAGGGAGGAGATCGGCATGTTGGCCGAGGCGCTGGAGGCGGCGCTGTGATTTTCTGTTTTCGATTTTCCATTTGCAGGTTTTCGTACAAGGGATTTCCGGGTGCGCTATGAAGCTGATGTTTGAAAAGTCGGTTGCCGGGCGGCAGGGTGTGAAGGTGGCGGCGTCGGATGTGCCGACGTCAATTCATCTGCGGCGGTCGTATTTGCGGCAGCGTCCGGCCGAACTGCCGGAATTGAGCGAGCTGGACGTGGTGCGGCATTTCACGGAGCTTTCGCGGCGGAACTTCGGCGTGGACACGAATTTGTATCCGTTGGGATCGTGCACGATGAAGTACAACCCCAAGGTTGCCGAGCGGATCGCTTCGTACCCGGGTTTTGCGCATCTGCATCCGCTGCTGCCGCAGTTGCGGATGGGGGGCATTCTGACGCAGGGAGCGCTGGAGGTGCTCTGCGAGATGGAGCGGCTGCTGTGCGAGATCACCGGCATGGCGGCCTTTACGATGCAGCCATTGGCGGGCGCGCACGGGGAGCTGACGGGGATCATGATGATGGCGGCTTATCACCGCCAGCGGCGCAACGAGAAAACGACCGTGCTCATTCCGGATAGTGCGCACGGGACAAACCCGGCCAGTGCGGCGATTGCGGGATATACGGCGGAGTCGGTGCCCAGCGACGAAAATGGCGGGATGGATGTGCAGGCGCTGAAGAAAATGCTCACCGACAAGGTGGCGGGGCTGATGCTGACATGCCCGAATACGTTGGGGTTGTTTAATCCGAACGTAAAGCAGATCTGTGATCTGATTCATTCGGTGGATGGCCTGACGTATTATGACGGGGCGAATCTGAATGCCATCGTGGGCAAGGTCAAGCCGGCGGACCTGGGCTTCGATATCGTTCATCTCAATCTTCACAAGACGTTTGCGACACCGCATGGGTCCGGTGGGCCGGGCGCGGGGCCGGTGGGGGTGGTGGAGAAACTGGTGGAATTCCTGCCGGTTGCAAGGGTTGTCAAGCGAGATGACGGGACTTATGCCCTGGAGTACGACCGGCCGAATTCGATCGGCTATGTGGCGCCGTTTTACGGCAATTTCGGCATCATTCTGCGGGCCTATGTGTACATTCTGATGTTGGGGCGCGAGGGGCTGGTGCGCGTGGCGGAGAATGCGGTTCTGAGCGCCAACTATGTGAGGGAGCGGCTCAAGGCGTACTATCATCTGCCTTATCCGCAGATTTGCAAGCATGAGTGTGTGTTTTCGGCGGTTCGGCAGGCCGCCAACGGTGTTCATGCGATCGACGTAGCCAAGGCGCTGATCGACCGCGGTTTTCATCCGCCGACGATGTACTTTCCGACGACGGTCAAGGAGGCGCTGATGATCGAGCCGACGGAGACCGAGAGCAAGGAGACATTGGACGCCTTCATTGATGCGATGATCGAGATCGCCAAACTTGCGGAGACGCGGCCGGAGGAAATCAAGGCGGCCCCCGTGACGACACCGGTGGGACGATTGGACGAGACGGCGGCTGCGCGGAATCTGAATATCGCCAGCATTTAGGCGGCGGCAGGCTGAGCGAAAATTTTTGACGATTTTTCTGGAAAAGGTTGCAATATTTTTGTTTGGAGTGCGTCTAATATGTAGGATAGTGCGTATGTACTGACAATTTGAATGGAGGTGGAGATGAGTGCTGCCGCGATGGTTTTGGTCGGGC
>DAOTMV010000006.1:0-144019 GCA_035450485.1 Anaerohalosphaeraceae bacterium | reverse complement strand
CCCGTGTCCGGCCACAGAATCGCCGTCCCCACCAATGAGAAGATCTGGATTGACACGCCCACGCTCGAAAAGTACGGTTACGGCTCCATGAATGAACTCATCAACTGGCGATGGTTCGAGAAATACGGCGGCGGACCCCTCGGCGACCTCGGCTCTCACCAGATCGACATCTTCTCCTGGTTCCTCGGCGGCGTCAACCGTCATTGCCGCCGGCGGCAGCGACTATTACAAATACCAGCACAACGAAGACGTCATGGCCGTCTACGAATACCAGAGCAACGCAGGCACGGTCCGCGCCTTCTACCAGGTCCTCAACACATGCGGCTTCGGCACCTACGGCGCCTACTACGAAACCTTCATGGGCGACGCCGCGACGCTGCTCATCTCCGAGTTCGGCGGCGACTGGAACAACGGCTGGCTCTTCCGCGAAGATTACGACTGGGCCGACAAGGAAGACCTCCTCAAACGTTGGGACGAGTGCACCAAACTCGGCTACGTCGGCAAACGCCACGAAGAGGCCGAAAACAAGCAGCAGAAGGAAGCCCTCCTGAAGATAGGCAGCTCCATCGCCGTCCCGCACTTCTTCCCGCTTCTGAAGCAGCTCGCTCAGCCCGTCCACACGCCGCACCTGAAGAACTTCTTCGACGCCGTCCGCGGCAAAGCCAGGCTGACCTGCCCGGCCGAAGTCGCCTACGAAACCGCCGTCGCCGTCCTGAAAGCCAACGACGCAATCAAGAACGGCGCTAAAATCACATTCAAGCCCGAGGATTTCAAAATCTGATTGGAGCCCAGCATGGACAGACGCACCTTCCTGCACTCGACGACCGCCGCCGGCGCCCTCCTGACGCTCGCCCCGGCCCTCTTCGCGCAAGACGCTTCGCGCGATAAACCTGACGATCTCAATGTCGCGGTAATAGGCCTCGGCCTGCAAGGCTCACAACTGCTCAAATCGGTTGCCTCAACGGTGCCCGCTGTCGAAGGCGTCAGGATCGCCGCCGTTTGCGACATCCAGCCGGCCGTCCGCGCGCGTTGGAGAAAATCGCTGCAACTCTATGGGCACGAGCCTGCCGAATATGCTCATTGTGAGGAGATGTTGGCCGCGAACAAATGCATCCACGCCGCCGTCATCGCCACTCCCGACCACCTCCACGCGCCCATGACCGTCGCCTGCCTCAAGGCCGGCATGCACGTCTACTGCGAAGCCCCCATGTCCGTCGATCTCCAAGGCGCCGCCGACATGATCGCCGCCGCCCGATTGACCGGCAAACTCCTGCAAATCGGCTATCAGCGCAGAAGCGACCCCCGCTACATCGCCGCCGAAGAAATCGCCCGCAAACACCGCCTCCTCGGCCGCGTCAGAAACGTCAACGCCCAGTCCAACCGCTGCTCCGCCGGGCGCGTGCTGCACGTCCACGGACCCGACGTGCCCAAGGCAATCCTCAAAGCGCATGACTACGACTCCATGCACGACCTGGTCAACTGGCGCTTGTCCGCCAGCCGCGGCGCCGGCCCCCTCGCCCGCGCCTCCGGCCAACTCGACGCCGTCGGCTGGCTCCTCGGCGGCGTCAACCCCATTTCCGTCATGGCCGCAGGCGGCCGCGACTACTTTAACGGCGATCACGACGAAGAGATCATGGTCGTCTACGAATACCAGGGCAACGACGGCAGCGTCCGCGCCTTCCATCAAATCCTCAACACGACAATTTACGGCGCTTACGGCCGCGATTACGAGGTCTTCATGGGCGATGAGGCGACGCTCGTCATCTCCGCCGTCTCCGACCGCCACAGGGGCAGAGCCTGGCTGCTTCGCGAAAGCCACCCCGGCCTCGACGAGACCGCGATGCGAAAATGGCAGAAAGCCCAAAAAGCCGGCCTCGTCGGACCCCAGGACCGGGACGCCCACGAAGCCGACCGCAGGAGCGTTCTGGGAGTCCGCCTGACCGACTCCTGCGAGTTCAGATTCCAGCCCATGCTCACCGAGATTCGTCAGTCGCCGCACCACACCCACCTGGCCAACTTCCTCGATGCCGTCCGAGGCAAGGCCGAACTCAACTGCCCCGGCGACGTGGCTTATCAAACCGCCGTCGCCGTCCTGAAGACCGCCGATGCCGTCCGCGAGGGCAAAAAAATTCACTTTACAAAGGCCGATTTCACGGTATAACTGTCTCCGGCGATACGCACCGCCCAAGGTCCGCATTCGCTCGGCCCGGGAAGTCCCGGCCGCCATCACAGTGCCAAAACGGAGCCGGCCCCGTACCGGCAGCGCAGTTTCAAAGGAATAATGTTAGGAGACAGGATCATGAGTAACGGCGGACTCCCAAATTACCTCAAAATGGCCAAGCCTAACCCCACAGGCAATCGCGCCGCCTGGTACAAGAACACCGCACAAGCCTATGCTGGTATCATGCTGTGGTTTGTGTTTTGGCACGAGATCCCGGTGGGCCGTTCGCTCCAGCCCGGAAGTCAGTACAGTGCCTTCGCCGGCGGCGTTTTGTCTCAGGGCTTGGGTGTGGCGATCCTGGGCGTGATTCTTGCCGCTCTTATCTGCCATTTCCTTTTCTACCTGGTCCCCGGCCTGCTCGGAATGAAATCGGGCCTGCCTCTCTACATCGTCGGAACTTCGACGTACGGGACACAGGGCGGGTTCCTCATGCCCGGCTTCCTCATGGGCCTGCTGCAATTCGGCTGGCTGGCTGTCAACGCTTTTGCCGCCGGCGTGCTGTTGTGTGCCCCATTTGAGCAGGGCCCGGGTACTGTGGCACACGCCATCGTTGCGACCCTCTGGGCCGTAGCTGCGGGCTTCTTGGGCGTCAAAGGCATCCAGTACGTTGCGAAGGTCGCCACGTTTCTGCCGCTGATCCCCTTGGCTATCCTTATCATCCTCGTCGTTGCCACCATCGGCGGCGTGGGCAATTTTGATCATCAGGAATTGATCAAGGCGGGCGCCGCTGTGGAAGTTAAGGCCGCTGCAGCCGAGGCGGAAACGGTCAAGGCCGGTGAGCCGCTCAGCAGCTTTGCTGTCATCGCCCTGATCCTCACGTACATCGTCGGCTTCTTCGCATCAGCCGGCGCGGCGGGCGCCGATTTTGGCATGAACAACCGTGACGCCAAAGACATCCAGATGGGCGGCCTCGTAGGAATCGCCGGGTCAACCATCCTCGCCGGCGGTGCGGCTCTGTTGATCGTTGCAGGCGCCCACGGTGCCGGCAAGGCGTCCGACCCGGCCGCTCTGGCTGTCACCAGCCTCATGAGCGACATCATGGGCAGCCAGAAAATCGGCAGTGTCTTCATGTATCTGCTTGCGATTGCCGCCTTCCCGTCGGCGTGCTTCTCGTCTTTCATTGCTGCAAACAGCTTTAAGACGACTCTCCCGAACGTTAAGCCCATGATTTCCTGCGGTCTCGGTGTGCTGGCCGCCGTTATCATCGCTGTCACCGGTCTCGCCGGCGATGCAGCAGGCGTCTTCAGCATTATCGGTGCGTCCTTCGGGCCCGTTTGCGGCGCCATGATGGTCGACTATCTGCTCAGCGGCAGGAAATGGGCGGGCCCGCGCGCGGGCATCAATGCCGCGGGCTGGATCTCCTGGCTTGTCGGATTCATCGTCGGCATCGCCCCGATGGTCGGCCTGGCGAACATTCCCGCCGCGCCGGTCGCTGCATTCATCGTGGGCGCAGTGCTCTACTTTGCCCTCGCCAAAGCTGGTCTGGAGCCCAAAGTCGTTCCGCTCGATTCCCAAGCGAGTGAATCCGTTCCCGCTCAAGGCCAGTAGCCCGATATTAGCTTGATATGACGTTGAGGCGCCGCAGGAACATCCGATGTCCTGCGGCGCCTTTTTTGCTTACCGATAGCCCCCGCGACAGGGGGAGTAGGAGCGTGTTCTTTGCATCCGTCCGGCTTCGGCCGGTACGCAATTTGGCGGTGAAATGATTCGCATAGGGAATAGTCGCGCACCGGTTCAGCACACGTTTTCGATTAGGGCTCAGTGCCCGCCGCCCTGCATCATGTGAACTGCGTGCGGCAACAAAGGTATCAACACCTCCAAACACTCCTTGACCGCTGTGACACTGCCCGGCAGATTGATGATGAGGGTCTGTTTGCACAGACCGGCATAGCCTCTTGACAGAATGGCATTGGGCGTCTTCTTGAAACCTTCTGCCCGTGTGGCCTCCACAAGGCCGGGCACCAGTCGTTCGATAACGTCCAGCGTCGCTTCGGGGGTTACATCGCGGGGGCCCAGGCCGGTGCCGCCTGTGGTGATAATCAGGTCGACACCAGTGTCAACCAGTTCACGCAGCCGGTCGGTAATCTGTTGGCGGTCATCGGCGAGGATTGCAGTCTGCGTGACCTTTATGCCCGCGTCGCTCAGCATCTGCACAGCAGTCGGGCCGCTGAGGTCCTGCTGCGCGCCCATGGCACAACGATCACTGATGGTCAGCACGGCGGCTCTAATCATCGCAGACCTCGATCACGTCACCCGTGCGAATGAGGCCGCCTGCGATGACGCGGGCGAAGACACCCTCACGCGGCATGATGCAGTCGCCAATCTGGTCGTAAATGGCACAGCGGCCGGGGCAGGCCTTGCCATGCTGTGTGATTTCGATCACCGCCTCGTCGCCCAGACGCAGCCTGGTGCCTGCCGCAAGGGCGCGCAGATCGATGTCCTCGGCAGTGATGTTCTCGGCGAAGTCGCCGGGCGCGACGTGGGCTCCCCGTGCGACCATTTTGCGGATGGCTTCAACGGCAAGAAGGCTGACCTGGCGGCGGTGCGGCCCGGCGTGTGCGTCGCCAACCAGGCCATGGTCCGCGGCGAGCCGAGCCTCGGCAACGTTGCTCTTGCGCCGGCCCTTGCTGCGGGAGATGGAGATTGCGTTGATCTTACCTTTTGTAGTCGCCACTCTTTCCGCCTGTTTTCTCAAGCAGACACACTTCCGTTATCGTCATGGTCTTGCCGGTGTATTTGAGCATGTCGTAGATGGTCAGGCACGCCGTTGCGGCAGCACACAATGCTTCCATTTCGACGCCGGTTTTGCCGTGACAGGTCACGGTTGTCGTCACTGCAACACGGGCGTTTTCATCGTCGAGCGCAAAATCGACTGCGACGCTTTCGATGGGTATTGGGTGGCATAGCGGTATCATCTGCGGCGTGTTCTTGGCGGCCATGACGGCGGCGATTTTGGCGGTCTCAAGGACGTTGCCTTTTTTCGAACTCTCTGCGCTGAGGATGGCAAACGCCGCCGGGGGTAACTCGATTATGGCGCGTGCGGTTGCCGTTCGCCGCGAGGCCTCCTTGTCGCTGATATCGATCATCCCGCCTCGAGTCATGCATTATCCTCCGACGTTGCGCATCAGGAACTCTTCATAGCCCGCCGTGGCTTTTGTGTGGACCTTCTTCTGGGCGCAAACCGCGTCGATGGCTGCGAGGAGCGCATTGTCGTCGGCGCCGCCGCGCAGGAGGGTCCTGAGATCGCACGTGTGCGACGAATAGAGGCAGGGGCGCAGATGGCCGCGACTTGTCAGGCGGATGCGGCTGCATGTGCGGCAGAAGATGGAAGAGCGGCCGCTGATGAACCCGACACTTGTTTCGCCGCCGGGCAGACGGTAGTAGACGGCGGGGCCGCCGCCGGGCGGCGCGATCAGCGTTGTCAACGGGCCGAAGGCGCCCTCGACAATCGAACGTATATGCGCGGTGGGAACATAGTCTGATGGCGCGCGCGTGCTGCGATCCGTGGGCGCATACTCGATAAAGCGTACGATGAGGCCGTGACGGCGGCCGAAATCGACGAGCGGGAGAACCTGCGATTCGTTGACGCCCTTTAGGATCACGGCGTTGAGTTTGACCGGCTTGAGGCCCGCGTCGAGGGCATGCTCGATGCCGGCAAGGACGCGGCTGAGAAGGTCAGCACCTGTGATGGTTGTGTAGTCGTCAGGGTCCACGGAGTCTACGCTTACGTTGACGCGATGGAGACCGGCGCGGCGCAAAGAGGCGGCATATCGCGGAAGAAGAAGGCCGTTGGTAGTCATGGCCAGATCGCGTATACCCTCAATAGGGGCAAGTTCCGCAACGATCTTGACAATATCGTCGCGAAGGAGTGGTTCGCCGCCGGTGAGCCGCACCCTGGTGACCCCGCGTGCGACAAACAGCCAGGCGAGGCGGCGGATTTCTTCGCAGGTGAGCGTCTCTTCCGGGGGCGCGGTCTGGTTGTCGCCTGACGGATTGCAGTAAATGCACCGCAGATTGCAGCGGTCTGTTACTGAGATTCGCAAATAATCGATGGTCATTCCATACCCAATATGAGACCGCCAGCGGCGGCAATACTCTCTCTCATTGTACAGAAAAACCCTCTTGCGGTCAATTCATGTCTCACAGCCGTGCGGCATCAGTCGATGAGTTGTATCTGGACCTCCGCGCCTTGGTCTATCCGTGCCGTTGCCTCGGGAATTTGCAGAATAGCGTCTGCACAGACGTAAGCGTGAATGTGTGCGGAGCCGTGATACGCAAACGGCTGGACCAAACCGTCCGCTGTCAGGTTTACGGGCACAAACTCCGGACGATCAGCCTGCCTTCTCGTGACGGGTGCGGCAAGTCGGGCGCTGATGCGGCGCGGCCGATAGTCACCGCCCATCAGACGCACAAGGAATGGCCGGACGAGGACCTCGAAAATGATGAACGTGGAGACCGGGTTGCCCGGCAGGCCGAAAAAGTACGTCTTGCCGTTCTCTCCGAACACCGTGGCACGGCCGGGTTTAATCCTTATTTTTTCGAAGAGCAGCCGGATGCCGTTGGCTTTCAGTATTTCAGGGACAAAGTCCCAATCGCCCATGGAGACGCCTCCGGAGAAGATGACCACGTCGCACTGAGCGGCGGCGCGCCTGAGGACGTCGTCGAGGGCGCGGGGATCGTCGGGCGTTATGCCGAAGCAAATGGGAGCGCAGCCGGCGCGGCGGACCTGTGCGGATAGCTGGCAGCTGTTGCTGTTGCGAATCTTCGCCGGCGCGGGCGGCTCATGCGCTTCAATGAGTTCGTCGCCCGTTGCGACGATGCCGACCCTCGCTACGGCGCGGACTGTAACGGGGTCACAGCCGACGCTGGCGAGGACGGCGATATGGGCCGGGCCGAGGATCACCCCGGCAGTAAGAACCCGGTCACCGGCGCGAAGGTCTTCGGCTCTGCGGCGTATGTTGGGGCAGGGGTGCGTTTCAAGGACGTGGATGAGGCCGTTGCGCTCCTCGGTATGCTCCAACATAACGACAGTATCGCAGCCCTCCGGGACAATGGCTCCGGTCATAATGCGGGCGCATTCGCCGGGCGCGCAGGTGTGAGCTGGCATGATACCGGCCGGAATGGTCTCGACAGGGCGCAATGCCGCGCCAGACGACAGATCGGTTCGCCGGCAGGCAAAGCCGTCCATCGTTGACAGGTTATGAGGCGGCACGTCTGTGTCGGAATGGACATCCACGGCCAGGACGCGATTGAGACAGTCCGACAGCGGGACTTGCTCCACGGGTGTGGGGCGTGCCGACTGTAAAACGATCTGGCAGGCTTCCTCAAACGGAATCATAGTTCTACTCATTGCTCAGCACGACGCATCATTTGTGGTTTTCCCGCATGCAGTCTTGTGGCGGCTGGCCCCGCGTTTATGTGCCCGTCGCGAAGGCGAAGTTGCCGGGCGTAATCCTCGGGTGTGTCAATGTCGGCGGCAATATCGAGTTCGGCAACGGATAGCTCGAAAACGTCATGGGAATACTCGCCAAGCAGGCCGCGGAGGCCGACGTCGTCGTATTGCGCCAGAATGGCATGGCGGTACCTGGTGGCGATCAGCGTGGGATGGCCGCGGCGGCCGTTGTGAAGAGGCACGATGATGCCTTTCTTTGTCTGGTGAAAGGCAGAGATCAGGCGGTTTACAATGTCGGGGGTGATGGCGGGCTGGTCGCCTAAGGTCACGAGGACGGCACGGCATACATCCGGCAGCGCCTGGACGCCGCAACGCATGGACGAAAGCATGCCCGTGTCATAATCGGCATTCACGAGGAAGGATACGTCGCGGCCGAGAAGCGCGCGGGCAATACGATCGGGATCGTGACCTCCAACGACAAACACGCGATCGATATTACTTGCCAGAAGCTGATCGACAACGTGGGTGATGAGTGGTTTGGGGCCGTAGTCCAGAAGGAGTTTTTGCGTGCCCATCCGGCGGGATCGGCCGGCAGCCAGAACAACGGCGCAAATCATGAGCCACCTCCTATCCGGCCGGCGGCGTCCCGGCCTCTGCGGCGGACAGCGATGAGCTGGGCGACGATTGCGGCGGCGATTTCCGGCACGGTGACCGCGCCAATATCAAGGCCAATGGGCGCAAAAACACGGTCGAAGGCCTCGGCAGCGATCCCGGCCTTGATGAAGTCGGCGCGGAGCACGGCGACCTTACGTTTGCTGCCGATCATGCCGACGTAACCGGAGGGGCAGTGAATGCAGGCCTTCAGGGCTTCGGCGTCGTGCCTGTGGCCGCGCGTGACAATTACGATGTAGGTGTCCGGGCCGATTTGTGCCCGGGCAAGCAGATCGGCGATGTCACCGCAGATAGTACGGACGCCTGCGGGAAAGCGCGCCGGATCGGTGAACTCTGAACGGTCATCGATGACGGTGATGTCAAAGCCCACAAGTTGGGCCTGTATTGCAAGTGCCTGGCCAATGTGGCCTCCCCCCGCGATGATCAACGTTGGAGGCGGGATAACCGGCTCGATCAGTTCGGCTCCTTGGCCGGTATCGGCGAGATAAACCGTACTCTCTTTGCAGATGCAGGCATCGACCTGTTCGCCAAGGGGTCCAGGTGGGCGAGCAGTGTCTTCGAGCCATTCATATTCCGCGTGCGGCTGTTCGCCTGACGTAACCCTTGTGAGCAGGACGCCGCGGCGGCGACTTCGGAGACTTTCGACGGCGGCACGCCAGGCGTTGGCGCCGGCGGTGACATTCGGCTCTATGAGGATGCGCATGCGGCCGCCGCAAACAGGCAGATCGGTGCTGGCATCCGCCCCAGCGAAGGCAAAATCGAAGAGACATGCTGTGCCGGAACGGCAGGCTTCGATGGCGTGCTGCTGTACGGCGGCTTCGACCTGTCCTCCGCCGATGGTGCCGTGGATTCGGCCATCCGGTTCGATGATGGCCTTGCCGCCAGCCCTTGCGGGCGTGGATCCTTCGGCGTTCAGAACGACGGCAAGGGCAAAGGCCCTGCCTGCGTCGATCAACGCGACTGCTGTTTTGTAAACTTCCGTGCCGGCAACGCCACAGCTCACGTCAGCCACCGTCGATCATGCCTCCTTCAATTGGCGGGCCAGGGCTTCGAGCATCGGCATCTGGCGGATGCGAAAGCCGACGGCGTCGAAGATCGCGTTGGCGATAGCCGGTGCAATGGCGATGATGGGGGTCTCGCCGCCACCGGCCGAGGGCATCTCGGTCTTGTTGACCAGGTGGATATCGATTGGCGGTACGTCGGCGAATCGCGGCACCTCATAATCGGAGAACCGCGGGTTGAGAATCTTGCCATCGGCAAAACGCAGCCGCTCGCGCAGGGCGGGCCCCAGACCCATCATGATGCATCCCTGGACCTGCGACAGCAGGCCCGCGGGGTTCTGGATCGGTCCGCACTCGAAGGCCTCGCAGATGTGGAGAATCTTGAGTGTGCCGTCGGCGCGGTTGACACGTATGCGGACGCACGCGGCGACAACCGAGTTCTTCTCGGTTCCACAGGCCAGGCCGACACCGTGATCGGGCTGGCGATCCTTTCGCGTTTTTACCCAGTCGAATTTTTCTGCGGCAAGCTGCAGGACGGCGCGAATCCTGTCATTACCCAGATGTCTAAGGCGAAAATCCAGCGGGTCGGCCTCGGCGGCAGCGGCGAGTTCATCCATGAAGGCCTCACGGGCGAAATTGTTTGCCGTGGCCGCCAGGCAGCGGTAGGAGCCCTGCCGCAGCGGTGAATCCGAGCCCGCCGACAATATGCGACTGTTGGGTACGTTATAGGGGGTATCGATGCCGGCCCCGCCGGGATTGATGCTGGTGAAATCCCAACCCGTCAGTGTCCCGGCTGCATCGAGGGCGCCGCGGCACTCGATGAGTGCGGCAGGGCGGCAGTATGCCCAGGTGAACTCTTCTTCGCGTGTCCAGTGGACGGCGACGGGCCGGCCCGCAGCCTTGGCGAGTCGAGCGGCCTCCATGGCAGCTTCGCAGGTGTGCTTTCCGCCGAAGCCGCCGCCCATGTCCGGGACGATGACCCGGACGCGCTCCGTGGGCATACCGAATGCGCCTGCCAGGTCACGCTGGGCCCGCTGGGGCCAGTCGACACCGGCCCACACGGTAAGCTTGCCATTCTGCCACTCCGCGACTGCTGCGCGGGGTTCCAGCGGAGCATGCTGCACGTAGGCCACCTCGTACGATGCGGTGAGGACATTGCGGGCAGCGGCGATCGCCTTGTTGACCGAGCCTCGGGTCTGAGGGCGCGACCGACTGCCGGTCTGGGCGTTTTTCTTGAGATGTGCGAACAGGTCTTTGTCCGATACGTGCGAAATGGTTTTCCATTTGGCCGTCTTAGCCACTGCGTCCACGGCTGCGGCTGCGGTAAACGAGTTGGGCGCGGCACAGCCAACGAATTGGCCTTCGCGCAGGACAACCACGTCTTTCATTTGTTCTGCGGCTGAGAAATCGACCGACTCCAGCGTTGCCCCAAAGGACGGAGCACGAAGGATTTTTCCATAGTACATTCCCGGGCGAACGATGTCGGACGGGTAGCGGTGCCGGCCGGTGACAAGGTCGCGGGCGTTTGGACGCGGTACGGATTCGCCCATGACCTGCCAATCGGCAACGGATACGAGGTCTACATCGAAATCGGCTGGTCGCCGGAAGGTGTCGGCCAGTTCTGGAGCCCTTGCCAGATCGGCGTACTCCATCTTCTGATTGGCCTCAGGGCCTGTGATGATGCCGTCACGGATTGTCAGCGCGTCAGGTTTGACGTTCCATTGGCCGGCGGCGTAACGCCTCAGCAGTTCGCGTGCCGCCGCGGCGCCTTGTCGAACAGCCGGGATCGTGTAAGGCGTAGTACGGCTTCCGGCCGTTATGCCGTCATCCGGGACCAGTTCCGTGTCGGCCATGATGAGGCGGATACGGTCGGCTCGAACGTGCAGCTCTTCAGCAGCGGCCTGTGTGATCTGGGTGCGGGCGCCCTGACCTTCCTCGACCTTACCCGTCATGACGGAAATGCTGCCGTCGGTGTTAAGCTGTACGCGGGCGGCGACGCTCTGGCGGCTTCGGTCGTCGCCGCGCTGGGCGGCTGCGGGGCCTTCGATGATGGTGATGAGCAGCCCCGCACCTATGAGTTGCACAAAGCAGCGGCGGCTGAGTTCGAACGGTGCATAGGTTTGGCCGGTGTGGTTGTCAAAAATGGGTTCGTACATTTCGTCCGTTCTGGTCGTTGCAGTCATGCGGTCTACCTCCTCATAGCGGCAGCGCGTCGTACAGCGCCAATAATCTTGACGTAACCGTTGCAGCGGCAGATGTTTCCGTTCATGCCCCTGACGATCTGTTCGTCGGTCGGGTTTGGATTGCGCTGGAGCAGTGCGACGGCACTGAGGACCATGCCCGGCGTGCAATAGCCGCACTGCATTGCGCCTTCATCAAGGAAGGCCTGCTGCACGGGATGGAGTTGATTGCCGTCGGAAAGACCCTCAATCGTGACAATCGTCTTACCCTGTGCACTCGCGGCCGGCATGACACAGGAGCGGACTGCGCGGCCATCAATAAGTACGGTACAGGCGCCGCACTGGCCCTCGCCGCAGCCATACTTTGTTCCCGTGAGGTTGAGGTCCTCGCGCAGGACCTCAAGGAGAGACCGTCTGGTGTCCGTTGTCACGGATACTTTTTGCCCGTTGACATTGAATTCGATGGTGACTTCCATAGCAAACCTCCCAGAAAACCTGGCCGCGCCGCCTAAGCCATGCAAGTGTCGACAGTTGGGGATCCTCAACTGCAAAAATTTAATGTCAAGTATACATGATAGCTGGTCCGGCTCCCAGAAAAAACAGCCGTGCTGCCGGCAAGGTGTGTGGGAGGATGTTTTTCGATATTCCAGTAGAAAAAAGATCTGGCGGCCATCGCGGCGAAACGCATGTGGCAGGCTGCGAAAGGCCTGTTGCGGTGAGAAGAAACTCACACTGCGGTGGAACTGAAAGAATCAGCGATCATATCAGATAAGAGGATCGCGAATGTCACGGAGTACGCGCCACCTTTGACGGCGGCTTGACGCCAGGTACCCGGCGGGCTAAGATCGGATTCCGTCACAGCCATTCGGAACAACCTGCAATCGGAGAGATGCAATGTGCGAACAACAGCAAGGGTACACCGGTCGCCCGTTCAATCGGCGGGGGTTTATGCGGGGGGCGATTGCGGCGGGTGTGACACCTGCCCTGCTGGCTGGCGTTGGGACGGCCGCGGAGAGCAGAAAACGACGGCGGCCAAACGTGCTGTTTATTCTGACGGACGATCAGCGGTGGGATACCATCGGCTTGGCTGGAAGCAAGCATCTCAAGACGCCGAATATCGACAGACTTGGGCGGGAGGGGGTTTATTTTAAGAATGCCTTCTGCACAACCTCGCTGTGTTCACCGAGCCGGGCGACAATTTTGAGCGCCTGTATGCACACGCGCATGGCGTGGTGGACAACTTCACCGAGTATCCCACGGATTTGAAGAGCTTTCCGCTGGTGTTGCAGGCCGAGGGCTACAACACGGCCTACATCGGCAAATGGCACATGGGCGAAAACAATGATGAACCCCGGCCGGGCTTCGACTGGTTTGTGACGCACAAAGGCCAGGGGAAGTACTTCGACACTGAGTTCAATTTCAATGGGCAGCGGCGGGAAGTTGTGAAAGGCTACTATACGCATGCCGTGACGGACATGGCCGAGGAATGGCTGGGCCGCGATCGCGGCGACAGGCCCTGGATGCTGATGATCGGGCACAAGGCGCCGCACAGCTTCTACTATCCGGAGGAGAAATACGCGCATGCCTTCGACGATGTGCGGATTCCATACCCGGAGACGGCGTTCATGCTGGACGACAAGCCGGCGTGGGTCAGGCAGCGGCTGCGGACGTGGCACGGAATTTACGGGCCTCTGTTTGACTGGCGAAAGAAGTTTCCGGATGACAGCCCTGAGGCGGTGAAGGACTTCGAGGCGATGACCCGCGCCTACTGGGCCACCATCCTCTCCGTGGACGACAGTGTGGGGCGGCTCTATAAGCTGCTTGAAAAGCGCGGCGAACTGGCCAATACCGTCATCGTGTTCATGGCCGACAACGGGATTCTAAATGGCGAACACGGCATGGTCGACAAGCGGACCATGCACGAGCCCAGCATTCGTGTGCCACTGGTGGTGCGATATCCGGGTCTGATTCCGCCGCAGCAAGCGAAGGTGATCGAGGAGCAGGTGCTTACGACGGACATAGCGCCGAGCATGCTCGAGTTATGCGGGGCGCCGCCGTTGAAGGACATTCACGGGCGATCGTGGGTGCGGCTCGTCCAGCGAGGCGATCGCACCTGGCGAAAGAGTTGGTTCTATTATTACAATTACGAGAAGCAGTTTCCCTACACGCCCAACGTCCGCGGGGTGCGCACGGACACCTGGAAGTACGTGCATTATCCCCACGGCGACGGCGGCCCCGACCGGCACATGGCCGAACTCTACAATATCGAGTTCGATCCGGAGGAACGGCATAACCTGATCGCCAATCCGAAGTACGCCGGCGTGGTGAAAGACCTGAAGGCCGAACTGGCGCGCCTGATGAAGGCAACCGGCCTTACGCCGGCCACGGACAGGATGCCGCTGGATGAGGGGGTCAAGTCCGAATTGCCGGAGGCGTCGATCCGGTAGCGGTCACGCTTCCTGGACGGTCTTTGCCGCTGCCGCTACTTCCTCCTTGCCGAGCACGCGCTTGATGCGGAGCAGCTCGCGCATGACGCGGAACGAGGTGCGCCGCAGACTGATCCGGCTGTCGCAGTCGCAGGTCCACTCCACGGGGAATTCTTTGATACGGTAACCGTACCGGTGCGCGCGGATAATGATTTCGACGTCGAAACTGAAACCATCGGTGATTGCCTCGGCATAGAGTTTCTTGGCGACGTCACCGCGATAAACCTTGAAGCCGCATTGGGTGTCGGTAAGGTGGGAAGGCATTCTGAGCCAGGAGTGGACGACCCAGCGGAACAGCCGCGAACAGACACGACGCCAACGGCTCTGGGGACGATTTATGCGGCAGCCGTCCATCTTCCGCGATCCATGGGCGATTTCGCACTCGCCTTTGTCGATCATTTCGAGGCCGCGCAGCACGTTCTCGTACGGAACGCAGCAGCCGCTGTCGGCGAACATGATGTGGTCGCCGATCGCCTTGGCGACTCCGGTGCGGACGGCAAACCCCTTGCCGCGATTGACGTCAAGGCGGAACACGTGGCATGGGATACCGACGGTGGCGGGGACCCTCTCGGCGGCCTCGGCGGTGTCATCCTGGCTGCCGTCGTCGACCACGATAATCTCACCGGCAATATCGTGATCCTTGAGGAAAGCAGTGGCCTCGCGGATGTCCCGGGCGATTTTCTTGCCTTCTTCGAAGGCGGGTATAATGATGGACAGACTCATGTAGACCCGTTTCCTGGCTTAACACTTGCACACTGTTACACTTGGCCCCCTCAATTCCGGTATTATACGCTGTTTTGAGCCGTCTGAGAAGTCTCAAATGGTTTTGGCTCGTCTTTTTATATCCCCGCAATGTCATCTATACCGTTGCTCTGCGGGTTTTTGTGGCGAGCGCTTCGGGTTTGGGATATCATGCGGGCCGAAAGGATCATGACATGAATGCATACGATGTTTACCGGTCGAAGGTTGATGCAGCAATTCCCGCGATGATGCAGGCGGTTGTGGCGCGCGGGGTGGGGTTCGAGAATGTGGCGGTGGCGGAGGTGCCTGTACCGGAGGTTGGGCCGGACCAGTTGCTGGCGAGGGTTGATGCGGCGGGGGTTTGCACGAGCATTCTGAAGCTTGTGGCGCAGGGGCCGGAGCATACGTACGTGAACGGGTGGAATATGGAGCGGTGGCCCCTGATTCTGGGTGATGAGGGGGCGGTTACCGTTGTCAAAGTAGGAAAAAATCTGGTCGGGCGATACGCGGTGGGGCAGCGGTTTGCCATTCAGCCGTCCGTGGCGGTGCCGCCGATTCTGCATCGGGAAAGATATCGAAACCGGGCGGAGGGGATGCGGAAGTGCGCTGTGGGATACACGCTGGGCGGGAATCTGGCCCAGTATATCCTTATCCAGGAGGAGGTGTTGGCGGCGGACTGCCTGCTGCCTTTGCCGGACGATGAGATGGCCTACTATGAGGTGTCCATGGCCGAGCCGATCAGTTGTATATACTCGGCACAGGAGCGGAATTATCACGTTCTTAAGGACGGCCCGCATGGCCAGCGGAGGGCACAACTCGGCTTGTCGCCGGGGGGTGTGACGGTCGTGGTGGGAGCGGGGGCTATGGGGCGGATGCACGCGGAGTTGGCGCTGCGGTTCAGGCCGGCAGTGCTTATCGTTTCGGATCTGCAGCAGGAGCGCCTGGAGCGGACCGCGAAGTGCATCGGCGCAAAGGCCGCCCGCAACGGGACGCGGCTGGTTTGCGTCACGGCGGAAAAGCTGCAAGCGGCGGTGCGCGAGGCGTCGCACGGGCGAGGGGCGGATGATATTATCCTGGCGGTGGGAGCGCGGCCGGTACAGCAGGCGGCGCTTGGGCTGCTGGCGGATGGTGGGGTGGCGAATCTTTTCGGGGGCTTGCCGAAGGGCGATCACATTCTGGATGTCGATGCGCTGGCGGTGCACTATCGGGAAATCAAGCTGGTGGGCTCCAGCGGCGGCGATCCGAGCGACATGGCGGCAACACTGCGGGCGATTCGCTCGCGCGACATAGACGCGGGCAACTACGTGGCGGCGGTGGGGTCGCTGGATAACGCCGTGGAGGTCTTGAAGATGATCAAGGAGACGCGGATCGACGGCAAGGCGATTCTTTATCCGCATATCCGGCCGACGCCGCTTCGGTTTGTCGAGCATTGGGGCGTTGAGGATGAAAAGACGCTGCTGGCGGAGCGGCTCAACGGATGAGATTTGTGTTGCCAAATGACCTTCGAAACAGATAATGATACATTCTCCGGTCCCTCCGGCCGGCGGACAGTGAATTTCGACACGCGAACTTGAAGGAGACAGGACATGCAATTTGGTGCACTGGACATCACGGTATTCCTCGCATTCATCGTTACGGTGGTGGCGGTCGGCATGTGGAAAAGCCGTCACGAGAAGACCGGCGAGGATTACTTCCTGGCGGGGCGCGGGCTGCACTGGTGGCTGATCGGTTTTTCGCTGATCGCGGCGAATATCTCGACAGAGCAGTTCGTCGGAATGAGCGGCAATGCGGCCAGCCACGTGGGTCTTGCCATCGCCAGCTATGAGTGGATGGCTGCTATTACCCTGGTTGTGGTCGCATTCGCATTCCTGCCGTACTTTTTGCGGGCGGGTATCTATACGATGCCGGAGTTTCTGGAGTATCGGTATAACGCCTTGGCTCGAACGATCATGGCGGTGGCGACTATCGGGATTTACATGCTGCTGCTGGGATCGGTGACGTACAGTGGGGCACTGACGATTCGCACGGTAGCTGGGGAAATGGGGCACAATGTGCCGCTGCAGTACGGATCGCTGGTCATCGGTTTGATAGCGATGGCATACGTGGCGTTCGGCGGTCTGAAGGCGTGCGCGTGGGCGGACTTGATCCAGGGCAGCGCGCTGATCGCGGGCGGGGCGGTGATTATGGTCTGTGCGTTCAACGTTCTGGGCGATGCGGATCAGGCCTCGATGATCAGCAACGTGAGTACGGGTGCGGTCGAAGTGGTTCAGCTGGAAGAGGCGGCCGGACCGGTTGAGCGTTTCTGGGATTTGAACAAGGTGCGGATGAATATGTTCCTGCCGTCGGATGATCCGGTGCTGCCGTGGACAGCGCTGTTGTTAGGCCTGTGGATTCCGAATTTCTATTACTGGGGGCTCAACCAGTATATTACGCAGCGGACGCTTGGTTCGGCGTCGCTGCGGCAGGGGCAGCAAGGTATTGTGTTTGCGGCATTTCTTAAGCTGCTCATTCCGTTCGTCATCGTTGTACCTGGGATTATTGCGTTCAACCTGTTTGCAGGCGACATGCAGCAGGAGGCAGTGGCCGACAACGCCAAGGTTATGGCCAAGTATATCAAGGCCAATGCCGAGACCAGGTATGTCGAGAAGGTGACGGCGCCGGACGCTGAAGCGGTCAAGAATTGGCCGGCCGGGCGATTCATGCTGGCTCTGTATCCGACGGAGGAGGCCATGCGGCAGGTAAAGGTCCGCAATCCGTTTGTGCTGCCTATGACGACAGATGACTATGAGGCGATGACCGTCACCGAGCACACGCTATTCAAGACCGAGGACAAGGCCGTGCAGACTGTGATGCCGGGGCTGGCGGAGGAAGTGGAGGCGTTCAACACGAAGGTTGAGCAGGCGGCAGCGGCGGCCGGGGCAAAGACCACGACGGAGAAATTCATTGCGTACAAGTACGACACGGCGATGGGGCAGTTGTTGGCCAGGGTGCTGCCTCAGGGCAACGGCGTAGTGGGATTTGTGTTGGCGGCCTTGCTTGGTGCGGTTGTGAGTTCGTTGGCGGCTATGCTGAATGCCGCGTCGACCATCTTTACGATGGATATTTTCAAGAAGTACATCCGGCCCGATGCCTCGCAACCGGTACTTGTAATGCTGGGGCGGCTGTGCGTGGTAGCGTTTACGGTGGTGGCGGTGCTGCTGGCGCCTCAGTTGGGCAACCCGAAGATCAGCAACAGCATCTTCACGATCATTCAGGAAAGCCAGGGCTTCATTTCGCCGGGTATTCTGGCGGTGTTCGTGTTCGGACTGCTGATTCGCAAGGCGCCGCCGGTGTCGGGCGTGATCGGGCTGGTCACCAGCATCGTCGCTTACGGCCTGATGAAAGTCGCGGTGCCAAGCGTGCAGTTCCTCAACCGTATGGCGATCTGCTTCGTCTTGTGTCTGATCGTAATGGCGGTTATCACTGTGGTGAAGCCATTGGCTGCGCCGATCGAGTTTCGCCAGCAGACCACGATTGAGCTGAAGAGCTCCAAGGCGGCGCTTGTGGGCGGCATTGTCGTGGTGGTGATCACGCTGATTCTGTATGCACTGTTCAGTCCGATCGGGCTGGCCAGGTAGTCTTTGCGATTTAGCGCAATCGGCAAACAGTAATGGAATGGAAGGAAAGGGGGCGCGGTATGAATCGTTGCTTGGCGTTATTGTTGATTGTTTCGACGTGCCTGATCACCAGTTGCGAACTCGAGCCGCTGTCGCCGCAGATGGCGGCGTCTGCGGATGCATTGACACACGCGGCTGATACTGACCCGTTGCTCCCCACAGTACCGGCAGCGGTTTCTGATGCTTCGGCCGTGCCTGAGCCCAGGCCGGACTGGGAGAACCCTGAAGTCTACGGGATCAACAAAGAGCCCGCCCATGCTACGCTGATTCCGTACCCGAACGTTGAGCTTGCGCTAAGGGCGATTCGCAACGATTCTCCATACTACCTGTCGTTGAACGGCAAGTGGCATTTCAACTGGGTGCGCAAGCCAGCCGACCGGCCGGTCGATTTCTACAAGCCGGACTTCGACGTAAGCGGCTGGGACACGATCCCCGTGCCGGCCAACTGGCAGATGCATGGCTACGGTATACCCATTTACACGAACATCAAGCATCCCTTCCCGGCCAATCCGCCGTACATCCCCCACGACTACAACCCGGTTGGTTCATACCGACGAACGTTCTTTATACCGTCGGAGTGGAAGGACAGGCAGATCTTCATTCATTTCGATGGCGTCAAGAGCGCGTTTTACATCTGGGTCAACGGCCACAAGGTCGGTTACAGCCAGGACAGCATGCTGCCGGCGGAGTTCGATCTGACGCCGTACTTGCGGCCGGGGGCCAATACGCTGGCCGTTGAGGTCTATCGCTGGTCGGACGGCAGCTACCTGGAAGACCAGGACATGTGGCGCCTCAGCGGCATTTATCGCAATGTTTATCTGATGGCGATGCCTGCAGTGCATATCAGCGATTTTCACGTACGGGCCGGGCTGGACGACAAATACGAGAACGGCCTGCTGCAGATCCGGCCGAAGATTCGCACCTTCAAGAAGGTCGACACAAAAGGCTGGACGGTGCAGGCACAGCTTTACGACGACGGCAAGCCGGTACTTGCAAACGCGATCAGCCGGCCGGTAAACGACATCATCAACGAAAAGTACCCGCAGCGCGACACGGTGAAGTTCGGATTGTTGGAGGCGACGGTTGCATCGCCCAAGAAATGGTCGGCGGAGATTCCGAACCTGTACACGCTGGTCCTGACGCTGCAGGATGCCGATGGGCAGATAGTGGAGGCGGAGAGCTGTCGTGTCGGCTTCCGCAGCATCGAAATCGCCGACGGCCAGGTGCTCATCAACGGACAGCCCGTGACGTTCTACGGCGTCAATCGCCACGAGCACGACCCTGTCCACGGGCAGGCTATTCCGGTAACGCGGATGATCCAGGACATCAAGCTGCTCAAGCAGCACAACATCAACGCCGTGCGGACGTCGCATTATCCCGACGATCCGATCTGGTACGAGCTGTGTGACCAGTACGGTCTTTACCTGATCGACGAGGCCAACCTCGAATCGCATGAGTTGGGGGGCTATCTGTCCAACGTACCCCAATGGAACGGGGCGTTCATGCAGCGCGCTATCGGCATGGTTGAGCGGGACAAGAACCATCCGTCGGTGATCTTCTGGTCGTTGGGCAACGAGTCGGGCTGCGGGCCGAATCATGCGGCGATGGCGGCATGGATCAAGGATTACGACCCGACGAGGCCGATTCATTATGAAGGGGCCGTGGGTGTGCCGAAGGACCCGTATTACGTGGACGTCATCAGCCGCATGTATCCGAAGATCCACGAGTTGGTGGACCTTGCTGCGCGAAGCAATGACGATCGGCCGGTGGTGATGTGCGAGTATGCGCATGCCATGGGCAACTCTGTAGGCAATCTGAAGGAGTACTGGGACGCGATCCGTTCGCACAAACGCCTGATCGGCGGATTTATCTGGGACTGGGCGGACCAGGCACTGCGCAAGAAAACGGAGGACGGTCGGGAGTTTTGGGCGTACGGCGGCGACTACGGAAACAAGCCCAATGACGGCAATTTCTGCTGTAACGGGCTGGTCGCTGCGGACCGCACGCCGCACCCGCATATCATGGAAGTAAAGAAGGTCTATCAGCAGATCTTCGTCACGCCGGTTGATCTTGCGACCGGCAAGGTGCGCATACGAAATGATTATCATTTCCAGAACATGGATTTCGTCAATGTTCTGTGGGAGGTGACTGAGGACGGCAAGGTGATCCAGAGCGGCGACCTGGGCACCTTGGCGATCGCTCCACAGAGCGAGCAGGAGGTTACAATCCCCTTTAATATGCCTGCGACGCCGGCGGCCGGACGGGAGTATTACCTGAAGGTAACCTTTGCGCTGGCGGAGGATACGCCATGGGCGCCAAAGCGGCACGTGGTGGCGTGGGAGCAGTTCGAATTGCCGTTAAGCGTGCCGACTGCGGCTGTGGCATCGCTGGATACCATGCCGGCAGTCAGCTTTGTGCAGTCGGAGAAGGCCATGACCGTCAAGGGCGTCGACTTCCTGTTGACGGTGGGCATGGCCGACGGAGCGATCCAGTCGTTTACCTATAAGGACAAGGAGTTGGTGGCCTCGCCGCTTGTGCCGAACTTCTGGCGTGTGCCCATCGATAATGACCGCGGCAACGGTATGCCTCGACGCCACGGTGTGTGGAAAGACGCGGGGCCCAAGCGGGTGGTGACATCGGTTGAAGTGCAGCAGCCGGCGCCTCAGAAGGTGGAGATCACGGTTGGAGCGATACTGCCGGCCGGGCAGTCGTCGTGCGGTTTCACGTACACGGTGTTCGGCAATGGTGAGGTCATCGTTCGGGCTGGAGTGGATCTGGCAGGGCAACTGCCTGAGTTGCCGCGTTTCGGGATGCAGATGGCTGTGCCAGGCGAGTTCAAGAACGTGACATGGTTGGGGCGCGGGCCGCACGAAACGTATTGGGATCGCAAGACGGGCGCTGCGGTGGGGCGGTACACGGCGACGGTGGAACAATTGATCCATGAGTACGTGCGGCCGCAGGAAAATGGCAACCGTTCGGATGTACGGTGGTTCACATTGACGAACGCCGACGGGGCGGGGCTGCTGGTCGTCGGCATGCCAACGGTGGATTTCAGCGCGTGGCCTTACACGATGGACGATCTGGAGCAGGCGCAACACATCCACGAACTGCCGCGAAGTGCGAACATCACGGTGAACATCGACTATCGCCAGATGGGGGTCGGCGGCGACGACAGTTGGGGGGCGCGGACGCACAAGGAGTATATGCTGCCGCCGAAGCCCTACAGTTACAGCTTCCGTTTGCGGCCGTATGAGCCGACGATGGGCGATCCGGGCACCCTGGCTCGTGTTGCCGTGCCGACGGATTGAAAACGGCGGGTTCAAACGGTAGAATGTCATGCCAGTGGGCGGTCTGGCCCGCGAATCGAATTCACCCGCGGAGGGTGTCAATTGGCGTGCACCTGAGGTACTTCGGCGGGCATGTTCTTTTCTTCGGAGGTTGATATGAGATGCCGCAGTCTGGCAATGGCCGCGTGTCTGTGCCTGGCGGGAAGTATTGCGGGGGCACAGGAGTTTGTGCCGTTTGTGATTCCTGCACGGCCCAATCCGGATTCTCTCATTGCGTACAAGCCGGACCCTATAACGGGAGAGGCGGACCGGCTGGCTGTGCGGTCGGGGCATTTTGCACGCGGTGGTGAACGCGTGCGGCTTTGGGGGGTGAATCTGTCGTTCGGGGCGAACCTGCCGACGCACGCTGATGCGGAGCACGTCGCGGCGCGTCTGGCGGCAGCAGGGGTGAATACGGTGCGGCTGCATCACCTGGATACGGCGCGGTATCCGCGAGGGTGGTGGACGGCCAAAGACGGCAGGACGATAGCGCCGGAGGCGTTCGACAAACTCGATTACTTCATCGATCAACTCGCCAGGAACGGCATCTACGTTAATCTCAATCTGCACGTGGGGCGGGCACACAGTGAGTACATCGGCTTGCCCAAGAGCAACACCAGCTATGACAAGATCACGGGAATTTTTACGCCGGAACTTGTGGAAGCGCAGAAGGCCTTTGCGCGGGAGGTATTGGAGCACGTCAACGCGTACCGTAAGCTCAGTTACGCTGCGGACCCGGCGATCGCGATAGTGGAGATTACCAATGAAGACAGCCTGTTCATGTGGGATGGCGACGAGAAACTGCGGTCGCTGCCGGAGTACTACGCGGGCGTACTTCAGAAACAGTATAACGCATGGTTGGCAAAGCGATATGCCTCGACGGCCCGGCTCGGTTCGGTTTGGAACAGACAGGCCGAGGCGCTGGGCGAGAACCTGCTGAAGAATGGAGATTGGAGCAGCGGGCAGTCGGCGGCAGGCGTGCCGGCGGGATGGCATCTGGAGCAGCACGCCGGGTGCAAGGCGGAGGCGGCCGCGGTGAACTACCGTGGTCGGGCGGCGCTGGAACTGAAGCCCCTTACGCTCGACGGGACGGACTGGCATATCCAGTTCAACCAGGGTGGGCTGGCGCTGAAGGAGGGGCGGTACTACACGGTGAGTTTCAGTGCGGCGGCTCCAGCAGAGCGGGAGCTGACTTGCAATGTGTCTATGGCGCATGAGCCCTGGGGTAACATGGGGCTTTCGCGGCGCGTGGCGCTTACCGAGCAGTGGAAAACATTCCGATTTGGCTTTACGGCGCGGGCGGATGATGATAACGTGCGGCTCACATTCGTCTTGGGGGGCGACAAGGTGGCTGTGTATTTGGCGGATGTGCGTCTGCAGCCGGGCGGATTGGAAGGGCTGGCGGCGGATGAGCGGATCGAGGAGGGATCGGTGCGGCTTTATTCGGAAACGGAGACGCCCGCACGGGTGGATGATCGCATGAGGTTTCTTGCGGAGACCGAGAAGAAATATTTCGACCACATGCGTTTGTATATCAAGGAGGGCCTGGGAAGCAAGTCGCTGGTGACCGGCACGATTGTGTTCGGACCGCTGGGGCTGTACGGGCAGAGCGACATGGATTTCATCGATGCGCACGCCTACTGGCAGCATCCGCAGTTTCCCGGGCGGCCGTGGGACAGCGAGAATTGGCTTGTCGAGCAGAAGGCAATGACGGATTATCCGGCGGAGGCGACGCTGTTTCGCATGGCATGCGAGCGCCTGGCGGGCAAACCGTTTACGGTAACTGAGTACAACCATCCGGCGCCCCTGGATTCACAGGCCGAGTGCGTGCCGATGATTGCATCGTTTGCCGCGGCCCAGGATTGGGATGGCGTGTGGCTGTACACGTACAGCCACGGCACCGACGACTGGGACCGCAGCGAAATGAAAGGCTTTTTCGACGTGGATTCCAACCCGGCCAAGTGGGGATTCATGGCCACTGGCGCTGCCATGTTCCGGATAGGTTCGATTCCGGCCCTGAATGCGTTTACAGCGGCGGGATTAACGGGGGATACGGATGTTCCGGGCGAGTTGATCGCGCTGCACCGCAAGCACGATCGGAATATGTTGGCAGTGATTGGGGAAAAGACAGGCCTTGGGTGGAAAGACCTGCTCTCGACGCAGATTGCGTCACGCCTGTCGCGACGCAACACACGGCGGACATTTAGCGGGCCGCAGCCAACAGTGCAGTGGGATGTTGATACGGACAGGCACGGCGTCTATTCGGTGACGTCGGATGCGGCCATGATCTTTGTCGGACACGCCGCTCGGGCCAGCGATGCTCTTATGGGTCGCGTGATTGTGAAGTCGCCGGAGTTTGCGGCGGTAACCATGGCTGCGCTGGACGGGGCGACTCTGACGAAGTCCAGGAAGATTCTGATCACGGCGTGTGGCCGGTGCGAGAATACCGGGATGCGGTTTTCCCATGACCGCCGTACGGTGGGGCGGAACTGGGGCGGCCCGCCGGTGGGAATCGAGCCGATCTATGGTCGGATTACTCTGCCGACGGGGCGGTGGACGTGCAAGGCCCTTGGGCCGGACGGGACGCCGCGGGTGGATGTGCCCGTGGATTATGGAACGGCGCCGGCGACAGTCGAGTTGACGCCGCATTACCAGACGATGTGGTATTTGCTGACTCCAGCCAAATAACTGAGGAGCTTGTGTCATGAAGAGCGGGATCATAGTTGCTTTGGTTTGTTTACTTTCGGTCGTTTCGCATCCGGCGCCGCCTGTGGTGGTGGAGCCTGCGCATACGATCCCGGTAACGTATGACGTGGACGTGGTCGTGGTCGGGGGCACATCGGGCGCTGTGGCGGCGGCGGCTGAGGCGGCCAGGAGTGGGGCGAGTGTGTTTTTGGCCGCGCCGCGGCCCTACCTGGGCGCGGATATGTGCGGGACCTACCGGCTGTGGTTAGAGGAGGGGGAAGAGCCGGCGTCTGAGCTTGCGCGCGCGGTGTACAAGCAGCCGGCGGTTACCCGGATATCCAAGGGCGTCAAGTTCACCTATCGTGCGAGCCTGCCTTCGGCAGCGATGCACAGGGACTCAGAGAGCAATCCGAAGCTGACGGACGGCCAATGGACCGGCGCGCCCACGCAGAGCGTGCAGTATGACGGCGACGTGACGGTTGATATTGACCTGGGCAAAGCCCGCCGGGTGCGGCAGGTGCATGTGCTGGTGTTTCAGCGGAACGACGATTTCGAGGTCGACCGCATCCGCGTGCTGGCCAGTGCGGACAACCGGACATGGGAACCGGTCGCGGCGATGCGCAACGATAAACTCGGGCAGGGGGGCTTCGAAGAGGACCCGCTTATTCTGTCGGCGGATTTGGATGTGATGACCCGGTATTTGCGATGCGAATGTACGAAGGGGCCAAATGCCAGACGTATCCTGCTCGGCGAGATTATAGTAGAGGACGCCGACTCGTTGGCGAAGGACGACCAGGGACAGCGTGTGCCATATATGGTTACGCCGATGCAGGTGAAACGCACGTTTGACGAGGCGCTGCTGGACGCGGGTGTGCAGTTTTTGTTCGGCTGTTACGCAACTGACGTGCTTACGGACGAGGCGGGCAGCGCGGCGGGAATCGTGATGACGAACCGGTCGGGCCGCCAGGCGGTGAAGGCCAAGGTGGTGATCGATGCGACGCCGCGCGCTGCGGTGGCGAGGATGGCCGGCGCGGCGTTTCATGAGTATCCGGCGGGTTTGCGGACATTCAAACGCGTGGTGCTGGCTGAGGAAGTCGACCAGAACACGGCCAACGTGCAGCGTTTGCCCGTCCGGCTGCCGCCGCGGCCGGGCCTGAAGCGGAACTTCGAGGCCTTCGAGTACACGCTGACGCTGCCGATGAATGATGAGTCTTTTGCGACACTGGCCCGGGCCGAACAGATCGCGCGGGACCAGACGTTCTCGCTGTCGCAGGCGGATGCGAGTGAGATCCTGTTTCACGTTCCGGCTGCGCCCGTGCGCGGGGCCGAGACGCTTGCCGGCCCGTGGCCCGGCGCGGATCAGGTCGATCTGGACGTGCTGCAGCCCGCGGGAATACAGCGGCTGTATGTCTTGGGCGGCTGCGCCGATGTGTCGCGTGAAGCGGCCGAGGCGATGCTGCGGCCGATCGAATATATGAATCTCGGCGCCCGTTTGGGCCGGGAGGCGGCGCGGGAGAGCCAAAGCATTCGCCAGACACTTCCTATCAAGCCCCTTACTCGTGCGGCGGAGGGCCCCGCATCAGGCCGGATTTCAGAGATACGGACGGATATCTACTCGCGACGGAAGGTCTTGCAGACGGTGCGGTATGAAGATAGTGCCGTGCCGGTGCTGGCCGAGTATGACGTTGTGGTAGTCGGCGGCGGCACCGGCGGGGCGCCCGCGGGTATCGGCGCCGCACGCCAGGAGGCCAGGACGTTGGTGCTAGAATACCTGCATGGCCTGGGCGGCGTGGGGACGCTGGGACTGATCAGCAGCTACTACCACGGCAACCGCGTGGGTTTCACGGCGGAGATCGAAGAGGGCATGAAGGTGATGAACCCCGCCGGCGTAAGCGGCAGGGCCTGGAATGTCGAGCACAAGATGGAGTTGTATCGCCGGATGCTGCGCCAGGCTGGGGCGGATATCTGGTACGGTGTGCTGGGCAGCGGGGCATTTGTGGAAGATGGCCGCGTCAAGGGTGTGGTCGTGGCGACGCCGGACGGCAGGGGTGTGGTGCTGGCCAAATGCGTTGTGGACGCCACGGGCAACGCGGATATTGCCGCGGCTGCTGGTGCGGAATGCGTGCTGACCGACGATACCCACATCGCCATCCAGGGCAGCGGCCTGCCGCCGCGAGAGTTGGGCTCCAGCTATACGAATACGGACTACACGTTCATCGATGATTCCGATGTTATGGATATCTGGCGGTCGTTCGTACTGGGCCGGGAAAAGTTCAAGAATGCCTACGATATGGGGCAATTGCTCGATACGCGCGAGCGGCGGCAAATCGTGGGAGACTTCTGCCTGTCGCCCATCGATATTTACAAGCGGCGCACCTTTCCGGATACGATCGTGATCGCGATGAGCAATTTCGATTCGCACGGCTATACCGTGCATCCGGCGTTCTTCATTCGGCCGCCGGACCGCGAGGGCATGGTTGCGGACGTTCCGTACCGCTGCCTGCTGCCTAAAGGCCTGGATGGAATTCTCGTCACTGGGCTTGGTGTGAGTGCGCATCGTGATGCGATGCCGGTGATTCGTATGCAGCCGGATATCCAGAACCAGGGTTACGCAGCCGGTGTCGCTGCGGCTATGGTCGCCAGGGATAATATTCCAACGCGCCAGCTGGATATCAAGGCACTTCAGAAGCACCTGATCGATAAGGGCATTCTGCCGCAGCGCGTACTGACGGACAAGGACTCTTTTCCGTCGCCGACATCGGAGATCGCTGCGGCAGTAAAGAGAGTCGTCAACGATTATGAGGATATCGAGACAATTCTGGCCCAGCCCGAGACGGCACTTCCGATGCTGCGCCAGGCATACCGCACCGCGAATACGGATGCTCACAGATTGGTCTATGCGCACATCCTGGGCATTCTCGGCGATGGCACAGGCGCTGAAACGCTGATTGCGGCTGTCAGCGGTGCGTCATGGGATAAAGGCTGGAATTATACGGGCATGGGCCAGTTCGGCCGCAGTCTCAGTTACCTCGATACGCTCATTATCGCCCTGGCGAGAACGGGCGACAAGCGGGCCCTTAAACCCATCCTGGAAAAAGCCGAAACGCTAAACGCCGACCTGGAGTTTTCCCACCACCGCGCTGTGGCTGTGGCGCTTGAGACGATCGGCGACCGGGCGGCGGCAAGGCCTTTGGCGGAGTTGTTAAGCAAGCCCGGCATGACAGGCCACGCCTACGTCGATATTGACGCCATGCGAAAAAAACAGCCCGCCAGCCCGGTCGATACGTCGACACGCAATGTATCGCTGCGCGAACTGGTGCTTGCCCGTGCGTTGTACAAGTGCGGGGATTATCGCGGTCTGGGCGAAAAGATTCTCAGGGAATACGAGAAGGACTACCGCGGCTATTACTCGCGTCACGCGCACGCGATCCTCAATAAGGGGCAATAAGAACGCAGCCGCAAGACCGACGCACGTCGCTGTTCTTGCGATCAGTCGACGGCCGTAATTTTTGCGTAGAGGTCCTGCCATGCAGGGCCCTGGGATCGGACGTAGTCATCTTTCCACTGCGCCAGTTGCGCCTTGAATTCTTCAAGATCGGCAACTGCGTTAATCTTGACGCCCTCGGCCTCGAGCGTCTTTAACGCGTCGGCTTGCACCTGAATATCCAGTTCATTCTGGTATGCGGCGGCTTCGCGGGCACAGTCCAGCACGAGGGACTGCAGATCCTGCGGCAGTGACTCTAGCCAGTCCCTGCGAATCATGTAGTAAACGCATGCCGCGATGTGAGAGGTCTTCGAAAGGTATTTTGCCTGCTCATTGAACTTCATCGACAGCAGCATGTCGGGCGAGGCCTCCAGCCCATCGATAACCCCCGTCTGCAGAGCGCTGTAGATCTCGCTCCAGTCCGTCGTCGTGGCGCTGGCACCAAGGGTCTTGAACATACCGACGTATATCGGATTCGGCCCGCGCATCTTGAGGCCCTTCAGGTCCGCAGGGCGCTCAATGGGCCGGGTCTTGTTGAGCATATGGCGAACGCCCATGCCCTGGCCGCCAACCGCGACGAAGTTGTGCGGTGCAAGCAACCGTGACACTTCATCCTCCAACGCATTCAGGACCCGGACCAGATGTGCTTCGTCCTTGTAGATGTACGGGTACTCGAACAGCGCAAGCTGCGGCACATACTGCGCCGTACCTGAGGCCAGCGAAGTGACAACCTCCAACGACCCGTCATGAACAAACTCGACCAGCTCTCGCTGGTTGCCCAACTCGCCGATGTAGTAATCCTGTGTCCGAATACGGCCCTCGCTGCGGGTTTCGACGAGCTCGCAGAAGCGGGCCAGTGCCTTGCCGACCGTGCCGTGTGGGGCCAACGGTGTGGCCGCCCTCATGCGATACGACTTCTCACCGGATTTGCGGCACGACGATGTCCCGAACAGAAGTGCCGCTGCCACGAGGATTGTCAAAAGTGCGCGCCCTGTCTTTGCCATGTACATACCTATGCTCCTTTCGGCCACATCCTAACAGTCCCACGGCGCCGCGTCAACCAGCCCAATTGGCGGCAAACAGGACAAGCTGCGGAATAGACAGTACAAGCACCGTTACGACTAGAAGGACCGCAAAGAACGGAAGAAGTGCGCGCAAGCTGCGCTCGATGGGCAGCCCTGCGATGGAGCACGAGACGAACAGCATCGACCCCACCGGCGGCGTCAGCGCCCCTGTCAGCATCGTGATGGCCATGAGTACGGCATAATGGACCGGATCGAAGCCCAGGCTCGCCCCGACGGCTGAGACCGTTGTCGCGAACATTGTAATCAGCACCGTCGGGTCGAGAAACGTGCCCAGAAAGATGAGGAAGGCCATGATGGCCAGCGTTGCCAGCCAGGGGTTGCCGATCCCGCCGACAATCTCCTCGACGACAATCCGCTGAAACTGTGCCCTGACCATTACGTTTGCGAAGACCTTGGACACAGCCAGCACGATCATGACCGCGGCGGTCGTATTAGCGGCGCCGATCAGCACGGCCGGCAGACGCCGCAGCTTGAACCGACGGGAGATCAAACCGTACACCAGGCCGTAGATAACCGCCGCGGCGCCGGATTCGGTCGGCGTGAATACGCCTCCGGCGATACCAACGACGATGATCAGGGGGATCATCAGGCCACCCAACGACCGTACAATCGCTCGCAAGATAAATTTAGCGCCGCCGTGTGCCCGCGGTACGGCGTCGTATCCTCGGATGCGGCAGTACACGGCGTTGACCACCATGAGTCCGAGGCCCACCAGAATACCCGGGATCAGGCCGCCCAAAAACAGCTTGGCGACGGACAATCCGGTATAGTAAGAAAACATGATCATGGCGATGCTCGGCGGGATGATCGGTCCGATCACAGCGGCCGACGCGGTAAGAGCCACCGCATAGTCTTTCCCGTAACCTTGCTTGATCATGGCTGGAATCATAATCGGCCCGATCGCAGCCGTTGTCGCCACGCCTGAACCCTGAATGCTTGCGAAGAACATCGAACTGAGGATGTTGACGTGCCCCAGGCTGCCGCGGAATCGCCCGACCAGCGCGTCAGAAAGTTCCACGAGGCGTTCTGTGATGTCGCACTCGGTCATCACGTACCCGGCCAGAATGAAAAGCGGAATGGCCATCAGGCTGAAGCTGTCGATACCACCGAAGATGTTGGTTACAACCAGCATCAGCGAATCGCCTGAGGCAACCGTGGCGACACCACCCACCAGGCAGATGGCCACGAAAATGGGAAACCCTAACAGGATTAGCAGAAGCAGGCCAAGAAAGCACAATGCGACTGTCAGCATATCGATCCCTCCGCATCGTCTTTATTGCCGGCGAACGGATGCCGGCCGTAAAGCAGTATGAGTAGAAAATCCATCGCCATAAGGATGCAGCCTACCGGAATGGCAAGGTAAAACCACGCGATGGACATCGGGGCCATCTGTGTCTGGACGGCCACCTGGCTGGCCGTTTTGACCGCGCCCACGGCGGCTATGATGAGTAGACCCGCGATGATCACACAAAGGCGCACGGTGCGAATAACCCGCTGTGTACCCGGGCCACCGATTCTGTCGGCCAGGAATGCGACATGCAGGTGCCCGCTCTTCGGGACCGCCAGACCCGCGCCTAAGAAAACTACCCAGATATTGAGGTAACGGAGGATCTCATCGGTCCATTCCAGCCGCCGCAGGACGATCTGCAGACCCATCGATACGATGATGAAAGTGAACAATATGACAACCGCAGCCTTGCGCGCCAGGTCCACAATCCTGTAGATCCGCGCGAATCGTTGGGGAGAAATCATGTGCTGTACCCTCTCAGCGGGTCAAAAAGCTTTAATCGCGACCTCGGCGCCTTTCCTTTCGGCCGAGACATACGCGCTGTAGATTGTGGAGATACAGTCGGCCGCCAGACGGCTGTCGCTTTCAGGGGGCTGACCGTAGGCGATCGTGCGATAGAACGCCTCCATCTCCTGCGGGTAGCCGGTGAACCAATCTTCATCGGGAGAGGGGTTCGACCAACCCTGCTTCGTGCCGATCTTCTCCACGACGTAGATATCCGCGAAATTGGCCTCGCAGGCATTGTATGTCTGCATGGCGTTGTTCGGATTGATGTTGCAGATCGTTCGGTGGTTGTTGGCGCTGACCTCCAGCCAGTTGTGAATACCGCCAAGGACGATATCGGAGGCGAAGATGTCGGCGATGGTGCCGTCCTCGAAGATCACGTGCATGGCGGAGAAGTCATCGATATCGTGGTAGTCTGCACGGATGTACCCTTCGTCGCGAAATCCTTTCAGCCGCGTGATCGCATGGGTTCTGGCGCTAACCGCCTGCGGACGGATAGGGACACCGCTGCGTTTGAGTCCCTCGACGCGCTTAAGGTACAGGGCCGCGGTCAGCGGATGGCAGCCCTTGCCGATCATGACCCCGCCGCCGGAGAACTTCCAGTACGCGTAGGTCGCTGCGTGTGAGCCGGAGTGGGCTTCTTCGCCATGTATCCAGAGGATCTGGGCACCCGTCTTCTCCACAATTTCGCGTTCCTTCTGGATGGAAGGTGCATAGACCCAGTTTTCGGCATAAAGAATTCTGCCTTTGCTTTTGGCCTCGGCCGCTAACATGCGTTCTATGCTGGCCAATGCGAAGTCCAAAGCGTCCTGTTTGGGGAACGTGTCCCCGTTGAACGCATCGGAGCCGTCGCCGAAGTAGCCCGTTAAAGGTTTCTCGACTATCGCGAACTTATCGCGCTCCAAAGCAGCCACGGCCACCGCCTCGTGCACCACAGGGGGGGTACAAACGTGAACGACGTCCACGGCATCGATCAGGCTGTCCAGGCTGTCAAAGGCCCAGATGCCGCGCTTGGCGGCATATTCGCGCCGCTGTTCCTCGGGCGGACAATATACCCCGACTACCTCCACGTTTACGCCGTGTACCTTCGACAGTGCCTCGTAGTGAAAGGATGCGGCGAAGCCGGCGCCCACAATCCCAGTCCGAACCGTTTTCTTTTCCATCGCTGTTTGATCCCTTCTGTCTGTCAAGCTCTGATCCGGCTCGCTTACGAGCGGCCACGCAGGCGGCGATTGTATCAGATTTGTCGGCAAAAGCCACGGTTTTTTTCGTAGGCCGCAAGAGCGAATTCGCGGAGCGGTTGGTGCGAAGTTGGCGGACTCGTTCAGTCTGCCCCGTCCCTGCCGAAAAGGGAGTGCATGCACACGGGACGCGGATGTCCCGCCGGTTGCAGATCTTCCTTCTCGAACATGCTCTCGTCGGGGTTGTCCCAAAAGTGGCGATGTACCGCCAGGCAGGCCTTGTCATCCAAAAGCAATTGGAAGAGGCGTGCCGGATCGTTCTTGAAATCCGCAAGTCCGTCGCCGTCAAGGTTTACTCCGGGCATGGGCGTTGCCGCGCCGGTTTGCCGCTGGATGACGACGTGCAGGGCATTGACGTAGGGGTCGGTCAGCGCCAGTGTGGCCGTCGATTGCGGGAGCTTGTCAAGATAGGCAGTCAGCGATTGCTCCGATTCGTCCAGAGTCTCCAATTCCGGGCCCGGCTCTCGTTCTGGCGGAGTCAGCAGAAAACCGTGCCGCTTCAGCCATGCACCTGCGGTAAGCGACGACAGCAGCATGTTGAGGGGTATCGACATAATCAGTGGACCGTTGATGAGCAGCATCCAACGGAAGAAATCGCGATTGGTCGAATAGTCAACCGCCATCCAGCATACGCCGATGAGCGTCAGCCATGCGTGAGTCCTGCATGCTAACCGCCAACTGAGGCCCTGTCGCGGATCGCGGCTTTGTGCGATCCATTTGACGCCTTTGCCCATGGGGATTGTCACAACGAAGAGCGTGTACCACAGCATGAAGACAGGTGCCATGAAGACCGAAAGCAGTGTCTCCATCACGACGTTGGCGGTACAGCGCCAGAAGCCCCCCCATGCCCGAAGTCGCCGTCGGTCAAGGCAGAGATCCAGAAGGCCGAACAGTTTCGGCGACAGCAGCAGGCCGAAGGCTAACGCAAAAAGTACGACGCTATGCTGCGTCAGCGAAAGACGCAGAAACCTGGTGAAGCCGGAGCTGGGAATCAGTGACAGCCCGGATCGCTCGAACTGGATGACGACCAGAGTGCTGAACAGCAGCCACAGAAACCAGAACAGCGAACTGGTGTACGCCAGGATGCCCAGAAGGAAATGGCAGCGGCTGATCAGCGGCAGTTCATTCGAAAACAGCAGCCAGAGGTGCTGGAGATTGCCCTGGCACCAGCGGCGGTGCCGCCAGGCGCCTGCCACGAGGTTCGGCGGCCCTTCTTCGTAACTGCCGCCCAGATCGTACGCCAGCCAGACTTCGTAGCCGCCTTTGCGTATCAGGGCCGCTTCGACGAAATCGTGGCTGTAAATGTGGCCGCCCATCGGCTCCTTCCACGGCAGTCTGGGCAAGCGGCAGTTTTCCATAAAGGGTTTGACGCGGACTATGGCGTTGTGTCCGATATAGTTGCCCTCGCTGCCTTGCCAGAAACTCATGCCTGCCGCGTACACACGCGAATAGAGCCATGAGGCGAACTGCTGAAGTCGCGCATAAAGGGTCTCGCCGCGTACGAGCAGGGGGGTGGTCTGGATGATGCCCACATTGGAGTGCGCTTCCATAAGTTGCACGAGTCGCAGGAGTGTTTGGCCGGTCATGAGGCTGTCGGCGTCAAGGATGACCATGTATTTGTAGCGACGCCCCCATTGCTCCAGAAAGTGGCTGATGTTGCCGCTTTTCATGCCGGAATTGTCCGGGCGGTGTCGGTAATGCAGATGGTCAAACGCGTCAAGCTCTTTGGCTACGTGGAACCAGGCAATCTCCTCCCGGACCCAGTAGTCCGGCCGCGTGCTGTCGCTGAGAATGAAGAAGTCAAAGGCCTCAGACCGGCCGGTCCGGCGGACAGACTGCCATATTGCCTTCACGCCGGCCATCGTACGATTGACATCCTCGTTATGGATAGGAAACAGCACGCACGTTGGCGGCAGTTCGCCGTCCGGCTCCGGGGCCTCATCGGCGCTTATCGCAACGCGTCGGCCCGGTCGGTGCAGTTCGATGAAGCCGAAGAAGGCGTTACAGAATAGAAAGGCGATGAGGCAGAAAAGAATTGAGTAGAGCACAAGGATTGCGTACTTGAGTCCGTATAGCTGCGTCCGCCACAGGTAGTCGGCAAAGAGGACGATGCCCGTGCCGCTGACCATAAGAAAGACGCATAGAAACAGCATGCGCCGCATGGTCCGAACGCGAGGCGAAGCCGTTGTGGCAGCCACTTCCAAAGAGATTCGTGAATGGTCTCGGGTTGATGGGCAGGTCATCCGTGATCACCGTGTAAAATAGAACAGCAGACTGAAGAGCGAAATGAAAAACCCCCAGATCACGATCAACCGCAGCCAGGGCGTTCGCGCAAGGGTGTGCAAGGCGGCTTCGGCCAGGTGCGGCACAAGTCCCAGATCCAGCGAATGCACCTCCATCCTGCCGGGGCGAAACTGCGGAACGGATTCGAGACGTTCCCGCAGTGCCGCAACAAATGCCTCAGGCAGTGGCGGCGTTGCCAGGAACAATGTGTGCCACTGCGACGGCATATCGGCCAGCAGCAGGGCCAGACGTGCCTCCAGAAAAGCCTCATCCGTGTCAAACGAAGGCAGGTCCGTAAAGTGCCGCATCCACGCGATGACGTCCGCCCTGAGCTGTTCCATGGCCGTCTTCACCGGCGCTGGCTCTTGGCGTTCCGTTGCCGTCTGGGCCGCCTCTTTCAAGACCCGACGTGCCAGGCGATGCCGGAGAAGGGCCCGGCCGGCGCCGAGCGCCTCCAGATAGGCGTCTACTCGTCGGTAGGCACAATCCCATAGATTTGCTGTTGCGGGGTCGGCGGAAACTGCCGCTCTTGTGTCCATACATAGCTCCACGTTTCGGTCACACGCTGTCCCTTATGGGTGAGGAAGGCCGTAAGTCGGGCCTTGTCTATGGCCTTGTCCGCCAGGCTGAACTGCAGGATCAGACGCCATGTCTTGTCAAACGGGTTCTTGATAACGATAGGCCTCTCCAGAAAAACGCCGTCTGTGGCATGGGCGACGGCCCCGAGGCGGTCGACGGCTTCCAGTTTTCGCAGATTGGGTCCATCGAAGTCGACAATGTATTGGTAAAGGTCCCCGCTGGAGACGGGCCCGCCAACCCGCGTGGCAGTGACAAACCCCTCCGGCGATCGCTCCTCGTTCGTGTACGTCAGCGTGTACTCGAAGGCAAACGGTACGCCCACGCGCGGCGGTTTCTTGGGTTGCCAGAACGCGACAACGTTATCGATGGTCTCCGAATCAACCGGGAAGGTATAGAGTACAACGGAGCCAGGTCCCCAGTCACCCCTGCCCGGCTCGACCCATGCGGTCGGCCTCAACTGATATGCCTGATCGATATCCTGGTAGTTGACGAAACTCCGATCGCGCTGACACAGTCCGAATGCGACCGGTTGGCGGAACCGAAAACTGCTTACCAGCGGCTGGGCGGGGTTAATAAGGGGTTGCCAGATGTATACGCCGTCCGGCCGGCGGATGAGCAGTCCATCAGAATCGTGTACCTGAGGTCGATAATCAGGCGGTTTGTGCGTACTGTTTTCATTAAAGTAAAACATGCTCGAAAACGGAGCAAGACCTACCTGTTTGACCCCTTTGCGGAAAAAGAGGCACGTTTTTACGGCGACTTCCGTTTCAAAGCCCGGTGTGATGTCGAAGCGATATGCGCCGGTGACGCTGGGCCCGTCTAACAGGGCGTAAATGACCAGCGACTCGGCCCTCCGTCGCGGCTTACCGAGCCAGAATTCACGAAATATGGGAAATTCCTCCTGTTCGCACGCAGTTGTGTTGATCGCAAGGCCGCGGGCGCTGATACCGAATCTGCCTCCACGACCCACTACCCGAAAGTAATTGGAGCCTAAGAATACGGCGACTTCTTCCAGTTCGTATACCTCGTTCAGGGGATATGAGATGTGAAAACCCGCGTAACCTAACGACGGCGGGATCTTGGCGGCCAGCTCGCTTTGGCTGCCGAAATCGAAAAAATGTGGAGCGAACGGGACCTCCTGCACGTGTGTGGCCGTGAATTCGTGAACCTTGACGGCATAATTGTAGATATAACCCGGCAAGCTGAAAGTAATGTGAAAAGGCAGGTTTGCGTCGGCCCAGAGGGCCTTTCGCGGATCGGAGCGAACCTGCAGATACGTATTGTAGTCCAGATTCTTGAGATAGTCCGGAAGATGGCTGGCTGCTTCTTCAAAGGGCTTTTCGGCCAGACGACGCGCACGTTCCTTCACGTAGTCGAAGTTCACGGTCAGCCGCTCAATGGCCAAAGCGGTGCCCGGCAATGCTGCGAAAACCAGAATTGCAAATACACTGACGGCATTGAATCGTTTACACGATCTGCACATTGTCCCCCCGCATACACGGTTCTGTGCCCCAAAGCTGCGCTTCTTGATATCGGCGGCTGTCTGCCCCGCTTGAAGGTTTTCTTGGAAGGCGCCGGGGGGCTTGCTGGAACAATGTGGAGCAAATTTGCGAACTTCCGGCTAATCTGCTTGCAATAACATCGACCTATGGTTAAAGTGTGCACGCAATACACCCGACGTGCAGTTTCCGGGCATAGGAAACGGCAGAGGATATTGCCGATGCCGACAGATATTGTCGACACAGATTTAGTGACAACATTTTGAACACTGGAGAGGTGGCCGAGAGGCTTAAGGCAACGGTTTGCTAAACCGTCGTACGGGTAATAACCCGTACCGCGGGTTCGAATCCCGCCCTCTCCGCTTTTTCCAGATCATGGCGTCGAATCGTTGCAGCGTTCACACCTTGTGTCAATTGGGTCAGCGTTATCGGATATTGACGGTGTGCGTGTAAAAAAAGCCGTTCTGTTTGCCCGATAATTTCACGCAAGAGACGTCCTGAGGCAGCAATTTTGCATTTCCCCGGGAAAAACCTTGACACCCTGTGAATCGTAATTCATAATTGTGAAAGATGGTTCGAAAGATGAATGAGTATTCGGCCAGGATTACAGAGCATGGAAAAGGCGCGACTGCCACGACGGGAAAGAGAAAAGCGACGTCATCGCAGGGACATCCTCGCGGTTGCGCTGCGACTGTTTTCGGAGCGGGGCTTTCACAACGTCTCCATGCAGGAGATTGCCGAGAAGTCGGAGTTTGGGGTCGGCACCCTATACAATTTCTTCGCCAGCAAGGAGCGGCTTTTCATCGAGCTGATGCTGGCCGGCATTGAAAAGATTCGCGCGCGGCTGATTCCCATTTTAGACTCGGATAAACCGGAAACAGAACGGCTGTCGGAGTATGTCCGCGCACATACAGATCTGGTCGAGAGCAACCTGGACCTGGTCCGGCTATACACGTCCCAATACGGGATTTACAGCAGCATCAAGCCCATGCTCAAAGATATCGCGGATGTCGCGCGAAACATCGAAATGTTGGTGTCAGAGCGGCTGAAGGGCATCATACTGGCGGGTATTGAGAAGGAGGTGTTCAATCCCGTGGCCGCAGATGTTGTGGTTCTGGCCCTTCAAGCGACTCTGCAGGCGTTTGCGCTGGAGTGTTCCGAGCGTTTTGACAAGACGAAAGCACAAGAGGGATTCACTGGGATCGAGAAGTTCTTTTTGGGCGCTTTGCTGAGAGAAAAAGCAGGCTGTTGACGTTTGCCCTGCAGTTTGGTTTTCGGAGTCGACGATGGAAAAGAAAGTTGATACCCCCCGTGGGCGCTTGGCCGCCTTTCGAGGGATACCTGGCAAGAAACCCGCGCGGCCCGGTGTGCGCACCTGTGTTGCCGCCGTGTTGGTAACGTGTCTGCTTACATGGGCCGGCTGTAAGCAGCAGGGCGGGCCGCCGCCACAGGGGGCGCCAGAGGTCGCGGTATTGACGGTGCAGCCCGAACGAGTCGTCCTGACGACCGATTTGCCCGGCCGAACCGCTGCGTTTCTGATCTCGGAGATACGCCCTCAGGTCAACGGCCTCATACAGAAGCGTCTTTTTGAAGAAGGCGCGGAGGTAAAGGCCGGCGATGTGCTATACCAGATTGACCCGGCTCCGTTTGAGGCGGCGCTGGCCAGCGCAAAGGCGTCTTTAGCCCGTGCAGAGGCGGGGCTGGTTGCGATCCGGTTGCGGGTGGATCGCTACAAGGGCCTGCTTGCGGACAAGGCCATCAGTCAGCAGGACTATGATGATGCGTCGGCGGCCATGAAACAGGCGGAGGCGGAGATCGCCTTCTGCAAGGCGGCTGTCCGGACGGCTGAGATTAATCTGGCTTATACTCGCGTCACGGCCCCCATCTCCGGCCGTATCGGCAAGTCCAGTGTGACGGAAGGTGCTCTGGTGACGGCCTACCAGCCGGTGGCGCTTGCAACTATTCAACAGCTCGATCCTATCTACGTGGATGTGCCCCAATCGACGACCCAACTGCTGCGCCTGCAGCGGCGCATGGAGGATGGTCGTCTGAACCCGAACGGTACAAACCAGAACAAAGTGAAGCTCGTCATGGAGGATGGCGTGCCGTTCGAGTTGGAGGGAACACTTCAGTTCCAGGACATTACGGTTGATCCGACCACCGGCTCGGTGATCTTGCGCGTTCTCTTTCCAAACCCGGATCGCACGCTGCTGCCGGGCATGTTCGTGCGTGCGGTGATTAGCGAAGGCGTAAATGAGAAGGCAATCCTCGTGCCGCAGCAGGCCGTCTCCCGCAATTCGAAGGGCGAGCCCATGGCGATGATTGTGAACGCCGGCAACACGGTTGAGCCGCGGATGCTGACGCTGGATCGTGCCATCGGCGACAAGTGGCTTGTGGCATCGGGACTTGCCCCCGGCGATCGCGTGATTGTCGATGGTCTTCAGAAGGCCAGGCCCGGCGCTGTCGTGGCGGCCGTTCCGTTGATGAAAGCCGATGAGGCTGACGCGCCCGCGGAACGAACTGCATCTGTAAGTGTGCAATAGACGGAAAATCCTATGTTGTCGAGATTCTTTTTAGCCCGACCGGTTTTCGCCTGGGTCATCGCCATTTTCATCATGCTTTTGGGCGGTTTGGCCATCTACAACCTGCCAATCTCGCAGTACCCGCCGATTGCGCCGCCATCGATTGCCATCGCGAGCTTCTATCCCGGGGCCTCGGCGCAAACGGTTGAAAACAGTGTGACGCAAATCATTGAACAGAAGATGACCGGCCTGGAGGAGATGCTTTACTTCTCCGGCACAAGCGACTCGGCGGGCGCATCCCGTATCGAGTTGACCTTCAAGCCTGGCACCGACCCGGACCTGGCCTGGGCAAAAGTGCAGAACAAGCTCCAGTTGGCGATGGCCAGCCTGCCGGAGGTGGTGCAGCGATCCGGCGTCAGGGTCAGCAAGTCCACACGAAACTATCTGCTTATTGTAGGGCTCGTGTCCGAGGACGGCAGCATGAGTGCGCACGACCTGCAGGACTATGCTGTGTCCAGCCTGGAAAAGGTGCTGGCGCGTGTACCCGGCGTAGGCGAGGTCGAGAGTTTCGGTACGCCCTACGCCATGCGGATCTGGCTGAACCCGGACAGGCTTACCGATTACCACCTTACCATTGAGGATGTGATCACGGCCCTGCGCGCCTACAACGTCGAGGTGTCGGCCGGTCAGTTCGGCGGCATCCCCGCCGTGGAGGGCCAGCGCCTTAACGCCTCCATCGTTGTTCAAAACCTCTTGCAGACGCCGGACGAATTCGCAGCCATTCCCCTACGAACGAATCCGGACGGCTCCGTAGTGAGAGTCAGTGATGTCGGACGCGTGGAATTGGGCAAGGAGTATTACGGCGTCAATGTATACTATAATGGCAAGCCCTCCGCGGGACTGGCGATTCGGCAGGCCCCCGGCGCCAACGCATTGAAAACCGCAAATGCGGTTAAGGCACGGCTGGAGGAAATGGCTCCATATTTTCCTTCGGGGATGAAGGTCATCTACCCCTATGACACTACGCCGTTTGTGCGGGTCGCCATTGGTGAAGCGGTCAACGCCCTGTGGCAGGCGATTGTGCTGGTCTTTCTGGTGATGTGGCTCTTTATGGGCAACATGCGAGCCACGCTGATACCTACGATTGCCGTGCCGGTTGTGCTTTTGGGTACATGTGCTGCGCTGGGTGCATTCGGCTATTCGATCAACATGCTCACCATGTTTGCCATGGTGATTGCCATCGGTCTCCTGGTGGACGATACCATTGTTGTGGTAGAGAACGTGGAACGACTTATGAGCGAAGAAGGGCTGTCGCCTAAGGAAGCGACGGCCAAGTCGATGGGGCAGGTCACCAGCGCACTGATCGGCTTCTTTCTGGTGCTAACGGCTTTGTTCGGCCCCATGGCATTTTTCAGCGGCTCGACCGGTATCATCTACCGGCAGTTCTCCGTGACGATCGTCTCATCGATGGTGTTGTCGGTGGCGGTGGCTCTGATTCTGACGCCGGTCTTGTGCGCCTCCATTCTCAAGCCGGTCGCCAGAGGGCATGAGGCCGCGGAAGGGGCTATCTGGTTCTTGCGGCCGTTCTTTTTGTGGTTTGATCGCGTGTTTTACCGCTTTCGCGACGGCTTTGTCGGAGTGGTCGGTCACGCGCTGGCACACAAGTTGCGATATGTGGTGATCTACATACTTATCGTCGGCGGTTTAGTTTTTCTCTTCAGGCGAATGCCGACCAGTTACCTGCCCGACGAAGATCAGGGTATTCTGCTCGCCCAGATCATGCTGCCGACGGGTTCGACCCTGGAACAGACCCAGCAGATCGTCGATGAGGTACAGCAGTATTTCCTTGAGCAGGAGAAGGAGGTGGTGGAATCCTGCATGACCATTGCAGGTATCGGTTTTTCAGGCCAGGCTCAGAACAACGGCATGGTTTTTGTCAAGCTCAGGGACTGGAAGCTGCGCGATCGGCCGGACCTTCGTGTGAGGGCTGTTGCAGGCCGGGCGATGGGCCGGTTTGCCGCGATTCGAAATGCGATGGTATTCGCGTTTCCACCGCCCGCCGTCGCCGAACTGGGCAGTGCACAGGGTTTTGACTTCCAGCTCGTGGATCGCGGCGGTCTTGGGCATGATGAGCTGATGAAGGCAAGGAATCAGCTCCTTGCGATGGCCTGGCAGGACCCGCGGCTGGTGAATGTGCGTCCAAACGGCCTGGAAGATGTACCCGAGTATCGTGTGGACGTGGACTGGGATCAGGCCGGTGCACAGGGCCTGCACATCAGTTCCATCCATAATACGATCTCGGCGGCCTTCGGCAGCGCTTATGTAAACGATTTCATCCAGGGTGGCCGCGTCAAGCGCGTGTTCGTCCAGGCGGATGCACCCTATCGCATGCTGCCGCAGCACCTGGAAAAGCTCTACGTTCGAAATGCGGAAGGCAAGATGGTGCCGTTCAGCTCGTTCGCGTCCGGCCGCTGGACAAGCGGTCCGCCCCAGCTGGAGCGGTTTAACGGTTTCCCGTCCATGAATATCTGGGGCGAGGCGGCGCCAGGCCACAGTTCCGGCGAAGCCATGAAGATCATGGAAGAGTTGACGTCCAGGCTGCCGCAGGGCGTAGGCTATGACTGGACCGGGCTTTCTTTCCAGGAGCGGCAGGCGTCCGCCCAGACCGGACTGTTGTATCTGTTTTCAGTCGTGACGGCGTTTCTGTTCCTGGCTGCACTGTACGGCAAGTGGAACGTCCCCATCGCCGTGATGCTGATTTTGCCGTTAGGCATTATCGGCGGCTACCTCGCATCGAACATGCGCGGGCTTCCAAGCGACGTTTATTTCCAGATCGGCCTGTTGAACACCTTGGGCCTTGCCACAAAGAACGCCATCCTTATCGTTCAGTTCGCGATGGCGGGTGTTCAACAGGGCGCGACCCTGATCGCAGCGGCACTGGAGGCCGTGAAGCTGCGGCTGCGGCCGATTCTGATGACCTCGCTGACTACCGGTTTGTCGGTGCTGCCGTTGGCATTCAGCACGGGCGCCGGCGCAGGCGCGATGAACGCCATCGGCACGGTTGTGTTAGGCGGGATGATCACCGGCACGGTTCTTGTGGTGCTGTTTGTGCCTTTGTTTTACGTGCTGATTGAAAAGACTTTAGGCCGAGACAAGACCGCTGTGGCGGTTGCATGAGGATTGGGTTGCGTATGAACAAAAACGTCTGCTGGTTGGTAATTGCCGCGACCGTCTTTATCAGCGGCTGTAACCTGGCCCCGAAGTATGCCCGGCCCAAGCCGCCTGTTCCTGAAGCATGGCCGACGGGCGCAGCGTATGAAGACGAGACTTCTGCCGGCGACATTTCTGCCGCCGCCGATTTGGCCTGGCCTGAGTTCTTCGCCGATCCGAATCTTCGACAGGTTATTGCGATCGCGCTGGAGAACAATCGTGACCTGCGGCTTGCCGCCCTGAATGTCGAACGGGCAAGGGCGCTTTACGGTGTGCAGCGGGCGGAGCTGCTGCCGCAGGTGTATGCGACGGGTGTGGGCAGCAAGCAGCGCAGCTCGGCCGACTTGACGGCGCCCGGTCAGCCCAGGACAACGGAACTGTACAGCGTAGACTTGGGAATCATTTCATGGCAGATTGACTTCTTCGGACTCCTTCGCAATCTGGAGGAACAGGCCCTGCAGGAGTATCTGGCGACGGAGCAGGCGCGGCGGAGTGCACAGATTGCGCTGATCAGCGAGGTGGCCCGGGTGTATTTGACGCTTGCGGCGGATCGACAGAACCTCAAGCTGGCTCAATCCACGCTCGAGACGCAGCAGGGGGTTTACAACCTCGTTTTGCGGCAGTATGAAGCCAATCTTGCCAACGAAATGGACCTGCGCCGTTCGCAGACGCAGGTTGACGCGGCACGAGGTCAGGTTGCCCTTTATACGCAGTTGGTCGCACAGGCCGAGAATGCGCTGAACCTGCTGACGGGGGTGCCGACACCGGAAGACCTGCTGCCGTCCGATCTGGCCGGGGTCCGTCCCCCGAAGGGCATCTCACCGGGTGTCTCGTCCGAGGTGCTTCTTCTGCGGCCGGACATCATGGCGGCCGAGCACCAACTGGAGGGGGCCTATGCCTTCGTCGGGGCGGCACGGGCCGCTTTCTTTCCCCGCATTTCACTGACCAGTGCGATAGGAACCGCAAGTGACGATCTGTCCGGCCTGTTCCGCGCGGGGACGGGTACGTGGGCCTTTACGCCGCAGGTCATGTTGCCGATTTTCGATGCCCGTACCTGGGGCGCCCACAGGGTAAGTAAAGCGGCTCAGCAGATCGCTTTAGCACAGTACGAAAAGACCATTCAGACGGCCTTCAGGGAGGTCGCCGATACGCTTGCAGTGCGAGGCACGGTCGGCCGGCAGGTGGAGGCGCAGGAGGCCGTCGTGGATTCCGCGCAGACCATCTATGATCTCTCGCTGAAGCGCTACACCAACGGCATCGACAGCTACCTGAATGTCCTCGACGCTCAGCGGTCACTTTATGCCGCCCAACAGGGGCTCATCGCGCTGCATCTGGCCGCTATGGTCAGTGAGGTCAGGCTCTACGCCGTCCTTGGTGGAGGCGCCGACTACCCCCAGGCCGCGGAGAATTCCGCGGCACAGCAGGTTTCGCTCCTCGCAGAACATTAGCAGCCGCGGACAAGTTGTTACCCGGTTTTGCCTCTTGTATCCTCGCCGGTTTTGCGGTATTATATATTGTTGACCGCTTCCTGCGAGTACGCGGGAACCGTGGCGGTTTGGGCGAATCGAGGCGATGCATGGAAGGAAGAGGAATGATCCGGGCTGGGCACATTGCACATTGTCTTATCTGTGTGGGTCTGTTCGCGGGCGCCTCGGCAGGCGGCCAGGGCCAGGTGAAGACGGTCGTGGTCAAAGCCGCGGCCGACAGCGAGGCGTGGGGCTACGAGGCCTGGCGTGCCATGGACGGCGACCCTGCGACGATGTGGCACACGGTCTGGGGGACGGGGGAGCCGGCGCATCCTCATGATCTTCTCCTTGATCTTGGTGCAAGCCATGTGATCGAGGGTTTTGTGTACCTGCCGCGGCAGGACTGCAGCAACGGAACAATCGCTGCGTACGAATTCTACGTGTCGGAGGACAAGAAGGATTTCGGCTCGCCTGCGGCAGCAGGCACATTCGGGCAGCCCAACGCCGAGAATACTGTAAAGCTGTCAGCGCCGGTTCGGGGGCGATATGTGCGGCTGCGCGGCCTTTCCGAGGTCAGCGGCAGGGCCTGGACGTCCGTTGCGGAACTGCGGATTCTTTCGCCGAACACAATTTTTACCGCCAATGAATCTTCCGGCATGCTCATCGCCGATCCGAAGAACGAACTCGAGCTGGAATACGAGAGCCTTCGCCGGGACATTCAGAACCGGCACCGCATTGCCAGGCATGCCGAACAGACGTTTCATCCGGCGTCTCTTATTCATGATTCGGATCGCGATCCGGTGGACGTGGTCTTGCGCCGCACGGGCGTTCTACTTGATGATCTGGCCCGCGCAGATATCCCGGCGTTGACCGAACTGCAGCAGCAATTGAACGCGCTGCATGCGCAGAATGAGGTTACTGATCGCGACGACTTGGAGCAGCGCCTGGAGCTTTTCAAGGCGGCTGTCCAACTCCGCCGGAGGATTGCATTTTCCAACCCGCTGCTCAATTTCGACACACTGCTCCTGCTGAAGCGGCACCGGGCGACATTTAACCACATGTGCGACCAGTATTACGGCATTAACGCACTGCCGGGCGGAGGACTGTTCGTGTTGTCTGATCCGTTCGGGCCAGACCCGCAGGTGCGCAACATCACCGCCGATTCCGTCGTGCAAAAAGGGCGGCTCAAAGGCACGAAACTTGAGAACGGGTCATTCCTGTCGCCGGATCTCTCCTACGACGGCAAGCAGATTGTCTTTGCGTATGTGGAGTGCGAAGGGGACAAAGAACACCGGTACCACACCGATCCGAGCCGGGGACATTGGGCGGTGGGGCGGTCGTACCATATCTTCAAGGTCAACGTCGACGGTACCGGCCTGGAGCAGTTGACCGATGGGACGTGGAACGACTTCGATCCGTGCTGGCTGCCGAATGGTCGGATCGCCTTCATTACGGAGCGGCGGGGCGGATATCTCCGTTGTGGGCGGGTATGCCCGACATATACGTTGTATGACATGAACCCCGACGGCACGGAAATCCTTTGCTTGAGCCCGCACGAGACCAACGAATGGCATCCCAGCGTTACCCACGACGGCATGATTGTTTACACGCGATGGGATTACGTCGATCGGCACGGCTGCACGGCGCATTTGCCGTGGCTGACGAGTCCGGACGGACGCGATGCACGGGCGATACACGGAAATTTCGCGCCGCGCGAACTGCGTGCGGATATGGAACTGGATATTCGTGCGATCCCTGGTTCGCGGCGCTTTGTCGCGACAGGTGCCCCGCACCACGGTCAAGCGTTCGGTTCGCTGGTCATCTTCGATCCGCGAGTCGAGGATGATGACGCAATGGGCCCGGTCAAACGAATCACGCCGGAAGTTGACTTTCCTGAGACGCAGGGAGGCGCGCAGGTTTATGGAACGCCCTGGCCCCTGAGTGAGAAGTATTACCTGGTCGCTTATGACCCTGACATGCGGCCGGGCACCGGCGAGCAGAGCCAGGCTTACATCCGCGGCAACTATGGTATCTACCTGCTGGATGTCTTCGGGAACAAAGAATTGATTTACCGTGATCCTGAGATTGCCTGCCAGAACCCGATTCCCATTAGGCCCACGGTCGTCCGCCCGCCGGTTGTGCCCGAACAGGCCGACCGCCGTCTTGCAGGCAAATCCGCCGAAGGCACAATGGCCCTTATCAATGTCTACGACACCCTGACGCCCTGGCCCGACGACATCAAGATCAAGGCCTTGCGAATCTATCAGATCATTCCCATGAGTGTTCCGTCGGGCGAGCCGCCGCATGAAACAGCCTTGCGGGAGCCGACCGCGGGCGACTCAGTGGTCCTGGCCCGCTACGTCGTGGGCACGGTCCCGGTGGAGGCTGACGGCAGCGCCTATTTCACGGTTCCGGCGCAGAAGGAGCTATTCTTTCAGGCGCTTGACGCCGATGGCCTGGCCGTGCAGTCCATGCGCTCGGCGACCTATGTGCAGCCGGGTGAGCAGCTTGTGTGTCAGGGCTGTCATGAGCCGCGGCATCGTGCTCCCGATCTGCCCGCGCAGATGCCGCTGGCTTTGCGGCGTGCGCCTTCGATTCCGACGCCGGACGTCGATGGGACGAATCCCTTCAGCTATCCGCGGCTTGTCCAGCCTGTGCTGGACAGGCATTGTGTCTCCTGTCATCGGGACAATGCCGAGAAGGCGACGCGGCTGGACAGCGAGGTCATCGTCAAGGGACGGCAGAAATGGTACGCTTCTTACTTCAGCCTTGCGCCAAAGTATGGTTTCTGGAGCTACGGACAGCGTCATCGGACCACTCCCGGCCAGTTCGGGGCCCGCGCTGCCAAGCTCTATAGCCTGCTGAAGGAAGGTCATTACGACGTCAAGCTCCCGCCCGAGGACCTCCATCGCCTGACTGTCTGGCTGGACAGTTGCTCCATTTTCTACGGCGTTTACGAGAAAGAGGGCGGCGAGGCCCAACTGCGCGGTGAGATCGTGTACCCCACGCTCGAGTAGCGGTCACATCGAAGCCGATTCCACCAAACCGGAGACCTGTCGGTTCGGGCATATTCGTATCCACAAGCAGAAAAGGTCTGTTAACCAACCTGCTTTTGTGCTATCATAATGTTTTGCGCGCGGTGGCATTGGCGATCGACGCAAGCACCGCTCCCCGGTGTGTAGCCGGGGGTATTTTTCGCCGCACGTATTATGCGTGTTGAAGACAATGGAGGTGTCACCGGGCAGAATCCCGTTTTGGTGCGAGGAATTATGAAGCTTGACCCGAGAACAATGGCGGACTGGCAAATCGCAGAAGCGGCGGAAGAACATATGAAGTCGCTGAAGCAGTTGGCTGATGAATTAGGGCTTGCCGACGGTGAGATGCTGCCCTTTGGCACGCAATTGGCGAAGCTCGACTATTTCAAGATACTCGAACGGGTGAAAGGCAACTCGCAAGGCAAATATATAGACGTCACTGCCATAACGCCTACGCCTTTAGGCGAAGGCAAGACAACAACTACCGTCGGCCTTGTCCAGGGTCTTGGCAGGCTCGGCAAACGCGTTATTGGTGCAATTCGCCAGCCCAGCAGTGGCCCGACCTTCAACATCAAGGGTTCCGCGGCTGGCGGCGGACTCGCACAATGCATTCCCCTGACGCCGTTTTCGTTGGGGCTGGCTGGCGACATCGACCGCATCAGCAATGCCCACAATCTCGCGATGGTCGCACTGACGGCGCGGATGCAGCACGAACGAAACTACGACGATGAGCGCCTCGCCAGAAGCAATCTCAAGCGTCTTGAAATTGACCCCGATCGCGTGCAGATGCGCTGGGCAATGGATTTCTGCGCCCAGGCGCTGCGCAGCATCACGGTCGGCAAGGGCGGCCGAATGGACGGCTATGAAATGGAGTCCGGCTTTCAGATCACCGTCTCCAGCGAGGTCATGGCCATTCTCGCCGTCGCCCGCGACCTGAAAGACTTTCGGCGCCGGATGGCCAAGATCGTCGTCGCCTATGATAAGAACGGTCGGGAAATTACGACTGCCGACCTCGAAGTCGACGGGGCAATGACGGCGTGGATGGTCAACGCCCTGAATCCTAACCTGATTCAGACGATTGAGGGCCAGCCAATGCTGGTGCACGCCGGCCCGTTTGCAAACATCGCCATCGGCCAGAGCTCCATTATTGCCGACCTCATCGGCACCCGTTTGGGCGAATACCTTGTCACCGAAAGCGGCTTCGGCGCCGACATCGGCTTCGAGAAATTCTGGAACCTCAAGTGCCGCATGTCTGGGCTCGTACCCAACGCGGTGGTCATCGTCGCCACCATTCGTGCCCTGAAGATGCACGGCGGCGGCCCCGAGGTCAAACCGGGAATGCCGCTGAGCAAAGAGTACGCCAACGAAAACCTCGGCCTGCTGGAGAAGGGTTGCAAAAACCTTATCGCCCACATCGACATTGTGAAAAAGTCAGGAGTGCGGCCGGTTGTCTGCGTCAATAGTTTCTACACCGATACGCCTGCCGAGGTAGCGATGGTCCGGCGCATCGCGGAGACAAACGGGGCCCTTACGGCCGTTTCGGAGCACTGGCTCAAAGGGGGCCAAGGCGCGATCGAACTTGCCGAGGTTGTGGCCGCGGCGTGTGAAGAGAAAAACGACTTTCGCTTTCTCTATGATCTGGATATGCCGCTTCGCAAGCGGATTGAACTTATTGCCAAAGAAATCTACGGTGCCGACGGCGTAACGTATACCGATGCCGCCCTTGCCAAGGCCAAGGCATTGGAAGCGGACCCGTCCATGCGGGAACTTGGTACCTGCATGGTCAAGACCCACCTGAGCCTTTCGCACGATCCGGCCCTGAAAAATCGGCCTAAAGGCTGGCAATTGCCGATATCCGATATTATGGTCTACCGCGGCGCCGGCTTCATTACCCCGGTGGCAGGCGCGATCAAACTGATGCCCGGAACCTGCTCAGACCCGGCGTTTCGGCGTATCGACGTGGATGTCGAGACCGGCAGGGTTCGCGGGCTGTTCTGATCGAACAAATCCGCGGCGAAACGAGAATTGTCTCATATCATGACAGAAAGCGCGAAAATTGGTTCGGTGATGGTGGTCGGCGGCGGTATTGCCGGCATCCAGGCCTCCCTCGATCTGGCGGATTCCGGGTACAAGGTCTATCTTGTCGAGTCCAGTTCCGCCATCGGCGGCCACATGGCCCAGTTGGACAAAACATTTCCCACCAACGATTGCGCCATGTGCACTATATCGCCGCGTCTGGTCGCAGCCGGCACCCACCGGAACATCGAGATCATTACAAATGCCAAGGTTTCCCAACTTGCAGGTGAGGCGGGCAACTTCCGCGCGACCATCACGAAGCGGCCGAGTTTCGTCGATGAGACAAGGTGCAACGGTTGCGGCATCTGTGCCGACAACTGCCCCGTCCCCGTGAAAGACGAGTACAACCAACTGCTGGGTGACCGGCGGGCCATCTTCAAAAAGTATCCCCAGGCGGTCCCGAACAAGTTCGCAATGACACGATCAGGTTGGGCCCCGTGTTATGATGCATGCCCCGTTCACGGCAATCCGAGCGGTTATGTGGCACTGACCGCCGCCGGCCGCTTTCAGGAGGCATACGAATCAGCCACAGCGAATAATCCTTTCCCCGGCATCTGCGGGCGGATTTGCGAACACCCCTGCGAACAGGCATGTAACCGCGGCAATCTCGACGACCCGATCGCCATTGCATACGTGAAGCGGTTTCTCGCCGACTGGTATGAGCAGCACGGCGTTAAGCCGACACCCCAGGACAAGCAGACCTCGATCATTGAAAATGGCCGTAAGGTCGCCGTCATTGGCTCGGGACCCGCAGGTCTGGCCGCCGCCCTGAACCTCCGCAAGATGGGTTACGCTGTCACCGTTTTCGAAAAGCATGGCGTCCTCGGCGGCATGATGCGGATTGGTATTCCGGAATACCGCCTGCCCACCGAAGTCATTGACCGCGACATTCAGAATATCCTTGACTATGGTATCGAAACCAGGCTCAACAGTCACATTCAAAATCAGCGGGATATCGAAGCCATCTTCCAGGAAGGATTCGAGGCGGTGTTCCTGTCCGTGGGTTCGCACAGGGGCGCTCGTCTCGGTCTGGCAGGCGAAGACCTTAAGAATGTCTCGCACGGAATCGATTTTCTCCGTGAAGTGCGCCTTGGCGCAAAGACCGCGGTCGGGAAGAGCGTTGTCGTCATCGGCGGTGGAAATGTCGCGATGGACTGTGCCCGTACGTCGCTGCGCCTCGGCGCCGAACACGTCCGGGTCGTCTGCCTTGAATCGCGAGACACGATGCCCGCCTATCCCTGGGAGGTTGCCTGGGCCGAAGAGGAGGGTGTGGAATTGTTGTGTGCCAAGGCCGCCAGGCGCATACTGAGCGAGGACGGAGTTTTCACCGGCCTCGAGCTTCTCGACGTGCGGCAGATGGCCTTCGTGGACGGACGGCTCGAGTTGGAGACGGTCGAAGGCACGGAGCGGATTGTGCCGGCCGAGGAACTGATTATCTCCATCAGCCAGAAGCCCGAACCGGGCCTCTTGGCAGAGAACGGCAGGATTGAACTTACGCCGCGAGGAACGATCAAGGTTGACCCTGATACCGGCATGACATCCTGGCCTGGTGTTTTTGCCGGAGGCGACGTTGTCCGCGGAGCCGCCAGCGTTATCCAGGCCGCCGCAGATGGCCAGTTCGCCGCCAAATCCATCGATGCATGGCTGCGCGGCATCAAGCTGCCGCCCGAGGAAAGGCAGCCGGTGGTGGAGATTTCGCGCCGTGAACTCAAGGAGCGAAAAGAAAAGATCGTTCATCGCCAGCCAATGCCCACGATTGATCTTGATCGCCGCCGGACATTCGAAGAGGTAGACCTCGGCTTTACCGAAGAGATGGCGGTTGCTGAGGCGAATCGCTGCCTCTACTGTGCCGTCTGCTCATCGTGCGGCGTTTGCGAGAAGGTTTGCCAGGCCCACGCCATCCGGTATGACGATAAGCCGTCAGAACTGAAGCTTGATGTGGGCGCCGTGATTCTCACGCCTGGATATGAACTTTTCGATGCCGCCAGGAAGGGCGAATATGGCTACCGCCGCTTTCCGAACGTCATCAGCTCGCTGGACTGCGAACGGTTGCTGAGCGCATCTGGACCGACACTCGGCCATCTCCAACGGCCCTCCGACGGCGCGCTGCCGCGCACGGTAGCCTTCATTCAATGTGTGGGTTCGCGCGACGTTGAGAATCCCTGGTGCTCCAGCGTCTGCTGCATGTATGCGATCAAGCAGGCCATCATCATCGCCGAGCACTACCCCGAAGTTCAAACGAAGATCTTTATGATGGACGTGCGGGCATTCGGCAAGGGCTTCGATGAATACTGCGAACGCGCCAGGAGCAAGTATGGTGTGGAGTTTATCCACACCCGTCCCTCGGTAGTCCGACAGGATTTCAAAACGCATAATCTCATTATCGAGTACACCGAAGACGGCAGGACGTGGGTCGAAGGCGAGTTCGACATGGTAGTCCTGTCAAGCGGCTTGTGTCCGTCAGATGATGCCGCCGAGCTGGCGCAGGTGTGCGGGATTGATCTGAACGCCTACGGCTTCGCCCGTTCCGCCGAGTTTGTGCCCACACAATCGTCGCGCCAGGGTGTTTATCTCGCCGGGGCGTTCGAGAGCCCCAAGGATATACCCGAAAGCGTCACGCAGGCCAGTGCCGCTGCCGAGGCGGCTATGGAGCTCCTGGCGGACGTGCGCGGAACCAGGGTCGCCGACAAGCAATACCCTGACGAACGAAACGTGACGGGTCTGCTGCCGCGGATCGGCCTTTTTATCTGCCATTGCGGCTCGAACATAGGCGGCGTCATTGACTGCATGCGCCTGGCTGAACATGCCGCCGGCCTGCCGGGCGTTGTCTATGCAACGGATCTTCTGTACACGTGCTCACCCGACGGCCTGCTCGCCATCAGGGAAAGCATAGACAAGCACGACATAAATCGCGTTGTCGTCGCCTCCTGCACGCCGCGCACTCATGAGCCGCTCTTTCAGGAAACCATTCGTGAGGTGGGTCTCAATCCGTACCTTTTCGAGATGGCCAACATCCGTGACCAGTGCACGTGGGTGCACACGCGTCTTGGGAATCTCACGGAAGAAAAAGCGTTCGATCTCGTGAGGATGGCCGTTAGCCGGGCCGCCACCATTGAGCCCCTGACAACCAGGACCTATGAACCGAAGAGAACGGCGCTCGTTGTCGGCGGCGGCGTGGCGGGAATGACCGCCGCTCTGTCCATCGCAGGGCAGGGATACGGCGTTCATCTCATTGAGAAGAGCGATCGGCTTGGCGGCAGCGTCCACAAGGTTCACAGGATGCTGGACGAGGCCGACCCGCAGGCACTGCTCGCTAACCTCATTGAGCAGGTATCCCGGCACGAGAATATTCGTGTGCACTATCAGGCAACCGTTACGGAATGCAATGGCTTTGTTGGCGACTTCAAGTCACGGGTGCAGGTTGCCGGATCCTCACCGCATGTGCTGGAACTGGAACATGGGGCCGCGATTATCGCTACAGGTGCACGCGAATCCAGGCCGCAGGAGTACCTCTACGGCGACAGCGATCGTGTGATGACCCAGCTTGAGCTTGAGAATCGGCTCAGTAATGACCCGGCCTTCGCAAAAAGCCTCCGCGAGGTCGTCATGATCCAGTGTGTGGGCTCGCGCCAGCCCGGGTACATGATCTGCAGCCGCGTCTGCTGCACTGTCGCTGTCAGGAACGCTGTTGCAATCAAGCGCGCCAATCCCGACGCAACCGTCGCGATTCTCTACCGGGATATTCGAACGTATGGTTTCCGGGAGGACTATTACAACGAAGCACGGCGGCAGGGCGTCTTGTTCTTCCGGTATGATCTTGACGAGAAACCGACCGTCGCCTGCGATGACGCCGGCAATCTCAGCGTGAGGGTACGCGACCTCAACTCGGGTATGACGGTGGAGTTTGAGCCTGATGCCCTGGCTCTGAGCGCTGCCATGCTTCCGGATGCCGACAATGAAAAGATCAGTACGGCCTTCAAAGTTGCCACTACCGAAGAGGGCTTCTTCCTGGAAGCCCACATGAAACTGCGGCCGGTGGATTTTGCAACCGACGGTTTCTTCGTCTGCGGAACCTGCCATGGTCCCAAGTTCATCGACGAGGCGATCACGCAGGCGCAGGCCGCCGCGGCCAAAGCCGTCTCGATCCTGTCACGCAAGGTTATCGAGGTCAGCGGTATCGTCAGCGTTGTCGACGCCGAGCGGTGCGCCGCCTGCCTGACGTGCGTCCGGACCTGCCCGTACAATGTGCCGCGGATCGGACCCGATGGTGTTGCGGTCATCGAAGCGGCCATGTGTCATGGCTGTGGCGTCTGCGCTTCCGAATGCCCCGCCAAGGCGATCAGCCTCATGCACTACAAGGATGCCCAGGTGATTGCCAAGACCGAGGCACTGTTCGGCATGGAGGCGGCCAAACATGACTGAATTCGAGCCGAAGATCGTTGCCTTTTGCTGCAATTACTGTGCTTTTGCCGCGGCGGACCTGGCCGGGGCAATGCGCTTGCAGTACCCGCCGAACGTTCGCATTATACGACTGCCCTGCACGGGCAAGGTCGATCCTCTGCACCTGCTTAAGGCTTTTGAAGACGGCGCCGACGGCGTTTTTGTGGCCGGCTGCCTGGAAGGGGAGTGCCACTATCTCCAGGGCAATCTGCGTGCGAAAAAACGTGTCGCGTACGTCAAGCGCCTCCTTGCGGAAGTTGGCATCGAGCCGCAGCGCCTGGAGATGTTCAATCTGTCGTCTGCCATGGGCGGCCGATTCGCACAGATTGCCGAAGAGATGACCTCGCGCATCAGGGAACTCGGCCCCAACGTGCTGAGGCAGGGGGGATGCGGAAAATGAAGATCAATCCGGAAAAGCCGATCCGCTACGATGCGAAGCTGGCCGAAGAAATCCGCCGGCGCTGCGGACAGAATGTTCTGTTGTGTAATCAGTGCCGCAAGTGCGCCGCCGGATGCCCGAGCAGGCCGTTCATGGACAGCACACCCACGGAACTGATGCGGTACGTCCAGTTGGGCATGGCCGATGCGGCCATGAAGGGCAACGCCATCTGGTACTGCCTGTCGTGCCACACGTGTTCGGCACGCTGCCCGCAGGACATCGATATCCCGCAGGTTGTGGATGCCTTGCGCATCATCGTGCAGGAAAAAGGCATCAAGAGCGCTGCCGGCCGGACGACCCTGGTCAACCGCCTCTGGATGGGGCTGTTGCGACTCGGTCGCATGTACGAGATGGGCCTGGCCGGGCTGACAAATCTCTTCAGTGGCCGTCCGTTCAAGGACGCCGGTCTTGCCGCCAGAATGATCCGCAAGGGCAAAATTCGCCTTCTGCCGTCGATCCGCAAGCCGCTGGAGATAAGCCGCATGTTTAAACGCGCCGGGAGGCTGAAGAAATGAAGATAGCCTACTACCCTGGGTGCTCGTTGCATTCGACGGCGATTGAGTTTGACATCTCGACCCGCAGGGTCTGTGAGGCCTTGGGTGTCCAGTTCGTTGAAGTCAGGGACTGGACCTGCTGCGGGTCGTCACCGGCGCATCAATGCGATGAACTGATGGCAGCCGCCTTGCCCGCGAGAATCTTGGCCCTGACCACCGAAACAGAGGGGCTGCGCGAGGTATGTGCCCCGTGCGCATCGTGTTATTCACGTCTCAAGTTTGCACAGAAGCATCTTGCTGATCCGAAATGGCGCAAGGATATCGAAACCGTCGTCGGCAGATCCTGCCCCGATGACGTCGCGGTCTTCAACATGCTCGACCTTGTCACCGACCGGATAGGACTCGAAGCTGTCGCGGCACGCGTCAGGCGACCGCTGTGCGGCCTGAAGGTTGCCTGCTATTACGGCTGCCTCCTGACACGACCCCCAAAGGTCGTCGGCACCGCAGAATTCGAGAACCCGACAGCCATGGAGTCCATCCTGGAGGCGGCAGGTGTCCAGTCCGTGGATTGGAATCTCAAGACGTTTTGCTGCGGCGCCAGCTTCGCATTGGCCGACAGCAGGGTAGTCTTGCAGTTGACACGGAGAATACTTGCCGACGCCGTTGCCGCCGGTGCCGAAGCAATCGCGGTTGCCTGTCCGCTGTGCCATGCCAATCTGGACGGACGGCAGCAGCAGATCAACGCCGCCTTTGAAACGGATTTCCACGTTCCAATCTTTTACTTTACTCAACTGATGGGCCTGGCCTTCGGTATCGAGGGCAGGGATCTCGCCGTCCACAAGCACCTGACCGATGTGGGCGACTTCCTGAAAGAAAGGGCACTCTTATGATCGTGGCCGATAGAAAACCGTTCGATGAAATCATCGCCTCTATTGCCCCGTACAACAAGATCATGATCATGGGCTGCGGCGGTTGCGTAACGATATGCTTTTCCGGGGGGACTAAGGCTGTCGAGCTGCTGGCCTCACAGATCCGCATGGCCCGCAGGAAGACCGGCGCCGACATCGAAATCGTCGAGTGCACGCCTGAGCGCCAGTGTGAATATGAATTCATCGACGCCTTCAGGGAACAGGTTGCCTCCGTCGAGGCGGTCCTGTCCATCGCCTGCGGCGTCGGCGTACAAACCATGAACGAACATTTTCCCGACACAGCCGCCATTCCGGGCCTCAACACGAAATTCATGGGTGCTCCGGTCCAGCACGGCCTGTGGCAGGAGCGATGTGCCGGCTGCGGCGACTGCGTCCTGCAGTGGACCGGCGGCCTGTGCCCCGTCGCCCGCTGTGCCAAGCGGCTGTTCAATGGGCCGTGCGGCGGCTCCAGCCGCGGCCGCTGCGAGGTCGACCCGGACGTCGATTGCGTCTGGCAGCTCATTCACGACCGGCTCGAAAAGCTCGGTAAACTCGACAACCTCGAAATCATCAGGCCGGCCAGGGATTGGCGACCCAGCACCAACGCCGGACAACGGAAAGTCAGATTCGACGAGGTGATGCTATGAAATCCGGAAGTACATTGGAGAAGGTCCTGGCGGCGGGACATTTCGCCGTTACGGCCGAACTCGGTCCGCCAAAGAGCGCCGACCCCGAATACATCCGCAAGAAGGCCCTGTATTGCCGCGGCAGCGTCGAAGCAGTCAACATCACCGACAACCAGACCGCCATCGTGCGCATGTCCAGCATAGCCGCCGGAACCATCGCCCTGTCCTGCGGCGTCGAACCCGTCATCCAGATGGTCTGCCGTGATCGCAACCGCATCGCCATGCAAAGCGATATCCTCGGCGCCGCGGCACTCGGCTGTAAGAACCTTCTTTGCCTCTCCGGCGACCATCCTAAATTCGGCAATCACCCCCAGGCCGCCAGTGTCTACGATATAGATTCCATTCAGCTGATCGACATGGCCCGCCGCATGCGCGACGAAAAGATTTTCCTCTCCGGCGATCCCATAGACGGATGCGAACCCCGCCTCTTTATCGGCGCCGTCGCCAATCCGTTCGCCGACCCCCTGAATTTCCGTGTCACGCGTCTGGCCAAAAAGATCGCCGCCGGCGCCGACTTCATCCAGACTCAGTGCATCTTTGACCTGCCGCGATTCGAGCAGTTTATGAAAATGGTCGTCGACCGCGGCCTGCACGAAAAAGCCTACATTCTCGCGGGTATCGCCCCCGTCCGATCCGATCGCGCGCTGCAATACATGAAGGATGAAGTCGCTGGTATGTCGATCCCCGACGAGCTCATCGCGCGTATGGCCGCCGTGCAGGACAAGGATGCGAAAAAAGAAGAGGGCATCAAAATCTGCCTTGAAACGATCGAACGCGTCCGGCAGATCGAAGGCGTCCGAGGCATACACCTCATGCCTGTCGGCTGGGAGAGCATCACTCCTGTCATTCTCGAAAGGGCGGGCCTGCTGCCGCGACCTGACGTTTCTCAAGCACAGTAACCCGCCGCTCAAGGCTTCTTCTGTACGGTGGCTCTTGTCGCTCCGGTAGATATTCCGCCGTCGACGAGCAGCGTCTGGCCGGTGATGTAGGCGCTTGCGTCAGATGCCAGAAATACGACCGCACCGTCGAGGTCGTTCGGCTGGCCGGGCCGCTTCAGCGGAATCCGGTCGCAAAGATATTCAACCCACTCCGCGTTCTCGTAAAGCACGGCGTTCTGTGCCGTCTTGAACCATCCCGGTGCAAGGCAGTTAACCGTCACGCCGTACCGACCCCAGTCGTCCGCCAGGCTCATCGTAAGCTGTTTCACCCCGCCGCGACTGGCACAATACGGCCCGAGGCCCGCGTAACCCGCCACGCACGTCACGGACCCGATATTGATGATCCGCCCGTATCTGCGCTCGACCATGTGCCGCCCGACCGCTTGCGCCACAAAAAAAGTGCCCCGGAGGTTCGTGTCCAGCACGAGGTTCCAGTCGTCCCATGTTACCTCCAACGCGGGCTTTCGCACATTGCAGCCCGCATTGTTAACCAGGATATCGATCTTGCCGAACACCTCGACGGCCCTGGCGGCCATCCGCTCAATGCTGTCCTTATCCCGGACGTCCAATTCAAGCGGCAGCGCCTTTCGCCCCAGGCTTTCGATCTCCGCCTTAAACGCGCCCAACGAAGACAGCGTGCGGGACGTCATGACGATATCCCCCCCGGCGCGGGCCAGCGCCCGGGCCATATACTGTCCCAGACCGCGGCTTGTTCCGGTTACGATCGCCACCTTGCCCGTCAGATCAAAAGCATTCGCACTCATCCGTTCATCTCCTTATCAGCCGCCGACTTGGCGTGCGGCATCAGTATAACCTTCATCAGGGGCTCGCGATGTTCCCGAAGTCGCCCAAACCATACGGCGCCTTCAGAAAGTGGTGCTTCGGCACTGGTCAGCGGCTTCAGATCTACCGCGCCTCGCGCAATGAGGTCCAGGCAAACTGGATACTCACCGCATGAAGCACAACTGCCGTAAAGCGTAATCTCGCGCGTGACGATCGTCTGCAGCGGCAGCGGCACAGACGCGGTGACGTTACCGATCAGCGTCACGGTGCCGCCCTTGCGAACCGACCCCACCGCCGTCGCCAGCGAGTCCGCGACACCTACTGCCTCAAAGGCGACGTCGCAGCCGTACCCGTCTGTAAGACGATGCACTTCTGCCGCTGCATCGCACTCACCGGCAATCAGAACGTGCGACGCCCCCGATCTACGAGCTGTCTCAAGCCGGCCGCGGTCGACGTCCACGGCAATGATCCGGCCGCACCCCGCCGCACGCAGAAGCTGCACAACGAGCACGCCGATCATCCCGGCGCCGACAACAACCGCCGTGTCGCCCAATCGAATGGGCGTCCGGTTGACCGCGTGCAGTGCAATGGAAACCGGCTCGACCATCGCCGCCTGGCTGAAACTCACTTCGTCCGGCAGACAGTACAGAATCCGTTGCGGAACCGCCACATACTCGGCGAATGCCCCATCCCGGCGATATTCCTCGCATGAAACGCCCAGGACCCGCCGCGCATCGCACAGGTTAATTCTGCCGGCACGGCAAAAACGGCATTGGCCGCAGTACACGGTCGAATCAAATGTGACCCGGTCGCCCGCTGCCCAGTCATGCACGTCGGAACCCGTCGCAACAATCACGCCTGCCGCCTCGTGGCCCATAATAACCGGCGGCCGCCGCCGCCCCGTGCTGCCATCCATCCCGTGCACGTCGCTGCCGCAGATCCCGCACGCTCGCACCTTGACAAGCACCTCGTCATCAGCCAGTTCGGGGCGCGGCACGTCCAGATACTCCAGCCTGTGATACGCCGTTAGCACCAGCGCCTTCATAGAATTCGCCATATCGTCTCCTTGCACACTTTGCCTCGCCGGGCCGGACCCCGCCCGACTGCAAGACCACAAATACCCGCATCTCGTCAAAAGTCAAGCAAACGCAGTAAGACCAGGATGACTCAAGCTCCCGCCACTTCCGCATGATGGGACCTTGGCCGACCGGTCGCCAACGCAGTCTGATGCGTTTTTCAACCCCAATCGGCGATTGTATGCGGTCATGGTGTGTGGTACACTTGGCGACGGTCCTTTGCAGGGAGGTTTTGCAATGCAGAATATGCAGGAGATCATCGAAACGGTCGCAGCGCGGTACGAACGGGGGGATTACTCGCACGTGATGGAGATATGCGAGGGCGTACTGCGAAGCGGGCGGGACGATTGGCAGCTTCTCCACTTTCTCGCCAAGGCGGCCTACCAGTTGGGCAATTTTCCGCAGGCTCAGGGGTATGCGCGCCGGGCCGTCACGCAGGCCCCCCGCGAGGCGGCGGTTTACAACACGTGGGGGGTGATTCTCGAAGCACAGGGCCGGTTTGACGAAGCGGAAAGGGCATATTCGCAGGCTGTCGAGCTGAACTGTAACTTTGCAGAGGCATGGCTCAACATGGCGATTGTACACACCTCCGGACGCCGCTGGAGCGCCGCGCAAGCAGCCTGCGGGAAGGCCATTGCCCTGCGCCCGGATTGGGCGCGGGCACATGACGTTATGGGGTTTATCAAGGAAAACACCGGTGCGCAGCATGAAGCTGAGGAAAGCGTTCGCCGAGCGCTGCAGCTGGATGAGACTTGTGCGGATGCGCGAAACCACCTGGGGGCGCTGCTGAATCAGAAGGGCGACTTTGCCGCGGCGGCCGTGCAGTTGCGAAAGGCCGTTGAGCAGGCGCCCGACCATGCCGAGGCATGGAACAACCTCGGTATCAGCGAGAATGGGTTGGAACGTTTCGAAGAGGCGGCACGTTGCTTTCAGCGGGCGATCCAATTGGAAGACGGATTCGCGCACGCGCATTACAACCTGGGCAAGGCGCTGCGGGAGATGGCCGACTTGGAGGGGGCCATCACCGCCTATGAGCAGGCGATCGAACACATGCCGGACTTCCTCTGGGCAAAGTGGAACCTTTCGCATGCGCTTCTTGCAAGCGGCCGCTTCGACGAAGGCTGGAGCCGGTACGCGGTGCGGCACGACAGGCGTCTGGGCATTGTCACATATCCGCATGATCTGGACCTGCCGCGATGGGACGGACAACGATTTGACGGCAGGCGGCTTCTGGTGCATTACGAGCAGGGTCTGGGCGACAATATTCAGTTCGTACGGTATCTGCCCATGGTCAAGGAACTGGGCGGAACCGTGGTGCTCGAAGCGCCCTGGCCGCTGTACGGGTTGTTCAAGGATTGTGAGGGCTGCGACGAACTGATTCTGGCGGGCGAGCAGCCGCCTGCCGGGCATTTCGATCTGACTGCGTCGCCGCTGGACTTCCCGGGTATTTTCCAGACGCGGCCGGAGACGGTTCCGGCGCGCGTGCCGTATCTGTTTGCCGACGTGGACAAGGCGCGAGCGTGGTGGACGCGGCTGCGGGGCAACGCGCTGAAGGTGGGCATCGTCTGGGCCGGCTCACCGGCGCACGGCCGGGACCGCCAGCGGTCTGAGTGGTTCATGCCGCTGTCGCAGATCGAAGGCGTGCGGGTGTACAGCCTCCAGAAGGGCCCGGCCGCGGAGCAGTTGAGCCGCTTCGACACGGCTGGGCGGATTACCGATCTGGCCGACGATCTGAAGGATTTTTCGGACCTGGCGGCGGCGATGATCAACCTGGACCTGATCATCACCGTCGACACCGCCGCCGCTCACCTCGCCGGCGCCATGGCTAAGCCCGTCTGGACGCTCCTGCCTTGCAGAGCCGACTGGCGGTGGATGCTGGACCGGGACGACAGCCCCTGGTATCCCTCCATGAAACTCTTTCGCCAGAAGCGCCGCGGCGACTGGGCGGATGTATTCCGACGTGTGACGAAAGAGTTGCAGAAAACGGTAGCAACCGTTGGCGCTGAGAATTGAATTGTCGATTAGCAGCAGCGAAGGCATGATGAAAAACGCGATATACGCCGCAATCGTCATGTGCGCCGCCCGCCTCATGACGTCGGAGCCTGCACCGCGGCGCGGCAGCCAACTTTAGAAGAGGGATTCAAGATGCGGAGGAAAGATCGATGGCCCGAACAATCTGTGCATGCGTGGTATGTGTCTTGCTCTGTGCATTGACGGCCTCAGGAGCAGAGCAGACTGTACAAAACAGCCAGGAGTTGCGGGCGGCCGTTGGCCGCGCCAGGCCGGGAGATGTGATCTTGCTTGCGCCGGGCAGCTATAGCGGCGGATTGTATTTCGCCGGAGTTTCCGGAACACAGGAACAGCCGATTATCGTCAGAGGACAGGATGCGGACAATCCGCCTGTCTTCAGCGGAGGCGGCGGGCAGGCCATGCATCTTGCCGACTGCAACTGGGTGACGCTGGCGAACATCACGGTCGGCGGCTACCCGGCCAACGGAATCAACATCGACGACGGCGGCTCGTTCGACACGCCGGCCGTAGGCATCGTGCTGGACAGCGTCATTATCCTGGAGACCGGGCCGCGGGGCAACCATGACGCGCTGAAGATGTCCGGCGTTGACCGATTTGTGATTCGCAACTGCCGCTTCGACGGTTGGGGCGGTTCCGGTATCGATATGGTCGGCTGCCACGACGGAATAGTGGCGGGCTGCACCTTCGTCGGACGCGAAGGGTTCGAACAGGCAAATGCCGTGCAGCTGAAGGGCGGCAGCCGGGCGGTGCTCGTCGAACGGTGTCTGTTTCGCAATGCGGGCCAGCGGGCCATCAACTGCGGCGGCAGCACAGGGCTGGCCTATTTCCGCCCCAACGTGGGCGATTATGAGGCGAAGGATATCATCATCGCAGACAACCGATTCGTGGGCGGTATGACGCCCCTTGCCTGGGTCACCACCGACGGCGGCTGGTTCCATCACAACACGATTATACTGCCTGAGAAGTGGGTGGCCCGAATACTCCAGGAGACGCAGGACCAGCGGTTTAAACCAAGCCACGGGGGCATTTTCGAGGATAACATAATCGTTTACGATTCCCGCCTACCGGTGTTTGTCAACGTTGGCCCCGGCGCCGCGCCGGAAACATTCCTGTTTCGCCGAAACGCCTGGTGCCCCGTTGGCGACGCCCGCAAACCCTCGCTGCCGACACCGGAAACAGACGGCCTGTACGGCCTGACCGTGACCGAAGGTCAGATCGACCGCGAAAAAGGCGACGTCCTGCTTAACGATGTGCGGCTCAAAACAAAAGGCGCCCGCGCTTACCGCGCGCCGGATGCCGGCAGCAGTCCGCGCATCAAGGCCGTCAATTCTTAAAAAAGTTGCTGTTGTCGAACAGACGTGTGCCGAAGGGCTCATCCTTTCTGGGCGGCTGAGGCTTGCGTTGGCCTTTCTTGACATGCTCCGGCTTCGGGCCGGACTTGTGCTGTTTGGCCTCAGCGGGCCGTTTCGGGGCGGCCTGGGCTTTAGGTTTGGGCTCTTCGGAAACCGGCTCCCTCATGGACAGCGCGATGCGTTTTCGCTGCAGGTCAACTTCGAGCACGGTCACCATGACCTTCTGATGAACCTTCACCACCTCAGAAGGATCGGCAACATAGCGGTTGGCCAACTGGCTTATGTGAACAAGGCCGTCCTGGTGCACGCCAATGTCTACGAAGACGCCGAATTTGGTAATATTGGTCACGATCCCCGGCAGCTTCATACCCACGCAGAGCTTCTCGATGGAGTCGATGCCGTCGGCGAACTGAAAAACCTCGAACTTTTCGCGCGGGTCGCGGCCAGGCTTGGCCAGTTCGCTCAGAATATCATTGAGCGTGGGCAGACCGACGTCCTCTGCCACGTACTTCCTGATATCAATCTTCTTTCGAAGAGCCTCGTCTTTCATGAGGTCGGCGACGGTGCACTGCAGGTCGCCCGCCATCCGGTCGACAAGGCCGTAGCGCTCGGGATGAACGGCGCTGGCGTCGAGAGGATTGGCGCTGCCGCGGATACGCAAAAAGCCCGCCGCCTGTTCGAACGCCTTGGCGCCGAGACGCGGGACGTTCAGCAAGTCCTGGCGCGACCGGAAGGGGCCGTGGGCATTTCGGTACTCGACGATGTTGCGGGCCAGTTGCCGCCCAAGCCCCGAGACATAGGCAAGCAGCTGCCGGCTGGCCGTGTTGACCTCAACCCCCACCGAATTGACACAACTGATTACGACGTCGTCGAGGCTCTGCTTGAGCAGCGTCTGGTCTACGTCGTGCTGGTACTGGCCGACTCCGATGGACTTGGGATCGATCTTCACCAGCTCCGCTAACGGGTCCATGAGCCGCCGACCGATACTGACCGCCCCGCGGACGGTCACGTCCTGGTCCGGAAATTCCTCACGGGCGACGTCCGAGGCCGAGTAGATGGACGCGCCGCTCTCGTTGACCATGACAATGACAATGGAATCGGGCAGGCCCAGGGTGCGCAGAAAGGCTTCCGTCTCCCGGCCGGCGGTACCGTTGCCCACCGCGATGGCCTCGATTCCGAAACGCTGGCACAAAGCCGCCACCTTGATACCGTCCGATTGCGCCCGGCTGTCACCCTGGTGGGGATAGATAACATCTGTGTAAAGCAGCTTGCCCTGGCGGTCGAGACACACAAGCTTGCAGCCCGTGCGGAAGCCTGGATCGATGGCCATAACGTTTTTCTCGCCCAACGGCGACGCCAACAGGAGTTGACGCAGGTTCTCCGCGAAGACCCGCACCGCCTCCTCGTCAGCAGCCTGTTTGGTCGCCAGCCGCACCTCCGTCTCCATGGACGGCGACAGCAGCCGCTTGTAGCCATCGGCGCACGCATTATCTACAAGCCGCCCCGCGGCCGAGTCATTCTTTACGAACATGCGCCGGAGGATCTCCAGTGCCTTGTCTTCCGGCGAGACCACCCGCAAAAGCAGGAAGCCCTCCTTCTCGCCGCGCCGCATGGCCAGCACGCGGTGCGAAGGCGCGCTGCGAACCGGCTCCGTCCAGTCGTAGTAATCCTTGTACTTGACGCCGTCGGCCTCCTTGCCCATGATGACCTTGGAGACGAACACACCCTCGTCGAAGAAGAGCTTGCGTATGGCGTTGCGGGCGTCGATGTTCTCGTTGACCCATTCCGCAATTATGTCACTCGCCCCGGCCAGCGCATCGGCCGCCGACTCGACGCCTTTCTCCGCATCGACAAACGCCAGCGCTTCCTTATCAGGATCAATCCCGGCGTCCTGCGCAAAAAGCAGTGTCGCTAACGGTTCCAGTCCCTTCTCCTTGGCCACAGTGGCCCGGGTCCGGCGTTTCGGCCTGAACGGCAGGTAAATGTCCTCCAGTTCCGTCATGGTCCTGGCGCCGGTCAGCTTGTCCCTCAATTCATCCGTGAGAAGGTTTCGCTCCTCCAGGGACTTGAACATCGCCTCCCGCCGCTGATCGAGTTCCGCCAATTGCGTCAGCCGGTCACGGATCTTCGTCACCGCGACCTCGTCCAGCAGTCCGGTGGCCTCCTTGCGATATCTCGAAATAAACGGAACCGTCGCCCCGTCCGCCAGAAGCAAAGCCGTCGCCTGCACCTGGGCCGGCCTGATCGACAGTTCCGCTGCAATTGTCTCAATGTGCGTCTGGTTCATGCACTTTCCTTATTGCCTGCTGAAAAAATCATGTTGTCGAACTGACCAAGGTACTTTCAATCCGCCCGATGTCAATACGCCACGGCCGTTGCCGACGCCCTTTTTGTACAAAAAAGCTTTTCAAAACAGCGGATTTCTGGCAGAATATATCGGAGGCAATCGTCAGTATTGTGGAACGGAAAATCGGAGCCCTGATTGGACGTTTTCAGTGAGGAACAACTGGTTGTTCGATGTCGGACGGGTGATCGAGAAGCCTACGGCGCACTGGTGAAGCGCTATTCGCGGCAGGTCTTCGCTGTCTGCCTGGCAGTCACCGGCAACGCCGCCGATGCGGAGGACCTGGCTCAGGACGCGCTGGTGAAGGGGTTCGAAGAGATCGGCCGGCTTCGCAAAGGCGAAAGTTTCGGACCTTGGATTCGGCGGATCGGTCGCAACCTGAGCGTCGACTTCGTCCGGCGCCGGCAGACCGGGCGCAACGCCATCGAGGCCAGATCCGCCCGGCAGGATGGGCCCATGCCCGAAGGCGAGTTCGCCGGCCTGGAGCGGGCGCTGAGGCTCCTGGACGAGAAATACAGGGAAGCGATTCTGCTGTACTATTTCGACGGCGAACGGACAGAGGCGGTAGCGGAGAAACTGGAGATCAGCCCGGCGGCGGTGCTGAGTCGGCTCAGCCGGGCGCGAAGGCAATTACGGCAGATGCTTGAGGAACGTGGAGAGTATGATGGCTGAGCCTTGCAAAGACATGTTGGAGCCGATTGTCGACCTTGTGCAGGGGGCGCTGGCCCCGGGTCGGATCGATACGGTTCGGACACACCTGGACGCGTGCGAGGCGTGCCGGGCATATTATGAAGCCGTGCTTGCCGACGGGCGGATGCTGGCCGGCTACGCCGCCTCGCATGATCAGGCCGTCGCCCGCATCGAGGCCAATGTGATGGAGAAAGTAAAAAGTCAATCCAACGCAAGTATGTATGTCAGGAGAGTTAAGATGGGTAGCGATTTCTTGAAAGTGACTTTGGCGGCGGCAGTGATCCTCATTGTGGCGATCATCGGCCGCGGCTATTACATGATACAGAACGAGCCGACCGTGACGGTCGCCGTTGCTCCCGAACCGGAGCCGATTGATTCACAGCTTACGCCGGAGCCTGTTGCGGTGAGCACGCCCAGGACGTCTTCCGAGCCGCAGATGGCGCAAACCGTGACCCCTGCTGCCTCCGATGAGGAGATTGTCGTTGGCGATGACGAACTCGTTCCCGGCTCCTCGACGGTGGCAATGACAGACGAGCCGTTAGGCACCCCCGGCGCCGGCATGGCCCCTCTGCCTCTGAAGCTGCCCAAGCCCATGTTCGTCGGAACGCCGACCAACATCAACGTCCCCAACCTGCAGAAGCCGCTGGGAAAGCCTCGGCCGCCGTTCTATGCCCCGGCCGGCTGCGTCAACCTGGCTGCTGGCAAGACGGTCATCAGCACCGACGACATGCCCATCATCGGTGAAATCGATATGATCACCGACGGCGACAAAGAGGCTGCCGACGGCAGCTATGTCGAACTGGGGCCGTTCCTGCAGCACATCACTGTCGACCTCGAGCAGCAATGCGAGATCTACGCCGTGCTGGTGTGGCACTATCACAAGCAGGCCCGCGTGTACTTCGATGTGATTGTGCAGGTCGCCGACGATCCGGACTTCATCACAAACGTCAAAACCCTCTTCAACAATGACATTGACAACTCCGCCGGCCTTGGCATCGGCAAGGATATGCACTACATCGAGACCAGCGAGGGCAAGCTCATCGACGCCAAGGGTGTCGAAGCACGCTACGTGCGATTCTACAGCTGCGGCAGCAACGCCAACGACCTCAATAACTACATCGAAGTCGAGGTCTGGGGCCGGCCGGCCGCCGATGCTGCGGCCGCAACCGAAGATGAGAAAACGGCCGATACTCCGACCGACACAGAGGAGGCCGCCGCTGCTCCGCCCGGACTCCAGCCCCTGCCGATCGTCCTGCCCAAGCCCATGTTCGTAGGCACGCCAACGAATATCAGCGTGCCCAACCTGCAGAAGCCCCTGGGCAAGCCGCGCCCGCCGTTCTATGCCCCGGCCGGCTGCGTCAACCTGGCTGCTGGCAAGACGGTCGTCAGCACCGACGATATGCCCATCATCGGCGAAATCGACATGATCACCGACGGCGACAAGGAGGCCGCCGACGGCAGCTACGTTGAACTGGGGCCGTTCCTGCAGCACATCACTGTCGACCTCGAGCAGCAATGCGAGATCTACGCCGTGCTGGTGTGGCACTATCACAAGCAGGCCCGCGTGTACTTCGATGTGATTGTGCAGGTCGCCGACGATCCGGACTTCATCACAAACGTCAAAACCCTCTTCAACAATGACATTGACAACTCCGCCGGCCTTGGCATCGGCAAGGATATGCACTACATCGAGACCAGCGAGGGCAAGCTCATCGACGCCAAGGGTGTCGAAGCACGCTACGTGCGATTCTACAGCTGCGGCAGCAACGCCAACGACCTCAACAACTACATCGAAATCGAGGTCTGGGGCAAACCCAAACAATAATATAAGCACACGGGTGCGGAGTCCCCTCACGACTCCGCACCCATGATTCACAGCAGCAGGGGCTCGCGGCTTCATCGAGGGCACAGGCGTACGGGGACGCTATGTCCGGCTGTGTTCCAACACCAACACATCAAATGATTTGAATCACTATTGTGAGGTTGAGGTCTGGGGTATGCCTGTAGACTGATCATGGCGGACTTGCATCGGGTGAACGTCTTGGATACACTGAGAGCCTGTGGGGACATGAGTTCTGATTATCAGGAGGCGTTTTATGGAACGTCGTATGCTGTTGCAGGCTGCAGTTGCACTTATCGCCGCTTTGGGAACGATTTGCGGAGTCGCTCAGGCTCAAGGCAATGCGATTAGGCTGATCGTGCGGGCTGACGACATTGGCTCGTCGCATGCGGCCAACGTCGCGTGCATCAAGAGCTATCGCGAAGGCGTCGCGCGGTCCGTGGAGGTCATGGTGCCATGCCCGTGGTTCAACGAGGCCGTCGAGATGCTCAACGCCAACCCCGGCTATGACGTCGGCGTGCACCTGACGCTCACCAGCGAGTGGACCAACCTGAAATGGCGCCCGCTGACGCACTGCCCCAGCCTCGTGGAGGAGCAGGGCAACTTCTACCCGATGGTCTGGCCCAACGCCAACATCGGGCCCGACTGCAGCATCCGCGAAGCCGACCCGAAGATCGAGGAGGTCGAACAGGAGCTGCGGGCGCAGATCGAATTGGCTGTCCGGAAGATCAAAAACGTGACACACCTGTCCTCGCACATGGGCTTTGGCAGTGCCCGGCCTGATATCGCCGCCGTGGTCGACAAGCTGGCAGCCGAGTACAAATTGCCGATTCGTGTCGAAGGCGCCAAAGGCGCCCGCATGGAACGCGCCCGGACACCCGAAGAGAAGGTTGCTGCCTTCGTGAAGATGCTCGAAAACCTCGAACCCGGCCTCTGGATCTTCGTCGAACACCCCGGCCTCGACGTTCCCGAAATGAGGGCCATCGGCCACAAGGGCTATGAAGACGTGGCCATTGACCGGCAGGGCGTTACGGATATGTTCACCAGCCCCGAGGCCATGGAGGTCATCAAGCGCCGCGGCATCGAACTGGTCAGCTATGGCGAAGTCCTCAAGGCGTCCCGGCAGCGCTGAATCTTCATCGTAGGGACAGGCTTGCCGTTGCCCGCCACAGCCGCTATTTGGGTGCATCCAGCCTGCGCAGCCGCCCGAGCGCTTTCATCACCACGTGACCTCTTTAAGTACGGCCTCCTTTTTTCCCAAATCGAATATCCGCCGCGCGTTGCCGTGCATGATCATATCCGCCTTCTCGATGGCGTCGTCCAGCGTCATCCAGCCCTCCTCGACCAGTTCCGCAAGCGCAAGCGTTATGCCGCGGCGGGCGATGGCCGCGTGGCCTATGACGGGTTCCACGGGAATGTAGTCGCCGCCAAACGTAAGAATCTTGTTCGCCGGCGCCGTGACAAGATACTTCTTGAGAAAATCCTTCGCAGCCGCCGGATTGATGATCCACGACCAGCACATGTCCACGTACGCATTGGCCCACTGCTTGGCGACGGCGATCAGTTCCTCATAGTAAGGATAACAGATATGCATGAACACAAAACGCGCCCGCGGAGCATTGCGGCACAGTTCGCAGGCCGAACCGGCATTGCTGATGAGACGCGACAGCGGCATGTAATTCTGCCCCGCATAATAACCGGTATGCAGCTTGATCGGCAGGTTGTATTCCGTCGCTTTCTCGACCGCGTACCAGAACAGGTGATCCTCAAGGGCCTTGCCGTGCTCGCCGCTGAGGGGCTGCCCGGCCAGCCTCCGCGTGAAGACCTCCTCCACCTTGCCGGCCTCGACCCGAGCGTAGTCAATGTCTCGGCCATAGGCGTTCTGGCTCTTCACGGCTACGGCGTACTTGCCGTACTTGCCGAACCACCAGTCGATCACGCGATGCCAGTCCGCCAGCGTCGTGACCTCGATACCCGCCGGCCCGGCATAGCCGCCGATGTCCGGCCCGGCAAACATACCGACGATACTGATATCCTGCATGAGCAGCGTCGGCTGTGCCGACTGCATGAACGGCGTACCCTCCAACGAATTAACCTGGCACGATTCGATATTGCCTGATTCGCACAGGATATGCTTGTAGAAACCGGGCTTGCGGATACGTTCATACCCCGCCTGAATCTTCCCGATCGTCTCCCGCCGGATGTCGTCGACGTCATACAGCTTGCGGCAGGCGATTCGCACCGCCTGCCCGTACCCCGTATCCTTGACGGCCGGCCAGTACGGCTCGATCAGCTTGAACTTGTCCGCCGGCTCAACGTCCGGACTGAAAAAACGCCGATGATCGCTTTGCGGCATCCCGGCCGTGATCAGGTCAGAATCCAGATAGTGACTCAGCAATACCGACCAGTCGTCGCTGCGAACGTGCGAATGCCCGGAAAAACGCCCCTTCTCCTCGATGAGATGCTCATGCGTGTCGATCAGCGGAGTGGCGTTCACCTTCTCAGCGATGACCCGGCGAACCTCCGAGGCGGGCACCTTGGCGTTGGCCGTCGGCGTATGTCCGTCGGCCGCCGCAAGATCGGATTGCAGAAGCCCCATCGCCCCAACGGCCCCGATACCTTTCAGCGTCGAACGGCGGGATATTACGTTTCTCTGGCCTTTCATAACATTCTCCTCGCAAAGCGCTTGTTGATTGCCAATATTACACAGGGCCATCCTGGCGCCACATTGCAGAAGGAGCGGCAGATTACTCCTCCAGCCCCTCGAATCGCAGGATCCTTGTGTCCTTCTCGACGCCGGTGCGCTGCGTGAGCAGGCCGTACAGTTCCGGGCGGCGGGACCTTCGCCAGCGCACACCGGTGCAGTTGTCGCGCAGCGACGCCCTGAGGTCCGCCACGACCAGATCGTCGTCGGCCTTCCACGTCTCGGCCAATGTGCGGCCGTAACAGTCAAGGATCATCGCATTTCCTGTGCGGATTTCGTTGTCGTCGCAGCCGACGCCATTTGCAAAGACCAGGAAGAGGCCGTTGTCGTGGGCGCGGGCCGGCAGCCATCGCATTAGCCACTCGCGACCCTTGGGCCCCTTGAATTCCGCTTCAATAGCGCCCGGATCCTTCTTGCGGTTATGCCAGAGGGCCGGCTCGATCAAGCCCATGCAGCACGGGCTTGGGCTCTTGCACCCGCCTGTCTGGTGCGGCGCAAGCAGAATCTCCGCCCCCATGAGTGCCGTAATGCGGGCATTTTCGCCGATGTTGTTGTCATAGCAGATCAGCACGCCGACCTTGCAGCCGTGGGGCGTATCGAATACCGTAAACTGATCGCCGCTCTTGATGTGCTCGCTGATGAAGGCGTGAATCTTGCGGTGTTTGGCGAACCGGCCGTCGGGCATTGCGACCACGTAGGTGTTATACATGGCGTCATCAGCCAGCTCGACCAGGCCCGCGCCGATGGTCATCTTGTGCCGCCGCGCCAGTTCCATCAATCGCCTCGATGACGGCCCATCCGGCACAAGCTCGGCAAGCTGCAGCAGCTCCTCCCGACTTCGCCGCCGCAGGTGCCAGTAGCCGGTAATGCAGCACTCCGGAAATGCAATCAATTGAACCGACTGCCCGGCCGCCAGCGCGGCGAATCGCTCGATCTTTGCGAAATTGGCCTGCTTGTCGCCGTCGGCGTGCTCGAACTGCACCGCCGCTGCCCGAATATCCTGCAAACGACACCTCCCTGAAGCTGCGCCTAAATCAGGCCATCCACGCCCGCGGCCGCTTCTGCGCCTGGGCGACAGCTCTGTCGGCGATCTGGACGTCCTCGGCAATCTGCCAGTCAAACATCCCCACGCAGACAAAGTCGGCCCCGTTGTCGAACGCATACTTGAACCCGTCCCGCGGATGAATCGCCCCCGCCGCCAACACCTTGTACGCAATCCACGGCTTCTTGACTTCTTTCATAAACTCCACCGTCTGCTCGGGCGACATATCCCAGTAGTTGTCCGTACTGTAGTTGTCGATAACCGCCTTGGTCTGTTCGGGCCGCCGTCTCGACCAGTAGTTGTTGCTGTGAAGCGTCTTGAGATAGAAGTCCACCTCGATACCCGCCGTCTCGACCGCTATCGGCATATCCAGCGCATGCCCCGCCACGCCCGCCGGCACACCCTGCTTCTTCACATACGTCACAAACTTCTCGATTAGGTCCAGGCGGTTGTCGAATGTCCAGCGGTCACCAACGTTGCCGACGAGATAAATGGCCGACGCGCCTGCCTCCATCGCCTCGTCGACAGATTTCTCAATCGTCTCAGGCGTCGCGCCGGTCTGAGCCAGAAACCGCATCTTCCCGCCCGTCTCCTTGAGGTAGCGCTTGTACAGCTTCACCGCCTCGGGATTGCCCGTGTAGATGGTGCAGGCATTGATGCCGTTCTGTTCGCAGATAGCCCACGTCTCTATGACCTTTTCGTCGGTGAAGTAGTGCTTCAGCAGCGGTGAGACATAGATCAGATCACGGCTGTGCGCATAACCGCCGATCAGGTTGCCTCCGCAGATGAGCCGGCTGATTTCAAGGTTGCCGATCTTGCCCATGCTCATTTTGCCTGCCGGTTTGTCGGCGCCGACCTCCGCCGGCTTGGCTAACAGGGCCTGCTCTTCCAGGCTGAACGCCATCGCTCCCGCTGCCCCGATCGCTCCGGCCGCTGCCGACTTCTTCATGAAACTGCGACGATTGATATCCTGTGACATCGTTTGCTCCTTAAAGGAGGGCGGCCGCACACGGCGACCCGTTCATTCATCTTGCCTATGCCCGCCACGGACGGGCTCGGTTCTTATATCGCGCGATCACCTCGCGGGCAATCTCCTGGTCCTCCCTCACCTGAAAATCGAACATCCCCACGCACGCAAAGTCCGCGCCGTTCTTGAAGGCATAATCAAATCCGCTCCGCGGATGGATCGCACCGGCCGCCAAAACCTTGTAAGCGATCCACGGCTTCTCGACCTCCTTCATGAACTCGATCGTCTCCTCAGGTGTCCGCGACCAGTAGTTGTCGTTGGGGTTGACGCTGACATCCAGCTTCTGCTCGTCCTGCATCGCCGACCAGTAGTTATGATGGTGCAGCGTCTTCATATAGAAGTCTACCGGAATGCCCGCCGTCTCAACCGCAATGGGAACATCAATCGGGTGACCCGCAATGCCCGCGATTATTCCCCTGTCCTTGATCCACGTGATGACCTTCTCAATCAGGTCCAGGCGATTCTCCCGCACCCAGCGGTCCCCGAACTCGCCCTGCAGGAAAACCCCGCAAGCCCCGTTGTCGGTAGCCTTCTGCATGCTGTCGGTCATGTTCCTGCCCGCCGGCTGGCACTGCGCAATCCACTGAATCCGCCCCCCGTACTCCTTGCGGTACCGGTTCAGCACAGGCACGGTCGGGTCGTCGCCGTCGGCATAAGGGCTGTCACATGTCGAAATCATGGTGTTGATCCCTACGGATTCGCATATCCGCCAGGTCTCCATGATCTTCTCATGCGTAAAATAATGACGCAGCAAGTCTCCAATATAGATCAGGTCCCGCGCGTGGGCGAAACCATTTAGGAGGTTTCCCCCGCAGATCAACCGGCTGATCTCCACGTTCCCTATCTTGCCCATCGGCCCGCTCTCGGCCGGGCCAGGGCTGCCGCAGGCCTCGCCTGCTCCGAATGTCCAGGCGCCCGCGGCGGAGGCGGCAAGCGATTCTGTGAGGAATGTGCGGCGGTCTAAAGGTCTCGTCATCGTCAATCCCGCAAAGCATCTGGCCAAACACTGCCGGCGTTGCCCGTCCGCAGTTGGCGACATGTCAAATTGTACCCCCTTTTGCCGTGCTATTCAAGTTTTGGCGGCCCTGAACCGCGATTGGCCTTGCTTCTGAGCGCCCCGCGGCATATCCTGACGCCAAGGCGTATTATATCGGCCGTCAAGCGCGACAGTGAATCGGGGGCAAGGAGTGGTCGAATGTTGAAGAAGCAGATGATAAGCGCAGTGGCGTGGGTATTTCTGGGGGTCGGCATGACGGGATGCGTCGAGGCAATGCGAAGCGACGTCCGCGACGACAAGATCGCCGCGCTCGTCTCGAAGATGACATTGGAGGAAAAGGTCGGCCAGATGACCCAGCTCACGCTGGAAGTCGTCACAAGGCGCATCGATGACCGCCGTATCGAACTGGACATGGACAAACTCCGCCATGCAATTGTCAAACGTCACGTCGGCTCGATCCTCAACTGTGGCGGCGCAGCCAACACCCTGGACAACTGGCAGCAGATCATCACCATCATCCAGGACATCTCGACCAAAGAGACACGCCTCGGCATCCCCAACATCTACGGTATCGATGCCATCCACGGCGTCAACTACACCGTCGGCGCAACCCTCTTCCCCCAAAGCATCGCCATGGCGGCCACGGGCAATATTGACCTCGTACGCATCGAAGGCGAAATCACTGCCCGCGAGATGCGGGCCTGTGGTCTTGCCTGGAACTTCAACCCCGTGCTCGACCTCGGCCGACAACCATTGTGGTCGCGCCTCTGGGAAGGCTATGGTGAAGACCCCTGGCTCTGCGCCCAATTCGGCGCCGCCTACATCCAGGGCCAGCAGGGCGACAACATCGCCGCCCCTGACCGCGTCGCCACGTGTATGAAGCACTATCTCGGCTACAGCACGCCGCTGTCCGGCAAGGACCGTACCCCGGCATGGATCCCCGACCGCATGCTCCGTGAGCTGTATCTGCCGCCGTTTGCCGCCGCCGTCAAGGCCGGCACGCCCACGGTCATGGTCAACTCCAGTGAAATAAACGGCATACCTGTCCACTCCAGCCGCTACATCCTCACCGAAATCCTCCGTGACGAACTCGGCTTCGACGGCTTTGTCGTTACCGATTGGGAGGACATCAAGAACCTCTACACCCGCGAAAAGGTCGCTGCCAACAACCGCGAGGCTGTCAAAATGGCCGTCATGGCCGGTGTGGATATGGCGATGGTGCCGTATGACTACAGCTTCACCGACGACCTGATCGATCTCGTTAAGTCCGGCGAAGTGCCCATGGCCCGCATTGATGAGGCCGTCACGCGCATCCTCAAGGTCAAGTACCGCCTCGGCCTCTTCGCCGATCCCTACCCCCGCATGGAGCTCGTGGCGCAGTTCGCCTCCAGGGAGTCGATGCAGGCCAGTTTTGCGGCCGCCCGCGAAGCAATCACGCTGCTCAAAAACGAAAGCGGCCTCCTTCCGCTGGCCAAAGACCGCAAAGTCCTCGTCACCGGCCCCACGGCCAACCTCCTCTCCGTCCTCAACGGCGGCTGGACCATCACCTGGCAGGGTGATCGCGAAGACCTGTACCCTCAGGACAAGATGACGGTTCTTGAAGCTATACGCGACAAGGTCGGCGCGGACAACTGCCTCTACGTACCGGGCGCCTCCTTCGATGAAGAGATCGACATTCAGGCCGCCGTCGAAAATGCCCGCAAAGCCGATGTCGTCATCGCCTGTATCGGTGAACGCCCTTACTGTGAAACGCCCGGCAACATCAACGACCTCACGCTCGAGCAGGGCCAGCTCAACCTGGTGCAGGCCCTCGAACGAACCGGAAAACCCGTGGTCATGGTCCTGATCGAAGGCCGGCCGCGTGTGATCCGCACTATCGCCGACGAGGCCGACGCCGTCGTGATGGCCTACCTGCCCGGCATGGAAGGCGGCCTCGCCATCGCCGACGTCCTGTTCGGCGACACCAATCCCAGCGGCAAGCTGCCCTTCACGTACCCGAAGTACGCCTCCGGCTTCGTGACATACGACCACAAAAACAGCGAACGCTATGATGCCCAGTGGCCCTTCGGTCATGGCCTCAGCTACACGACCTTCTCATACGCCAATCTCAAGCTCAGCAGTGACACCATCGCCGCCGACGAACCGCTCCGTGTAACAGTGGAAGTGACCAACACCGGCACGCGACCCGGCAAGGAGATCGTCCACCTCTACCTCAGCGATCTCGTAAGATCGGTTACGCCGCCTGTCCGGCAGTTGAAGCGCTTCACAAAGGTTGACCTGGCGCCCGGCCAAACCGAAATCGTGGAATTTACCCTCACGCCGGACGACTACTCCTTCGTCGGCCGCGACAATAAGCCGACTATCGAGCCGGGAGAGTTCAGAGTATCCGTCGCCGACTTCTCGAAGGGTTTCACAATCAAGTAATCGCCGCATTGTAAATGGAGGATATACGATGATCGCCAGGTCGACGGTGTTGCAGGCGGTTCTCGCAGGTTGCATGATTGCTGCCGGCGCTGCGGGGCAGGTGAACTGGACGCTTGTGTCCGGCCCACAGACAGGCCTTGTGGGCGCCAACAGCGGCAATCAGCAGACCGCCTGCCAGGTTTTCGACATCGACAAGGATGGTGTTGCCGACATCGTGCTCGCCGAACGCACCAGCGCGCCGTCCATCGTCTGGTATAGATATCAGCAAAACCGCAAATGGCGCCGTTTCGTCATCGAAAGTGAGCCCTTGCATAATGAAGCGGGCGGAGATTCGTTTGATATCGACGGCGACGGTGATTTGGATGTCGTTTTCTGCGGTGATTCGCGCCAGGATGAGGTGTGGTGGTGGGAAAACCCCTACCCTGACTACACGCCGCAGACGGGGTGGCGTCGACGGCTGATCAAGTCGGGCGACGATGCGCGGTATCAGCACGACAGCCGTTTTGCGGATTTTGATAATGACGGCCGCGTGGAATTGGCGTGGTGGAGTCAGACTTCGAAAAAACTGTTCTTGGCGGAGATTCCGGCGAGGCCCCGCGAGGTCGAAAAATGGCGTCATGAGGTGATTTTCACATATCAGGGCGGGCCGGGCCATGAGGGAATGGATGTGGCGGATGTGAATGGTGACGGCCGGCCGGATATCGTGGGGGCGGGATATTGGTTTGAATATTCTGGTGGACGATTTGTGCCCCATCGCGTTGCGGATCGGCCGAATACGCGAATAAAAGCATTTCAATTAATTCCCGGCGGCCGGCCGGAGATCGTGGTCAGCCCGGGGGATTCGGATGGGGCGCTGGAATGGTACGAATGGAAAAATGAAAATTGGATTTCGCATTTGCTCATGAAAATGGTGATTCACGGCCATTCACTTGAAGTGGCCGACATCAACGGCGACGGCCACGGAGATATCTTTGCAGCGGAGATGGGCAATCCGGGGGCGGGCGATAAGGCCAGGACCATGGTTTTCTGGGGCGACGGCAAGGGCGGCTTCAAGCTGCAGGTGGTGGCGGTGGGTCTGGCAAACCATGAATCGCGCTTGGGCGATGTAGACGGGGATGGCGACCTGGACATTGTGGGAAAGCCATACAATTACGGGGCGCCGGGGCTGTATGTCTGGCTGCAGGAGTGAGGGCGGGAGGATTTGACGGGGAAAAAATATTTTTGCGGAAAACTTTTTTTGCGTTTGACAGTATGCCGAAGTAAGACTATGATAGTCCTACATCCATAAGGCTCTTATAGTCAGGGATTTGGAAACAGATGAATATCTTGCGACAGAATTCGGATTACGCATTGCGGGCGATGGTGAACCTTGCCGAGCGGTACGGCGGGCAGGTGGTTTCCACGCGGCAGTTGAGCGAGGAAGAGGAGGTGGCGTATCCGTTCATGGCGAAGATAATGCAAAAGCTTGCAGCAGCAGGACTTGTGACGAGCCAGATGGGGCCCCACGGAGGGTTTGCCCTGGCGCGGGCGCCGGAGAAGATCAGCCTCCTGGATGTGGTGGGGGCGGTGCAGGGTGATGTGACTCTGAACGCGTGTTTCATGCCGGGGCATCAGTGCCCCCGGAGGCCGAAGTGCCCGATCAGCCGGAGGATTGCAGGCTTGCAGCAGCAGATCGTGGCTTATCTGGAGAATACGACGTTAGCCGACGTGCTTTCGGCGGACAATGGCGAGGATTTGCGGTGATGGCGCAGGGTTTTGCGGTGGAGGAACGGTGAGAGCCCGGGAGTTGACGGTGAAACGCCGGAAGACAGCGGAGATTTGACGGAAACGGAAAGGAGAAGTGCGGCAATGAGCAAGACTGTGCAGGGAAATGCGAGGAATACGGTTTTGGATGCGTGCCTGGGTAAAGCGGCGAATCTGGCGGGCCTTGTGGAGTACGCGACCGACAGTATCGTCAGCAAGACGATTCTGGACAAGCCGGCGGGAACACTGACCCTGTTTGCGTTCGACGCGGGGCAGCGGTTAAGCGAACATTCGGCGCCGTACGACGCGGTTGTTCAGGTGGTGGATGGCCGGGGAATAATCCGGATTGCCGACAAGGAAACAACCGTTGAGGCCGGGGAGATGATCATCATGCCGGGCAACGTCCCGCATGCGGTGACGGCGGGTGAAAGATTCAAGATGCTGTTGATTATGATTCGGGCCTGACAGGCGAGGTAATATCAAGGTGGGATATTCAGAATAACGGTAATCATTGTCAGATAGATTTGTGATTGTGAAAGGATGACCATGTTTTGTTTTCAGTGTGAACAGACGGCAAAGGGGACGGGGTGCACGAAGATGGGTGTCTGCGGCAAGGACGCGGAGACGTCGGACCTGCAGGATCTGTTGGTGTATGCTGCCAAGGGGATCGCGATGTACGGACACCGGGCGCGGCAGTTGGGAGCGCGGGACAGTGCTGTCGACCGCTTTATCTTAGAGGCGCTCTTTTCGACGGTGACGAACGTGAACTTCGACCCGGCGCGTCTGGAGACGCTGCTTAGCAAGGCGGGTGAGGTGATCGCGACGGCCAGAGCGATGTATGAGAAGGCGGCGGCAAATGCCGGCAAGCCGGCCGAGAAGCTCAACGGTCCGGCGGGGTTTGTACCCGCCGAGGGGCGAAGCGGCCTGATGATGCAGGCGCAGGCGGTTGGGATCGCGCAGCGGTTGGAGGCCATGGGGCCGGACGTGGCGGGTTTGCAGGAGCTTATCCTTTACGGGCTCAAGGGCATGGCCGCGTACGCGGATCACGCGATGATCCTGGGCCAGGAGGATGAGGCCGTCTATGCGTTCTTCCATGAGGCGCTGAACTTTTTGACGAGTGACGACGCTGCCTACGTGGACAAGCTTGTGGCGATGGCGCTGAAGGTCGGCGAGGTGAACCTGCGTGTGATGGAGCTTCTGGATGCGGGCAATACCGGCACGTACGGACATCCGGAGCCGACCCAGGTGCGCGTGACGCCGATCAAGGGCAAGGCTATCGTGGTGTCGGGGCATGACTTGAAGGACCTCGAGGAACTGCTCAAGCAGACCGAGGGCAAGGGCATCAACGTGTATACGCACGGCGAGATGCTGCCGTGCCTGGCGTATCCCGGATTGAAGAAGTACAAGCACCTCGTGGGCAACTACGGCGGGGCGTGGCAGGACCAGGCCAAGGAGTTCGACGCATTTCCGGGCGCCATCCTGATGACGACCAACTGCATTCAGCGTCCTCGGGAGACGTACAAGGGACGGATCTTCACGAGCGGGCTTGTGGCGTGGCCGGGCGTGACGCATATCGCGGATCGCAACTTCAAGCCGGTGATCGATGCAGCCCTGGCGGCGCCGGGGTTTGCCGAGGACGTCAAGCCCGAGAAGTGGATTACGATCGGCTTTGCTCGTAATGCGGTGATGCAGGCGGCGGGAGCCGTGATCGACGCGGTCAAGGCCGGCAAGATCAAGCATTTCTTCCTGATCGGCGGCTGCGACGGGGCCAAGCCGGGCCGGAACTACTATACGGAGTTTGCGCAGGCGGTGCCGAAGGACTGCGTGATCCTGACGTTGGCCTGCGGCAAGTACCGGTTCAACAAGCTGGAGTTCGGCGATATCGGCGGGATTCCGCGGCTGCTGGACGTGGGGCAGTGCAACGACGCGTATTCGGCGATCCAGATTGCCGTTGCGCTGGCCAAGGCGTTCGATTGCGGCGTGAACGATCTGCCGCTGTCGTTTGTGCTGAGCTGGTATGAGCAGAAGGCGGTTTGCATTCTGCTGACGCTTTTGCACCTGGGCATTCAGAACATGAAGCTGGGCCCGTCGCTGCCGGCGTTTGTGGGGCCCAATGTGCTGAAGGTGCTCGTTGAAAATTTCAATATCGGGCCGATCAGCACCGTGAAGGATGATCTGGCGGCGATGTTGGCGTGAGTTTGACTTCGGGGCGCGGCCTCGGCTGCGGGGCCGCGCCCATAGGTCTGTTCGACACGTCGCACCGCCAAACGCCTTATCCTTGCCATCAGGTCCGACGCGGCGGCATTGCTGAATTGGCATATCAGTTGTCGGATGTGTGGTGAGGGCGTTTGACGGCGGCGGCCATTGAATGGTTCTACAGCGGCAGCGCAGACGCAGAACGATCGAGTGCAAAAAAGATGTGACAGTTGGATTACGAGGTGGCGCGATGGCGAAACGGAATATTATCAGGATTGATGAGGCGAAGTGCAACGGCTGCGGTGAGTGCGTGAGAGCCTGCGCGGAAGGAGCGATTGCGATTATCGACGGCAAGGCGCGCCTCGTGAGCGAGACGTATTGCGACGGGTTGGGCGCGTGTTTGGGGACGTGCCCGCAGGATGCGATTACGGTCGAAGAGCGGGAGGCGGCGGAGTTTGACGAGGTGGCGACGGAAAAACACCTTCGGGAAATTCGAAATCCGAAGCACGAAATCGTAAACAAATCCGAATTTCAGAAGGCCTCAAATTCGAAACATGGCGCGGCGGTGGTGGAGAAGGTCGCGGCGATGGCCTGCGGGTGTCCGGGGACGTTGGCGATGAGCTTGCAGCCCAAGTCGGCGGCTGGGACAGCGCCTGCGGTTGGGGCGGCTTCGGCGCTGTCGCAATGGCCGGTGCAGTTGACTCTGGTGTCGCCGACGGCGCCGTATTTTGCCGGGGCGGATCTGCTGCTTGCGGCGGACTGTGTGGCGTTTGCGATGGGGGATTTTCACGGGCGGTTCCTGGCGGGGCGAAAGCTCGTGGTCGGGTGTCCGAAGCTCGATGACGTGGAGCCGTACGTCGATAAGCTGGCGGCCATTATCAAGCACAACGGGCTTGCGAGCCTGACGGTCGTGCACATGCAGGTGCCGTGCTGCTCGGGCCTTACGCGTCTGGCGATGCGGGCAATAGAGCGAGCCGGCGTGGAGATGACATTCGAGGATGTAACGATCAGTCTGCAGGGGGAGGTACTGAGCCGGCAGACGATCGGCTGACGCGCCCGCGGTGGATACGTTGGCGATGCCTGCGCGATGCATGTCGCAAGTCGGGGCGTGCTTTTGTGCATAGCCTTTTCTGTAAGGGCGCGGGGTAGTGGTTGCTTATCCCCTTGATACTGATGAGGGCATTGCTTATCTGTCTGACTGATTCGCCGAGCCTCATGTTTTGGAGAATCTGTGCTTCCTCCTGTAGCAAAGCCTTACAGGCACCACAGACGCGCTGCGTATAATGGGTGCAGATGTCCTCTGGCCTGATGGGAGAGCAGCAATTCGCACAGCAAAGGGCGTCACGCGACGCACAATGAGCGGGCGTAACCACGACGAGTTCCTCAGGTTTTGCACCGGAGTGCGGGGGTAGCCTCCCCGCAGCGATAGCTTGCTGACTACTGCCGTTTCAAAAAAATATTTTTAATATTTGCGATTTGGCGACTTGCGCCATGCACAATCTGTTATTATATAGACAGACACAAGGAACCGATTCCATGCTGTTTTGCAGAGAAAGGGAGTTCTTATGTGTCTGTACGCCAGAAACCTCAGCATCAGCGAAGGGCAGCAGATTCAGCGCATCCTTCGCCGCAGTACGGCTGTCCACAATAGTAAACAATCGCTTACCTGCCCGCAACATCAGAAAGAAAAAAATACGCGTACGCGGCGCACCGCCCCACAAGGGTCTCAGAACGCGCGCCCCTATCCCTGACTCAGTACCAGATTGCCATTTGGAGGTTGGTTGGATCTCTTGGAGGTGGGTCGGGGATGGAGCGGGCGGTGTTGGTTTGGATTCTCTGGGCGGTCCATAGCGCGGCGCAGGCGTCGTGGACGTCGTCGGTGGCTACGTGGTTATTCGGGTAGGCGGCTCGGATGCGGGTTAGGGTTTCTTCGGGGATGAGTTGGGTGACGAGGCGGCGGCGTTCAGCCTGACCCTCCCTTGTTCTCTTGGCGTGCGGCATGGGGGTGTTGTTGTTCCAGGCCCGGAAGGAAACTTCGGGGTGGATTTCTCTGACGCGCTGGCGGAGGTCCTTGTGTGCCTGGAGGAGTGTGTCGAGTTGGCGGATTTTGGCGTAGATACCGAAGGCTTGTGCGGAGACGCCTTTGGCGTCGATGCTGCGGCGGATGCGATCGGCATCGAGGCGGGTCTTGGCGCGGAGTGCGGGGCGGATGGGTGCGGGGAAGATGCTGTTTCGGCGCGGGCCGAGGATGCGGCGGGCCTCGAGGTCGCACTGGCGGGGGCCGGCGTCGGTGAGGCCAATGGGCATGTCGATGGCGATGATGTCAGGGGACGGCGACTGGGCGAAGAGGGAGCGGAGTTGGCGGTGGAGGGCGAAGGCGATGCGGCCGGTGTCTGTGTCGCGGGTGATGCACAGCCAGCCCGCGGGGCAGCCGTCGACGCCTGCGGCAATGGGCATGGTAAGGCTCCTTGCGGCGGGGTTGGTGTTTTGGTTCACTTTAGCGGCTGGCGAGGAGGGCGTCAATGCAGATTGCCTGGCCGGGGCAGGGTGCGGGCTGGTGCGGCAGACGAGACTGAGCGAGGGTGCGACTACGGGATGCGCGCGGCAAGGCGATGTGACGCTCAGAAGGCCAATGGAAATCGTCCAGAATAGCGAGGTTGCGGCGACTCTTAGGGACTTGGTTGCGGGGTTTATACCTGTCATCACTCCTCCTTTCGTACTGCCATTACTTTTAGTTGCCTTATATTTATAATATAGCACAAGTTTGCTGTGTGGCAAATATTTTTGAGAAAATTTTTAAAAATGTTTCATGTTTCTGGTGTGGCGACTCCAGATGTGTCGCTGCTGTTGCAAGTCCTTTGGCCGACAGAACTTGCGGAAGAGCAGGCCCGAGTATTTGGAATGGGGGTGGTATGATTGTTGTGCGTGGGCGGGTATTGTGGTAGTGTGATTAAGAGGTCGTAAAGGAGAATTGACGTCCGGCGTTTGAAAGGGGCTGATCATGGTGGAGGGGCGTAGCGAGACGATGACGCGGCGGGGGTTTTTGCGGGGAGCGGCCGTGATTGGGGCGTTTATGGTGGTGCCGCGGCGGGTATTGGGGGGTGCGGGGCATGTTGCACCGAGCGAAATGGTGACTGTGGGGTGTGTCGGGATGGGGGGACAGGGTCATATCGATCTTTTTAACCTGCTGCAGGAGAAGGATGTGCGGGTGGTGGCGGTTTGCGACGTGCATCGAGAGGGGACTGGGTATATTTCGTGGGATTGGATGCAGGGCAAGGAGGCGAAGGTTGGGGGGCGGGAACCGGCGCGGCGCCTGGTGGATGCGCACTATGGCGAGCTGGCGGGCGGCGGGTGCCGGGGATATGCGGATTATCGTGAGCTTTTGGAGCGGGAGGACGTGGATGCGGTGGTGGTGGCGACGCCGGACCATACGCACGCGGTGGTGACGATGGCGGCGATCAGGCGGGGCAAGCATGTGTATTGCGAGAAGCCGCTGGCGTATACGGTGGAAGAGGTACGGCGGATTACGGAGGCGGCCAGGGCGGCGGGCGTGGCCACGCAGTTGGGCAACCAGGGGCAGGCGTCCGAGGAGGCGCGGCTGGTGCAGGAGTTCATCATGGATGGGGCGATCGGGGCGGTGCGGGAGGTGCATATAACGGTGGGGGAGCCGTTCTGGGCGCGGCCGAAGTGGGGCAGCAGGCCGGCGGAGAGGCCGCCTGTGCCGGGGGGTCTGGACTGGGACCTGTGGTTGGGGCCGGCGCCGGAGCGGCCGTATCATCCGGCCTATCATCCGTGGACATGGCGGGACTGGCGAGATTTTGGTACGGGGATGTTGGGGGATATGGGGTGTCACAAGCTGTCGACGGTGTTCAAGGCGCTGAAGTTGGGGCATCCGGTGAGCGTGGAGGGGTGGTGTGAGGAGATCGGGCCGGAGGTGAATGCGCGTGTGTTCGAGGTGACGTGGGAGTTTGGGGCGCGGGGGGATATGCCGCCGGTGGTGCTGCGGTGGTTTGGTGGGGGCAAGCAGCCGCCGCGGCCGAAGGGCCTTGAGGAGGGGCGCGGCGTGGGCGGTGAGATTTACATTGGTGATGAGGGGGTGCTGATGGGGTATCGGCTGGTGCCGGAGTCGCGACAGAAGGAGTATGGGCGGCCGCCGCGGGTGTTGGAGCGGTCGCCGGGGCAGTATCGTGAGTGGATCGATGCGTGTCGCGGCGGGGCGGCGGCGGGGTCGGATTTTGTTCGGCACAGCGGGCTGCTGACGGAGACGCCGCTGTTGGGGAATATTGCGATGCGGGCGGGGAAGAAGCTGCTGTGGGACGGGGCGGCGATGAGGTTTACGAATGATGAGGCGGCGAATGAGCGGCTTCGGCGGGTTTGCAGGGAAGGTTGGGCGCTGTAACGATGAGCCGCACAGGGGCGCCGTGAGGAAGTGGGTTGCGAAACGACAGTTCTTGCGGAGGGGAGCACGTGTTCACAGCAGGATCAAGCGGGGTACTGCTTTCGTTTGTCTGGGGTTTTGGCGGGGGTGAGGGCTTCGGCGAGGGCGCGGAGTTCCTTTATGTGGGGTTGTTCGTGTTTGCGGGGTTTTGTAAGGGTTAGCTGGAGGATTGCGCCGGCGGCGGCGAGGATGAAGTAGGCGATGGTGGGGGTGAGGGGGCAGTTTTTGAAGGCTGCGCAGATCTGGATGCGGGCGGCCATGAAGAGGCTTTCTGCACCGAGGAAGAGCAGGAAGGCTCCGATGAGGCTGTAGCACAGCGCGAAGACGAGTTTGCGGAGCCTCCAGAGGAGTATGAGGCAGACGACAGCGCCGGCGAGGACGGCCAAGAGGATATGCCACTTGTGGGGGGCGATGGAGTTGGCAGTGTCGCGGAGGAGGGCATTGAGCTTGTCAAGGAAGGAGGCTTCGGCCTGGGCGATCTGTTCGAGGTAAGAGAGGCGGAGTTCAGGATCCATCCGGCTGAAGGACTGGATGGACGTGAAGGCGGGTTTCTGGTGGAGGGGGGGCAGCTTGCTGAGTATGAAGCTGGAGTAGGCGGTGCCGGTGGCGAGGGCGAAGACGGCGACGGCGAGGCCGATGATGATGACGTTGCGGAAGAGGATGGCGGCGAGGCAGAAGGCGGCGGCGCCGAAGACGGCTGCACGGAGTAAGTTAAGGTTGAACAGGTTGGAGACGATGAGGCCGGCAGTGGCACCGAAGGCGGCACCCATGAGGCCGATGATAATGGGGCTGAATAGCGCGCCGGCGAGCCAGAAGAGCAGGCCGACGAGGATGGCGGCGGCGCCGATGGCGAAGAGTATGCCGGGGGCGGCTTCGAGGTAGAGCGTTTCGATTCTAATCAGGAGTTCGTACATGGCACGGCTTTCCTGTTGGGCTATTCTGGGCTATTCTATGATTTTTGCGCGGAAAATGCCACAAAATTCTGCGTGACGCGAGGATGGCGGGATGCCCGCTCCACGGCGCCGCAAGGATTTCTGTCACACATGCACGGGTCTCAAACGCGGACGAGGCGCCGACCTATCGCATCTACATTTCTGTCACACATGCACGGGTCTCAAGCCATGGTGTGGAGCTAAAGGATTTGGCACTCAACGACCGATAAATAATGCGTGCCAGCGGCCGCCGGGTCGCGTCTGTGGGGGTTGGATGAATCATCCGGGGGCTGGCGGGTCAGCTTTCAGGACTGTTTGAGGTACTTTTCACATTGTGTTGTGAGGCTGACAGGCCGCCGGAGTCGCAAAAAAACAGAAAAAATGCTGGCAAAAACGAGGGCGAGTACTACAATCCCTGTCCATGAGATTCATTTTGATTGACAAGGTTTTGTCGTATGAGACGTCTTCGACGCTGACGGCGGTGAAGAGCGTTTCGTTGGCGGAAGAATACCTGGCGGATCATTTTCCGACATTTCCCGTGCTTCCGGGGGTGCTGCTGCTGCAGGGGCTTGTGGAGTCGGCTTCGTGGCTGGTTCGTGTGAGCGAAAATTTTGCGCACAGTATGGTCTTGCTCGAACAGGCGAAGAATGTAAAATACAGGAGTTTTGCCGCTCCGGGCATGCAGGTCCGTTATACGGTGACCGCCAAAGATATCGAGGAAAACGTCAGCAGCTTCAAGGGGGTGGGCGTCTGCGGCGATGAGATGATAGTTGAGGCGAGTTTTGGTTTGCGCCACTTTAATCTCAGCTCGCGTGACGCCGGTATGGCAAGCGTCGACGCAGAGATAATCGGGAAACTGAAGCAGCGGTGGGGGCTGCTTTACCGGTGACGACATTTTGAACGCATCCTTAAAATTCGAGAAGTACGGAGGCAGTACATTATGGCAATGAGTCGGGAAGAGATCTTTGAGGAAGTTCAGGAGGTGCTGGTGGACGCCCTTGGGCTCGACGATGACGAGGTCACGGAGGACGCCACACTGATGGGCGACCTGGGGGCGGAGAGTATCGACTTTCTGGACATCGTGTTCCGGCTTGAGAAGTCGTTCGGGATCAAGGTGCCGCGTGAAGAGCTTTTCCCGGCTGAGAGCCTTATGAACAATCCGGAGTACGTCAACGGGGGGAAGGTGACGGCGAAGGGTCTTGCGGAGTTCAAGGCAAAGATGCCGCATACGGATTTCTCGTCTTTCGAAAAGGACCCGGACGTGAATAAGCTGCCGGACCTGTTTACGGTGCGTTCGGTGGTGAACTTTGTGCAAATGAAGCTCGACGGCCAGGCTTAAGGCGCAGGCGTCGAGCAGACATTCCGCCGGCGGGAGAAAGGTTCGTGTGCCGGCGGTTATTGCGGCGGGGCCTTTATGCGTTGGATCTGGATCGACAAGTTTCTGGAATTTAACAGCGGCCGCAGTGCCGTTGCGCTGAAGAACGTGACGCTGGCCGAGGAGCATCTGCACGACCACTTTCCCGGTTTTGCGGTGATGCCGGAGTGCCTGATGATTGAGGCGATGGCGCAGACGGCGGGCATCCTGGTCGGGGAGGCTCGCGACTTTCAGGAGAAGGTGATCCTGGCGAAGGTCAAGAAGGCGGCGTTCTTCGATTTTGTGCGGCCGGGGGATACGATCACGGTGCATGCAGAAGTGGAGTCGATTGCGGAGGAGGCGGCAAGCACTGTGGGCAGGATCATGCGGGGCGATGAGCGGATCGCGGAGATCAGCCTGATGTTCAGCCACGTTGACAAAAACCTTGCGGGCAAGGAGTTTCCGGAAGAGAATTTCGTATTCACGGACATGTTCAATTCGCTGTTGGCGGGTTTTGTCGGCGAGAAGCGCAGGGCGGGGGAGGCCTGATGGAGGGGACAGCGGTTGTCATCACCGGTGTTGGGGCGGTGACGCCTTTGGGGCTGAGTGCGACGGAGTTCTGGGCCGGGCTGTGCGAGGGGCGGTGCGGCATCGGGCGGATCCGGTCTTTTGATCCGGTGGGGTTTACGTGCCAGATCGCGGGGGAGGTCGGGGAATACGACATTCGCAAGCACGTGCCGAAGTATTACCGCAAGGCGACGAAGCTGATGAGCCGAGATATCGAGCTTGCGGTGATTGCGGGCAACGAGGCGGTTGCCGACAGCGGGCTGGTGACGAAGGCGGCGGAAGCGGGGGCGCCGACGGTCGATCCGCCGCGGTTTGCGATCAACCTCGGGGCGGGGCTGATCAGTTGTGACCTTGTGGAGCTTGCGCCGTGTGTGGCGGCGAGCATTACGGACGGTCGGTTCGATATTCACAAGTGGGGGGCGACGGGCATGGAGACGCTGACGCCCCTGTGGCTGCTGAAGTACCTGCCGAACATGTTAGCCTGTCACATCGGGATCATTCATGATTTCCAGGGGCCGAGCAATACGATCACGTGCGGCGAAGCGAGTGCGCTGTTGGCGATCGGCGAGGCGGCGGAAATGATTGCGCGGGGCGATGCGGATGCGGCGCTGGCAGGGGGATGCGAGGCGAAGGTTAATCCCATCGTGATGCTGCGGCAGTGCCTGCTGAAGCGGGCGACGAGTGCACACAATGACGAGCCTGCGCGTGCGTGCCGGCCGTTCGACGCGGATGCATCGGGGTCGGTGTTTGGCGAGGCGGCGGGTGTGTTCGTGCTGGAGGCCATAGAGCAGGCGCGGGCACGGGGGGCGAAGATCTATGCGGAGGTGGCTGGGATCGGCGGCAGCACAAATCTGAGCCGCGTGTATGAGCATCTTGAGCCGGATGGGGCGGGCATTGAGATTGCGATTCGGCAGGCGCTGGATGAGGCGGGGGTCGGGCCGGGCGAGTTGGATCTTGTGATTCCGCAGGGTACGGGAATTCCGGAGGATGATCGCGCCGAGGCGACGGCGGTTGCGGCGGTTCTGGGGGAGCATGCTGCAGACGTGCCGGTGTGGCCGATCAAGAGTATGGTCAGCCATACGGGCGCCGCCAGCGGGGCGCTGGATGCCGCGGCGGCGGTGATGGCTATGCGTGACGGCATCGTGCCGGCGGCGGTCAACTGCGAACGGAAGGCCGACTGGTGCGTTCTGAATATACCGAAGGAGGCCCAGCGCAGGGACATTCGGAATGTGCTGTGCTGCAGCTATACTTTCGGGGGACAGACGGCGGCGCTTGTGTTGCGGCGGCCGGAATGATGAAGGCGGAATGAGCGGGTGCGTTGAAGGAGATGGCAACGGCGGCGGGCGAATGAAGCGGTATTGAGAGCGAACGGATGAGAGAGCGGGTTGTCATTACTGGCATGGGACTGGTTTGCCCGATGGGGCATGATGTGGAGACCGTTTGGGAAGGTATCCTTTCGGGCAAACACGGGTTCGGCCAGACGACGATTTTTGATGCGTCGACGTTTCCGTCGAAGTTCGGGGCCGAGGTCAAGGGGTTTGATCTTGCGGGGCGGATTCGGTATCCGGAGCTGCACAGCCATGCAAACCGTGGGGCTATGTTTGTGATCGGTGCGGCCGCGGAGGCGTGTCGGCAGGCGGGGATTGAGATCGAGACGGATGCGCCGACGGACGGGATCGACCGGCGGCGGATGGGGATCTATCTTGGGGCGGGGGAAGGGTCGGTTGATAACGAGAATTTCTTCGGGGCGCTGGTGCGGGCGTGGGACAACGCGGCGCACGCGATGGACTGGGGGGCGTGGGCGGAGGTGGCGTTTTCGAAGATGACGGCCATGCGCGAGCTGGAGCAGGAGCCGAATATGCCTGCGGGGCACATTGCGGTGCTGACCGGGGCGAGGGGGATTACGCTGAGCTGTCTGACGGCGTGTGCGGCGAGTACGCAGGCGGTGGGCGAGGCGGCGATGCTGATCAGGCACGGGCGGGCGGATATCATGATCGCGGGCGGGGCGCATTCGATGATTCATCCGTTGGGCGTGACGGGGTTCAATCGCCTTACGGCCCTGTCGACGCGTAACGACAGCCCGGAGACGGCGTCGCGTCCGTTCTCGGCGTCGCGAGACGGGTTCGTGCTGGGCGAGGGCGGGGCAATCGTGATCCTGGAGTCGCTGTCGTCGGCAAAGAGGCGGGGGGCAAAGATCTTAGCGGAGCTGATCGGATTCGGCAGTTCCAGCGATGCGTTCCGGGTGACGGATATGCACGAGGAGGCGCGGGGCGCGGTGCAGGCGATGCGTGCGGCGATGAAGGATGCGGGGGTGACGTGCAGGGATATCGATTACATCAGTACGCACGGCACGAGCACGGCGGAGAACGACCATATCGAGACGTTAGCCATCAAGACGGTCTTCGGGGAGCATGCGAAGAACGTTCCGGCGAGCAGTCCGAAGAGCATGTTCGGGCACCTGATCGGGGCGACGGGCTGTGCGGAACTGATCACGTGCGTTCTGGCGATTCGTGACGGTGTGCTGCCGCCGACGATGAATCTCCATGACCCGGACCCGGAACTGGATCTGGATTACGTGCCGAACGCGCCTCGGAAGGCGGATGTGAAGACCGTGATGAGCGAGTCGTTCGGGTTCGGCGGGCAGAATAATGTCTTGATAATCCGGCGATTCTCCGAATAATAGCACCATTGGCGGCGACCACAGGGGTCGCCGCGACAGTCAATCGTATCTCAACTGCTGCCGATTCGCGGCGATATACTGCCATGATTGATATAAAAGATATTCGTGAGGCTCCGGAGCGGTATCGTGCCGGGGCGAAGGCCAAGCGTATTGAGGTGAACATTGACCGGCTGCTTGCGGTCGACAAGGAGCTGTTGGCGTGCCGGCAGCGCTTGCAGGATATTGCGACGGAGAAGAACGCGGTCGGCAAGTCGATTGCGAAACTGCCGCCGGAAGGACGACAGGCGGCGATCGCGCGGCTTTCGGTGCTGAAGGAGGAAGAGGGGCGACTCAACGAGCAGGCCAAGGCGCTTGAGCCGGAGTTCGAGGCGCTGATGCTTCAGGTGCCGCAGCCGCCGGCGGAGGACGTGCCGTACGGCGAGGACGATACGCAGAACGTGGAGGTGCGGCGCTGGGGGGAGATCCGGCAGTTCGGTTTCGAGTGGAAGGATCATCTTGAGCTCGGGGCGGCGCTGGATATCATCGACGTGGAGCGGGGGGTGAAGTTGGCCGGCACGCGAAACTACTTTCTCAAGGGCGATGGGGCGCTGCTGCACTGGGCGGTGCTGCGTTTTGCGATGGATATGATGGTGGCGCGGGGGTATACGCCGATGGCGGTGCCGCTGCTGATGAAGGATGAGGCAATGCGGGGGACAGGGTATTTTCCCGGGGCGGAGGAGCAGACGTACCGGATGGAACGGGACGAGCTGAACCTTGCGGGGACTGCGGAGGTGCCGGTGACGGCGTATCACAGCGGGGAGATTCTGAGCGAGGAGCATCTGCCGATCAAGTCGGTGGCGATGAGCACGTGTTTTCGGCGTGAGGCGGGCGCGGCCGGCAAGGACACACGGGGGCTTTATCGCATTCACCAGTTCGACAAGGTGGAGCAGGTGATCGTCGGGGAGAACGACGAGGAGAAGAGCAAGGCATACCATCTGGAGATACTGGCAAACAGCGAGGCGGTGATGCAGGCGCTGGAGCTGCCGTATCGGGTGGTGAACGTGTGCACGGGGGATCTGGGGCGCGGCCAGGTGCAGAAGTACGACATCGAGGCGTGGATGCCGTCGCGGCAGGGTTTCGGGGAGACGCATTCGGCCAGCCGGTTCTATGAATTTCAGGCGCGGCGGATGAATCTGCGCTACCGGACAGCGAAGAAGAAGAACGTGTTCTGCCATACGCTCAATAACACCGTGATTGCGTCGCCGCGGATTCTGATTCCGATTCTGGAGCTTAACCAGAACGCGGACGGGTCGGTGAACGTGCCGAAGGTGCTGGTGCCGTACATGGGCAAGGAAATGATCCGGCGGCGGTAGGCGGGCGGGTCTTGCATTCGAATAAAGGGGGCGGGTACGGCGTGAAGCGAGGCGTGCCGACGTCGAGGGCGGGCAGGATGGCCGCGACACGTTAGTCGGCAGCGGGCACAGCGCGTTACAGTTTGCTCAATTGGGGTTGTCTGTTCATCACGATGCCGCAGCGGCGCCAGATCTGGTCAAATTGTTCCACGGGGAGAACGGTCAGGCCGGTGACGGGGTCTGCAATGGTGACGCCGGTGTCGGAGACGTCCAGGACGGCGACACAGTGGTCCAGCAGGGTGGCCTGCCGTATGGAGACGAGGGCGACGCCTGCGTTTCGGAGTTGTGCAACACTGTCGAATTGGCGGAAGCGGCAATCCAGGCCCAGCGGGGCATAGCGTTCTTTGATAGCCGAATAGAGGGTCCACAGGAGGGTTCCGGAGACTGGGTTGGTGCGGGCAAGGACGGCGAGTTCACCTTCGTGTGCGGTGAAGCCGCACCTGGCGAGTGCCGTGACGGCGGCGGCAGGGCCGCAGGTGTAGTTTTTTGACTGGAAGCAGACGCCGTTGCCGTCGATGCGGGTGGTAATGCGGCTCAAGTCGTCCTGAATGAGGGCGGGGACGAGGAAAGGCAGGACTGAGAAGAGTGCCACGAAGACGACCATGGCCAGCGCTACGGCGGTGCGTTCGAGGCGGTAAGGGAGCCTGGAAAGGGGCGTGGTGAGGCCCAGCGTGATGGCCAGGGAGAGGATGACGTATCTTGCTCGGCCGGCGGTGATGAAGAGGACCGGCGGAAGGCCGCCCAGGAGATTCGTGCAGGTGGAGATGATGAGGAGTGCGAGCATAAGTACCGGCACGACAAGGGCATAGGCCCACCATGGGTTGGGGAGGCGGCTAATTCTGCGGCCGAGGCAGATGCCGGCAAATGCGACGAAAATGACGCTGAGCGTCTCGAAGTACGGATTCATACGAGCCCCACAAAGACGACAAAACCTGTCCGGGCGCGATTCCTTCGGTGGGCCACGGATTGTCACGTCTGGCCTGCCCCCGCGGTGGAATTGCCGATGGTGCAATTCCTGAACAATCCATTGGGTGTATTATAGCATGCTGGCGGCAGGAATTCAAGGGAAAAGCGGGGGTAAGGCGACTTGAGAGGTCTGTAAGGCGGGGCGGCTTTGCCGCCTGTGGTTGCGTGGTTGCTCGGGCGGGCTCTAACCCAGAAAACGGGCGTATAAGGCCCGTAAAAGCGACATGAGCGTTTGGCGGGCACCAGAGGCATGGGACGAATTGGGCAACAGGGGGAGGAGTTTTTGGTTGAAAAACCGGGCTGTTGAGGATATAATAACGGGATTCTTTTGGATGTGAGGGGGCGGAGACCCGTTTCGTAAGGCCGCTGGCCGGGATGCCTGCGGGTGCGTCTCGCTACGGCCGGAAAGGTGCGAAGATTTTCGAAGAAAAACCGTAATGTTCCCCGGTGAGAAAGACTCTGTAAGGTAGCCCGCAGTATGTGCAGCAGCACCGATTATACGGAGCTGGTGGAGAAGTCGCAGCAGGGTGATGACGAGAGCCTGAATCGTCTTGCTGAGTCGGCCCGGTCGCGGTTGTACACGTACGTCTTTCGACTGACGATGCGGGAAGAACTTACGCAGGACGTTGTTCAGGAAAGTTTGCTGGAAATGTTCAAGTTTCTCGACAAGCTTGAGTGTGCCGACCGGTTCTGGCCGTGGCTGCGGCGGATCGCGATCAACAAGATTCGGCACCACTACAGCCGCGAAAAACAGCGGCGGACAGTGTCCTTGTCAGGACCCGGTATGGAGGGTTCTGACGGTGCGGTTCCGGACGGCCTTGCCAATCTCGTGACGGAGGAGCTTCGGCAGATCGTTATGGAGACGATGTCGCTCCTCAAGGCGCGTTATCGCGAGGTTCTCGTGATGCGCTGCTATGAAGAAATGGATTATGGCGCGATTGCGGATGAGTTGGGGTGCAGCGAGTTCAGTGCTCGCGTATTGTTTTTCCGGGCCAAGAAGGCCTTAGCCAAACAACTTTCTCGCCGAGGACTTGGTAAGGGGGCATTGTTGACGGCGCTGGTGATCTTCGGGAAGCTCACAGCGCCGAGTGAAGCCGCCGCCGCTGAAATCACGGTTACAGCGGCGGCCATGCAAGTCGGCACGGCCGCGGCGCTGGTGGGAAGCGCCAGCACGAAAGCCGTGGTTGTGTCGCTTGCTGCGGCTGGTGTGTTTACGGTGGGGACGGCGGTGATGGGACCGCTGCAGGAGGATTCTTCGCCGAGCGTTGACGGCGTTCGTGTAGAGAACGTCATTGTTGACGGGCAGGGCAATGTTCAGGCGAACCTGCTTGAGACGGCGCGCAACGTGCAGCAATGCTGGTACTTCTTCCCGGACGGTGCACAGGGCAGCGTGATGATGCGGCAACTGATGCCGGATGCGTCGGCGAAGCAGTCGTATTGCCTGTGGCTGCAGAACCACGTGGGCAACTATTACTATGACACGGCCCGGGGCATTGTGCACATGAACAATTATCGCGTCTGGTCGAAGACGCTCGGCGTGACGCGGCTTCCGACGGACAGCGCCGAGCTGACGGCGTTTCTGGATGAGATGGAAGGCAAGAGGGGCGGCGTATGCTACGGTACGGCGGTGGAGCCGGGCGGGCTTGTGATCGTGGCGCCGGACGAGCGATCCGGTCGGGCATCGATGCAGATAGTGCGGCATCCGAGCGTGCTGTACGAAGAGTACTTCCAGTACGGCTGGCCGGGAAATATCCGGATGGTTGATGATCGCGACGAGATGCACAGGCGGGGGTGGACGTGGTTTGCCGTTGAGGGCGAGATTGCGGGTCGCAAGGTTACGGGGGCGGGTCGGCTTCCGTTTGTGTATGGCGCGGCGACGGCGAATCCGCCGTGGCTGGCGCTGCAGATCGACGGACATTTTGCGGTATGCGACGGTCCTGAGGGGACTTACACGTTCGACCCGGCGACGGGGGTGCTGACTACGTATGCGGAGGGCAGCTTCCTGAGGGGGATGGCGCGGCCGTGGATGGGGCTGCATGCGGTGGATACGATCCGTCGAGATGCGGCGGAGGCGCGCGTTCGGTTCGAGAGCCGCTATACCGAGGGCACGGGCGTGGCGGAGGTGGAACTGCTGTTCGACCGCGGGCGCGCGGTGTATACGATTGACATGCGGGCGGACCTGGTCAGGTCGATCCAGTTGTCCGTTCGGGATGCGAGGGGCATCGAGCAGCAGGGGGTGTTGAATTTCAGGTACGTCGAGGCCATCGACGATGTCAAGGATGAGCTGATGACGCCCAAGGCTTCGCGGTATGTGAGTGCGCGGAGTTCGGACGGTCCGCTCTGGCTGTTACAGTTTGCCGAGGGGACGCTGTCGCGGTAGCAGCATTCATCCGGAGAGGCGATGACTCAGTCGCAGAGCAAGTTTTCTATTTTTTTCTTCCTGATGCTGTGGTGCGGTGTTGTGCACGCGGGGGTATTGTACGTGGACGCGGCATCGGAGGCGGCTGAGCCGGACGGGTTAACGTGGTCGACGGCGTATGCGTTTTTGCAGGATGCGCTGAGTGCGGCGCGTGCGGGGGATGAGATTCGTGTGGCGCGGGGCGTTTATTACCCGGATATGTTCTCTTCCGATCCGAACCTTCAAGGGAATCGTTCGCTTGCTTTTGAGATGAAGAACGGCATCGCGCTCGTGGGCGGCTATGCCGGTGGGGACTCGGCCGACCCGAACGCGCGTGACTGGCGGCTTTTCGAGAGCGTTCTGTCGGGCGACCTTGGCGGCAACGATGTTCGGATTGGATCGATGGCTGCCTTGGCGGCGGACCACACGCACGACGAAAACAGCATGCACGTGGTGCGGGCGTCGGGGGTGGATGAGACGGCGATTCTGGACGGTTTTACGATCCGTTCGAGCGGCTGTGCGGCGGGTGAGATGTCGGGGGCGGCCGGGCTGGTTTGTGAGGATGCCGCGGCGATCATCAGAAACTGCACTTTCATTGACAACCTGGGCGACAACGGCGGGGGGGCTGCGGCGGTCGGCGGGGCGCCGCAGTTTTTCAATTGCATGTTCATCGGCAACTGGGCACGTCGCGACGGTGGCGGCATGTATGCGGCGGCGTCGAATGCTGCGCTGGCAAATTGCCTGTTTTCGGGCAACCGCGCCGCCGGCGACGGCGGAGGGTATTTCCACGACGGCGGCCATGCGGCTGCGTTGAACTGTACGTTCAGCGGCAACGGGGCGGCGGGGGCGGGCGGCGGCCTTTGCGTAGGGGGTGGCACAGTCGAGATCGCCAACTGCGTGCTTTACGAGGAGGTGAGCCTTTGGGATGGAAACCTCCTGGTCCGTTACAGCACCGTGCCGCCGGGTCTTTCGGGCCCGGGCGTTATTCATGCAGATCCGTCCTTCGTTGATCCGGACGGGGCGGATAATGTGCCGGGGACCATCGACGATAATCTGCGGCTTACGCCGGGATCGCCCTGCATCAACACGGGGGATCCGCTGCGGATGATCGACCCGAACGAACTGGATCTGGATGGACACGTGCGGATCAACGACGGCACCGTGGATATGGGGGCGTACGAGTTCTTCGACAAGCCGCAGTTGATTGCGCATTGGCAACTGGACGAAAGCGAGGGTGTGATTGCCGCGGATTCGGCGGGTGCGAACGACGGCACGTGTGTCGGCAACCCGCAGTGGAAGCCGTCTGACGGCCGCATCGACGGTGCTTTGGAGTTCGACGGCGCGGGCGACTATGTCAACTGCGGCAACGATCCGGTGTTCAATCTTCAGAATGCAATCACCGTCAGTGCGTGGGTGCGGGTCGAGGCGTTTTCGACGGACTGGCAGGCGATCGTCACAAAGGGCGACAGCGCATGGCGACTGCAGAGCGCGGGGACAGATGATGCGCCGGGAACGTTGGAATTTGCCTGTACGGGTGTGATCGTGCCTTGTACGGATTACGGCAATATATTAGGCAACATACGCGTCGACGACGGCCAGTGGCACCACGTGGCAGGTGTTTACGACGGTTTGGCGATATCGCTTTACGTCGACGGCGTACTGGATGTGACCAGCGTGGCATCGGGCCGGATCGCCGTGAACAGTTATGATGTGCTGATCGGTGAAAACGCCGAGCAGTCCGGCCGGTGTTGGCAAGGGCAGATTGACGATGTGCGGATTTACAACTACGCACTGAGCCCGTATGAAATCGCCGCACTTGCGCATCCTTACACGACGTACCACGTGGACGTGGTCGGGGGGGACAATCTGAACGACGGTCTGAGCCGCAGTACGGCGTTTCGCAGCATTCAGAAGGGCATTTCTGCCGCGCGTGATGGCGACACGGTGTTGGTCTGGCCGGGTGTATACAACGAGCCGGTCATTTTCTTCCAAGGCAAGGCTATTACAGTTCGCAGCGCCGCCGAAGCGGCGATTGTGCAGGCGCCTGCCGGGCATGCCTTCTCGTTTTCACAGGCCGAAAAGGCGGACAGCGTTCTGAGCAATTTCATCATTCGCAACAGTGACCGTGCAGTGTTTTGTCTGGCGGCCTCGCCTACGTTGAAGAACCTGACGATTGTGAACAATAACTTGGGCGTCGAATCGCACGGGGGGGGACAGCCGGATATCCGCAACTGCATTTTGTGGAAGAACCGATACGGCAACACGGTTGGATGTGAGAGCAAGTACAGTTGGGACTGGGAGCCCGTCGCGGCACAGGCCCACTGGGCGTTCGACGAAGGCAGCGGGACGACCGTTCGCGACTCGGCCGACGGCAACCACGGCACGTTGTACTATGCAGTTTGGACAACGGGACAGGTGGACCGCGCGATTGAATTCGATGGCGAGATGTCCTATGTGCGGGTGCCCCATAGTACGTCCATCGCCGTGGGCAGAAGCGACTACACGCTCAGTGCGTGGATACGCCCGACGACGGTGGACGGCAGCCGTGTAATCCTGGGCAAAATCAGCAGCAGCGATGACAAAGAGTACGTGCTGGGTATAGAGGACGGGCGGATTCGCCTGGACGTGGAGCGCAGCGGCAACAACGGCCGTGCGTACAGTGTCCCTGTAGTGACGTCGGGGGTCTGGCAGCATGTAGCGGTCACGTTTGACAGTTGGACATTGCAAGCGCGTTTCTATCACAATGGAGCGCCCGTGGCGGAGGGTGAAACGCATGCGCCGATCACGGCGCTGCCGCATCCCTTCAACGCACCGCTGTGGATCGGCATGCGGGGCCAGCCGTATGAAGATCGGGGATTCGCCGGCAGTATCGATGAGGTGATGATCTTCAATAGGGTGCTGTCGTCGGATGAAATCCGGACGGTTTACGGAAGCGCCCTGGACCCGATGTTTGCAGACCCGGCGAATGGCGATTATCACCTGCGGTCCCAGCGAGGGAGGTACGTTCCTCTGAATCCTCAAACGAGCGGCGGCATTGAGGGGCTCTGGGCTTTCGATGCCGTCACCAGTCCGTGTGTCGACGGCGGCGATCCGGCGGAACGGCCTGACCGGGAGCGGATGCCAAACGGCGGCCGCGTGAATATGGGCGCCTACGGCAACACACCGTATGCGAGTCTGAGCGAATGGGTGCTGGAGGGGGATGTGAATCGAGACGGACGTGTAAACTTAGAGGATTTGGCGGTTCTGGCTTCGGAGTGGCTGGAGAAGCTGCCATGGGCGGCTGAGTTGTGATCTGTTGAGGCATCAGCCCGTCCGCGAAAAGGGTGAGGATGCTGAAAAGAGGGAAGGCGTGCCGGTTTTTGTTCGGCCGCCTTCTTTCTTTGTGGGATGAGGCAAGGACCATCGGCCGCTAATTTCGTGTTTGGTCCGCTTTGTCGTTGACAATTTGCCGCCTGGCGTTATAATTATAGGTGTGTGTGCGTTGCGTTGGCAGTCTATACGCCCCGTGACGATTGTGCTGACGACAATGCCGGGAGGCAGGATATAGTGCGGTGGCATGACCAATTTCGGGCGAGCGAAAGGGGGAGGTGGGGGTTTTCTCTGCCCGAGCTTCTGGTGGTTGTGGCGATTATAAGCCTCCTGCTGAGTATATTAGCGCCTGCCGTTCACAAGGCGCGCAGACATGCCAACAGACTCCTTTCGACGAACAACCTTCGCCAGATCGTACAGGCGGTGACGCTGTATTCTGTGGATAATGAGGATCGGTTTCCTGAGTCGGTCGCGACGGTGGGGCACCAGGGGGTGTGGAACTGGTCGGAACCGACGATTCTCAACGGATACTACTCGCAGACCGATCCGCGTCTTCACCGGTCGATGAGCGCGTATCTGAACGGCTACATCACTGAGGCGGACATCCTGCAGTGCCCCAACGCGCCGCGGGAGATCAAGTACCTTGAGGAGGCCTGGGCGGCGGGGGATTTGTGGGACAATCCGGAGACAGGCGAGCCTGATGATCCGCTAAGCGGCAATTACTGTTTTTACTGGGGTTATACGGGTTACCTGGAGGGGGGACGGCTTTTCAGGGGGCCGCGTACGGCGGCGGGGGAACGCGGCTACAGCCAACTGCTTGTGGGTGATTATTTCGGATATGACCACTGGCGGAGTCTGAAATCGTTTGGCAGTTGTGAGCCGTTTGCGAGGGCGGGCATTACGGCGGGCACCATGCATTCGGCCTCGTACTGGTCGTGCAGAGACGATAAGGTGAGTCTGGAATCTATTACTGTTCGGCCGCAGGCGGGGTATGTTGACGGCCGCGTCGAGGTGTACATGCCACAGGAAACGACTGGCATGCGAGCGATACTTGATCGGGCGCTTAATTTGCCTTATCCGGACGGAATTGGACCTGGCGTATATTATATTCCCCGCGTCGCACACTGAGGGTGCTCGGGGAGGTGTGGCTTTCGGTTACAGGCAGCCATGTCACCTCCCAAACCTATATAAGCGATGTGGTTGTGCTGCAATAAAATTTTTTCCAGACGGCAAAGATTTTGGTTGTTTTCTGTTGGAAGACTGGGTAAACTGTAATCTATTGGGTTAGACTTTTTGGTTAACCATTTTAGCAGAGAGGGAGATGCGATGAGAAACCTGACTGTGGCGTTGCTGGTTGCAGCTTTTGCTGCGAATTCATGGGGGATTGCTCTTTACGGGGATCTGAACCCGGCTGCCTGGCGGGGTCAGGAAGGCACTACTTTTCAGGCGTGGGGATTCGGTACGTTGGAGCCTAGCAACGTCGCCCCCGACGTAAGCGATAATCCCTACGGAACACCGGTGGCCAATATCATCGGAGCTTTTTTTGATAACACCGTCTGGTTGGACGAGGATATGGGCCATGAGGGTGTGTGGGTCATTGACATGCGCGACCAGAGCGACATGGTGTTCGACATCGACAATTCGGATGTCCCGAACCCTGTGAAGCATATCTGGGTGCAGATCGTGTTCAGTGCGCTGGAGGACCGTGTGCCGACGGTGTATGTTCTGCCGGAAGGTGAGGCGCAGCCGCCTATTGACGCCATGGACCTGGTCGCGGTCACGAGGCTCGATGACTATTACATGCATGCGACGTACTCGTTGACGATTGAGCCCAATCCGACGTTCGAGCAGATTCGCATCCGCCCCAGGGATTGTCAGGTCTACATTGATGAGGTGATTATCGAGACGCAGTGCATTCCGGAGCCGATGAGCCTCTCTCTGCTGGGATTGGGTGCAGTGGCGCTGCTCCGCAAGCGGCGTTAGTCGCGGCAGACATCACATAACAGCAAGTCTTAAGCCCCGGCCATGCAGCCGGGGCTTTTTTCATGCGCCTTATTTGCGGTGAATGATCGCCGCGAAAGTAATTGCAGTCTGTGCAGGGATTGCTATACTGAAACGGGTCAGTGGCGCGGAGATGACAGGACAGAGGATTTTTGCAGGAGACTTGATCATGACAAAGTGGAATCCGGTATGGACATGCGGCGCTGTTCTGGCAGTGGCGATTGCCATCAACGGCTGTGCGAAAAAGGAACCGGCGGGCCCGCAGGCGGGCGGCCTCAAGAAGCCGGAGATACTGGTGACGCTGCCGGACTACTGTAACACGCCGGACGCAATGGCGCTTCTGCCGGATGGCAGTTTTCTGCTGTCGGTTCCGAATTATAACGACCCGACGCCGGGAGCGTTTATCATGAAGGTCTCGGCGGATAACCAGGTGTCCAAGTTCTTCGTGCCGCCGGCGCATCCCGATACGGGCGTGGCGGGGCCGATGGGCATCTGCATTGGGCCGTCGGGCGATATTTACTATGCGGACAACCAGTTCAGCCCGGCTACGCCGCAGCATTCGCGGCTCATGCGGATCGTGATGAAGGACGGTGTGCCGCAGGAGGCGGTGACGGTGGTGTCGGGCATGAATGTGGCCAATGCGGTGGCGATTCGCGGCGACTATATTTATGTCACCGACACGGTTCTCGTACCGGGTTCGGAGCCGCTGGTCAGCGGGATTTTCCGCTTCAAGGTTGGGGAGGAGGGCATTCAACTGAAGAGTCCGCCTGCGGAGGACCCGCACCTGATCGGGACGATTCAGACGTTTACGCCGGTCGGTTACGGGGCCGACGGGCTGTGCTTTGACGATGCGGGCAACCTCTATTGCGGCAATTTCGGCGACGGGACCATTCACCGGCTGACGTTCGATGCGGACGGCAAGGTGCTGTCCAATGAGGTCTGGGTGAAGGACGACAAGATGAAATGCGCCGACGGCCTGTTCTGGGATGCCAAGGGGCAGCGGATCATTGTCGCCGACAGTATTCAGAACGCGGTGCATTTCGTGTATCTGGACAAGCGGATTGAGACGTTGGCGATGAACGGCGATACGGACGGGGCCGACGGGGGGCTCGACCAGCCGTGTGAGGCGATTCGGCGAGGCGACGAGATTATCATATCGAACATGGACTGGCCGTTCGAGGGCATCGTCAACACCCGCTGGGAGAAGCCGTACACGCTGTCGGTCGTGAAGCTGAATTGAGCGCGTTGCCCCCCCGGGCTTCAGCTTGTCACGTCCAGTGTCACGAGTTCGGTTTCGCCGTCGGGCTCGCGGACGGGCGCGTTGTCGATCAATGCGAAGAGCAGGTCGGGTTCAACCGGTTCGGTTGATCGTAACTGTACGCCGCCGTCTTTGTCGATGAGCAGGACAGCGAAAGTGTGCGGGACGAGGCCGAATTGACGCCAGTGGTCGGCGCTGTCCATGATGTGGCGGCCGGTCGCCAGTTCGTTGGCGGGCGAGGACGGCATGAAGGTGAAGAGCAGCAGGTCCCGTCCGTAGAACTCGTCGTCGAGCGTTTTGAACTTCCGCGTCTGGGCGAGGTAGTCCGGGTCGTCCCATGACGGGCTGAACAGAAGCAGCAGACGGTGCTTCCAGCGATAGTAGCCCGTGTCGAAATGGTTATGCGGTATTTGCTGAATCATTGTACGTAGCCCCCGTGCGGCATCCTGCTGTCGGCCGCATTGATTTTTCGGCGTGGAGGGCGCGGGGTGTTGAGGTAAAACGGCCCGGCGGGCGTTACAAGGCGGCCAGCCGGTACTTTGGCGGGGCGGACAGGTAAATGGTCCGGATAGACTTCCTGGCAGCAGCTTATCGCATTACGTAAGGTGCCAGACTGCGACAACCCCCTCGCCAAGGGCGATACATCCTTAACCGGATGCAGGCCGGCTGCCGGAGCATTGTTTGTGTCGCCGTCAGGTGGAAAAACCGCGAATACGTGCATTGACGTCCTTTAGCGAGGGGTAGAGGCGCTGCCACGTATCGAAAAGCTCCCTGTACTTTTTCGTCAGGTTGAGATCGGGGGTGTAAATCTTTCCGGGTCTGCGGACCATGTCGTACGCGTGGCGAACGTCGCGATAGAGGCCGGCGCCGATACCGGCAAGGATGCCGGCGCCGAGAGGCGTGGGTTCTTCGATGTCCGGGGCTTCGATGGGCTTTCCGATCATGTCGGCCTTGTTCTGCATCCAGAAGGCATTGCGGGTTGCGCCGCCGATGGCGACGAACTTTTCAGGACGAACCCCCAATGAGACTTCCAGGCCGTTGACGATCTGCAGGAACTGGTAGTCGAGTCCTTCGATGATGGCGCGAAGCATGTCGCCTTCGGTGACGATGTTCCTGAGACCGACGAATGCTCCCAGGGAGCGGTGGTCGACTACGGGGCAGTGGCTTCCGGACATGTGGGGCAGAAACATGACACCGTTTGCGCCGGTGGGCGAGGCGGCGGCTTCCTGCATGAGCAGCGCCCAGTCATCGCCATCCGCTTTCTCGGCCTTGTGCTTCTCCGCAAAGCCGAACTCGCCTCGGAACCATTCGAGCATGTCGGCGGCGACGGCGGCGGCCATGATCGACCACAGTCGCGGGGAGGCGACGTGTGCGTGCACGGGTATGCCCATGCGGCGGACTTCAGGCGTGAGCACCGGCTCATCGAGAGCGCAGACGACGATCTCCCATGTGCCCGTGACGTCCAGGACCACGCCCGGCTCAAAGGCGCCGACCGGCAGCGTACCGCAGCAGTAGTCGTGGCCGCCGAGGACGACGGGCGTGCCCTCGGCCAGACCTGTCGCGGCGGCGGCTGCGGCATGGACCGTTCCTATGGGCGTGCCGCTGGGCAGCGGGTCGCATAGCAGGCGGCGGTCGATGCCGGCGGCGTCGATGAGTTCGTCCGACCAGACGCGCTTGCGCTGATCGAACAGCAGGGTGGTCGAGGCCATGCTGTGATCGGTGGCGCAGACGCCGCAGAGCATGTAGTTGACGAAGTCCTCGATGAGCAGCCATTTGTGCGTGCGTGCGAGGATGTCCGGCTCGTTTTCCTTCATCCAGAGCAGGCGGAGGGCGGTGTTGAAGACCCATATCTGGTTACCGCCGATGGCGAATTGTCGCTGCGGTCCGATGTTCTCCATCCACCAGCGATGCTGCGGTTCGGTGCGCGGGCAATGCCAACTGATAAAGGGGTAGAGCCAGTTGCCGTCGGCATCGATGGGGAGGCCATCCATGCCCATACCGGTTACGGCGACGCCTTTGATATCGGCCGGATTGTCCAGTTGCGCGGTGGCCTGACGAAGGGCGTCGCACACGCCGCCCCAGATCTGTTCGGGCTTCCAAACGGCCCAGTCGGGATGCTCCGGGTAGGGGTGGAATCGCTCGGTTGGGCGGGCGGCATGCGCGACGGCATTGCCCGCGAGGTCGTAGATGACGGCCTTCAAGGTCGTTGAGCCGATGTCGATTCCCGCCAGGTAGTCCATTGGCGTTTCTCCTTTGTGTCGAGTAAGGTCAGGCGAATGCCTCGCCGGCGCCCGAATCGGCCCAAGGGTCCAGTTGAATCGGATAGGCACCGTACATGCGGATGGCGTTCCACATCGCCAGGTAGTTGCCGGGCTTGACGGCGGAGTGGATGCTGTTGCTGCTGGACAGGATCAATCCGCCGCCGTCGGCCGCCTTGCGGATGACGCTTTTCGTTTCTTCGACGACGTCTTTTTCGCTGCCGAACGTGAGCGTGTGGGCGCAGTCCACGTTGCCTTTTAAGGCGATGCGGTGACCGTACTTCTGTTTGAATTCGCCGATGTCCAGGCCGGCGAAGGGGTCGATGGGGTCGAGGCAGTCGATTTCCGAGTCGAGAATCATGTCGAGGATGGGGCGGATGTTGCCGTCGGTGTGTTTGATGACCGGCAGGCCGGCGTCGTGAAAGCCCCGTATGACGCGTTTGAGCGGCTCATAGAGGAACTGGCGGAACATGGTCGGGCTGATCATGGGCCGCTCGGCGGCGGCGTAATCATCGCCGGTGAAGATGAAATCTGCGCCTCGTTTGGCGACCTCATTTGCCATGGCGATGTTGATCTCGACGGACAATTCGACGAGGCCTTTTACCAGTTCGGGTTCGGCGACGAAAGCCATGAGCAGGTTCTCCATGCCCATGAGGTTACGCGGGATGGAGAACACGTCGTTGAGGTGAACGCCGATGGCCTTGTCGCCCTTGTGGCGTTTGACGATGCGTTCGAGGCTGTCGTAGCGGCCGGGCGCGTAAGGATCCGGGGGCTGATAGTTCTTCAGGTCGCTGAACGCCTTGATCGGGCCGCCCAAGGGAAACGAGTGTTCCTGGCCGGTGTTTTCGCTGATCATGCCCCACTCGTTGCGGTAGCGGCCGGGCGCGATCTCCTCCCTGGCAAAGTCCGGCCCGGTCAGGATCGCGTCAAGCTCCATGCGGACACTGAACTCCTCCATCGTGCAGCCGGGGCAGATCGCATCCCGCACGTGTTTGTCGATAATCCATTCAAAGTGAGGTATTCGGTCGGGCTGGCCGCCTGCGAGTACGCACATCACCCTTTCCGCAGAGGTCATCTTGCTCATGGCGCATGCTGCCTTATTCTGAAACGGCGCGGGGCGTTGTGCCCTGCACAGGCATCATACTATATGCGCAGGACGCCACCGTCAATACGGCGGGTGCGGCATGCTCAGTGATTTGCGGCGCCGACGCTGTCGAAGAGCCGGTCGCGTGCTTCGGCAATGAGGGTGAGCATCTGGTCGGCCTGGGCCTGAATGGCGGGATCCGGGTGGGTAACGCGGGCATTCCATTTCTGGTATTCGTCACGGAGCCTGCGGCGGCCTTGTTCGGGGTCCATGTCCGCGGTGATGCCGAGGATAAACTCAAGGTCCTTTTCCTTGTGGAGGTTGATGGGCAAAATCTTCTGGGCCATGGCTCGGAAGCGTTGTTCGTCGACGTGCAGTGCCTGCGCGATGCGGCCGATGAGGGCGGTCTGGGCGCGGTCCGCGGCGCCGGCGGCGCCGATGGCGCGAAGGCACAGGCGCATGGCGTCGTAGATGTCGACGATGGTCGCGGCGTCACTCAGACGGCTGCAGATGGCCTCGATGTCCAGCTTGCGGCCGGACAGGCAGGCGGCAACGGATTCATCGAGCACGGCGGTCAGTTGCTGGTATCTTCGCGTGTCTTCACGGCCGCTCTGCGGGCCGAGCCGTGCGTCGATCCACTGGCGGATAGTTGTGATGGCACTTTCCTGGGGGGCGGAGGCGGCGCTGCAGACCGCCACGACGAGCTGGACGGTCAGAATCTCCGCCTGTTCGGCATTCTCGCGAGCATCGATGTAGCCCAGGTCGTGATTATCGTATTCCAGCAGGGCGGTCGCACAGCAGATTTCGTCGCCGGTCTGCTGAGAAAACAGTGAGGTCACGCATTGCAGCGTCCTGGGTCCCCTGCGGGGGAATCGCAGGAGATCGATCGGGATGGTCACCACTGGCGCCCAGTCGGAGAGGACGTATTCCGTGGCGGGAATTCTGCCGTTTGGCGCCCTGTAGCAAAACGCGGGGGAATTGTCGAGCTGCCAGTGTTTGGCCGCGCACAGGACGGGGCGGGCGTCGTCGGGTCCGTCGGTGACATCGGCCAGGAGCACCTGGACAAGCGTCTCATGCATGGGGGTTGGAACGCGAATGCGGCCGCACATGGTGACGACGAATGCCTTTTGGGCCTCATCGCCGGCCGGGACAGAGGTCAAATCCATCCGGCAACTGAAACCCGGGCACAGTGAAGCAACGGGCGGTGGCGCAGGCTGTGCGGCGGGGGGGGGCTGTCGGGCGCGGGCGGCCGCCATGCGATGGCGCAGCGCATGCCAAAGCGTGCAACCGTGGTCGAACAGCGTACGTGCCAGTATGATCCAGACCGCCGTAATGATGGAAACGAGGATGTACTCAGCCATAGGCAGCCTTTCCAGGCGACGTTACTCGACTTTGAAGCTTTCGAGCTGACGCGCCTTTTCGGTGACGTTTGCCTGGCTCATTTCGCCATTTTCGCCGACGCAGAAATCGACCTCGAGCACGCGGCCGGAGTCCTCGTCTTCGAAGCGGCAGTGCATCCGCTGGTTGAGATCGTAGCTGTAGGTTACTTTGATGGGCCGGTTGGCGGGCCGGTTGGGAGGCAGTCGGAAGACCTCCGTGGCGATCTTGTTGACGTAGTCGGGGTCCGTGTCTTCGCCCTGGGTGATGGTGATCTCGACCTCGGTCTGACCGTCGACGATCGTGTAGAACTGCTGCGTTTCCTGGCAGGGCAACGGGGTGTTCTTCTTGAGTATGATGCTGTTCTCGATGACGTACTGGCCGGTTTCGCTGTCGCGCGGGGCGCAGATGGTGCCGTAGCTGTGATTGCAGACGTCTTGCAGCTTTATGTCGCGGAGGCCGCCGGCGATGCCCTGGGGCACTTCGTCGGGGTTTTCGCGGAGCTTGGTGAGGCCGGCGTGAATTGCGGCGCCCAGCGCGACGCATTCGTCGACGTTGACGGCGACCTCGGGGGCGCGGCCGAACTTCTGCTCCAGGCTCTTCTGGACGAGCGGAATGCGCGTGCTTCCGCCGGCCAGGAGGATCTTCTGGATATCGGAAGGCTTACATTTGGCTTCGTCGAGTATCACCTCGATGAGCATTTCGGTGCGCCCGATGAGGGGCGAGATTGCTTCTTCGAACTGCTCCCGCGTGATCTCGACCCGCATGCTGCCGCCAGGACCGTAGAGTATCTTCTTGGCGGAGGTGCGGCGCGAGAGGGTTTTCTTGACGTCTTCGGCCTCGTCTTCGTACTTGGCGCGGTCCTCTTCGGAGGTGATCAGTTCGGTGTTAAACTGGCGTCTGTAGGCGTCTTCGAACATTTCCAGGATCTTGCGGTCGAAATCCATGCCGCCCAGCGCGTGGTCGCCCTGGGAACAGACGATGTTGATTTCGCTTCCGTTGACATCCAGGATGGTGGCGTCAAAGGTTCCGCCGCCCAGGTCGTATACGAGCACGCGGCCGGCGACGTTGTGCGTCGTGGCGTAGTAGAGCGCTGCGGCGACGGGCTCGTTGACGATGCCGATGACGTTGAGGCCGGCCATGCGACCGGCGTCCATGGTCGCTTTGCGCCGGACTTCGTCGAAGTGAGCGGGTACGGAAATGACCGCATCCTTGATCTCGCCGTGTTCGATGCTGCCGTCCTGCTTGAGCTTCTTGAGGATCAGGCTGGAGATTTCCTCCGGAGTCCAGTCCTTGGCGTCGATATTCTTGCGCCAGGTGTGGTCGCCCATATGTCGCTTGATCCATCGGACGGATCGCTCGGGATTGAGCTGACGGGAGTTCAGCGCTTCGATGCCGACGCGGATGACCGCGGTGTCCTCCTCGTCGAAGAAGATGGCCGAGGGGGTAATCCGCTCGCCTTCGGAGTTCGGCACGATCTCCGGCTTGCCGATCGCGTTGAGCAGGGCGATGGAAGAAAACGTGGTCCCAAGGTCGATACCGGCTATATTGCTCATTATATCCTTCCTCACTTTTTGCAAGAACACTCACCGTAGAGTTTAACCTGTGCGCACCGAACGATCTTGACGTCGTCTTCGCCGACGACATACCGGTATCCGGGCCTCACCACCGAGGCGATCTTGCCGACCAGGTCGGCGCTGGGAGCGGGCTCCCTGGCTTTGACGGCTTCGGCGTTTTTTTCAAGTCCTTTGTAATCGCTGAGGGTTGGCGGTTCGAACTGCTCGACGCCGCTGGATTCAAGCGAGAAGACGAGTTCATCGCGCACGTCCAGAAGCGCCTGGATGTCCGGACCGCCGGACGGGTGTGCTTTGATGCGTTCGTCCAGATTGTCAATGCAGCGTATGATTCGCAGGCAGAACCGCTTGATAATGCCCCAGTCATAGCCGTCCTGCAGTTGTCGAACGCGGTCCTGCTGCTGGGCGGCGAATTCGCGAATGGCCGAGACTTCCTGGGTCAGTTCGGTCAGCTCGCTTGCCACCGGCGATGATGACATCAGTGTGCCCAGAGCGCTGCCGCGGTTCTCCGCGGCCGGGCTAAGCGACGTCGCTTTGAAATCGGCGGCCTGGCTGCGAAGTGTGTTCTTAAGGTTCATTGTTGCGTCTGTGCCGCCGGCGCCGGGGCCGAAGTTGCGGAAGTATCCGATCGGTTCGTTCCTGGTGGCGATGGAAGGCGACGGGCGGCTGTGTTCGAGGCTTTCGGTTTCGCAGGTCTTGTCGGATGCCGAGGCGATGATCTGCGAAATCATATCATGTGCGTCGGAGTCATCATCCTCGGAAACGGACGAACGCCCGCGTTTTGATTTGTGCTTCTTCTTTGCGGAGAGTTCCGTCTCGTCCTGTGGCGACAAGGGGCCCTGCAGGCCATGGTGTACGGCAAAACCGATGCAGATGATCAGCCCCGCCAGGATGCTCATCGTGGAGATGACGGCGACAGCGTCGCGCGTGTCGGCCCGTTTGCGGTATTTGTCCACCTCCTGCTGCCAATCCGGTCCGTAGAGGACGTCGGCGACGATGGGCGGCGTTGTCGTCCCGCTGGCCAGATCCGGCAGGTCGGCGCGCAGGCGATCTTTTTGCTGGTGGATGAGTTTCTCGCGTATTTCCGGTCCGCCGTACTTGCCCTGGCCCCACGGGTTTTGGATGCGTTCTTCCGGCGGCAGCGTGCTCCATTCGAAGTATTGCTGCAGGTAGACGTCGGCGCCCTGGCCGTACCGCGCCTTATGGCGGGCGATCTGCTGCTTCTCACGATGGATGTCCATGACGACGGCAGTAAGGCCCAGTCCCCCGAGCAGAACGAGGACCACTGTCCAAATCACCCAGCTTCTCTTCATGATGTCGCCTAACTCACAAAAGCTTGTAACAGGCTCGGCCAAGCCGGAGGCATCGTCCGGATAACGGTCCGCATTTAAAATATAGAAAACGCCAATTTACACGTCAAATCGAACATATCGGTCCCGCGCTTAATCAGTATCTGCCGTTTTTGGGAGGCGGCGGCCGGTCCCGTGGAAACGTCGTGAAACTTACCGATGAGCCCGATAATGACGACTTCAGCGGCGGCTGAGAGGAGGTGACTTGTCAGGCGGCAGGGCCTGGCGGCGGTCCTTTTGCGTGCTGCGCAATATGGGACGCAACCGGCTTACCTCGGCGCAGGTTGATCCGGGCGCGCCGACGACTGGTTAGAGGAGGTTAGCGCGGTACCAGTCGATCGCCCTGGCCAGGCCGTCCTTGAAGCTGATCACCGGCCTGTAACCGATGACCTGTTCTGCGAGGCTGATGTCGGCCAGGGAGTGCTTGACATCGCCGGGGCGCATCGGTTCGTAGCGGGCCGGCACTTTGGCGCCAACGATCTCATTGATGAGTCGTACGACTTCGTTGATGGTGACACGTTCGGCGCAAGCGATGTTGATGACCTCGCCGTGCGTGGCCTTGGCGCGGGCCGCGAGGAGGTTGGCCTCAACGACATTGTCGATAAACGTAAAGTCGCGGCTTTGTTCGCCGTCGCCGTAAATGACGGGCGACACGCCGCGAAGGACCGAGGTCACAAACGCCGGAATGGCGGCGGCGTACTGGCTCGTCGGGTCCTGATAGGGGCCGAAGACATTGAAATAGCGCAGCGAGACGGTCTCCAGGCCGAAGACGGTGTAGAAGACACTGCAATAATGCTCGCCGACCAGTTTGGCTACCGCGTACGGCGAAAGCGGACGGCAGGGCATGGTCTCGACCTTGGGAAGGGCGGGGCTGTCCCCGTAGGCCGAACTGCTGGCTGCGTAGACGAAGCGCTTGACGCCGGCATCGCGGGCCGCCAGGAGCAGTGTGAAGGTTGCATCGACGCAGTGGCGATGGGTCGTGGCGGGGTCGGCCACGCTCTTGGGTACCGACGGCACCGCTCCCTGGTGCAGGACCACGTCGATACCCCGGGTTACGTCGGCGGCCACCGCGGGGTCTCCCATGTCGGCCTCGACGAAGTCAATCCGCCCGATGATGTCGTCCAGGTTGCTGCGCTTGCCGGTGATCAGATTGTCGACTACGCGCACGTAGCACCCTTCGGCGACCAGTCGCCGGCATATGTTGGAGCCGATAAAGCCGGCGCCACCCGTCACGAGGTATTTCTGCATAATAGTCCTTTACATTGCAATGAGCATTCTGCCCGGCTCCCGGAGGATCAGGCGGTTGAGCGGCCCACCTGGACCCGCTGGTACTCCTGGTACGAGCGGAAGACCTCGTGGAAGTAGCCGCCCTTTATGGCCTTGGCGCCTACGAGCACGGTGCCCACGAGCGGGGCGTTGATTTCGCGCAACTCCCGCAGGGCCCGCTGTGCCGCTCCACGGCGGGTGGTTTCGGCGTTGAGCACCAGGACGGTTCCGTCGACGCTGGCGGCGAGATTCTTCGCATCGCTGACTAGCAGCGGCGGACCGTCGATGATAATGTAATCGTACGTTCGCCGGCACGAGTCGAGCAAATCCTTCATGCGGACACCGGCCAGAAGTTCGGCGGGGTTGGCCGGCAGCGGGCCGCAGTCGATCACGTCAAGGTTGTCGCCAACCGACCGGATCAGCCCGGCGTCGGCGTCGCACTGTCCCATAAGATAATTGCTCAGCCCGTAGTCGCCGGCGCCTTCAGCGTCAAGGCCGGTCTTGGGGAAGAGCGTTGCGACCATGGGACGGCGGAAGTTGGCGTCTATCAGGAGAACGCGGTTGTGTTCCGCGGCCAGTGTTTCGGCCAGGTTTACGGCGGTGGACGTCTTACCGTCCTTGCCGGCGCCGCTTGTGATCAGCAGAACCTTGCGTTTGTCGTCCTTGGCGGACAGCTTCAGGTTCGTTCGGAGCTGGCGATAGCATTCGCTCATGATCGAATACGGCGCCTGACTGACGACATGCGCCAGGTTGGCGGCATCGACGGCATCGTCCTCTTCGTGGTGGCAAATCGTCCCGAGAAGCGGCGCCCGCACGTGCCGCAGGACGTCGTTAGGCGTGCGGACGAAGTCGTTGAGCAGTTCGATTGCAAACGCCAGGGCCAGGCCGGCCAACATGCCCAATACGAACCCGCCGGGCAGAAACAGAACGCGCCGGGGGAAACTCACATCCAGCGGATCGGTGGCAAACCACGCCAGCTTGACCTTGGAAACCTGCGGATCGTCAAGCAGCGTTCTCAGTTCTTCCACAACGCTGTTGTACTCTTCGAGCATGGCCTGTTTTTCGTCGCGGCGCGTGATGGCTTCCAGATAGTCGGCTCGCACTTTACTCATCTCTTTGTATTCCAGTTTTGCCTGCTGCAACTGCCGTCGCTGGGCCTCGAGTTCCGCGGTGAAGTAGACCAACTGGTCATTGGCGTTGCGGTAGTTGGCATGGCGCAGAATGTCGGCGATCTCGACTTGTCTCCGGGCAAGGTCCTGCCGGCGCTGTGCAAGGGCATCGAGGGTCTCACGTACACGCCTGTGACTCTCACCGAATCTCGTCTCAAGTTCGGCAAGCATGGGTTCGAGCATGGCGATGCTGTCCCTCATTCGCTGGCAGATGGGATCCTGCTCCACCTGTTCTCTGATGACTTCGTCGTAATCGCCCTCGGTCCGTTTTTTCAGTATCTCGACTTGGCTCTCAAGGCGGACGATGCTGCTCTCGAGCCGGCTCAAGGCCGTCTCCTGATCGGCAAGGCTTTCCGTCAGGTAGTCGCGGAACGTTGTTTCGCCGAGGTTCCCGAAATGAGTGCCTTCGCGGATCTTGCGCAGCTCGTCATTGGCGACAGCCAGTTCGCGCCGGAGTTTCTCAGCCTGTGCAATACGCGCGGTGAGCTGGCTGCTCATGTCTCCGGTGGCTTCTGCCTTCTGCTGATCCAGGAAAAGGCTGATCATTTCGTTGACGATCTCCCTGGATTCCTGGGGGCTGCCGCAGGTCATCGAAATGGTGATATGCACATCATCGCGGGGCGCCTCAACGCGGAGCTTTTTCTCCAGCTTCTCCACCGCTTTTGCGGTATCCGTGTGGCCGTTACGGACGAACTGCGAGAACCATCGCGTGTTTCGCACCTTGTCCTTGCGCAGCAGTTCCTGCAGCATGCCGAGGCTCTTGATGCGCATCACCTTGGAGTTGCGGAAACGGTCGTAAGCGTCTCGGTTCGTCTGCGTGTCGCCGATTTCGGTGGGCTTGGTGAGTACCGGATCGAGGACCTGCACGGCGCCGACTGCGGTATATTCAGGAGCGTAACGATGAAACAGGAACCATGAGCCGGTTCCCACGGCCGTGCCCAACAGCGTAAGGATCACGATGAGCAGCACGTGCCTTCGCAGAACGCCCAGCACCTCTTTGGGCGTCATGACCGTTTGCGTCGCCAGGGTCGGTCGTGGCGGTATCGGCCGGGCCATGGGGGCGGGATTTGTCGGTTGAATTTGGGATGTCATTTACATCATCTCCTACCTGACGGACTAAAACCTGTTAGATTGCCTTTTCATTAAGAGCACCGTGCTAAGGCCTCATTGAGTTCCTTCCGGTCGTTTTCGGTTAAAGACGAACCGCCGACTTCCAGGGCACGGCGATACGCCTCGGCTGCAAGCGGTTTCTTGCCCAGCCCCTCGCGGGCCATTCCGAGGTGCTTGTAGACCTCGGCAGGGGCCTCGCCCGCTTCCAGTTCATAGAGCTGGACAGCTTTCAGGAGCACTTCCTCGGCCTTGGCGAAGTCGTTCAGTTTGCACAAGACATAGGCGTAGGTGTCCATCACGTTGGCGTTGTCGGGCATCGCCGCAAGGGCACGTGCCGCGTAGTCCCGTGCCTTGTCAAGCTGCTCGCTGTTGTCGGCCAGCAGAAACGCCAGGTTGTTCAACGCGCTGACGTTATTCGGCTGATCGGCCAGCAATTTTTCATACTGGCTGATACCGTGCAGGAGGTACTGCTTGTCACGGGTTTTCATGTAGGCCTGAACATACGTCAAAGCCTTGAGGATAACGTATTGTGCGCGAGCGGGGTCGCCTTGCGGCAGGGCGGCGACGCCCCGGTCGAGATGTTTCAACGCCGTGTTGTAGTCGGCCTTCCGCCCGGCCAGGTGGAACATGACCAGGTTGGCGGTCACCGAATCCGGCGACGCCGCAAGCTTCTGCAAACTCCACTTTTCGGCCTCTTCAACACCCACCGTTGCACTCATATTCTGTAAAACGCCCGCGATCCGCGTGTCGTCGGCGCCGCATTTTTCCAGTGCCTTATGGTAATGCTGGACGGCCAGATCACGGTTGCCCAGCCTGGCCTGCGCCTGGCCCATCTGCGCATAGGCCACCGACGCCAGCTCCGTGTCGGTATACTGCGATGCAAGGCTCAGCAGGGCGTCGTAACGGGCGCGGATGAACAGGGTCTCCAGATATAGGTCGAAGATCGCCTGCGACGGATGCTCCCTTTGACGCGTGATATCCCAGGCATTGGCCAAGAGCTGCTCGGCCTTTGCCGCGTCCTTTTCACGCAGGTAGAACTGCGCGGCGCGCAAATGCCAAAACTCGCTTTGCGGGTACTTCGCCAGCGTTTCGGCGTAGAACGTACGCAGTTCGTTTTTCTGGCCGGCGTCCATGTAGAACTGCTCCAGCATCGTGCGAAGCTGCGGCGGGGCGAGCGGGTCATTCAGCGCACTCCTCAACTCGCCAATCGCCGCGGTCATGCGGTTCGTCTGCCGATAGGCCCTGGCCAGGTCCATGCTGATGGAGGCGTCGGACCTGAGGCTCTTGCTTCTCTGCAGATCGTCCACGGCCTGCATGTGATTGCCCTTCAGGCGGTGAATGCGGCCGCGAAGCCGCCATGCCTGGGCATTTGTACCGTTAACCTCCAGGATGCGATTGACCATATCAAGGGCCTCGTCGAGTCGCCCCTGCGTCATCATCACCAGTGCGTCAAGGAGCATGGCCTCGGGGTCAGCCTGATGCAGTTCCCTGAAGGCCGCCAGTTTCAGGGCGCCCTCACGGATCATGCCTACGTCCAGATACGTCCGTATCTGGAGCAGTTGATTCTCCCGGCTGTTGTCCAGTGCCAGCAGTTCATCGCAGTACTTGACCACACCGTCCCTGTCGCCGGTCTGCTGTGCAACGACCGCAAGCCCGCGGAGGACCGAGACGTTCATCGGATCATCCGCATAAAGCGCCTCAAGGAGTGAGCGGGCCTGCTCATACCGGCCGTCGCGCAGATAGTAGCGCCAGAGCACCTCTTTGTCGCCGCCGAAGAGTTCTTCCACGCGTTGGTGCTGTCCCGTCATCCGCAGGAACTCGGAGTACTGCTGCTGGACCGCGGGGTCGTTGGGCGCCAGCGCCCATGCCTGCTCAAAAGCGTTTTCGGCGATCTCCATCAGGCCCGCCTTCGTCACCTCGTCGCTTTCCGTCTGGGCGATTCGCATGGCCATGTTGCCCAAGAGCCTATAGTTCTCCTTGTTAGGAAATCGCCTGGCCAGGTATTGGCGCTGTGCCAGCGCCTCTTTGGGCTCCTTCTCGCTGCGGTACTCGGCGTACACGCTCTGCAGCGATACGTCATTCGGGTTGAGCAGAATGGCCTCGCGCATTGCCATCTCGGCCTCCTCCCGCTGCTCGCTCGTCACCGCCGTGCCGAGGCGGTTATTTCGCGCGTGCAGAAGGGCCGCCTTGTGACGTGCAATCGCCGGATCCAGCGGATTGATGCTGGCTGCCTCGAGGATGTCGGCGATGGCCTGTTCATGATTGTCCAGGTTGGCGTTGATCTGGCTGCGGAGGTAAAACGCGTGCGAATAGATCGGCCGCACCTTAAGGCACGCCTCGATCCTGTTCATTGCCTCTGTGTAGTCCCTGCGGGCCAGCGCCAGACGTGCGAAATAGAAGTCTCCATTGCACCCGTCGAGGTTCCTGTCGCGTGCCGTCCGGGCCAGCGCTTCGGCGTCAGCAATTCTGTCGGGCAGGCCGGCCAGGATTGTCTCGAACAGGCCGTCGAGGGCCGACTGGTTGTCCGGCTGCACGTGGCGCGCCTGCTCGTACGCCGCGGCCGCCTCTTCGTATTGCTGCCGCATCAGGTAATGCTGGCCTATCGCCAGGTTCCGCTCCAGCGGGTCGCCGATCTCCCGGAGGACCTCTAACAGAATTGCTTCCCTCCGCTCGGCGCTGATTTCCATCGGGTCAGGCTCCATCAACTGCCGCTGATAGACCCTGGCGGCCGTGTGATCACTGTTCTTGGCCAAAAATGCTTCAATCAGCGCGCGAGCCTTTTTGGGCGCCTTCTCGCCAAGATAATGACTGCACACATTGGCGACGGTTTGAAATGGCACTTCGTCAGGGTTTTGGTCCAGAAGCGATTCCGTCAAAGCCGCCCGCTCGGCCAGATCGGCGTCAAGCTGCTGCCGGGCCTCCGTCGTCAAGGCCTGCTGTGACTGGCTGCGGAGGGCATGCAGTATCCGCGCATCAAGCAGTGCCAGTTTCAGGCCGCGGGCCTTGGGGCTGCTGGCGTCCATCTCTTGCAGGATTTCCTCCGCACGCGCGAAGTTTCCCATGCCGATATTGGCCTCCACCCTGAGCGCAATGCTGCGTTCCGTGGGCGCCATCGTATTTTCATACATCTCGGCAATCGCCTGCACGTGGGCCCATGCCCTGATGCGCGTCAGCAAGTCGGCGTACTCAAGCAGCATCTCGGGCTTGGCCGAGCCGATGCCGCCGGAAATGGCCCCGCGCAGAAACCACATGCGGCTGCCCATCTCGGGGCTGTCCTGAAAAGCCCTGGCCAGAAAATACGCAAGCGTTGCATCGTTGCCGCCGGCGGCCTCAATTTGCTCATAGGCGCTGACCATCTTTGCGATCGCCGCGGGGTCGTTGTTGGTGGCCATGCCGAGGATGCCGGTCCACATCGTCACCGCAAGGTGGGTCTCTGTCCGAAAGATCTGCTGCAGGGCGCTTACACTGCGTTGCGTCCTGGCGATCCATTCCTGATGTGCGGCACTGTCGCCTGCGGCCCGGGCCGCCAATGCCTCATCGGCGCAGATCATCGCCAGGAAACCATGCAGGCGCGCGCGGTTGTTCCGGAAGGTATTCTCCCGCGGCCCGGCAATGTCCTGGGCCTCAGGGAGAGTCAATGCTTTGTTGGCAATATCGATTGCCTCCAAAATCATCGCCCTGTTTTTCTGGCTCGAACCTTTCACATAGTACAGGTTGGCCGCCTCTGCAGCATAGGTTACGCTTTGCGGGTCGCGTTCCATGGCGCGCCTCATGGCGTCCACGGCCTTGTCCAGGTCATCGACAAGCTGGTAATAGCGCGCAAGGGCGGCGTGCGCTTCCGCGGAGTCCTCGAATCGCTCAGCCAGCCCTTCGAATTCAACCGCCAGCGCATTCAACGCATCGCGGTCACCCTGTACTGCCGCCAGTCTGTGCTGCAGAATGTTTACGTGCGCCTGTACGTTGTCGGGCATCGACTCGGTTGCTTTTTTCAATACCGCCAGCGCCTCGTCGTAGGCTTGGCGCTGCGCATTAGCTCTGCCCATCGACTCCTGCAGCCTGCCCCGAAGGACGATCGCCTGGGCCAGGTATTGCGACAACTCGACATCACCGGGCGTCGCCTTGAGCAGCCCTTCAAAATCCGCAATCGCCTTGTCGACAGTGCCAGCTCGGTCGGTGACTTCGCCGCTGGCGGCCATCTCCAGGTAAGCCCGGCCGCGGGCCTTGAGCACGAAGGCATCAGGCTGACCACTGCTGCGCTGGATGATCTCTTCGACCTGCTCCTTGACGCGCACCCATGCGGTGCGGTTGCCGCTGTCGCCGGCATCATAGAAGTACTGCAACAGCTTCATGCGTGCTTCGAGATGTGCCGGATCAAGGGTCGTTACCGTGTACCATGCCCGCAAAGCCTTGTCCCAGTCGGCGGCGTGAAAGGCATTGTTCCTGAGGTAATGATCGGCCAGTTCGAAAAGGAGTCTGATCCTGTAGTCATCGCTCCTGGCTCGTCCGACCGCCTCGCGATAAGTCGTCAGCATCTGCCGGTAGGCGTCCTCGCCAGCCATGCGCAGCTCATCCAGTTTTTCTTTCGAGCCGCCGCTCGCTGCGGCCCGGTTATATGCATCCAGATCCGTCTGGATCTGCTGCCACTGTGCCTGGGCCTGGGCAACCAGTTTTTCGGCGCTGATCAAACGTTTGCGCAAGATCAGCGCGGCCAGCGTGACCAGCACTGCCAGTACGACGATGCCGAGTACCGCAACCTTCTTATTCAGCTTTCTTTTTGCCATAGTTTCCTTCTTATCGTGTCGTCATCGCCATGCAGGCACATGGCCGTCCCTGTTCACACCCTTTCCTCCGCCTGATTGGCCGCCTCCCAGTCGGGCCAGTGCTCCGTCTCGAGGAGAGGCAGAAGATGCGACATCAGCTTTTCGCTGGCCGCAAGAATCTCTTCCCTGGTGCCGTGGATCGGCCCGCCCGGGCCGATGCCGTAGAACTTCCACTCCACCTTGGAAAAGTACGAGTACTTACCGAGGAGGTTTTCGCCAAGGATACGGCGCGTGCCCATGCGGCTGCTGGCAAACCGGCCGTTGGCCTTGAAGAAATAAATCACGGCATACTTCTCTTCGGTCTCCCAGATACTCCTGGGGTTCCTGAGAAACATGAGATACCGTACCGGCAGCCTGACCGTATCGCCATCTTTGTCCAGGTCTTCGAAGCGCGTTTCGCCCACGGTCACTCGCAGACGTTCGGCGTCGCGAGAGATCATAGTATCGCCCGCCCCCGTCACGCACTCCTCCGGCACGTGCGGAACGCGATCCGGATTGCCGGTGTAGTACGTGATAAAGAGCGAACAGTACCGCACGGCGCTGGACGCCGCGGCTTCAGTATCTTCCAGTTCCCACTGGATGTAGTTGTCCGTCCCCAGCGATTCCAGGATGTCGGCGTTCTCAATCTTCGATTTGCGGGTCACACGGTAGGGCGCCAGCCGTGTTTCATCCAGGTCATCCAGCGATTTGCGAAGCGGGATTGGCAGCTTTGTCATCCAATCACCGAACCATCGGATGGCCGCCTCCTTGGAGCCGGCAGCCAGAGCCAATGTGACGACGCACAGCACAAAGGCCGGATGTGAACAGGATTTCAGAATGGTTTTCATGAATCGCGCGCTCCCTCGCTTCGACGGATTATGACGTCCGGTGCCGGGGCCGTTTCATCGACATACAGGTTCGACATGAACCAGGCCAGCGCACCGTACAAGCCAAAAGCCAAAGGCAGCATCAGCACGCCCAACAGGTCATGATAGGGACCCTGCGCGTACCGCGGGTCCCAGACCACATAGATAAAGCCCGTGACGGTCACGCGCACGACGTTACATACGATCGCAATCGGCACAGTGCTTGCAAGCAGCACCAGCCGCTGCCAGACAGGCCGGTAATGCAGGTAGGCCATTGCCACGCCCAGCGCAAGAAATGCCATCAGCAGACGCATGCCGCTGCACGCCTCCGCAACATCAAGCGCCGGTTCAAGGTGCCTGCCCTTATAGATCACATCTATGACCACGCCGCTTGCAGTGGCCTCCAGATCCTGCACAAGCCCCAGCAATGCCGCAGCGATCCAGGCGGCAAAGATTCGCATCGGGATCGTTATGCCCTTGTAGAGCCGGTCGGGCAGGTTGAAGGCGAAAATCAGGTAAACGATCGGCAGCCACGTATACCGCAGCAACTGCCAGCCGCCCAACAGCAGAACAACGGCCGCAAGCATCGGTATCAGCGTCAGCAGTTGGAAATACGCGATTTTGAATTGCACTACGTCCAGCACGTAGAACACAAAGCAGGCAACCAGCAGCACGAGACCCAGGTAGTTGGGTTTGGGCCTGACGCTCAGGATCTCCGCTTTTCGCTGGTTGAGAAAATACAGGCTGAAAAACGGAATCAGAACGCCGTGCGACCACGTCGGGTCAAGCCAGCGCAGGACCAGACGGTTGAGTTCCTGGCGGAAGAACCACCAGATGAGCAGGGCGACGACTGCGATCTTCACCCATACGGCCGCACCGAGCGAACGCCAACCGGGTCTCTCCGCTGCTTGAGATACGTTGCCGGTTGAGTAATCCATAAGCTGACTCTCTGTTTATCAAGCCGGGCAGGCGATTAATACCTGCTCTTATAGAAATCTTCGTCGTAAGCAAAGTTGCGGTCGTAAGTGAAGCCGAAGCCGTAGCGTACCGTGAACGCATTCCGCAGCGCCAGCAGCCACCGGCTGGTGCCGTGCGTTCCCACGTTGATCAGGTCGTACGGCTTGATGAAGAAGTCCGGCTGCTCGCCACGGGCGATCTTTTCGAGGTCGACGAGCACCACCTCTTCCTGCATGAGCCCCGCTTTGTTGCGTCCGATCCGCCGGACGACTTCGACCTTCTTCGGCCAGGCCAGCGGCCCCAGGCCTCCGGCGGCCGCAATGGCCATCTTAAGCGTCATGGGACGGCCGGTCAGGTTGATCATACCCTGGTTGTTGACATTGCCGGTGATCCAGAACTCGCCGATGATGTCCACCGGAACGGAAATCCGGTCGCCGGGACGGATGACGATATCATAGGCCGGGTCACCGCTCTTGAGCCGGTCGACCGGTATCTTGATTACCCGCGTGCGGACGTTCTGGTCGGCAACCTCATGCCAGCCGTACTCGCCGGCCGACGGCTCGCTCAACACGGGCGCCTCCGGCATCTGCGGCTGAGCCTCCGCAACCTTTACAGGCTCCGGCTCTGCGACCTGTTTCGGGATCCACTTACCGTTTTCGAAAACCCACTCCACCCGGCCCGATGTGCTTTTCTGTGCCTCCGCGGCCTCAACCGACTCAGCGGCGGGCATCGCAACGGCAGCCGGCTCCGAGGCGGACGTGCCGCCGCGCTGCGCCAGCATCGCCTCCAGTTCCTTCTCAACGACAAGCTCGGCCGTGGTAATAACCGGGCGATCATCATCGCTGTTCATGCCGAACGGCCGGATCAGCTCCAACATTTCATCCTCAAGTATTGGCAGGTCCGGCTTCTTGTCGACCGGTTTTGGCTGCACATTGCCCCTTTGCGTTCCCGTTTCCGGCGCCACGGGCGTCAGGACGTTCTGTTTGGCGGCATTCGTTGTTGTCGGCGTCACGGGAACATCGCGCGACACGTAAATGTTGCTCACGTTGAACTGGCCCACGTCGCCGGCCAGCGCGATCGCATCCGTCAGGCGGAAGGTGTACCTTGGCAGATCGAATCGGCCGGACTGAGCAACACCCTCGCCATAGATCGAGAACTTGCGTTTCTCCGACTGCATCAGCAGCACCGAAACCGACGGATTCTTCAGGATGCCGGGCGAGAGGATGGCCTTGATCTCCTCCTCCAGCTTGACTTCGGTCAGGCCCTCGGCCTTGATCTGCCCCACGTCGGGGATGGATATGCGGCCGGACTCCGTCACGACGAAATCACTCACGAAGGGCAGGCCTTCCTGCCGCAGTTCGTAGATGGAGATTCGGAGCACGTCTCCCGGGCCGATGACGTAATCCTGCTCGTGGTCGATCAGGTCCTCCGGCCGAGGCGGTTCGGCGCCGGCGTAGGTCGGCGCGGGTTCATCGGCGACGCCCAGCGAATCCAGAATCACGTTGACCACCGGGACCGGCCGGAAACGACCGATTTGCGTTGGGTCCAGAATGTCGTTAGAGCATCCCGTGCAGCTAACGACAAACAACAGTGCCACTCCGCCTAATCCAGCCTTCAGTGCAGTCATCTTTCTTCACCCATCAAACAAATATCACTAAATGGATTTGCCTCCGTTCTCCGCCGGTTGATTCCCTGTGGAATCACGTCGTTCCGTTGGGGTGTTCCATCACACAATACGATACCCGCGCCGAGATCCGGCCCGGATGCGCAAAATGAACCCGTATTGCTACGGATTTTGTCGGTCTGCCGATAGTGGTGCTTAACCTTATTCCACATAACCCGTCAGTTTGGGGCTATTTACGAGCTTCCAACACACGTCGATATTATAGGCCGAAGTCACTTCCACCCGCCCGGTGGTTCAGCCGTGTGGAAGTCATGTTCGGCGTCATGCCGCAGAAATGTAAGCCCAAGCGGTTACACCACTTAGGTCCTCCGCCCCCGGCGTCCAAGCCACGTGTCCGCGCCAAGTCGCCGACAACCCGCCACGCCCGGCCGCAAGGCCGCGATCCGCAGGTTGCCTGCGTTGTCTGGACGGAATTGCTGCGTCCAGCACCGCGTCACGAGTTGTCCGGGACCCGCCGGGATGCGTCCTGCCTCGTACGCGGGTCCGACGAAAAATACTGTCAGTTGTCCCTTTTCAGCACGTTGAAGCTTTTGTAATCGATCCGAAGCACCCTGACGGATGGGCCCGTCACGGAACTTTGCACAGAAACGTCGATCTTGGATGGCACGTAACGGCCCACCTCGTCGAGCCAGTGATAGTTGTAGCCGTGTGCCGTAACAGTTCTGCCCCCTGAATTCACGCGGACCAGGTCAATCCGCCCCTCGTCCGGCAGCCGAAACAGCGTGACCTGGCCATTCTCCGGCACAGCCGGCAATTCGAACGGTTCATACCAGCGGCCGTCAATCTTGACCTTTTCAAGCGCGCGGGCGGCACCGAGGTCATAATACCCGGCGGCCGCGGCAAAGCAGGCCGAAATCGCCCTTACCACGTCCCGATCGATCGCCGCCGCCGGCGCCGTCTCGCGGGCCGCGGATGGGATCTGCGACGCATATCCCTCTGCGGACAAACGCCAACTGAACTGGCCCTGCGGCTCGCGGGCCTCTATCAGAATGCTCTTCGATACCGGGTTGATCCGGTGCTGCTGCGTACTGAAGTATTCGCCGTTACCGGCGACCTGGAAAAATGTGACGGTGCAATCGGCGGCAATAACCTCTTCGTGGCCGTTCGCCGCAGGGACGTCGCTTGTCGAACCCCAATCTGTCGCTGTGCCGTTACCGCAGCCGCCGAAGACCGCCAGAGCCAGTCCCAACGCCAGCCATTTCACCACCGCCTTGCTCACCATCTCAACTTCCTCGAAACATGAACAGTTTTCGGCTGCGCAGGCGTCGTGCCCGCGACTCTTCCGTGCGCTCCTCCTCCGGCGGCATTCGCCCTGTCCCTGGAGGCCGGGCCGGGCCTTATTGCCCGGCCATCTTCGCCAGTGCGTTGTAGCGCTCCTGGATGTCCTTCTTTGCCGCCTCCATGAGCGCCGCCGCCCGTTCAGGCCGCGACTGCTTCAGGGTGCGATAGCGGTTCTCGCCATACGCATACTCTTCGAAATCACCCGCCGGCGGCTTCGAATCAAGCTGCAGCGGATTCTTGCCCATCGCCGCCAGCCGCGGATCGAACCGGTAGAGCGGCCAGTACCCGCATTCCACCGCCTTCTTCTGCTCCAGCGTACCCTTGGACAGATCAAAGCCGTGCGCGATGCAATGCGAGTAGGCGATGATCAGTGACGGACCGTCATAGCTTTCCGCCTCGACAAACGCCTTGACCGCCTGCGTCGGGTTGGCGCCGTAAGCGACCTTTGCGACATAGATGCTGCCGTACGTCATGGCGATCATGCCGAGGTCTTTCTTCGGCATCCCCTTACCCGCCGCGGCGAACTTCGCCACAGCGCCCCTCGGCGTAGACTTGGACATCTGCCCGCCGGTGTTGGAGTACACCTCGGTGTCGAGCACCAGGACGTTGACGTTGTTGGGACTTGCCAGGACATGATCCAGGCCGCCATAGCCGATGTCATAGGCCCAGCCGTCGCCGCCCAGAATCCACACGCTCTTTTTCACCAGGTAATCTGCCACGTCGATGAGCCGCTTGCATTCGTCGCAGTCGTTCTTGCCGCATTCGGCCTTCAGTTCGCTCACGAGTGCACGCTGGGCCTCGATGCCCGCATCCGTATCCTGCGTCGCCATGCCAGCCGTGATCTTCTCGGCAAGCTCCTTGTTCACGCAGCCCTTCGCAACCACCTTCTCCACCAGCTCCCGCGCATATTCCTGGAACTTGTCGATGGCCAGCCGCATACCCATACCGAACTCGGCGTTGTCTTCGAACAGGCTGTTCTGCCAGGCCGGGCCGCGACCGTCCGGACGCTTGGTGTACGGCGTCGTCGGCAGGTTGCCGCTGTAAATCGACGAGCAGCCCGTCGCATTGGCGACGATCATGCGGTCGCCGAAGAGCTGCGTAATCAGCTTAATGTACGGCGTCTCGCCGCAGCCGGCACACGCGCCGGAGTACTCGAACAGGGCCGGCACGAACTGGCTGCCCTTAAGGCTGTGCCGTTTGTACTTCGCCGGATCGGTGTCCGGAATCGACAGGAAGTACGCGTAGTTTTCGCGCTCCATCGCCCGCAGCGGCTGCTGCGGCGCCATATTGATGGCCTTCCTGCCCGTCGGCTGCTTGTTGGCGTCCTTCTCGACCGCCGGGCAGTTGACGACGCAGGCCCCGCAGCCCGTGCAGTCCTCCGGCGCCACCTGCACCGTGAACTTCATGCCTGCCAGTTCCTTGCCCTTGGCGTCTGTGCTCTTGAACGTCTTGGGCGCCTTCTCGGCGTATTCCGGATCGTACGCCTTGATGCGGATGGTCGCATGCGGACACACGAACGAACACTGTCCGCACTGGATGCACAGGTCCGGCTCCCACACCGGGATATTTACCGCGATATTGCGTTTTTCGTACTGCGTCGTCCCTGTCGGGTACCGCCCGTCCGGCGGAAACTTGCTCACCGGCAGCTTGTCGCCGCGGCCCGCCATGATCTCAGCCAGCACGTCCTTCACGAATACCGGCGCATCGTCCGGCACCATCCTGGCCATGTGCAGCTTGCTGGTCACCTTCGACGGAATCTTCACCTCGTAGACCTTGTCCAGCGCCGCATCCACGGCTGCATAGTTCATGTTGACGATCTTCTCGCCTTTCTTGCCGTAGGTCTTCTTGATGGCGTCCTTGATCGCCTTGACCGCCTGGTCGATCGGGATGACGTTGCTGATCTTGAAAAACGCCACCTGCATGATAGTGTTGATGCGGGCGCCCAGCCCCAGGTCCTGGGCGATCTTGATGGCGTCGATCACGTAGAATTTCACCTGCTTGTTGATCATCTGCTGCTGCACTTCGGCCGGCAGGGTATCCCACACCTCGTCCTTCGAATGCAGGCTCGTCAGCAGGAACGTACCACCCTTGCGCAGCGAGGACAGTATGTCGTACTTTTCCATGAAGCTCGGATTGTGGCATGCCACGAAATCCGCCTCGGTGATGAGGTACGGCTTGCGAATCATCTGCTTGCCGAATCGCAGGTGCGAAACCGTCATCGCGCCGGACTTCTTCGAATCGTACACGAAGTAGCCCTGTGCGTAGTTATCCGTCAGCTCCCCGATGATCGTAATTGAATTGTGGTTGGCGCCCACCGTTCCGTCGGAGCCAAGGCCGTAGAACATCGCGCTGTACACGTCGCCGCCGACGTTGAACGACTCGTCGACCTCCAGGCTGGTGTTCGTCACGTCATCGCGGATGCCCACGGTGAAATCCTTCTTCGGCTCGGCCGCATCCAGATTGTCGAATACCGCCTTGACCTGGGCCGGACTGAAGTCCTTGGACCCGAGCCCGTATCGTCCGCCGACGATCAGCGGATACGTATTGAAGGCCGTCGCATGCGCCGCCATTGCCTCGCCGATCGCCGTCCGCACGTCGAGGTACAGCGGTTCGCCCGGCGCTCCCGGCTCCTTGGTCCGGTCCAGTACCGCGATCTTCCTGACGGTCTTGGGCAGCACCTCGATGAAGTGCTTGACGCTGAACGGCCTGAACAGCCGCACCTTGACCAGGCCGACCTTCTCGCCCCTGGCGACCAGTGCGTCCACCGTCTCGTGCACGGTGTCCGTCCCCGAACCCATTATGATAATGACCTTCTCGGCATCCTCGGCCCCGACGTAATCGAACAGGTGATAGCTGCGGCCGGTGATCTTCTCGAACTTCGCCATCGTTTCGGCGACAATCCGCGGCGTCTGAAGGTAGTAGCTGTTGACGGCCTCGCGCCCCTGGAAGTAAACGTCCGGGTTCTGGGCCGTGCCGCCCAAGGTCGGCCGGTCCGGCGTCAACGCTCGGGCCCGGTGCGCCGCCACGAGTTCCTCATCGATCATCGCACGCATCTCGTCCATGCTCAGCTCTTCGACCTTGGCGATCTCGTGGCTTGTCCGGAAGCCGTCGAAGAAATGCACAAACGGCACCCGCGATGCCAATGTCGCCTGCTGGGCGATCAGCGGCATGTCCATGCACTCCTGCACGTTGCCCGAGCAAAGCAGCGCAAAACCCGTCTGTCTTACGCTCATCACGTCCGAGTGATCGCCGAAGATGCTCAGCGCATGGCACGCCAACGACCGCGCAGACACGTGGAACACCGTCGGCGTCAGCTCCCCCGCCAGACGGTACATCGTCGGGATCATCAGGAGCAGCCCCTGCGAGGCTGTGAAGGTTGTCACCAGTGCACCGCTGGCTGCCGCGCCGTGAAGGGCGCCCGCTGCCCCGCCTTCCGACTGCATTTCCGTAACCGAAGGAATCGTTCCCCATATATTGATCTGACCGGCTGCACTCTTGGCGTCTGCCAACTCGCCCATACCCGAACTCGGCGTGATCGGGTAAATTGCTATCACTTCATTTGTGGCGTGCGCCACGTGGGTAACAGCCGCGTTGCCGTCAATCGTGACCATCCGTCGCTTCATCTAAAACGTCTCCGTAATGTCGTATCAGTTAATACCGATTCCCCTCCCCCCGCAGAGAAAAACACGATTCCCAAAAGAGAAATGCCTTATAACATCTCCGCAGGGAGTTGGCAACCTAATTCCGCGCAAAAAAACGCACCCGTACGCCCTCAGGCGATTGAGCCGATCCGGTATACACCCATCAGAAACAGCGACCCCCTCAAAAGAAGGAAGGAAGCCTCGCGGCGTACTAAGGTTTAAACGGGCCAATAACCCGGAATGTTCACGTTTCACCGCAAAAACGTACGCCGGATGTGTACTTCGTAGCGTCTGCGGCGATTAACGGCGGCATCCCTGCAAGACGGCCCACAACATGCCGTAAAGCACGAAACTTTCGAAAAAAATCCGTGCCTCAGTGAAATAATGCCGGCCCACGGGTGACTGCATGCTCATGTGACTCTCGTTGAGTCAACAGGCAGTGTCAACTTGTGATTTAGGAGAACAATCATGTTGAAGTGGGTTAAGCGAGGATTGATTGTGGCCGCCGGCGCGGCACTCATTGGCAGCCTGGTCTTTGGCCGGGATATGTTCAGTTATGTGAAAAGCTCAGCAAAGTGGACGCGGACGGCCGTGAAAGACTCCGTGCCCATCGAATTCGAACTGAAGCGGGCCCACGACCTCCTGGAAGAGATCATCCCCGAGATTCACCGGAATATCAAGCTCATCGCCCAAGAAGAGGTCGAAATCGCGGCCCTGAAGGCTGATATCGCCAAAAGTGAGAAGTCCTTCGAGGAGGAAACACAGCGGATCGTCAACCTCCGCAACGCCTTGAACGTCCAGAAGGCCGCCTATACCTTCGGTAACCAGCAATATTCCCGCGAGGAGCTCAAGCAGAATCTGGCCTGGCGGTTTGACCGGTTCAAAGAGGCCGAGGTCGTCCTGGCCAGCAAACAGCGGATGCTTGCCTCCCGCGAGGCCGGCCTGCGGAACTCCATGCAACTGCTCGAAAAAACCAAGGCCCAGAAACACCTGCTTGCCAGCAAGATTGAAAGCCTCGAAGCCCAGCACCGGCTTGTCAAGGCCGCCAGCGTCGGCTCCGGCGTGCAGTTCGACAACAGCAAGATCGCACAAACCGAAAAGCTCATTGACAACATCAAGAAGCGCCTCGACGTCGCCGAACGCATCCTGGCCCATGAGAGCAACTTCGTCCAGACCATCCCCGTCGACGGCGTCCAGGAAGTCGACCTGCTCATGGAGATCGATGCGTACTTCAGCCCTGCAGAGACGAACAACACCGGCGAGGTCCGAAACGTCACCGAAAGCAGCGATGCCGAAGACACCGCCGCGGGCGAAAAACTGCTTGCCGCCGGGCACTGACCCCTTTCAGGCGGACGCCCGACGGGACCACAGGCTCGCCGGTAAAGGTTTATCGTTGTGGGATTTAGACCTGAATGATACAATACGGCGCTGATGGCGGGGCACCTTCGGACGGACATCGCGGCGTAAATCACGGGATCTCAAGCATGTTGAATCTGCGACTCAAACAAGCCCAATGTGCCCTGTCGGACGGACAGTTGGACGAGGCCTTCCGCCTGCTTCACGACGACGCGATCCCGCGCTGCCGTGCTGGCCAGAAGCTCACGTTGAAGCTGGCCAAGGCCTTCGCCCAGCGCGGCGAATCACACCTGAAGGCCGAACGGCTCCAGCAGGCCCTCAGCGACTGCAACCGGGCCGACGAACTGGGCGGCAACCGCACGGAGATCGCGGCGTTGCGTGCGGCGATCTGCAAAGCTATGGAAGATCGTCATAACTGTCATATCCGGCACAACCATCAACTCCAGGTTGCTCGTCAGCAGATGGACGACGGCTGGCTGTCGGTCGGGGCCGAGATACTCACCGACGTGGAGCATGCCGAGGCCGATCTGCTCCGGCAGGAGACCGAGGCCCGCCGCAAGCTTGCTGATGACGCCGCCGCCAGGGCCGCCGCGGCACTCAATCGCGGCCAGCTGGAAGAGGCGATTGCCGTCGTCCGCCGCGCGGGCGCGGCCGCTCCACGCATGGCCGAACAGATCGGCCAGATCCGTGCGGTCGCCGCCCAGCGTATCACGCAGTACCTCAACGACGGACGCATCGACCTGGCAGAGGCCGTATTGGGTCATGTCGTGCCGCTGGACGGCCAAACGATCGAATTGAAACAACTGCATGACGCGGTGGCGATCTGCCGCCGCGCCGCCGCAGCCGTCTCCACCGGGCAGGCTCGGGAGGCGGCTGCCCTGTTGAACCGCCTCGCCCTCATCCTGCCGCAGGCCGGATGGGTCACGGCCGCCGCGGAGCAGGCCAGAAAATGTGCCGAGGCCCTGGAGACGCTCTCCGCCGGCCCGCTCGGATTCGTCAAGAGCAGCTATGCCCCGCAAAGCATCGAGCAAAGCGCCGCTCCCGTGCAGAAGACGATTGAACCGCCGCCGCCCGCGACAGTGAAAGAGGAACACCAGGCGTCTTGCGAAACGACGATCCCGTCCCGCTTCGTCCTGCAGGTAGACGGCGTGGGCGCCTACCTCGTTCTGCGCGAAAACCCCACAACGATTGGCCCGGTCAGTTCTTCCCGTCGGCCCGCGGTGGCCCTGATGGCCGGGTCAAACACGCCTTCTGCGACCATCGAACGGCACGACGAAGACTATTTCATCACCGCCGACGAGCCGATCGCCGTCGGCGAGACGGTCCTGACGAAGAAACTGCTGGCAAGCGGCGACAAGATAGCGCTGTCGCAGCGCTGCCGAATGAAATTCGAAGTGCCCAACGCTGCCAGCAACACGGCCGTTTTGACGCTTTCCAGCGCCAAACTGTCACGACCGGACATCAGCCACGTCATACTTATGGATCGTGACATCCTCATCGGCGGCGGGATGACACACCACGTGCGCACGAACGACGGCCGCGACTCGGTGGTGCTGTTCGTACGTGACGGGCGGCTTTACGCCCGAACGACCCAGCCGGTGGCCGTCGACGGCCGCCCGCAGGACGCGCGGCAGGCGCTGCCGATTGGTGTACCTTTCAAGATTGGAACGTTGAACATGGCAATCATCAGCGCAGACGACGGTCTACCCCATCAGGGACATTGAGGCGGACTCATGGCGAACCAACACTACCAGTATCAATACGGAGATCGACCGCTGGAGGGGTACACAATACAGCGGGGCGTCGGACGAGGCGGATTTGGCGAAGTCTATTACGCCGTCAGCGACAGCGGCCGGCAGGTCGCGCTCAAGGCCATCCAGACCTATGAGCAGATTGAGCTTCGCGGCGTCAATCAGTGCATGAACCTCAAGAGCCCCCACCTCGTGACGATCTTCGACGTCAGGTACAACGACAAGGGCCGTCCGTTTGTCATCATGGAGTACGTCTCCGGCCCTTCGCTTGCCGACATGATCAAGGAGTCGCCCGGCGGCCTCGGCCCCCAGAAGGCCGCCTTCTTCCTCCGCGAAATCGCCAAGGGACTCTCCTACCTGCATGACTGCGGCATCGTCCATCGCGACCTCAAGCCCGGCAACGTCTTCTACGAGGACGGCCGCGTCAAGATCGGCGACTACGGCCTCAGCAAGGCCATCAATACCAGCCAATGCACCGGCCAGACCATCACCGTCGGCACGGTTCACTACATGGCCCCGGAGATCGGCGAAGGCCGCTACGACCGCAGCATCGATATCTACGCACTCGGCATTCTTCTCTATGAAATGCTCACCGGCCAGGTGCCGTTCTTCGGCAACAGCCCCGCCGAGGTGCTGATGAAGCACATGACCGCCCAGCCCGATCTGACCCACGTGGACGAGACATTTGCGCGCGTCATCCGCAAGGCCCTGGAAAAGGACCCGGCAAAGCGCTACCGCACGGTTCAGGAGATGGTCGAGGACGTCTTCGGCTCAGAGCACGTTCGCAACAGTGTCTCACAGTTCTCCCCGGAGAGCCTCTCCATCGTCGCCGAGCGGATCGCCGCAAAGGTCAAACCGACGCCCGGCCTGCAGCAGGGCTCCGCCGGCGCAGCACCGCAGCCGCAGTGTGCAAAGCCGCAGCAGCAATCCACCGGGCCGGACGTTGGGAAGCTGTCACCCGAGCAAGCCGCCGCCGCCGACACCCTCACGAAAGCCCAGCGAAACAAGCTGTCTATCATCGCGGCCGGCGTAATTGCCATCGGCGTGGGTTTCTTTGCGTCGGGTTCCGCAGGACCGTGGCACAAGGCCGCCGGCGCGTACGCAATGATCGTCGTTTGTGCTCAAATCATCGTTCACTCGCGATCGCAGTGGATGTTGAATCTGGAGGCCGAAAGCGCGTGGCTGCGAAGGCTTGCAACGGCCGCCATTGTCGCTTTACCTTTGGCCGGTTTGTGCCTGGCGTTTGGAAATCGCCCGGGCGTCGTCGACAAAGGAACATGGCTGGCGATCGTTATCCCCTTGGCGTTAACAGACTGGTGGAAGTTGTCTACCCCGATGCGCGCAAACCGTGTCTCCGTCCAACACGCATTGGGCCTTGCTCTGTTAGGGTTTATTGTGGCCTCCTTTGTTGATGGCTCCATCTCTGTGGTGATCGGTGTTCTGGCGGGGACATCGTTGGCCGTTCAAACGCTGTCGCCGTATTACCGGTCCGCAACCGACGAGGCTCGGACGGAAAAACGCGGGCCTCAGGCCGTGGTACCGCCGCCGGCGCCTGCCCGGCCCGCGCCGCCTTCACCGGTGCCAGCGCCCGCGGCAGCGGTACCGCCGGCTCGCGCAGAGGACGTTTCGCCGCACACCCGCTTACTGGCCCTGATTCTTGCCGGGTGCGCACTGTTCGGCTTCAACGGGCTGCACCGCTTCTACGTGGGCAAGATATGGACCGGCCTGTTGTGGTTCTTCACGGCGGGTCTTCTGGGCGTTGGTCAAATTATCGATATCATCCTGATCCTCTGCAGCAGCTTTCGTGACAAGGATGGCCGGCTCATCCTGAACTGGGAAAACGAAACCGGCCCGGCAAACCAGCCCGCCGCACCGCCCGTTGCTTCACCGCTTGTACAGCCCGTACCCGCCAACCCGCCGCAGCCGGTCCCGGCCGCCGCTCCACCCCCTGCAGTGCCAATACCGCCGAGCTTGTCCCCGACGCAGACGGTGGTCATCCGCGAGCCGATCGACATACGCGGCGGCATCTTCGGCTTCGTGGGGGGATTGCTGGTTTTGGCCGCAGTTGTGGTGGGGCTTTTCGCCGCGCTGCGCGGTCCATCGGTGGTAGCCGCTGGCTTTCCTGACCCATCCATCGGCCAGCGTCTGACGGAGGTGTTCGGCATCGGATGGGCGGGGTCGCTCCAAAGTCTCGGCTTGCCCATTATGGTCATCCTGCTCGCCATCGCCACGACGCTCCTGATCATCGCCCGGCGCCGTCACGGGGCCGGCCACATCCTCAGGGCGGTGTTCGGCGCCATGTGCCTGTTCCTTATGCTCATACTGCTCATGGAGACGTTTGCCGACGTAGACGCAGGGCGGATAGCCTATCTCCTCCAGGCCAAACAGATAGGCCCGCTTCTGGAGATGGTCGCCGACCGCCTCCGCGGCGTCGAACTGTACATCTCGTTAGGCTTATTCGTATTCACCGCGGTCATCCTCAACTGGCCGCCGCGCCGTCGACACAATGAACTAAATGCAATTCTAAATCATGGAGTGAATTGAAATGGCACTACTCTCATTATGGTTTACGGTTATGGTTTCGGTTGTGGTCCTGATCGGGCTGTTCATATTCTTCATGGTGCGGGTCGGCAAGGATAGGCCGGGGTTGGCGGCCCTGGTCATCGGAGGACTATTGCTGTCGGTTATCGCAGGCGCGTTTGCTGTCGGCACATTCCGTTCAGACAGCGGATCGCCGCAAGAGCTACAGAACGAAGTGACTGCGGTCACGAATCATGGAGTAGATTGAGATGGCTACACCAGTCTTATTGGGGCCTTTGGCCCTGCTTGCTATCCTGGTTCTCATCGGCCTGTTTATCGTGCTTATAGTGCGTTTTGCCAGGAACTGTCCCGCCGTCATCGGCTGGATCGTCGGCGGATTCGTGCTGCTGTTTCTCGCTGCAATATTCCTGCCGGTTTCCGCGCGTCTCCGGCCCGCATCTGACCAACATGTGCAAGTGCAGATGCTGCCTCTGGTGTTGGTGGCCGTGCTTGTGGGCGCAATCATCGCCTTCGTCAAAGGCGGCCGCGGCGTTCGAATAACCATCGGCGTTCTGGCCCTGATGGGGCTGCTGATCCTGCCCATACTCGCGCTGTTCCATGTGCGTGCATCGCACGTCCCGCACCAGCCTGAAACTGTAACAGTCTCCACCATGCCGGCCATTTGGCACGAGGGCATGCTTGATCAGTATGCGGCCGATGTCTATCCCTCGCAGAGAAGTGCCGCACGGGCGCTGGGCATGCGTGTTGCGGCCGCCCTCGACGAGGTCCTGCCGGGCCGGCGCGAAAATGTACGGGTACAATTCACTCCGAATACGGCCGCCCCCGGCCTGGCGGAGATCATCGCGGGGGGGTACGGCAGCCAGGGCGGCACGTGGACAGTGGCATCGCACGCCGACGGCACTGACGTCAGCGTTAATCTAAGAATCTTTGAAAACCTCGTCGATTCTCCACCGTGGGCGGCGGGCCAAAGCCAGCCCCAACTTCTGAAGGCCGGAACGCTGGAAGCAACCGTTCAACTTCCCGACGGCGCCTCGACAACGGTGACGGCCGCATTCACCGACAAGCCCTGGGTGGAGAACATGTCCGCCTTCCTTGCCCGTGACCCCCGCCGGCAGTTCGCATTGGCCCGTACCGAACAGGCCTGCATGAGCCCCGAAGAAGCTCGCATCCAGGCCACGTCTGCCGCGTGCAGCGTCGTCCGGAACATCCTGCTGCGGACGCAGGGCCGGCCGGTGATCAAAGCGGACATCAAGGTCGATGAGGCGGACCTCCACTCCGCCGGCCTGATCGTCGACCGCTTCGCACAGCGTCTGTCCGGCGGCATAACCGGACGCATATGGCGCGAGGCAGTACTCGTGGACATATCCGACCAGAAGATCCGGCAGCTTGCAGCGCAAAAAATCGCCGCCGTGCGGCATCACCGCGCCACATGGGCCGGCATGGCCCTCACGCTGGCCGGCATGTTCGCCCTGATTCTTGTCGTTTACGCGTTCCTCGATGCCGCCACGCGAGGCTATTACACATGGACCCTCCGCATCGCCGTGGTGGTGTTGGCGGCCGGAGGCGCGTTTTTCCTGTTGCTGACGGCCTGACAATGTGGTAGCATGAACCCATAGGACGGCCGCCGAACTATGGGACAAATCAGCGAAGCAGAACAGTTTTTGCTCAACCAGATCCGCGCAGGCGATCAGGAGGCATGGTCGCGCCTCGTCGAGCGCTACCGCGGACGCCTCCTCAGCTTCGCCCGGATGAAACTCCCCCAGCCCGCCGACGCCGAGGACATCGTCCAGGACACCTTCGTCGGCTTCATCACCGGCCTGGCCAACTGCCGTGGCGAATGCAGCATCGAAACCTACCTCTTCACCATCCTCCGCCGCAGGATCATCAACGCCTACCGCAGCGCTCACGCCCGGTACGTCTGCCTCATCCAGGACGTCTACAAGACGACCGCCGACGGCGAGTCGAGCGCCAACGCCTGCGAACACCTCCCCAGCGACGAAGCCACCGCCAGCGTCTACGCCCGCCGAGACGAACAAAGCCAACTCCTGCGGCAGGCACTCGCCCAGGCCCTGCAGTCCCTTGTCGACGGCTACAAGAAGAACCTTAACTTTCGCGACCTGCAGATCGTCGAGCTGCTCTTCTATTGCCAGCTAAGCAACCAGGACGTCGCCCGCATCGTCGGTCTCAACGAGCGAAACGTCGCCGTCATCAAGCACCGCTGCCTCAAGCAGGTCCGTGACCTCGCCGCCCGCGCCGGCGCCCCGGAACCCCCGGAGCACGGCTTCGAAGACCTGCTCACGGAAGTTTGGGAGGCCGGCCGCATGAGCTGCCCCAAGCGCAGCACCATCGGCGCCTTCCTGCTCGAAACTCTCGACGGCCAATGGCACGACTACGTGAACTTCCACCTGAACACGTTAGGCTGTCAGTTCTGCCGCGCCAATCTCGAGGACCTCCGCAGGCAAACCGCCGACGATGAATCCCGCCGCGTCCATGCCCGCATCATGGAATCCACCATAGGCTTCCTCCACAAGCCGAGTTGACGATTATCGCGACGGCCAATGATTATCCGATCCGCCCCAAAGTCATGGGAGGTCTTGCCGCTGCCGCGTTCAGATGCGCTTCCTGACCTTTTCCCACGACTCCGTGATCAGAAAGCTCTCCTCCGCGTTATCGACCATGGTCACAAACCTGTCCATCGGCACGGCAAACGACAGAATATCCCGCGCCACGTACGGCCTCGCCGAAACGTCGAACATACCCAACACCGCCTTTGGATCGTCCGCCCCGATCTGGCGGTAGGGGGCATCGATAATCGCCCCGCACCCGCTGAAGAACGGGGCAATCACCGCCTGCGGATGCGGCGTGTCGAAGTTGGCCAGCGTAAACAGTCCGCTCAGCACGTCCGGCGGCGCAAAAAAGATCACCACCGCCGGCTCATCGCCCGCCTCCACCTTGTCCCACCGCTTGAAAACAAGGTACTCCGCTGGCGCCTCGAAGGCCGGCCGGTCCGCCAGGTACTGCTTCACCAACTCCGGCGACTTCTTGTAACGCTCGCCCTCCATCTTGCCCGGAATGCCGCACGACAGGAAGTACTCGAACCCCGGCATCAGCTCGGTCGAAAAGCCCGCGTACCGCTTGCCGCCCGGACACCCGAACGACTCGGCATTCAGACACAGGCTCTGCCCCCGCCGTACCTTCGCCAGATCCGCAATCACGCACCGCCACCCCTCCGGCCGCTCCGACGGAACAAGTCCGCCCGGCGCGTCGGTATAAAAGAACACAATCGGCAGTTCCGCCCCGCCAAAGTACTTCGCCCAGAGCTGCTCGAAACGCGCCTTTAATTCCATATCCATTTGCACATCTCCTTCAAGCATTGCAGTTATTTACCGCACGATATTTCAGTTGCGCCCGCCTGTCAAGCCGCCTCCCCCGTCCTGCCGACGCCGCCGTTTGCCTGACAGAATATTCTGCCGCCTCCAGCCAACCCTGTCTAACCGGCCGTGCGCCTACCTTCGTCCAACATCGTCACGTAGTTATCCAGGGGAATGTAGTTGGCAACCGTGTTTCCCGTGCCTAAGCAGAATCGCCCGCCGACCTGGCACGTGTTGATCGTATCGCGCGTCCGCGCCCGAATGGCCTCAGCGCTGCTGCGACAGAGAAAGTCCACGTCGATCCCGCCGATAAGGGCTATCCGCTGGCCGTAGGTGTGCTTCACTTCGCGAATGTCTTCGATGGTGTCTTCGAAGCTGTGCTTGGCGTCGATCCTGACGTCGTTGACAAGGTCGTCGATGATCTCGTGCAGGTTGCCGCAGCAGTGAAGCAGGTACAGCCGCCCGGCCTCGTGGGCGAGTCTGGCCAGCGCCTTGTGACTGTCCAGCACCAGCCGCCGCATGTTGCCCCGGTCGAAGAACAGCCCCGTCTTGAAGCCCATGTCGTCGCTGGCCCAGATCAGCCGCACGCGGTCGTATTCGAGATAGCGTTTGACCTGCGCGACGTAAAACTCCCGCAGACGCTCGGCGATTGCCTTGACAAGATCGGGCTGCTCGAAAAGCGCATAGCAGAAGGTCTCGTAGCCCATCAGCCACGTGACCTCCTCGCAGAAGTGCCCCGTCAGCCCGCCGACGATGCACATATCATCGGGCAGGTTCTCCTGGTACCACTCCAGGTCGGCGGCAAGATGCGCCGGCGTCACATCCGGCCATTCAAAACGTTCGAAGTCCGCCCAGGACATGATGGGGCCCGTATGCGAGTCCTGAAATTCACGCCCGCCCGCGCGTTTGAGCGGCGCCGTATCCGCCGCAGCACTGCGGTGGAAGGTCAGTTCCACGTTCAGACCGGCCTTGACGTAATCCTGCCCGCAGAAGCGATTCAGCGCAATCAGCCGTTTGCGGTCGCCGTTGGGGTCGTCGGCGGCGATACCGGCGTCCAGGTCGAAGCGGTCGATAATCGCCTCCATGATCTCCGCATCATGAAAGAGTTCCGCATGAAACACCCGCCTCGGCGTCCCTTCACCCCTGATATTGGCAATCAGGCCTTCCCAGTCGGGACGGAACGGTTTTGCAAGTGCCTCGTAATCGGCCATTGCTGGCGACCTTTCAACTTGGCCTTTTATTCATTCATCTCTTTACCTGCCATTCGTGCGCGCCTAAGTCGGGGTTGTTCCTGCGGGGACGCATGTCTATATCTGTCGTCACGTCCGCCGTTGCCGCGCCGCGGTCGACTATTCGCGGGTCGGCCCGGCCCAGGTGCAGGTTGCCCCGGAGTGGGTCGACGAAAAGGGACGCCACGTCGGCGGCAAGATTGGCATGGCGTCGGATGGAACTCTCCGATTCGATGCGAATGTCCGGGCCGCAGAGCAGGTTATTGGCAATAAGGAGGTTCTCATTTTCGAAGACCACGCGGATAAGGCGGCCCAACCGGTTCTGCGGATGGAAAATCGTGTTGTTGAGCAGGCGGCAATCCCGCGTATAGACCGTCACAAGACCCGCCTGCGGGCCGCGGCTTACAAAGTTGTTGCGGACGATACATCCGGTGCAGTGCACGGTGATGTCCTCCGGCCGGTATGCGTTGCCCAAGCACACGCCGGCGTCGCAGTCGATGATGATGTTGCGTTCAACGACGCAGTCGCGCGAATCGTGCCACAGGAAAACCGCGCCCCGGCCCTGGCGATTGCGGCCCTGAATGCCAACGAACACGTTGTCCGAGATGGTCCAGCCGGACGCATACATGACGTCGATGGCCCCGATGTAGTCACCGTCAAAATTGTCCGCCGTATCCGCCGGATCGTCGGCAAATTGTTTGGTACGGTCGTTGTAGAACAGGCAGTACGTGATGCGGCAATTCCTGGGCCGGATGGCCTCGCGGTTTTCAAGCGGCACCTTCACGCCTTTGACGCCGCGCTGCCAGATGTTATGGATCACGCAGTTGCGGATGCTCAGGTCATGAACGCCCGTCTCTGAGTTGATCTTGAACCCGTTCCACCTGATGTTCTGGATCGTCAGATCCGCAACGGTGACGCCCCTGCATGCCGTAAATCCGATGAGTTCGCCGTCACGGCTTCTTGAGCCGTCGATAACCACGCCGTCGCGATCGCCCGAGGCGCTGCGAAGCGTCACGTCGTCTGTGCGGATAGTTACCACATGCGGCATCATGTAGTGACCATCGGCCATGAGAATCGTCTGGCCCGGCCTGGCTTCCCTGACGGCATCGATGAATTCATCGACGGTGGCGACGCGGCGGATATCCCCGCCGGCCGGCGGCAGGGCAGGGGCCTTGGGCAGCCACGCCTGGCAGATGAGGTCCGCGACAGGCACTGTGGTTATCGCGGCCTGGGCCGGTGGCGCATCCGTCGTGCGTCTTTGGCCGAGCTTGAGGTGTTCGATTGCCTCGCCGTACTTCATGAGCGACAGATAGCTGCGCAGTATATAACCGCTGTGGGCCAGCCCCTCCTCCGAGTAATCGTCCTGGTACTTCTGCGGGTTGCTGGGATGAATGCCGTCGCGGGCCAACAGCGTGGCAACGTTATAGCCCTCGTATGCGGCGAATTTCTCCATGGCTCCGTCCCAATCATCGGGCCGTCGTTTGAGGATCTCTGCATGGAAGTCTATAAGCGGAACCTTCAGTTGCCGGGCGATCTGCCGCACGGTCTCGGCATACGTCGCAGCCCTCTCAGCCAGGCCGTGCCGCGGCGGAATCGTGCTCAGGATAACAACCGTGCCGTTGTCCAGGCACTTCTGTACCACCTGCGTCATCTTGTCGCGGTATTCGGCCAACGGCACCGACGTCAGGTCGTTGGTGCCGAACATGATGACAGCGGTCTCCGGATTGAGGGCCGCAAGCCATTCGTCGATGTGCTGGTGTGCCCACCGGATCGTCATGCCGCCTTCGTTGCCGTATCTGCCGCCTTTCCAGTTTCGCCAGCATTCCAGTTTCACGTGACGGTGCACGATCTCCCAAGTGCGGTCCATCTCAAGCGAGGTGTTCTTGCGGGCGTACAGCAGGGGGGTCCAGTAGGCTAATGTCACGGTGATCGAGTCGCCGAAGTGGGCGATCGTCCCGCTCTCGCCGGTAAAGCGGGCGTGTACCCCCCGCATCGGCGCAACCCAGTAAAGATCGTTCGCCGGCGCCTGCGCGCCCGCCAAAGGCGCCAGGCATGGCGCCAACGCAATGAACGGTAACAGTTTCGTCTTCATAATATCCTCCTCATTTTCCCGTTGCGTTCTGCACGGCCCTCCTGTCGACGACCGGCTCGTCGGCCTCGATGGTGTTGTTACTCAGCGTAACCTTCCCCGCGTGCTCTTCGATGAGAACGCCGATCCGCTGGGTCCGGGCGCCTGCCGACCGCGTGTCGCGGATGGTATTCTCTTCGAAAACGAGGTCGTTCGTATACCCGCGGACGCGAATGCCGCTGCCGCCGTTATCCTCGATCAGATTTCTGACCAGCCGGTTCCGGTGCGCCGCCATTGGCTCGGATTCATTGCGGAAGAAAACGCCCTCCTGGGCGTTGCCCCGCACCGTGTTCTCCTGCAGGAGGTTGTCCGAATCTTTGTGTCCGATGGAGATACCGAACCGACCGTTGCCTTCGCAGATATTCTTCTCGAAAAGCCCGTACCGTACCCGCCAGCAGAGAAACAGCCCGTCCGCTCCGTTGCCGCGGGCAATGCAGTTGCGGATGACGGGCCGCTGCGTGCCGCTGCCGGGATGGATGCCCAAGGCCGCGTTGTTTTCGCAGATACAGTCGACGACGTTAACATCGTTGGATTGCTGAAAGCTGATGCCGTCACCGTTAAAATTGCGCACCGCGCAGCCGGAAATGGTCGTCCCGAACGCACGATACAGAAAAATGCCCGCCCCCCGGCAGCCGTTAAGCGGCACGTTCGCCTCCCGGTCGCCCTCGATGGTAAGGTTTTCGATACGGGCCCCGACGATGTCATAACCGCTTACGACAGGGAAAACGGTCGCCGCCTTGGCGTTGTTTGTGACCATGCAGTCGGCCATGAGCGGGCGGCTGATCGAAAAGGTGTTGCCTCTGGCCCCGGTAATCCGCGCTACCGTCGTGTGAAAGCCGCCCGCACGGTCGTCCCAGACCGCCACGCCCATGCCTACGCCAAAACCCTTGGCGTTCCGTACCGTGATCTGCTCTTCCCCGAAATCGCCGTCGACCGCCAGGTCACTCACAACCCCCGCGGCCTTGCGCAGCACCGTCGCCGAACCCTGCCCGCGTACCGTTACGTGCGACCGCAAATGCAGCGAATCCCGCATCAGGTACTCGCCCGCCCCGATCTCGACAATCCCGCCGCCCAGGTTGGCAATGTAGTCCACCGCCGCCTGCAGCACACGGTTATCCGACCCGCGCAAGTCGCCGCCGTCGATGCCCACCGTAATCCGCGGCAGCTCGGTCATCCGCGAATGCATCGCGTACGGAAGCTGCCCGTCATCCGCCGCACCGGCCGGCCCCTCTTCAGCGGCGCCGCTTTGCAGGCCTGTCAGCAGGATACACGCCGTCGCAAGTCTTACTGTCTTCAGCCATATCGAAGCCCGTCGCATACACCTCCCTTTCATTGTCCTGTCAATCGTCTCGAAAGGCCAAAACAAAAAAGAGTGACCGCCCGCGCGTTGCGAACAGTCACTCTTTCACTTTTGCGTCAGTATCTTCGCATCAGAAACAGAAACTCGCCGGCCTGATATTACACTGCATCCACTGCCCCGCAAGCGCCGCCAGATCGTACAGGTCCACCTTGCAGTCGGGCGTACCGTCCGGACCGGCTATGTCGAACGCCGGATTCACAACGCAGACCGGAACATCCGAAACGATCTCCGTGTACATGTCTGCAATCTCGAAGCCATCCAAAGCATAGTTGTAATACCGCACGTCGTCAATCTGACCAACGAAGAAGAAATTGTGCGTGGGTGTCTCGTTCTCGCCCGCGCCTATAAGCAGATTTCTCCGGGGATTGGGCAGCATCGTGGCCTGAGTCGAAGAAACGCGCCTGCCATTGACATAAAGCGTCTTGGTGCCCGTTACAGCGCCGTTTTCATCGATCTCCATCACCTCAAATGTTATCGCCAAATGGCTCCATGCCCCGAACGCGACCGCAGTCCCTCCCAGTTGACCGAACGAACCGTTGCCCGTCCAGAACGACCACTGATTACTGGGAGTGACGTACAGGATGTAGCCCTTTGACGGTGCATCGTCGCGTGAGCTGATCACCGCCTGATGCTCGCCGGTCTCCACAGGCTTGGCCCACGCGCAAACGGTGAAGCTGTCGGTGTTGAGCTTGTCAGTATACGGAACCTCTACCGCCGCGTCGCCCCCCAGATCCAGCGCCATGCCGCCGGCAATGCTTCCGTCAACGAAAGTGGCGTTGGGATCACCAAACTTCATGCCGTCAAAATCGCCGATCGCATCGGCCAGATCGCCCTCAAACTGCCAGGTGGCAACCAGCTTCTGAATCGCCAACACCGCCGTCCTGGTCACATCAGACCCGGCCTCGTTGGAGAGGACACAGTAATAATAACCTTCGTCCTCGGCGCTGACCCCCTCGATAACCAGCGTAGCGTCATTGCCGCCAACCGGCGTATCGTCGGCCGGTGTATCGTTGGCTGCATCCGCCGAGCGATACCATGCGTAGTCGGTTTGATTTTCCCCCGCAGCGGTAAACGTCGCCGAGCCGCCGGCCGGGACCGTCTGATTTACGGGATTCCGCGTGACATACGGCGTCAGCGGTGCGGTCCGGAACGACCAGACCTCGCCCGGATGGACAATGTCACCGCCTAACGAATTGGGTTCACGGCAGTCAACCCGCCAGTAATAGACGGTATCCGGCAGAAGGGCCGTTGCGACGCTGTACTCACTGTCCGCCCAGTTTTGGGCAGCCCGCACTGCCGGATCGCCCGCGGCAACCTTGGTTTCGTTGGGGTCGATGTAGATGTCAAAACCGGAAACCTCATAGAGGTCTCGCAACTGCCAACTGAGGGTGTTGCCGTTGAACATCGGCTGGTGATCCGCCGGTTGTGGGGTCGTCGCCGCCGAATCGCTGACGCCAAGATAGACGGCCGGATTAAAGATCTTGCCTTGGTTCCAGTCGTCGCCGCCGCCGGCCCATCTATTAATGCCGATCGGACGCATGAGGCCATCGCCGAAACTGCTCTTGGTTATCTCACGCGAAGCCACCAACTGCAGCCCCGCCCCTGACAGATCGTCGACCCAGAGTCTGGCGATACCCGTGATGCCGCCCTCGCCGACGGTTCTGCCGCGGGTATCAAACTCGGCGATGCAATGATACCACTTCTGGCCCTCAATGGGATACGTCAGTGAGTCACTTGAGACGTTGCCGTTGAACACAAAAGCAATTCGATTCGCATTGGTTTGCAGGTTTTCCGTCCCCGCATAATCAATCAGTTTCCTGGTGTTTGTGTAAGTGCCTTCCCACATAAACCAGACGTCCATGGTAAATCCGCCGGCCGCTTCAATCGCCGAATTGCTCAGCAGGCTCACGGCAAGCGTCTGTCCATGTCCTCCGGACGATCCCGTCAGCGACCCGCCCACAAATCCGGGCGGCACGTCACCGTTCAGATAGCCGCCCATCGAATCCATCGTGCCGTCATTCTGCGATCCGCTCAGATCGATAATCGCATTGGACGTGCCATCGTAGGACATCGGAAATGAGTAGTGAAACACCGGCGTCAGCCTGCCCCACCCAGCGGAGACCAACACCATAACCAATACAACCGCCAACTGCGCCGCTGCTCTTTTCATAACTTCACCCTTCTCCTATACAATGAATACTCAAGAAATCACGGCAATTGCCGCACAAAAAGTCCATCCTACCAAACGTCTGATATAAAAGCAAGCTGCGCGCCACCCACGCGCACTGGCCCCCGACCCAGGTTTGCCATTCTTCCGGCCGACGGACAAACCGGCCCTACGCCTCCCGCACACCGCTGAAGCGCCCTCTACCGCCGACCAGACAGCACAACCGACACTAAATAGGGGATGCATCAAGTCTGCTATTATACGGCGTTATCGAAAACTGCAACGCCATCGACAACCTTGCACGTGTGGACGGCGAATCTGTCGGCATAGTCTGGCCGGCTCCTCGGGTATGCGATTCGCACCGCATTCTCCAGCGCCGCCGCACTGTCGGCCAGGACCAGCGCCCCGGCGGCCCCTTTATCACCGCCCCCCAACATCCGCTCACCCAACACCCCCGGCACCGTCCGCGCGATGTCGCACATCGTCTCCAATTCCGGCCCGCTGATCTGGTAATCATCCCGCAGCCCGATGCCGTCCTCACGGAAGATCGCCCCCACACGCTCCACGTTGCCCGCCTTCCACGCGTTCATCGTCTCGTAGAACCGCCTCTGCGCCCCGTAAATATAGGTCAGCCGCCGGCACAATTCAGGACGCGAATCCCCAAAAGCCCTGACGATCTTCGCGTACAGATCATCATCACGGACATCCGCCAGGCAGGATATCTCAAAGCCCGCCTTTCGCGCCAGCGCCACGAGTTCTTCGCATTCGTCGCGCCGAATCTTGTAGGTACTCTTTTCCAGCCCTGGCCGGTCCGTGCCCGTGTCCATCACCATGATGCGAAAATCCGCCGCCCCTTCACCCAACGGTACATAGTCGATTGTGCGAGCCGCCGGATTGTAGTGCGTGCCCATGCCCGCCCGCGCAAACTGAATCATGATCTGGTCCAGCTTGCCGCACGGCGACCCGATGTAATCGTTCTCCACCATCTGTGCCAGGTCGACAATCCGCAGCCCGTCCTCGATCGCAACGCCGTTCACGTCAAAAAGCGAGCCGATCAGATTCAAAGTCAGCGATGCCGACCGCGACATCCCGCCCCCGGGAATATTCCCGTACAGCACCGCATCCATGCCTTTCGACAACGCAATGCCTTCTCGCCGCAGGATGTAATCCACGCCATACGGAAACCGCCCCCACGTATTCGTCACCTCTGCCGAACGCGGTGCCGGCACACGCCCCAACTCAAAATCGATCACGCCGTCCTCAGGAAAGTTGCCGCTGAAAAGCCGCACGCGATTCGTGCCGTTCGGCTTGTAAGCCATCCAGATAAACCGGTCCGTGCCGACGCCGAACAGTTCCGTCCCGTTATAGTCCCCGTGCTCGACGCCTAAGCAGAAACGCGATGACGTCCGCCGGACCTTGCCGCCGGCGATATCCAGCCGGTACTCCTGTGCCCACTTTACAATACTCTTAACCGCTGCCTGGCCTTCGGGCGTCAGCATGACTCTTCCTTTCTTTTCCCTGATCTTCTCTTTGTTAACGTCTATCCTACGGTTTCAGCACGGCCGCGCCGTCAATCCCGCCGGCCTTCAACTCCTTCAGTGCCTCATTGGCCTCCGCCAACGGATACACCGTCACCTTCGGCCGGATAGGTATCCGTCCCGCCAACGGCAAAAACTCCTCCGCATCCGCCGCGGTCACATTCGCCACACTGGTGATCTCCCGCTCGTGCCACAGATGTCGCGCATACTCCATCTCCGGAATCGGCGTCCTCTTGCGGATGGCGTTGACAACCAGCCGCGCCCCCTTGGCGCTCACCTCCAAGGCCCTCTTGATCGTCTCACCAACGGGCGTAAAGTCAATGGCCCTGTCCAGCGCCGCCGGCGGCCGATCCTCCGGCCCGCCGACCCAAGCCGCCCCAAGCTGCTTGGCATGCTCGCGATGCCTCGCCCCCCGCGTAAACACGAACACCGCATTGTTCGGATACAGATGCCGGACGACTTGTATAACAATGTGAGCCGATGCCCCGAAACCGAACAGGCCCACAACATGCCCCTCTTCGATACCCGCCAACCGCAAGGCCCGATACCCGATCACCCCGGCACACAACAAAGGCGCCGCTTCAGCATCATCGAACGCCTCTGGAATCGCGTATGCAAACCGCTCATCCGCGGTGGTCATCTCTGCATACCCGCCGTCGGCGTCATGGCCCGTCCATTGCGCCGCATCGCAAAGATTCTCTCGCCCGCTGTCGCAATACCTGCACTGCATGCACGCCGATCGCAGCCAGGTCACCCCCACCCGTTGGCCCACTGCGAAGCGATCCGCGCCCGACCCCGCCTCCACAACCTCGCCGACAATCTGGTGCCCCGGCACAACTGGCAGCCGCCCCGGTCTCAGCCGCCCCTCGATCTGGTCCAGTTCCGTATGGCAGACGCCGCAGGCCAACACCTTCAGCAGAATCTGCCCCGCCGCCGGCTCCGGCTTATCAATCTCCACGGCCTCAAGCGCCGCCTCCTCCAGCGCCCCGCAGCGCACGATCGCCATCGCCCTCATCGGCCGCACCTCGCCTCCAGTGCGCCCACAAAGGTCTTATACCCCTTCTTGTCGAACAGGCAAATCACCACGCGCTGCAACCCCGTCTCGTCGCTGAGGTACTCGATAATCGTTCCAATCATGACCTCCGCGCATCGCTCCATCGGAAAGCCGAAGATGCCCGTGCTGATCGCCGGAAAAGCGATGCTCTTGAGCTTGTTCTCGTCCGCCAGCTTGAGGGCGTTCCAGGTCGCATTCTTAAGCTTCACGTCCTCGTCACCCTCGCCCATCCGCGGCCCGACCGTGTGAATAACGTACCGCGCCTTGAGATCCCCGCCCGTCGTAATCGCGGCCTCACCCACCTCAATCGGAGCCTTCTGCCGGCATTCTTCCTGGATCGCCGGGCCGCCTTTGCGGCGTATCGCGCCCGCAACACCGCCGCCCAAAACCAGTTGCGAATTCGCTGCATTCACGATGGCGTCGGTCGCCTGATCCGTGATGTCCCCCTGCACTAGTTCAAGAATCGCCTTGTTGACTCTGCACTCCATCGTTCTGCCCTTTCCCCAGCTTACTTGGCCGCATCTTACCCCATTATCGGCCACACTCAAGCCCAAATCCGCAACTTGCGCCCGCCCGCCGTGTCGCTTGAGCCCAATTTGCCCGCGCAAAGAAGCCGCGTGCTCCGCCTCCGCAAAGCTTTTTGTTGCAAACCGCAGACCGCCCCGCTAAAATCGCCCCGACAGCCCGGGGTGTAGCTCAGCTTGGCTTAGAGCGCCTGCTTTGGGAGCAGGAGGCCGTAGGTTCAAATCCTATCACCCCGACTTTCCACAAAAGCGGGCTGTTTGGCGAGGAGGTCAAACGGCTTAGTCTTTTGTATACAAAGACTTACGTCGCTTACCTGTCGGTTCAAACTGACGGCTTCGAGGATTCGCCGCTTTTGGGGCGAGTTTGAACCTCGCCAGAGGCTTTCGATGTTTTGGGCGAGGTCGAACACGGACAGAATCCGTTTCATACGGTCATCTTCACGGTCATTATTAGAAGCCATTTCACAACCTAACTTTTTGCAAAATTATAAGCTTGCGCCAGCAC
>DAOTMV010000005.1:0-145084 GCA_035450485.1 Anaerohalosphaeraceae bacterium | reverse complement strand
GTTCATCGGCCAAGCCCCACGGTTTTCTTGAGCAAAATTCGCGCTGTCATATTAGGTCTTGCGGTGACGATTCGCGCGGCATTGTACCAGCAGCGGTGTCTTGTGGTGTACTTGTCCGAACATGAGCCTGGCGGCAACGGCAGCTTTGATAAGGAGCTGCTCGTTCTTTTTGACATGCATAATCAAAGACCGTTTGCTTACTTCAGCGTGACGGGTGATTACATGCTTCGTTTGCCGCCGGTCTGGTATCGGGCGGATTGGGCCATAAGTCGGCAGTCCAGGACTGACTGCGAGGGGTACAGCACAGGGGGAAGCCGCAACCAGAAAGAAAAATACCAAGACTAAACGCTGATTATGAAAGAAGACAATGACGCGCGGAAAGAAAGAAGTTACAATGCTTCAGGCGATTCTTGCGAAGTCGGTCAACTGTAATCTTTGCGGCGTTCGGAGGATATGATGCAGAGCAGACGTGAGTTCTTGAAGGCGGTGTTTTCGGGTGTTGTGTGTTCGGCGCTGCCGCTGGGGGCGTGTCGCGGAGTGGCGAAGGAGCGGCCCAACGTAGTCGTGATCCTCACGGACGATCAGGGGTATGGGGACTTCGGAGCGACGGGCAATCCCGTGATAAGGACGCCGCACCTGGATGCGCTGGCGCAGGCCAGTGCGCAGATGACGAACTTCTACGTGAGCCCGGTGTGTGCGCCGACGCGGGCGTGTCTGATGACGGGCCGGTATAACTATCGCACACGGGCCATCGATACGTTCGTGGGGCGGGCGATGATGGATCCGGCGGAGGTTACGATTGCGGAACTGCTCAAGCTCCAGGGGTACGCGACGGGCATTTTCGGCAAGTGGCATCTTGGCGACAACTATCCGCTGCGGCCGCAGGAGCAGGGGTTCGAGGAGGTGCTGGTGCATCGGGGCGGCGGGATCGGCCAGCCGTCGGACCCGCCGGGGGGAGAGGGCAAGTACACCGATCCGATTCTGTTTCACAATGGCAAAGAAGTGCAGATGAAGGGGTACTGCACGGATATTTACTTTGACGGGGCGATCGCGCACATGCGCAAGGCCAAGAAGGCGGGGCGGCCGTTCTTTGTTTACCTGGCGACGAATTTGCCGCATACGCCGCTGCATGATGTGCCGGCGGATCTGTACGAGGAGTACAAGACGCAGGACCTGAGCAATGCGCGGTTTCCGCAGGAGGTCGGCCATCCGCTCAATCACAGGGCCAACACGGATAATCTGGCGCGTATCTATGCGATGGTGACGAATATCGATCAGAACGTGGGGCGTCTGGTCGCGGAGCTTAAGCGGTTGGGGGTGGAGAAGAACACGTTAATGCTGTTCATGGTTGATAACGGGCCGCAGGGGCGGCGGTACGTCGCGGGTTTGAAGGGGGCGAAGGGGACGATCTACGAAGGGGGCATCCGCTCGCCGCTGTTTGCGTACTGGCCGTCGGTGCTGGAGGCCGGGCACAAGAGCGATCGCGTGACGGCGCATATCGATGTGCTGCCGACTATCCTGGAGGCGTGCGGCGTGCGGGCGCCGGAGGATCTGCGGCTGGACGGGCGGAGCTTCTGGCGGCTCTTGAAGGGCGAGGCGGCGGACTGGCCTGACCGGCATATTGTGATTCAGGCGCAGCGCGGGGATCGGCCGGTGCGGTATCACAATTTTGCGATCCGGACGCAGGACTGGAAGCTGCTGCACAACAGCGGGTTCGGGCCGGAGTCATTTACGGGCCAGCCGCACTTCGAGCTGTACGACATGAGGAACGATCCGTTTGAGATGAACAACGTTGCGGTGAATTATCCGGAGAAGGTTGCGGAGCTGAGGAAGGCGTACGATGCGTGGTTCGACGACGTGAGCAGCACGCGGCCGGACAATTACGACCCGCCGCGGATTTACATCGGGACGCCGCATGAGAATCCTGTGGTGCTGACGCGCCAGGATTGGCGGCACAAGGTGGGTCAGCCGTGGGGCGGGGATTCCAACGGCGAATGGGTGCTTTATGTCGCGGACCCGGGACCGTATGCGGTTGTGGTTCGGCTGCGTGCGGAGAAGCGGGACGGGCACGTGGTGCTGGAGGTCGGCGATTTTCGGCAGCAGAAGGCGTGTTCGGCCGGGCAGACTTCGGTTACGTTCGAGGATGTTCGCCTGAAGGTCGGCAACGCGACGCTGCGGGCGATCGTGACGACGCCGGACAAACAGAAGGGTCCGTGGCAGGTGGATGTGATCCGGAAGTGACGTTCGATCGGCGAAACTATCCCTCGGATTCTACCAATGTGACGCTCCTGGCGAGTTCGGCATTCGGTGAAATGCGCGGGGGCTTTCCGCTGGCGGTGGTGAGCCGGCGAACGTGCAGGGTCTGGCAGGGCTGGTAGGGAAAGGGCCGTTTTGCGTTCTTGAAGTCCTTGCCGCCGTCGGGATCACTGAAGAAGTAGAGGCCGCCGTAGTCCTTGGGGTGGTTGGAGTCGTCAACGAAGAGGCCGTCGATTGTGATTCGGCGCGGCATGAAGCAGGGGTAGCCAAAATCGTGCATGCCGTCGTTGCTCATGCCTATCATGTGCGGCCGGCTGGGATTTCCGCTGTTGGGGATCCAGCGGCAGTTGCGAATGACGACATCGCCCTCCCAGGTGCTGCCGTAATCGCCGCGGAAACTGATCAGTGAGCCGCCGTACAAGGTGGAATCCTCGACCGTCAGCAGGCCGCGGCCGATGGCGTTGAGGCCCATATAGCCGAGGGTGCAGCGGCGGATCGTATATGAGCCGGAGACTCCCATGTGCGTGTCCATCCTGGAGAGCACGCAGTCTTCCAGCAGGATGTTCTTGCAGAAGTTCGTTCCGATGACGCCCCAGCGCGTGTGATCGTTGATGTTTTCCATGCGGCAGCTGATCATGGTGAAATTCACGACGTTGTTGGCGCTGTAGTCGTATGATCCCATGCTGACGGGCTTGCCGGCGGCGCCGATGGTTTTGTAGGTCTTGTGGCCGGTGGCGAAGCAGTTGCGGAGGGTGACGTTGGCGCAGCGGCTGACGCTGATGAAGCCGGAGTAAGGGTGGCCGACTTCGGTTTCGCCGACGACGTGATGAACGAGGCCGTCTATTTCGGTGTTTGAACGGCTCACGCGAATGTTCCTGGACCAGTAATTGTAGCCGACTTCCTGCTTCATGCGGTTAGCGATGGTAGTGAAGATGCCGCCGCGGATGACCAGCGGCCTTTCATCGATCGGATAGGCCTCGACGCGATCGATGCTGTCGTAGTCCCAGTCGATATCGCCCTCTATAAAGCCGTCGCGGCGGAGGATGAAGCAGTCGCATTGGGATGTTCCGGAGTTCTGGTTGAGGCCGCGGCGGATGTAGCGTTTGATGCTGTTGTTGGTCACCTGGACATAGCAGTCGCGGCTGGGCCGCACATCCAGTTGCTTCTGGTCGCGTTTGAGCCGGCTGATCTTTATGTTTTCGCCGCCAAGCAGCGATCGCACCTCGAACAGGGGCCGCTTGTGGTTATCGACTTCGGTGTCGTCGATGATGAAACGTGAGGTTCCCCAGTCGGTATCGGTGGCGATGATCACGGTCAGCGCTTTCCTGCCGAGATGGTATGTCGTGTCCGCCTTGGTTTTGACGGACAGGCCGTGTGCGTTGGCATGTTCGTGGGCTTTGCAGATGGCCGGCAGATCATCGTGGACGCCGTCACCGACGGCCCCGAAGGCTTCGTAAGTGACGATCTGGTCCCTGGACGTCGCGATGCCGGCCGGCGTCGACGTGGGGGCTTCCGTGCTGTGGCCGTTGACACCCTCAGCAATCGCCAGGGCCGAGCCGCAGATTGCCAGGATCGACACATTCAGGATAATGTATTTTGATCTCATAGAATTCCTTTTTCATGAAGCAGCGTCTATGCCGCAAGTATATCCCCGGCCGCCACCCGGGTCAAATGACAGCCCATCAGGACACAGGCGGTCGCCTTAACAGACAGCCAAAACCGCGTTTTTTGTGGGGATAAGCGGGATTCTGCGGAAGCGCACGAATTGCCGCAAAAAGCGGGAAAGTGGGCGATACTGGACTCGAACCAGTGACCTCACGGGTGTGATCCGTGCGCTCTAGCCAACTGAGCTAAACGCCCTTTTTGCCTTAGTTGTACGTTTCTATTAAATCGGAAGGTCGGGGCTGCGTCAAGCGATAAATTCGGCCGGCAAAAGATTCCTGTGCGGGTTCTCAGGGTGACAGGCCGCCGGGAGGCCCGCCATTCGCGTCTTGCTTTTTCCCATTTGGAGGGGTGATAGGTGGCGTGGTCGAGGGCCGAGGGGGTGTTTCGAGTTTAAGCGTCCGATATCGTTAAAATTCATGCGGGCCAGGGGCGCGGGGTTGTGGCCCTGTCGCCGAATGGTTATCATGGACGGTGATTCAGAAACAAAGATTTGCCCATCCGGGGGTGAGCGGCAAAGGTTTTTCAGGAGATGGATTATGCACACAAACGGGATATCGCGACGCGGTTTTCTGCGGACGGCGGCGGGGGCGTTCGGTTTGCCGATGTTCGTAAGTTCGCGGGTTTTCGGTGCCAACGACCGGTTCACGTTGGCCGGCATCGGCATGGGCGGGCAGGGCCGCGGCGACCTGGGCGGGGCGCTGGGCTTCAGCGAGGTGCAGGTGGTGGCGGTCTGCGACGTGGTGGCCGAGCACTGCCGCGCTGCCAAGAACATGGTGGACGGCCGCTACGGCAATTCCGACTGCAAGGAGTACGTCGACTTCCGCGACGTGGTGAGCCGCGACGATATCGATGCGGTGCTGATCGCAACGCCCGACCACTGGCACGCGATTATCGCCATCGAGGCGATGAAGCACGGCAAGGACGTGTATTGTGAGAAGCCTGAGACGCTGACGGTGCGGCAGGGTCAGGAGATGATCAAGGTCGCGCGGCGTTACGGCCGGGTGTTTTCCGGCGGCAGCCAGCGGGTCTGGGACGACTACAACTGGTACCATCGCATGGTGTGGGGCGGGATGGTCGGCGAGGTGAAGGAGGCGTGGGTGAACGTCGGCGGCCCGTCGGAGGAATGCTACCTGCCTCCGGAGCCGGTGCCGGCGGGCGTAGACTGGGACATGTGGTTGGGACCGGCGCCCCAGCGGCCGTTTGCCATGACGCTGATCAAGGGCGGCTTTCGCCAATTCAGAGACTACTCCGGCGGCGGCATGACGGACTGGGGCTGCCACGGGTTCGGCGGGGCCTTGTACTGTCTGCGGCTGCATGAAACGGGACCGGTCGAGATTCTGCCGCCGGACGGCAAGGACATCAAGCGGCTGACCTTCGTGTTCGAAAACGGGGTGAGGATCTATCACGGCGGCGGCTGGGGCGGCGTTGTCTCGTTCAAAGGCACGGAAGGCGAACTGCCCAACCGCGTCACGGGCGAGAGTGCCGCGGCGCCGAACGTTTACGTGCCGAACTACAAGGGCCGCGGGGGCATCTTCGGCGACTTTGTGCATTGCGTGCGGACGCGGCAACTGCCGTTCCGCGATATCGCCGTGGCGCATCGCACGGCGAGCCTGTGCCACCTGGGCAACATCGCCTACTGGCTCAAGCGGCCGCTGAAGTGGGACCCGGTCAAGGAGGAGATCGTCGGCGATGCCGCAGCAAATCGCTGGCTGGATCGACCCATGCGTCAGCCGTGGGCCCTGTGATAAGAAAAGGAGATATGATGAAGCGCACAACGATATTCTGTCTGGTTATCACGGTGTTGTTTGCGGCGTCGACACGGGCCGCACAGCCGCAAACGCTTGCTCAACTGGATGACGCGATCAAGGCGGCTTCGGGCTTCAAGCCGGGCGGCGACAGCGGCCCGATGCGTCGGATCGAGGACATTGCCATAGCGTCGTTGGCCGACGGCGAGTTGCGGGCGGCGGTTGAAGGGCGGCTGATCGGCATGCTGAAGTCCGATGCGACTGTCGATGCGAAGATGTTGGCCTGCCGTATGCTGCAAACCATCGGCACCGAGGCGTGCGTTCCCGCGCTGGCGGAGCTGTTGACGGATGCGAATCTGTCGCACGGCGCGCGATATGCGCTGGGGCGGATGGAGTATGCCGCCGCAGGCGAGGCGCTTATAGGCGCTTTGGACAAGACGCCCGGCGCACTGCAGGCGGGCATCGTGAACACGTTGGCCGATCGCGGCGAGCAGGGAGCAAAGGGCAAGTTCATGCGCCTCCTCAAGTCGCCTGACGCAATGGTTGCCCGCGCGGCGGCGCGCGGCCTGGGGCGGCTCGGCGGTGACGATGCGGTGGAGGCGCTGCTTGCGGCCCGTGGCAGGGCTTCAGGCGCCCTTGTCGATGAGATCAACGACGCCCTGCTGGTCTGTGCGGAGCGGTACCTGGCCCAGGGCGATAACGAGAAGGCCTACGCCGCGTTCAACCATCTTGAAGGGCATCAGCCTGTTGCCCGGTTGCGCGGCATCGTCGCGGCCGGAGGGCCCGAATCGGCGGCGTTTCTGGCCGGCGTGATCCGGCAAAGCCAAGGCGAGATGCAAAAGAGCGCCCTCGCGCTGGTGCCGTTGGTCAAAGGCCCCGCCGCGACGGATGCGTTTGTGGCCGTTCTGCCGGCGCTGTCGGCCGAGGGGCAGGAACTGATGATCCGTGCGCTGGGCGAGCGCGGGGACGCGACGGCGACAGCGGCGATTGCTGCGGCGACAAAGAGCGAGCATGAGCGGGTGCGTCTGGCGGCAATCGACGCGCTGGGCAGCGTGGGCGATGCATCGGCGGCGCCCATATTGGCGGCCGCAGCGGCGAAGGCCGGCGGCAGTGAGAGGCTGATCGCGCGGGCGAGTCTGGCGCGTCTTGGCGGCGCCGGCGTCGATGCGGCGCTGCTCGATGGCGTTTCGGATCCTGATGCGGGTGTCCGGGCGGAGTGCATCCGGGCGCTTGCGGATCGCAAGGCGACCGGCGCGAAGGGGCGGCTGTTGGCGGCGACGAAGGACGACGATGCGGCTGTGCGGCGCGAGGCGTTTCGAGCCGTCGGCATATTGGCGGACGGGGGCGACCTGGACGCACTTATGGCGCTGATGATTGCGCCGAAGGAGGCGCAGGATCGTGCGGCAATCGAACAGGCGATTGTCTCGGTTTTCGGGCGCCTGGAGGATAAGGGCGCTCAGGCGGCGGCGGTGCTGCGGGCTTTGCCAACGGCGCCTGCTGAGGCCAGGCCCGCGCTGATCAGGCTGCTGGACGTGCCGGCGACGCCGGCGGCGCTTGCGGCCGTGCGCGAGGCATTGGCGGGCGATGCGGCAATGCGCGATGCGGCTGTGCGGACGCTGGCCGACTGGCCGGACGCTGCCCCGGCCGACGACCTGCTCCGCATCGTGGGCAGTGATGCCGCGCAGGTGCACAAGGTGCTGGCCCTTCGCGGCTACGTTCGTATGGCGGGTCTATCGAAGGACGCCACGGCGATGTACGTGCGTGCGATGGAGCTGGCCCGCACCGATGACGACCGCAAACTCGTGCTCGGCGGCCTGGGTAACGCTGATTCTGCTGAGGCGCTTGCGCTGGTTGAGAAATACCTGAGCGATGCGGCGCTTAAGGCCGAGGCGGCGCTTGCGGCGGTGCAGATCGCCGACCGCCTGCGGTCGACGGACGCCGCGGGCGCAAAGGCATCGCTGAAACGGGTCATTGCCGCGACGGACGACGCCGACCTCAGGCAGAAGGCCCAGGAAATTATCAACGAGATGGAGCAGTACGAAGGATACATCCTCACCTGGCTGACCGACGGGCCTTACATGCTCAAGGGCAAGGACAGCCGCACCGTGTTCGATACGCCGTTCGGCCCGGAAAAGCCGGGCGAGGCGGTCACGTGGCGTAAGTTGGACAAGGGCGTCGGTTCGTGGGACATCAATCTGGAGTCGATGTACGGCGGCAGGAACCACGCAGCGGCCTATGTCAAGACGCGTGTGTGGTCGCCGACGGCGCAAAAGGTTCGGCTGGAGCTCGGCAGCGACGACGCGATCAAAGTCTGGCTCAACGGCAGGAAGGTGCACGAGGCGTATCAGCATCGCGGCCTCTCGCCGCGCCAGGATCGGGTCGAGACGGACCTCAAGCAGGGTTTCAACGATCTTCTGCTGAAGGTCGTCGACCACGAAGGCGGCTGGCAATTCTGCTGCCGGATTCGAAAGCCCGACGGCAGCGCCATTGAGAATCTCAGATTCCAGGCGGAGTGAGTGAATACTGCCGGCCGTGCAGGCTGCCAGGCAGGAACTCTTTGCTGGAGGCGGTCATGATGAAGGGCGATTTGGACATTTCGCGTCGCACGTTCCTGGCCGGCGGCACGTTGGCTGCGCTGGGCGCTGCTGCAGCCGGAGACGAGGCCGCCGCTCAGCGCGTATCGTTTCAAAGGCATGAGATCCGCCAGAAGCGCGAAGGCTGTCTTCGCCTTGCGGCCTGCCAGATCCTGAACACGCCGGATGTCGCTGCCAGCACGAAGAAGGTGCTGCAATGGATTGAGAAGGCGGCGGCCGATGATGTCGATGTCGTTGCGTTTCCGGAGGCCTGCCTGTGCGGCTACGCGACTGAGGACTACTGGAAATCGGCGAGGCCGGAGGATTTTCAGGCGGGCGAGGCACAGGTGATAGCCGCTTCCAAACGTCTTAACATCGCTGTAATCCTCGGAACGGCCCATTGGGAGGGGCGGACGATATTCAACGACGTGCTTGTCATCGACAAAGGTGGCGTCGTTCGCGGCCGCTACTCCAAGACGCACCTGGCCGAATCGTGGCCTGCACCGGGCCGGGTCCTGCCGGTTTACGAGGTGGCGGGCGTGAAGTCCTGCTTCATTATCTGCCACGACGTGAGATACCCGGAACTCGTGCGACTGCCCGCCATCGCCGGCGCGCAGGTGTGTTACTTCTGCAGTCATGAAAGCGGCCTGCGCGAGGAGCACAAGCTCTCGGCCTACCATGCCATGCCGATCGCCAGGGCCACGGAAAACGGCATCTTCTGCGTCATGGCCAACTCGCCGGCTAATCGCGAGACGTTGGCCGGCTCCCACGGCAACAGCAAGATCATCCACCCCGACGGCAGCGCGCTGCTTGAGGCCGGCTACTTCGAAGAAAGGCTTGTTGCGGCAACCGTTCGCATCGCCGACGCCACGCGCTGGGTCGCCCAGCGTGCGGTCGGAGATGATACGATTCTCAAGGAATGGCTGCAAGGCGGGACGAGACTCGTACAGATGCAGTGAGCCGCGAGACGCTGCATACCGGTGTGTCGCAACAGATGTGCGGAGGGGAATTCAAGGGGAAGGCTGGGAGGTTGAGATGAATGGACACAAGATGACGCGGCGGGGGTTTGTCAGGGCGGCCGGCGTCGGGGCGATGGCGCTGGGCCTGCCGCCGGTTTACGGACAGTCGGATCAGCGTGACGTAATTACCATCGATCCGACGCCGCGGTTCGATCTGTCGCCGTATCTTTACATGCAGTTCATGGAGCCTTTGGGCACGACTGACGGCTCGGTGGCGGCCGCGTGGGATTTCGGACGCGACCGCTGGCGTCAGGACGTCGTGGAGGTCACGCGGCAGTTAGGCCCGACGCTCATGCGGTGGGGCGGCTGCTTTGCTTCGTACTATCGGTGGCGCGAAGGGGTGGGCCCGCGCGACCGGCGGACGCCCATGCTGAACCTGCTGTGGGGCGGCCTCGAGACCAACCAGGTCGGCACGGCAGAGTTTGTGGACTTCTGCCGGCAAACGGGGGCCGACCCGTTCTTCTGCGTGAATTTCGAATCCGACGGCCGCAGGCAGTGGATGCGCGACCCCAAGGGCAGTATTCGCTCGGGCGACGCGCAGGAGGCGGCCGACTGGGTGCGGTACTGCAACGCGCCGGACTGTGCGGAGCGAAAGGCCCATGGCCGGGCCGAGCCGTACCATGTTCGTCTCTGGCAGATCGGCAACGAGACTTCGTATGATTGTAACGGTTTCGACTGCGACACGGCCGCACGCAAAACGGTCGCCTTCGCCCAGGCGATGCGCAAGGCCGACCCGAACATCGCGCTGATCGGCTGGGGCGACAGCGGCTGGGCCGCCCGGATGCTCGAGGTCGCCGGCGAGCACTTGCAGTACATCGCGTTCCATGACATGTTCAACCCGGACGGCAATGCGGCCGATTCGCCCCTGCGCGGCATCGAATATCGCAAGGACCCGGACCGCACATGGGGGCACCTCATGGACGCCGTCCGCCCGCACGAGGCGAAGATCAGGTGGATTCGCGAGCAGACGGCCGGCTACTCAACGCCGTTGGCCATGACCGAATGCCACTTCGCGCTGCCGGGGCGAAATCGCTGCGAGGTACTGTCGACGTGGGCCGCAGGCGTTGCCAACGCCCGACTGCTCAACGTCCACGAGCGACACGGCGATCGTCTCAAGATCGCCACATTGGCCGACTTCTGCGGCACGCGCTGGCAGGTCAACGCCATCATGATCCCCGTCCCCAACGGGCGGGCCTTCATGATGCCTGTGGCGCTGGTCATGAGCCTGTATCGGCATCACACCGGCGAAAAGGCCGTCGGCGTGAAGGCGGCGCCCGATGCACTGGACGTCACGGCCGCTCGAACCGGCGACCGGCTGTTCGTGCACGTGGTCAATACGAAGCGGACCAAATCGGCCACGGCGAAACTCGCCGTAGAGGGGATGCGAATCACCGCCGGCCGCGTTTTTCAACTGGCCGCCGAGCCTGAATTCGAGGTTATGGAGGCGGACGTGATCCGCGTCGCCGAAAAGGACCTGCCTGCCTCGGCCGAATGGACGTTTCCGGCCGCCTCGGTTTCGGCGGTCGAACTGGACGTGGCGCCCGCGTAAATCGCCGCGCTGACAGAGGCATTGGCCTTAAGACCGGGTTTTACCTTAGCACGCAATCTTTCGTCTTCAGGTCTTTCGACGCCGCCGCCGCAGTCTCTTCGAAGCACAGGTTGTGCTTAAGGACGGCGCCAATTCCAAGCAGGTGCGCGCAAGCGAATGGTATATGCGCAAAATGTATCGCACCCACATTTGCGGCGCGAACACCTGGCTAATGCTGTACATCGCGGGCGCGCAAAAAAACCGCCGCAGGCGATTTGCCATGCGGCGGTCTGGTTTCCGTAACGCGCTGTATTGCTATTCGCGTTTGGCTATTTGGGTTGCGCCGGCTGCGAACGGATAATGGCCCTTTCGGCCGCTTCCATCCTTGCCTTCTCTTCCGGCGAATACTCAATCTTGGCTTCCGCCTTCAGCTTTTCGCGAAGCGTACTCCAATAACGGTTTTTCTTCTGTTGCGTCAGGTGCTGAACGATATCCGCCTTCACGTCGTCGAAGGTCTGGGTCTTTGCCGGGATTTTTTCGGACAGCTTGATGATGTGATAGCCGAACTGGGTCTTCACAAGATCGCTGATCTGGCCGGGCTCCAATGAGAATGCGGTATCCTCGAACGGCTTAACCATCCGGCCGCGCGGGAACGTATATTCGCCGCCCTTTGCCTTGGAGCCGGGGTCTTCGGAATATGTACGGGCCAGTTCCGCGAAATCCTCACCGGCCCTGGCCTTGGCGAGGATTTCTTCGGCCTTCTTCTTGGCCTCGGCCTGGGCGGCTTCGTCCATATTGTCGTCGGCCTTGATCAGGATGTGGCTGGCGCGGACCTGCTCCGGCTGGTCGAATCTTACCGCGTTCTCATCGTAGAATTTCTTTGCCTCTTCATCGGTTGCGCTGACGGATTCGCCGTCGGCGACGATCTGGGCGTCGATGAGTCTTTCGATTCCCGCATTGCGCTTAATCTGTTCGCGAAATGCCGCTATGGTGATGCCGTTCTTGGCCAGTTCCTCTTCGATTCTCTCCTTGGTGATGCCGTTTTGCGTGGTGATTTCGCCGATCTTGGCGTCGATGTCTTTTTCGGTGACTTCGATCTTGTCGGCTTTGAGTTTTTCGTCGACGAGCTGCTCGAGGATGATGTTTTCGAGGATGTCCTTGCGCATGCCGTCGCGGAAGCTCTTGAGGGTTTCAGGTGGGATGCTGGCCATCGCGCCGCCCATGGCGCCCAGGCGCATCCTCATGGCCTCATCGAGTTTTTCCTCGACGACGCTGTTCTTGATCTGCCTGCCGTTTACGGTTACGACGACCTTATCGGCGGCGGGCTTATCGGCGGGCTGAGCGGGTTTTTGGGCAGCCGGGGCGGGTTTTGTGTCGAGTGTGGCTTCGGAGGCGGTGGCCGGCTTTTCGGTTTTGAGCGGTTGTGCGGTCTGCTCTTTTGTGGCGTCCTTCTTGCCCATGGCGAAGACGATGGCTGCGCAGAAGATGACGGCCAGCGAGGCGATACGTATTGATCTCATTTTGTTCCTCTCATAAATTCAGCAACGGCAAATATTTAGACACAAAGGCAAAAGTTCAATTATCCCCTTGCCCGGCGCGCGTGTCAAGAAAACTTCCCGACTCGGCCGGTTTTTTTAGTTTTGTGTACTGGCAAGTTAATACAGCAGCGAGGCGGAAAGGTGCGCGCCAATTCGGCGATTTGGCCTGAAATCAGCATCAAGTGCACGAAAAACCCGATAAGTGCAGCCGTTGCGCGGGAAGATGCGGAAGGTGCGCTGGCATGCGGTAAACAGCGCTCAAAGAGCGCAGATGCGCAAGGACGCAGGGGCGATATGCGGGCAATGGGTTGTGAATGCACGGACAACGGTGAACGCGCAGGGATATGCGGCGAGTGCGCGGCGATTTGCGGTGAATTGACGGGCAGTGGCGGTGATCGGCGCTGGGATGGGCGGCCGAGCGGCATTTGTATTGCCGTCTTGTACGGCGTGCGGTAGGATAAAGGCGTGGTTTCTGCGGGGGTATTCATGAATTCGAGGGATTCGAGGCAGGCCGGGTTATGGAGATCAGTACACACACGATATCGATTGTGCCGCGTTATTGCGAGACGGACCAGGCGGGGGTGGTGCATCACGGGGCGTACCCGGCCTGGCTGGAGATGGGGCGGACGGAGCTGTTGCGAGCCAACGGATACGCTTATCGCGATCTGGAGCGGTCGGGGGTGGGTTTTGTGGTTGTGGAGCTGTCGATTCGGTACAAAAGGCCGGCGTTTTATGATGAGGAGCTGAAGCTGACAACGACGTGCACTGGGATAACCTCTGCGCGGGTGGAGCATGAATACGTGCTCAAGCACGGCCAGACTGGGGTAATCGTGGCCGAGGGGCGGACGGTGTTGGCGTGTGTGGACCGCCAGGGCAAGCTGCGCCGCGTGCCGGACTTCATGTTGGGTGGCTCATGAAGCGCCACAAGCAGCGACAGTAGCAGATACCCAGCATTATATACGGACCTGCTATCAGGACCGCATCCTGTTGGTTGCAGGCTGCAATCTTGACTCTCGCAGTTGAGGCGAACGACAGACTGGTGAAATAACCGGCGCTAAGCTTCGAGCCGAGACGAATGTGCGGCAATTCGACGGTATGTGCGGCAACTGGCTGACGTCTTTTTCAGAGACGCGGCTGCTGCAGTTCGCGGGCCAGCGGTTGTCGTCATGCGGATTCCTTCTTTGCTTTACCGGCCTGTTCGAAGAGGTCGACCTTGCCCTTGATCACGTCCGTGGTGATGGTGTATGCGCGTCCCTTGCCTTCCTCCGGCAGACGGTACATCAGATCAACCATCAATTCCTCGGTGATCGCCCGCAGCGCCCGCGCGCCCGTGTCATGCTCAATGGCCTTGGCGGCCAACATCTTCAGTGCCTCGTCGGTGAAGTGCAGCTGTGACCCTTCCATCTCGAAGAGCTTCTGGTACTGACGAATAAGCGCGTTTTTCGGCTTGGTCAGGATGTCCACCAGCGCATCTTCATCCAACGCCTGCAGCGTGGTAATCACGGGCAGCCGCCCGACGATTTCCGGGATCATGCCGTACTCGATAATGTCTTCCGGGATCACCTGCGCCAGCACGTCGCTGTACTCGGCCTTGCTGTCGACGTGCCCACCGTGCTCGCTGGCGAAGCCGATGGTCTTCTTGCCGATGCGTTTCTTGATGATGTTTTCCAGCCCGACAAACGTCCCGCCGCAGATAAACATGATCTGCGAAGTGTCCATCTGGATGTAGGACTGCTCGGGGTGTTTGCGGCCGCCCTGCGGCGGAATGTTGGCGATGGTGCCTTCCAGCATCTTCAAAAGCGCCTGCTGTACGCCCTCGCCGGACACGTCCCGCGTGATTGAGACATTCTGGTTCGTCTTGCCGATCTTGTCGATCTCGTCGACGTAGACGATGCCCCGCTGGGCCGCTTCGATATCATAATCAGCCGACTGCAGCAGCCGCAGCAGGAAGTTCTCCACGTCCTCGCCCACGTAGCCGGCCTCGGTCACCGTCGTGGCGTCGCAGATGGCAAACGGTACATGCAGGACGCGGGCCAACGTCCGGGCCAGCAGTGTCTTGCCCGACCCGGTAGGACCGATCAACAGGATGTTGGACTTCTCGATCTCTACGTCATCGTCGTCGGTGTCCGCATGGAGAAGCCGCTTGTAGTGATTATGAACAGCCACGGCCAGCGATTTCTTGGCGCTCTCCTGACCGATGACGTACTGGTCGAGGAATTCCTTGATTTGGCGCGGCTTCGGCACGTCATCCATCGAGGCGTTGAGGCCCTTGACGCGTTTGCGCTCCTGGCGGACGATATTGTAGCACAGATCGATGCATTCAGGGCATATAAAGACTCCGCCCGGACCTTCCACGAAAGCATCGACCTGCTTCTTGGACCGCCCGCAAAAGCTGCAGATGTCTCTGCCTCGGCTGCTTGACGATTTTGCCATGACTTTCTCCCAATTTATCCCGGTATCACTCCGTTTTTGCACGGGTTCGTGGCGTCGTGCTCTCGGCTGGCGCACGCATCAAACCATTATAATTCAACCACGTCCCCCCTTCAACAGCCAATACTCAATAACGCGGCAGTGGTTCTCCCAAAAGCGGCCTTAAACGCCCCCGCCTGCGGTGCACGAAGGAACACCCTCATTAATTTATCGGCATATTGGCCCGACGTGGTCAAACTATTCCTTGAAGGCATTTGCACGGCCACGGCCGGCTGAGGCCGCGATATTCGCCCGTCGCCCCAAAGAGCACCAACTGCCGGTCGCAAGCATTTTTCTCTCTTGCGTCGGTTTTTTCCTTGACTTACAGCAGCGATTTGTCTATCATGTCCATAGACAAGATAAGCTAAGCTAAACTGAGTCCTTATGAAGCTGACCACAAAAAGTGAATACACGCTGCTGGCGCTGATCCATCTGGCCCGCCATCAAGAACGCGGCTACATCAAAATAGAGGAAATATGTGAACAATGCGACATTCCGAAGAAGTATCTCGAACTCTTGCTCTCTACGCTGCGCCAGGCACGCTATGTCAAGACGCGAAGAGGCTCCACCGGCGGCTACATGCTGGCCCGTCCGGCCGCCGAGATCACCCTGGCCGAGATTATCCGGCTGATGGACGGGGCACTGGCCCCCACGGAATCCGTCAGCAAGTACTTTTTTTCCGATACGCCGTTAGCCAAAGAAAAGAAGATCATCGCCGTCCTGGCGGAGATTCGTGATTACATTGCTGCTCGCCTTGAGCGGCTTACCCTGGCGGACGTGGCGTGATGTCAAAGACTGTGGCGGAGGACTCTGTATGGGCGATTTAAGTCCCTTGCAAGCGGGCGGACTGGTGTTGTGCGCGTTTCTGTGCGAATTTGTTGATTCAACCTTGGGTATGGGCTACGGCACGACGCTGACGCCGCTGTTCGTGCTGATGGGCTTTGCGCCCGCCGAGATTGTGCCCGTGGTGCTGCTTTCGGAACTCGTCTCAGGGATGTTTGCAGCCTTTTGCCACCACCGCCGGGGTAATGTGCAGTTTGCGCCCAAGGACGGGGAGGTGTTCAAGATACGCAACATGCTCAGCCCGCTGGGTTACATCGAAAAGGCCCGCAAGAGCCTGCCAATACACCTGAAAGTCGCGCTGCTCTTAGGGGCATGCAGCGTCGCCGGCACCCTCGTCGCCGTGTTCGTGGCGGTCAACATCCCCAAGTTCTGGCTCAAGATGTATATCGGTACGCTCGTGTTGTCGATGGGTGTGCTCGTCCTCTTGTGTATCAACCGGCAGTTTGCGTTTTCCATAAAACGGGTCACCATCCTGGGGCTTGTGGCGTCCTTCAACAAGGGCATGAGCGGCGGCGGCTATGGCCCGCTTGTCACCAGCGGACAGATCCTTGCGGGCATCGAAGGCAAGAGCGCAGTGGGTATTACGTCGTTAGCCGAAAGTCTGACGTGCCTGGTCGGCGTAGCGGCCTATCTGCTGACAAGCCAGCAGGTGGATTGGGGCCTGGCGCCGTATGTGGTGATCGGAGCGGTTCTTTCGGTTCCGCTGTCCGCTCGGAGCGTCCGCTTTATCGGCGAAAAGCAGCTCAAACTCGCGATCGCAGTGCTGACCATTATGCTTGGCACGGTAACCATCGTTCAGACGCTCGTCAAGGCCCTTTAGCCGTCGATTTCGCTTTGCTTTCGTCACTCATACCGCTATGATGTCTCCCGGCGGGGGGCGGGATACTGTGAAAAACAAAAGCGGTCGGCCTGCGAAATCGGCATTCATGAACATCGAACTCCATTACGGCGAGGGTTTCCTCAATCTCAGTGTGCCCGACGCCAACGTCGCAGCCGTCATCCGGCCATGGGTACAGCAAGGCGGTCCGCCCAACGAAGACCTCATCGCCGGGGCGCTCGCCGGCGAGGCCGCGGCAAGTTTCCAACGGGCAATCCGCGGCAGGACGCTCGCCGTGCTCGTCGCCGATGGCAGCCGCGACATGCCCGTCTCCGACATCTTCGGGCCGCTCTTCGCCCATCTCCGCAGCTGTGCCAGGGTCCGGTTTGCGATCTGCACGGGCACGCACGACGCGGACACGCCGGAGAACCGCGCCATCTGCCAGCGGATCGAGGCGGCCGCCCGGCGGGCCGGCCTGAGGCGGCATGAAATCGTCGTACACGATTGCCAGACCTCCAAACTGTCCGATGCGGGGCGGACCTCGCGCGGCACGGACGTGCAATACAACCGCGCGCTCGACGCGGCGGACGCCTTTCTCGTGCTTAGCGACGTGAAGTTTCACTACTTCGCCGGCTATTCCAACCCGATCAAGAATTTCGTGCCGGGCCTGTGCTCGTACCGTACGGCCGAACAGAACCATAGTCTGGCCCTGGAGCCGCAATCGACCTGCGGCCTGCACCCGTGGCAGGCCGACCCCGCCCGCCGCAACAACCCTTTGGCGGCCGACCAGTTGGAGGCCATGCGCCGCATCGTCGGCAGACGCCTGGTCTACGCACTGGTGACAATCAGCTCCTCCGGCCGCATCCAGTGGGCCCGGTTCGGCGATGCCGAGGAAGTTACCCGCCATGCCTTCACGGAAAGCGACCTTCGCAACACGCACACCGTGGAGCCGACGAATCACCTGATCGTCTCGCCCGGCGGTCTGCCGAACGACGTGGACCTCTACATATCCCAGCGGGCGCTGGAACTGACACAGCAGGCGGTATGCGACGGCGGTGAGGTGCTCTTCCTGACGGCTTGCCCCAAGGGAATCGGCCACGCGCGGACAATGGAGAATTTCTACAATCGCCTCGTCAGGCCCCTGGATGAGATCTTTGCGTCGATCCGCCAGGAGTACAAACTTTTCTCACACAAGCCGTACAAGTTCGCCCGGATGATCCAGCGGCTTGGCCGAATCTGGGTCCATTCCCAAATCCCCGACAATCAGCTCATCGCCGTCCACCTGCATCCCGCCCCGGACCCGCAGGCCGTTGTGGACGCCTGGCTTGTCGAGGATCCCACGGCCCGCATCACCGTCGTCAACGGTGCTAATAAGCTTGCCCTGTATTCAAGGCAGGCTCACCCAGGGCGATCGCGTTCTCGGGCGTGACCGTACTGTACGCGTTCAGCACGCGGCAAAGCTCCACGCCGTTGAGCTGGTTTCGGCGCCGCGCCCTTTGTTCCGCACACGCGCGGACCTTCTTGTGAAAAGCACGCACGTCGTCCTCGAAGGACAATGTGAAATCTGGTGTGTCGAGTACCTCGATTTCGCTGCTGTAGGAGATGGCGGGTGTTGCGGTATTCAGGAGTGTCTGCATCTCAGGGTTGATGCTGCTGGGCTGGTACGCCTCGGCTCTGTAGTTCGACTCTTCGCAACTGCACAGGAAGAGAATAGCGCCTAACGTCAGCCATGTCAGAAAAGGTTTCATTTTCCCCCCTTTCGGTTTCGTTCGCTCTGGATGTGTTTTGCGGCCCCCATTGGAATAGCCCCCAAAAAACGTTGTTTTATAGACCCCGGGTCTTGCCCGACGTCCACATCAATAATTTAGATAATGTTTGTGCGGCCTGCAAAATCCCTGCGGATTCTTGGGATTGGGCCCGCGCTTTTCGCTACAGCCGCTTCAGCATTGCGGGGTGATGCGTGTCAAGCAGCCATCAATGTCCGATAATAATTAGGCCGCCAGCACCGTCAGCAGGGGGGCAAAAAATTCTTTGCGCTTTGCCGGAATCCGTTCGGTTTTTGTTCGGGTTTTTGCAACCGTTCGCCGATATGTAGGGGTCGATTGAAAGAGCCTGCTCAAAGAGCCTGCTCAAACGGATTGTCGAGAATCCCGCCTACACGAGGCGGCGCAAAGGTGCAAACATGGATCACGGACGATTTGACGCATTCGAAGACGAGCCGATCTGCAAATTCGGGCCCGGCGGCGATTTCGTAAGGCCCTGGCCGCCGCGGCGCAAGCCCCCGGATGGGCGGGCGCCTGGTACGGAACACAACCCCCTGCAGAAGGTACTCGAAATGCTTGCCGGCCTGGTCAGCGCCGGCGGCCTTGCCGCACCGAGCCGCCGCATTACCATCGAAGGACCCATCGACCTGATCGCGCCGGCCGTTGCGCAAGACAAACAGGAGGAAAGTCACCTTGGACAGTGCCGAGACAGCAATCACCCCGCGCCAACTGGACATCCTGCGCCACATCGCCAACTTCGAACGCAGCCGCTGCTATTCGGCGACGATCGCCGAACTCGCCCGAGCGGCCGGCGTAAGCCGAACCACCGCATTCGAGCACATCACAAGCCTCCAGGCAAAAGGTCTCTTGACCAAATCGACGGGCAGGGCACGCTCTTTGAAATTGACAGCCCAAGCCAGTCGGCTGCTTGAACAGGACCGCTGTTGCACGTCCCGCCTGCGGGCCTCCGGCGGCATACCGCTGCTCGGCAGGGTCGCCGCCGGCGCTCCCATCGAGGCCATCGAGGACACGGACGAACTGTCGCTCCGTTCGGTCTTCGGCGACGGCGACGGCGTCTTCGCGCTGCGCGTCGCCGGCGACAGCATGATAGAGGAAGGCATCGCAGACGGCGACTACGTGATCTGCCGCAAGGCAGAAACCGCCGCCGACGGCCAGATGGTCGTCGCAATCGTCGATGAGAACTCCGCCACCGTCAAACGCTTCTACCGCCAGGACGGCCGTGTCCGCCTTGAGCCCGCCAACCCGGCCTATGTCCCGATCTACACCAGCAACTGCCGTATTGAGGCCGTCGTCGTAGGCGTGCTTAGGCGCATCGATTACTGAAGACCCCGCCGGCTGCTCAGCATATCTGCTGCCGTCGTACGCGTTCGCTGCGGTGCTCGCCGATAGAGTGCAGCCATTCCTTCCAGCCGTTCGTATAGACCGCCCCGGAGAAAAGGAATCCGTCGTTATGACTGCCGGTGATTTCAAGAAGCTGCTTCGGCTCCGAGGCCGCGGCGTACAGCCGTAATGCAAACTCGAACGGAATGATCTCGTCGTTTCGGCTGTGGATGAACAGGATCGGACAGCGAACCCGTTTCACGTAATCGAGCGTGTTGTAGTTGAACTTCGCGAACATGCCCACCGGCATGTACGGGTAAAACTTCTTGCCGATCTGCTCATAAGAAGTAAATGCGCTTTCCAGCACCAGTGCGTGCGGGGTAACGCGCGTCGCCAGGTGCGCCGCGATACTGCCGCCTAACGAACGCCCGAAAATGATAATCCGCTGCGGCGGGATGTGCTTTTTCTCGGTCAGCCACCTCCAGGCCGCTGCGGCGTCCATGTACGTCCCCGCTTCCGTCGGTTTGCCCTGGCTGTCGCCGTAACCCCGATAGTCGAAAATCAGGCAATTGAGACCCATCTCATTGAACAGGTTGATCGAATCCAGCTGGTGTGTCTTGTTGCCCGCGTTGCCGTGGCAGAACAGGATCGTGTACTTGGCGTTGCTTGCGGGAATGTACCAGGCCGCGATTTTCAGACCGTCCTCGGTCTTGAGAGCCAGCTTCTCGTACGCCAGGTTGATATCCGCGGGCGTATACGTTATCTCGCGCACCGGTGCGTACAGAAATCGCGGCTGAAGAAAATACAGCGTCCAGCCGACCACGGAATAGGCGATGATGATGATCAAACCAATTGTCCACAGCACCGCCATGAAGGTCTCCCCTCAGAACAGTACATCAAAAGTATGCGCACGGCACGCCCGGTGCGGCCTGGATTTGGTGGGCCGATTTTATTTTGCCATCCCCGAGCCGACAAGCTAAAATTCAACGCCGGGATCAATTTTTGTGAGGCCCCTCCCAGGGCCGACCGCGGGGATGCCGCGAAGGCTGCAAGGGCCGTTTTTGGGAGTATCAGTGATGATTTTGCGGCGAAAAACGCGGATCGTTGACGTCCGGTCCGTCCGGCTGGGCGGCGGCAGCCCCATTGCGGTGCAGTCCATGACCAAGGTGGACACCACCGATATCCCGGCCTGTCTGCGCCAGATCCGCCGCCTCACTGCCGCCGGCTGCGACCTGGTGCGGATTGCCGTTCCCACCCGGGCCGACACGGCCGCCTTTGGCGAACTGGTCCGCCGGGCCGGCGTGCCGCTGATCGCCGACGTGCACTTCTCCCCGGACCGCGCCATCGAGGCCCTCGAAGCGGGCGCCGCAAAGATTCGCCTCAACCCCGGCAACATCAGGCAGCGCCGGGATATCCTGCGAATCATCGACTGCGCCAAGGCCCACGACGCCGCCGTTCGCATCGGCGTCAACGAGGCCAGCATCAGGGACCTGAAGGCCGACGTGCCCGCCGCTCATCGCACCAAGCTGATGGTGAAGGAGATGACCCGGTACGTGCGCATTTTCGAACGCCGCGGTTTTGAGAAGCTCGTCCTGAGCGTCAAGAGCGCCGACGTCATCCGCACCATCGAGGCCAATCGCGCCATCGCCGACGTATTCGATTATCCCATCCATCTTGGCCTCACCCACGCCGGCCTGCCCGAGGATGCGTCCATACCCTCCGCCGTGGCGATCGGTACGCTCCTGGCCGAGGGCATCGGCGACACGATTCGTGTCAGCCTCGCCGGCGATCCGGTCGCCGAGGTCCGGCTTGCACGCCAGATACTCGCCTCGCTGGGGCTATGTGAGGTGCGCGGGCCGCGATTAACGGTCTGTCCGACCTGCGGCCGATGTAAGATTGACGTGGTGCGGATGGCGCGCCAGGTCCGCAAACTGCTCGACCAAATCGACAAACCGCTGAAGGTCGCCGTCATGGGCTGCATCGTCAACGGCCCGGGCGAATGTGCCGATGCCGACCTGGCCGTCTGTGCCGCACAGGGCAAAGGCTTCATCTACCGCCACGGCAGGAAAATGGCTGTGGTGCCGGAAGAAGACCTGATGGAATCTCTGCGAAATGAATTGCAGGGTCTCTGAACATCTATGATCTCTACCCGCGAATCAGAGAACGGCTCGCAGGATTTGTCGACCAGTGACTTTGTCAAATCGCGCAAATACGAACCGACGCCCTGGACCCTCGCCGCATCGTGGGGCCGCGGCGTGGCGCTCTTTGTCAGCATCTTCACGCTGCTCAATATCGCCGGCGACCTGCGCTATCCCGGCTTTGACGCCAACATCTGGTGGATCGATTTCCGGCCGCTGTCCGACTCGCTTTCGAGGCCGATCCTGGTCTTGGCCGCCGTGTTCATGCTGGCTTTTGCAATCCGGCCGCGACTTTCACGCTGGCGACGCGCGATCACCCTGACATTGACGGCAATACTCTACGCCGTCTGCATCTACAACGTCATCGTGTTCTACATGCTTCTTGCTCGCGGTAAGATCACGGCGGGCGTCTGGATTCCTTTTTCGCTCTTCGTCAGCATGGCAATGGAAGTCGTGGGCATAGCGGTGGTCGTGCCCCGGCCGCCGGGCGGCTGGCAGCGCGAAGGCCTCACCACCGTCCTCGTGCTGGCGCTTTGCGCAGTCGCCTTCCCGGTCGCACAGATGTTCTGCTTCGGCAAGACCGATTACCGCCGCCGGGCCGACGCCATTGTCGTATTCGGCGCACGCGTCTACAAGAACGGCCGCATGTCCGACGCACTGGCCGACCGCGTCCGCACCGGCTGTGCGCTCTACCTCGCCGGCCACGCGGACAAAATCATATTTTCCGGCGGCCCCGGCGACGGCGACACACACGAAACTGCCGCCATGAAGGCCGCCGCAATCAAAGCCGGCGTCCCGCACCATGCCATCCTCGTCGACACCGAAGGACTCAACACGCAGGCCACCGTCGCAAACACCGCGGAACTGTTCGAAAAGATGGGTATCCGCCGCGTCCTGGTCGTCAGCCACTTCTATCACCTGCCCCGCATCAAAATGGCCTACCAGCGCCGCGGCTGGGATGTCTACACCGTCCCCGCCAGGGAAAGCTATCGCCTCCGCGCCCTGCCGAAATACATGGCCCGCGAAGTCGCCGCTCTGTGGCTTTACTACCTCCGCCCGCTGCTGCCTGAGGCTTACTTGTCACTGAGCCAGTTCGGCCCGATCGAAACGTCCACCTTCAAAGGCACGTCAAGGGCGATCGCACCGGTCATCGCCTCGGCGATCCATACGGCGTGCCGCTCGGCTTCCGCCGCGGGCATCTCGAAGACCAGCTCGTCATGAATCTGCAGGATCATCTTCACCGGCAGGTTCTCAGTGTCGATCTTCCGCTGGATGTTGATCATCGCGACCTTGATCAGGTCCGCCGCCGAACCCTGCACAATCGTGTTGATCGTAAGCCGCTCCGCCAGCGCCCGCTTGTTGAAGTTCTTGCTCGTAAGCCCGGTAATGCTCCGCCGCCGGTGCAGAATTGTCTCGGCATAGCCCGTCTTCTTCGCCCGTTCAATGGAGCGGTCCATGAACTCGCGAATCGAACCGTAACGCTCGAAATAGCCGTCGATGAATCGCTTCGCCTCGTTCTGGCTGATGCCCACCGCCCGCGCCAGGCCGAACGCGCTCTGCCCGTAAATAATGCCGAAGTTAACCGCCTTGGCGCGGCTGCGCATCTCGCGCGTAACCTCCTCCGGCGGCACGCCGAACACCTGCGATGCCACAAACGCATGAATGTCACGATCCTCCGCGAACGCCTGCCGCAGCGCGGCATCGCCCGAAAAATGCGCCAGCAGCCGCAGCTCGATCTGCGAATAATCCGCGCTCACGATGCAGCCGTCGGCCTCCGCGGGCACGAACGCCGACCGTATCTTCCGCCCTAATTCCGTCCGCACGGGAATATTCTGCAGGTTCGGTTCCGACGAACTCAGCCGCCCCGTCGCCGTCACCGTCTGGTTGAACGACGCGTGCACCCGCCCCGTGCGCGGATTGATCAACTGCCCTAACTTGTCGACGTACGTATTCTTCAGCTTGACAAGCTGCCGATATTGCAGGATCAGCGGCACGATCTCGTGCTCGTCGACAAGCTGCTCCAGCACGGCCGCATCCGTACTGCGAATCGTCTTGCCCATCCGCGTCGATTTCAGGCCCAGCCGGTCAAACAGAACATCCGCCAACTGCTTGGTGCTGTCGATATTGAACTCAACGCCCGCCAACGAATGAATCTGCGCTCTCAACTGTTCGATCTCGGCGGTGATCGCGTGCGACATGCCCTTGAGTACCCCCGCGTCCAGCGACACGCCGTTCATCTCCATCCGCGCCAGCACCGCCGCCAGCGGCATCTCAACCTCGTCGAAGAGCTTCTTCAGCAGCGGCTGGGCCGCCAGGCGCGGCGCAAGATACTCGTACAGCCGCAGCGTCACGTCTGCGTCCTCCGCCGAGTAGTCCGCCGCCGCCCGCGTATCGACCATGTCGAACGAAAGCTGATTCTTGCCCTTGCCGATCAGCGCCGCGATCGGAATCGGCTGGTATCCCAAAAAGTCCCGCGCCATCGCCTCCATCGAATGGCTCGGCCTGGCCGCATCGAGAACATACGACGCCACCATCGTATCGAACGTGACACCCGCTAACGGCATCCCCGCCTTGGCCAGAATGATCATGTCGTACTTGATATTCTGCCCGATCTTCCTGATCGACGCATCCGCCAGAATCGGCCCCAGACGCTGCCGCACCAGGGACACGTCAAGACGCTTCTGCCCCAATGGCCCCTTCACCGGCAGATAATACGCCTCGAACGGCTTCCACGCGAAACTTATCCCCACCAGATCCGCCCGCATCGCTTCAAGCCCGGTCGTCTCCGTATCTATGGCAAACTGCGTCTGCTTGCCAAGCTCCGCAACAAACGCCTCGAACGCCTCGGCCGTGTCGACGAGATGGTAATCCTTCTCGATCGTATGAATCGTCGCAAGCGGAATCTCCTCCTTTGCAGCCGCCGCCGGCGCCGCAGTTTCAGCCTTGCCTATCTGCGCCAACAGGCGCGTAAAGCCCAACTCCGTAAACAGCGCCGCCAACCGCTCCTTGTCCGGCTCATGCAGCGCAAAGGCCTTCTGATCCAGCTCCACCGGTGCATCGCAGCGGATCGTCACCAGCTGCCGGCTCAGAAACGTCTGCTCCTTCGACGCCCGCAGGTTATCCCCGCGCTTGCCCGTGATCTCGTCGGCGTGCGCAAACAGCTCCTCCAGCGACCCGTACTTCTGAATCCACTGAAGCGCCGTCTTCGGCCCCACGTCCTTCACCCCCGGCACGTTGTCCGCAGTATCCCCCTGCAGGGCCAGAACGTCGATGAACTGCCGCGGCGTCACGCGCATATTCTCCTGCATCGCCGCAAAATCCGTCACCACGTCGTTCTGCATGTCGTACGTGACCGTATGCTCGCTGATCAACTGCAGCATGTCCTTGTCTTTGGAGCAGATATACGTCCGAATCCCCGCCCGCGAAGCCTGCGCCGCCAACGTCCCGATCACGTCATCGGCCTCGAAGCCCTCGGCGCGAATCACCGGAATCCGCATCGCCTCCATGATCTCCTCGATCCGCGCAATCTGCGCCGGCAGCTCGTCCGGCATCGGCGGCCGGTGCGCCTTGTAGTCCGGGGAAATCTCGCTGCGAAACGTCGGCCCCGCCCCATCCATGGCCACGACCAACATATCGGGCCTCTTCCGCTGAATCAGCCCCATGACCGCCGTCGTGAAGATATACGTCGCCTTCGTCGGTTCCCCCGAAGGACTGTTCAATGGCCGCATAGGGGCATAGTACGCCGCATAAATATGCGCATGCCCGTCGATGATGTAGAGGTTCTTCGATGTCATGCGGCCATCATCGGCCGCCCGTGTCGAATTGTCAAGCCAATAAACCGCCGCACCGCGCGCTCAGCCTTCCTGCCGCCGCCGCGCCCCGACATCCGTCACTTTCGGCTGTAGACCCGTATGTAGTCGATATCGAACGAAGACGGAAAGGGCGTCTCCTCGTTCGGCGACCCTGGCCAGTTGCCCCCGACGGCAAGATTAGCCAGCATGTACATCGGAAGTTCCTTCGGCACCGAACGCGTCGACCGGAACACCTCCTTGCCGTCGAAATACCACACGATCGCCTCGGGCGACCACTCCGCCGCGTACGTGTGAAAGTCCGCCGACAGATCGCCGTTGTCGTGGTGCCCCCCGTGCGACTGGTGCCTGCGGTTTTCGTCTCGCCAGTGATGCGTGAAGTACGCCCGATTCGGCTGGTGCCCGATCGTCTCCAGCACGTCGATTTCCGGCGGCCAGCCCAACGGATCCGGCAAGAGCCAGAACGCCGGCCACAACCCCTTGCCCTTCGGAATCCGGCAGCGAATCTCGAACCACCCGAACTTCTGCGTAAACTTCTGGTACGTGCTCATCATCCCCGACGTGTACTCACGCATCTTGCCCGAGTACTCCGCCCGCCGCTTCTGCGCCTTGATCTTCAACACGCCGTCCTTCACCTCGAACGCATCCGGTACGTACGCCTGCAATTCGTTATTCCGCTCACGCCCCCACGGATCACACGGATTCCACTTCGTCAGATCCAGCGCCTCCCCGTCGAACTCATCCGCAAACGTCAGCACCCACCCCGGCTTCTCCGCCCCTGTCGGCTGCACCGGCGTAAGCATCGCCACGAACCCGCCGCCGGCGTTCATCGCCACAGTCAGCTTTGTCTCCGAAGTGACGTACCGTTCTTCCCGCAGCAGGTTGTCCGCCCTCTGCGGATCGTCCGAAAGGAGTACCGCCTGGTACTGCCCCTCGCCGAGAAACGCCGCATCGAGTTCATATGTCCGTTTGTCGCCGCCGTTGATCACACCGACGAACCACGCAGCGCCTTTGCGCCGCGCAAACGCCGCCAGGTCACCGATCTTGCTGCCCTCCAACACCACCGTCTCGTCCCACGTCGACGGGATCGCCTTGATCACGTCCACCGCCGGGCTCTTGAAGTAAAATTCCGGATTGTCCGCCCAGTGCAGCATCGGCGAGGTATACACAATGGCGCTTGCCAACTGCAGCGCAAATGTCGTCCCCTTGAGCATCCTCGGATTGAACGTGCACGGTGTGAAGTCCCCGTGACCCGCCAGGTACCGCGTAAACGGCAGCGACGCATAATGCGCCGGCGGCAGGGCGGACCACTTGTTATACTCAAGCCCCTTCAGGCCCTCGCGCGTAATCTCATTGGGCCACGTCCGGTCCTCGCCCGCGGGCTTGTTGGCCCCGTGAAAATTAATCATCAGTTTGTACTCGGCCGCGTCCTTCAGCACGTCGGTATAGAAGTCGATCCTCTCCTTCGACTCCGAATCCATGAAGTCGATCTTGATTCCCGAAACACCCGCCTCCTTGCACCTTGCAAAAAATTCCCGCCGCGTCCTTGTATCGTCCAGTCCCACCATCCGCACGCCTTCGGTGTTGCCGGTCGCCCAGCGCTTCCACACCGTAATATCCACGCCCCTGGCCTTGCCGTAGTCGACTAACTCTTTCAGAAGTGCCCACTTGTCCTTGCCCGGCTTGCCCCACGTGTGCTCCCACCCCGCATCGACAAGGTAATTCTCGAAACCCAACTTTGCCGCCTGGTCCACCCACCAGAACTGCCTGTCGAACGCCACGGTATCAAAATTCCCGATCTGCCCCGACCACCAGTGCCACAGCGCCCGCCCCGGCCTGATCCACTCCGCCCTGGCTAATTCCGCCGAGGGCGGCTTGCAGACATTGTGCACGATATCGCAATTGACAAGCCCGTTAAGGTCCTTCGTCACCATCACCACCCGCCAGGGCGTCACGATATCCCCCTCTAACATCCACGCCTTGTCGTCCTGGAACGCCGCTTCCAGAACCCGCGACCTGTTGCCCCGCAGCCGCAGCGTCATCCCGCTGTAGTTGATCAGCGCCGCCTCTGTAATCGCCGCATACCCGCGCCCCTCCGGCAGCACCACCGTCACCGGCGGCCCCGCAAATACGTTCGCCTTCAGCGCCTCGACGGCATGTTCTTCGTACTGCCCTTCGTAGTTGGCCGTGTTGGTCTGGTACCACACGGTGCTGCCGGCCGGCAGTGTGAAGGCCGTCGCTTCGCCCGAAACCGCACGCTTGCCCTGTCCCGGGATAATGTACCGAAACGCCAGCCCGTCATCGAACACCCGCACTTCGAGCGTGTAAGCGGTCTTGCTCGGCCGGTGGATCACGGGGATCTTCGCCCCCTTGTACCGATTGACTGCCACCGAATGTACCCCGCGCCACGGATACGTCTCGTCGGCCCACATGACCAGTTCGAGACCCAGGTCGCCGATGCTGGCCTCCCGCCCGAGATCGACACCATCGACGATCACCCCTAAGGGTGACTCTTCGATCACCGTAACGCCAGCCAGCGTCACACTGTAAACCAGCCGCCCCGAAGCTTCCGTGAACTCCGCACTGACGCGCCGCCCCGGGCCCGTTATACCCAGATTCGCCCAAGCGCCTTGACACATCAGAATCACCCCTGAAACGAACGTTATCCGTGCCGCAAACCCGCTTTTCATGGTCTTCTCCTTCTTTTCATCCAAAGGCGTGAACATTAAGCGCCAATTATAGCCCGGCCGCTCCTCGGTGTCAAACGCGGCATACAATCTCGACCATTATACACGAAAATTATCTTTGCCTGCCCGCCCGCAAGCGGGTATAATGATATATCTTGAAAACTGCACTGACAGGAGAGGCGCTACATGGCTGAAGAAATAACCGTAAATACAAGGATCTACCCCGGCAGCGACGGCAGCCTGCTCAGCATGATCGACCTGCTGACATATTTCGAAAAGCAGGGCGCCATGCGCGTTTCAGACCTCCATATCAAGATGGGCACTGTCCCCGCCTACCGCGTCGACGGCGAACTCGTAAAGCTCAAGGGCGCACCCATCACTAAAGAACTCTTCGAAGGACTCGTCTTCCCTCTCATCGGGCCCAAGAACATCGCCACCCTCCGGCGGGAAACCGCCGTCGACTGTTCCTACCGTCTCGGGGAAATCCAGTTTCGTATCAACGTCTTTCTCGAAAACGACGGGATGGCCGCCGCCATCCGGGCGCTGGGCCTGGATATCCCCAAGCCCGAAAGCATCGGATTTCCCAACTCCGCATGGCAGGATATCGTCCGCCGCAAACACGGCCTGGTCCTCTTCACAGGCATCACCGGTGCGGGAAAGAGCACCACAATCGCATCCCTCATCGAGCGCATCAACGAAAACCGCGCCTGCCGCATCATGACCCTCGAAGACCCCATCGAGTACATCTTCAAGCAGAAGAACTCCATGATCAGCCAGCGCGAAATCGGCCGCGACGTCGACCGTTTCTCCGCCGGCCTCCGCGCCATGATGCGCCAGGACCCCGACATCATCTTCGTCGGCGAGATGCGCGACGCCGAAACCGTCAGCCTGACCCTCACCGCCGCCGAGACCGGGCACCTCGTCTTCAGCACCCTCCACACCCGCGACGCCGTCGGCACCATCACCCGGATCCTCGACTTCTTCCCCGAAGGCCGACAGGACGAGGTCCGCAACCAGCTATCCCTCGGCCTTGCCTATGTCCTCAGCCAGAAACTCCTGCCGCGAAAGGACGCACGCGGACGCGTCGTAGCCATGGAGATCCTCAACAACAACTATGCCGTCGCAAATCTCATCCGCAAGGGCAAGATCGAGCAGATTTACTCGATCCTGCAGGTAAAGACAAAGGATCAGCCAAACGAACGCATGATCACACTGGAGCGCCATCTCGCCCAGCTTGTCAAACGGGGAGTCGTCGACCTCCTGGAAGCCCAGAAATGGGCCAACGACGAAAACTGTTTCATCGATGCAATGAAGAGCGAAAAGGGCTGACGAAAGATCCATGACCATCTCGTTCAAGTGCCCGCATTGCGACAACTTGTGCGCGTTTGCGGACCGTCACGCCGGACGCCGGGCGCGATGTACCAGATGCCAGGGACGCTTCTTTATTCCGTCGCGCGACGGCGATCCCGCACGTAAGGTTCGCGACGTCCTCGCCGAGGCCCCCCTCAGCGGCTTCTATCGCGCAGTATTCATCGACACCTGGCCCCTGTTCATCCGCCCCGAAAACATCGCCAGCCTGGTCTTTCTCGCCGCAGTCGTCTGCTTCCGCTTCTTCCTGGTACACCAGAACTACAGCTTTGTGGTGCCCGGCTTCGGGTTGAACGTGCCCACCGACTGGATCGTTGCCATCATCAGTTGGGGCTGTCTCTTCTGGTTCTACATGTCGATCGTCGAGGCTGCCGCGATGGGCCAGGACGAACTGCCCGACATCGAAGTCGGCCAGGGATTCGAATTCATCTGGACGATGCTCAAGAGCATCTACCTGTTCATTGTTGCTGCCGTTTTGGCGCTGCTGCCGTTCGTGGCCCTGATCGAAGCACTGCGCAGCTATCTGCATATCGAGTTGGGCTGGTTTCGCCATGTGCTGGTGGCGATGGGCCTCTTCATCTTCCCCATGACCCTGCTGACCATCTGCTGCGCCGGCGAAATGTGGATGGTCTTCCGCCCCGACTACATCGTCCTGCCGATCATCAGGGCCCCGCGGCCTTATCTCGTCACGGCGTTCCTCGTCGCCGCCGCCGGCCTCATCCAGGCCGCCGCAAGACACTACGGAACCATCGCCGACGAGCCGCTCTGGGTCATTGCCGCATATCTCCTGCTGAACCTGCTCGCCGTTGTCGCCGGCATCCTCGCTATGCGGACCGTGGGACTCTTTCTGCGCCACTACAGCGTCTACTTCGACTGGAAAAAGTGAGCCGCCTTATAACACCGTTGCATCGGCTTCTGCCGCAGGCTTCTTGGCAGGCAGCTTCACGGGAATGTCCAACGAAAACGTCGAACCCTTGCCAACCTCGCTCTCCAGGGTAATCGAACCGGCCAGAAGGTTCGCCAGTTCGCTGCAGATCGCAAGCCCCAACCCCGTTCCGCCGCCTTGCCGCGTCAGCGACCCGTCGATCTGCCGGAACTTCTCGAAAATCTTCTCGCGATTCTCCGGTGCAATGCCCGGCCCTGTGTCCGTCACGCTGATGCGAACCGTAACGTCGTCCGGCATGTACACCCGAACCCCCACCCGGCCGCCGATCGGCGTGAACTTGATCGCGTTGCTCACAAGGTTGTACAGAATCTGCTGCACCTTGCCGTAATCCGTCTGCACAAGCGGAATATTCGGCGCGGTGTTCAGCGTCATCTGGATCTGCTTCTCCATCGTTAATGGCCCGAAGAACCCGACCACGCTCTCGCAAAGCTGCGGAATGCTCGTCTTCTCGATGTGCAGCTTCATCTTGCCCGCCTCAGCCTTGGCAAGGTCCAGCAGATCGTTGATCATGTTGAGCAGGTTCCGGCCGCTTGTAATGATGTTCTCCGCGTAGCGTCGTGACTTCTCCGGATCATCCCCCGGCTTCTCGCGCAGCAGCTCCGCAAACCCCAGGATTGAATTCAGCGGCGTGCGGAACTCGTGCGAAATATTGGCCAGAAACTCGCTCTTGAGCTTGTTGGCCTTGAACAACTGCACATTGCGGTCCGAAAGCTGCGCGATCTTGGCGTCCAACTGTTTGTTGGCCTGCCGCAGCTTCTCCTGCGACTCCTGCAAGCCGTCCAGCATGTTGTTGAACGCCTCCGACAGCCGCTCGTACTCGTCACCGCTCTTGATCGAGCTCCGCGCGTCGAGATTGCCCTCCGCAACGTTATTGACCAGCGCCCGCAATTGCCGGATCGGCCGCAGAATCACGCGCTGCGTAATGATATAAAACGCCACCATCGCGCCGATCGCCGCCAACAGCCCCGCAATGCTGATCCACAGCCGGTTCAGCAGTATCGTCTTGGCCAATTCCCTCGCCGGCGCCCGCACCACAAGCGCCCCGACAATCTGTCCCTTGTTGAACGGCGCCGCCGCGCCCTCCGGCCGGTGACAGAAAATGCACGCGTCCGTAGCACGCACGATCCGGATGTAATTGTTGGTCGGCGCCGCACGATAATCGATCCATGCAAAGTCGTTGCGACGTTCGTCGGCAAGCAGTTCCTCGATCGCCTCCCGCTGCCGACGATGCAAATCCTTCGGCGGCTTGTAGTCCGGGCTGTCGAAACGGAGCCAGCGATTGATCTTCTCCCCAACGGTGCGCTCGCGCCCCTCGTCATCCAGCATCGCAAGGTCCTTGCGGCGGTCAACCTCGATCTCAAAATGCCGCTCGAACGCCGTGTCCGCAACCGCGCGCCCCGCATCCAGGGCGATCTTCTCCGTCAGCTTGCTCATCCAGAAGTACGGGATCAGCAGCGCCAGCACCAGGCAGAACAGCACCGCCCCCCCGAACTGCAAGCGGCACTTCTCCGCAAGGCTCAATGGCTTCAGCTTCAGACGCCGAAGCAGAGCGTCGATGTATCGGCCGATTCTCCTGAACATGTTCCGTCTGTGCCGTCTTCTCGCCATGCGGCCCCCTTCGCACGCCGATACCCTCAAGCGCACAAGGGTGCGAGCGCCTCGGCCCGCACCCGTGTTTTACTGTTTCCGGTCCGGAGTCTGATGAGAATGCGTCTGGACCCGAAGATTGAGTTCGTCCAACTGTGCCTGATCGACGTCGCTCGGCGCATCCGTCAAAAGACATTGCCCGCGCTGTGTCTTGGGAAACGCGATCACGTCCCGAATATTATCCGTGCCCGTCAGCAGCATCACCATCCGGTCCAGCCCGAACGCGATCCCCCCGTGCGGCGGCGCTCCGTACTCCAGCGCCTTCAGGAAAAACCCGAACCGCTGCTGTGCCTGCTGACGCGATATATTTAAAAGATCAAAAACCTTCCCCTGCACCTGCGGGTTGTGTATACGAACCGACCCGCCCCCGATCTCCGAGCCGTTCACCACGATGTCGTACGCCTGCGAACGGATATGCGCCGGGTCCGTCTCCAGCTTGCCGATGTCCTCCGCAACCGGCGACGTGAACGGATGGTGCAGCGAATCGAACCTGCGCTCGTCCTCGTTCCACTCGAACAGCGGAAAATCCACGATCCACACGAACTCGAACCGACCCTCCTCATACAGCTTCAGGTCCGCCCCCAGTTTCACCCGCAAAGGCGCCAGCGCCTTGTTGGCGATCGCCTCCTTGTCGGCCACCATCAAAATCAGCGAATCGTCCGTCGCCCCGAACCGCTCGATGATCTTCGCCTGCTGATCCTCCGTGAAAAACTTCGCGATATTGCTCTTCAGCTCCAGCCGATCGCCCGATTCGCTCCTGGCCACCTTGAACCACGCCAAGCCCTTCGCCCCGTGACCCGCCACGAAATCCGTCAGTGTCTTCTCGATGTCGCTGCGGCTGAAACGGTTCGCCTGCGGGGCACACAGGCCCTTCACTACCCCGCCGTTCTCCACGGTCGACGTGAACACCTTGAAGGAACACTCCCGCGCAATATCCGTCAGGTCCTTCAGCGTCATCCCGAACCGCAGGTCCGGCCTGTCGATCCCGTAGTTGTCCATCGCCTCCTGGTACGTCATCCGCCTGATCGGCAGCTTCACCTCGACGCCCAAAATCTCCTTCCAGACCGCCGCCACCAAACCCTCGTTGGCCGTGATCACGTCGTCCGAATCCACGAAACTCATCTCAACGTCGATCTGCGTAAACTCCGCCTGCCGGTCCGCACGCGGGTCCTCGTCGCGGAAGCACCGCACAATCTGGAAATAACGGTCCATCCCCGATACCATCAGGATCTGCTTGAACAACTGCGGCGACTGCGGCAGCGCATAAAAACACCCCGAATAAAGCCGGCTCGGAACCAGAAAATCCCGCGCACCTTCCGGCGTACTCTTGCCCAACATCGGCGTCTCGATCTCCCAGAACCCGTGGGCGTCGTAATAGTCCCGTGCGATCTTGGCAATCAGGTGCCGTGTGCGCATCCGATGCTGCATCGCGGGACGCCGCAGATCGATGTACCGGTTCGTCAGCCGCAGCTCCTCGTTGACGCACTCCGCGTTGTCGATATCGAACGGCGGCGTCTTCGCCTGGTTGAGCACCTCCAGTTGCTCCACCGCCACCTCGACCTCGCCCGTTGCAAGCTTCGGATTCTCCATGCCCTCAGTCCGCCGACGCACACGCCCCCGCGCCGCAATCACCCACTCGCACCGAAGGTTACGCGCGACCTTGTGAATCTCCGGTTGCGTCTGCGGATCAAACACCAACTGCAAGAGCCCCTCCCGGTCCCGCAGGTCGATGAACACGAGATTCCCATGGTCCCGGTACGACCGGACCCACCCGCAGACGACAACCTCACGCCCCACGTGCTCCGGGCGAATCTGGCCGCAATAGTGCGTTCTTTTAAGCATATATCCTTCTTTCAAATCCACTTTCAACGGGTAAACGAAATATGATAGCCGAACGGAGTGCGCACGTCAACGACACGCCAGAAGATAAGCGCAATGACCACTACCGAAGTCTGGTGCAGGTGCTCCGCCTACCGCCGCCTCACTTCCGCAGTTCGAACCGGTAGCTCAGCAGCTTGTAAACCAGCTTCGCCGCCAGGAAATCCGGCCCCTTGTTCGCGGCGTTCGGGCACAGCTCCACAACGTCGAACCCCACGATCTCCCGCCGCATCGCCACGGCCTTCAAAAACCCGAGCACCTCATACCAGAACATCCCCCCCGGCTCCGGCGTCCCCGTCGACGGCATAATCGCCGGGTCGAACACGTCCAGATCGATCGTCACGTAAACCTTCTCCCCCAGACGCCCGACCGCCGCATCGATCCATTCCGTCCGGCCGCAGATATTCTCCGCGAAGAAAACCCGCCCCTCCTCCAGGCCCGGCCGCTCCGCCGCATCGATGCTCCGAATCCCCACCTGCACGATCGGCCCCATCTCCCGCGCCCGGGCCATCACGCACGCATGATTGTACACCGTCCCCTCGTACTCCTCCCGTGTGTCGCCATGCGCGTCCAATTGCAGAAACGTCACCCCCGGATAACGCCCCGCCATCGCCTGCATTGCCCCGATGCTTACCGAATGCTCGCCCCCTAACACCACCGGAAACTTCCCCCGCTCCAACCACCCCTCGATCCGCGCCTTCACCGCCTCAGCCATCGCCTCCGGCGAACGTCTCTCTGTCACCGGCTCATCCGTATGAATCCCGCGCTGCCACACCTCGCTGTCCGTCTCGATATCGTACAGCTCCATGTTCCACGACGCCTCGATCAACGCCTCCGGCCCGCGGTCTGCCCCCTTGACCCACGTGCTCGTACCATCATAAGGTACGGGCACGATCACCGCGCACGCCCCCTCCGCACCGGCCGCATCGCCTGGCAGATTGCCGTACCCTGGCTTGCCTGCAACCTGTTCTGACACGACGCCACTCCTCACAAATACAGGTAAATCCGTGCTGATGCGTGCTGCAATCCGCCCACGCCAACACTCTGTGAGACAAGAGGTTATGCACACTAATCGACAACGGCGCTGATTCGGCTCTTGAGCCTGTAACCTGATAATCTTAAATCAGCGTTTATGCCGTGCACATGCGTGGCTTCGGCAGCACCTGCACCGCCCGCCACGCCGCTTTGCCTATGAATTGTTGCCCAGAAGGAACATCGCGATCGCCACCGTCGTGGTCCAAAGATCCATCTGCCCCCTGGCCGTCTGGGTGATATTGGTCGTCTTGATGAACAGGCCGCTCGACTTGTATGCCTGCTCCTTCTCCGACCAGGCCTTGTCCGGGTCCACTTCCAGGCCCAACGTCGTACCTAACATCTCCGCCGCAAGGTCTTCCGCCATGTCGCCGGCCTGCTGGCTGTTCATCCCGTGACCGTGCACCTCGCTCAGGTAACCCCAGCTCGTCCGGTCACGCGGAATCGCCACGCCGATCGACGAAGCCACAAGTCGCCCGTGCTCGTTTGTATCCGACCGTGCCATCACGCAAAAACCGATCTGCCCCGGCACAAGCAGCTTCATACCCGCTTCGCGGCTGACGATCTTGCACTTCGGAGGCAGAATGGACGACACCTGCACGAGGTTGAGCTGCGCAACGCCCGCATGACGAAGCGCCTCCTCGAACGACTTCAGCCGGTACTTGTGCCGGCCAACCCCCTTGGTCAGAAACACACTTGTCGGAACAAAATTCAACCTGGTCACCTCCTGTCTAAAATACCAACCTGACTTAATTGCACGCGGCCCGCCGGAATATGGGCGGCGCATGTCGAACGTACGCACGGTGCCGGGGATTGTGCGTCAAGTTACACCCACAACCCCGTTATGCCTGGGATTGGGAAACGAGCCGGTCCAACTCGCCCGTAATCTCCTTCTTGGTGGCCAGCCCGGTCCACTTCTTGGCGATTTGTCCTTCGTTGAAGAGGATCAGCGTGGGAATGGCGTTAATGCCGTATTCGACGGCCGCCTCGCGGTGATCGTCCGTGTTAATCTTGCAGATCTTGGCCTTGCCCGCGTATTCGGACGCAACTTCCGCAATTAGCGGCGCAATCATCTTGCACGGTCCGCACCAAGGCGCCCAGAAGTCCACTAACACAGGCACGTCCGAGTTGTTCACCGTCGCGTCGAATTCCGCGTCCGTCAATTCAATCACATTGCCGGCCATGACAAGCCCCTTTTCATTTAAATCCCCTGGAAATCGCATACCGTCGTCAACGGCGCGCTGAATTCTATGTGCCATAAATCCCCCTGTCAAACACTATTTACGGCAATTAATCCCCACCCCAAAACAGGATTTTTCCTGAAACATCCGACTCCCGTAAGACCGCAAATCAACCCACCGCGCCAAGCCGCCCCCGCCTTGCCCGCTTGCCCCGTTCTACCCCGCTTGCCGGCCCGTCTTCACAACCAGGCTGCCATCCGCGGTCCCATATAACCCGTCCCTGCTCTCTGTGGGGAACCACCGGCCCTGCTCCGTTTCCGACTTTCTCTGCAACACCCAAGCTGAGGGTGCCGCCGTCAAACGCGCTCGCCCACGATATACCTGCCCCCGTGACTCACCCAAAACGATTATGGCCAACCCTTCCATAGGAGCATCGCGCGTTTGGCGGCGCTCCCTCCCACGGAACCTTCCGCCAACCGATCCAGGCCCCCAACCTCATTCGTGCCGATTCGTGTGCATTCGTGGCTCTGGTTACGTTGCTGCGCCCTGTGCCATTTGTGGCTCTGATGAATTCGGCCCTGAAACAGTGTAATCACCGCAATCTGCGTTTAAACTCCTTCCTTCGGTTGCACTGACGGCGGCGCTGTGCCGTGCTCGCTCCGGCGAACCTCGCACACATACCGCAAGACCTCCTCTTCGAGCACTGCCGGCCCCGGCGAGCTGAGTCGATCGCTCTTGCCGTCGCCTCCGCTAAGATACACCCGGTAGGCCTCGTGCGTCTCACCATCGACGGCCTTCTTGCAGCCGCTCAGGCCGATCTGTGCCGCCGCCGTATGCGTGCAGTGATTCGGACAGCCGCTTATGCGGATAGTGCCGTCGAACCCACGCGGCAGATTCTCCCGCAGATACTGTGCCAGCCGCCGCGTATGCACCGCCCCGTGGACGCACGTGTCCGCCCCCGGACAGCACACGATCGACGGCCCTTTTGACAACTGCACTAACGGCTCGGAAAGTTCCACACGTGCGCTGCTGTACAGCTCGATGCCCTGCGTCAAAGTCAGCCTCGACTGGACGCCCCGGCCGTCGATCAGTTCCGCCAATGCCAGCGCCTGTTCGATCTCCAGATCGCCCGCCGGCAAGTACAGACGCCGAACATGCGGCAGGACCGCCTTGCCCCGCCGAATCGAAACGCCCGGGTAATCCCCGCCCGCGCTCTTTTCTTCGAATCTCCGTCGCAGCAGGTCGCGGAATGCCTCATCGCCCGTATGTTCACGCACATGCCGCAGACGCGCCTTGCGCCGGTTGGTTCGATCCCCGCGCTCCTCGAAGATCTCCAGCACCGCCGCCGTAAACGCAATCACCTCTTCCGGCCCCAGGTCGTCCGCCAGTTCGATCCCCAGGTTGGGCCGCGGCCCCAGCGAGCCGGCCCCGAACACGACAAATCTGCCCCGGCCCGTCAGAACAAAACCCAGATCGTTCAGAAACGGCAGCGCGCAGCGCCACTCGCACGCCGAAAAGCTTATCTTGAACTTCCGCGGCAGACGATCACTGACCGGAAGCGACACCAGGCACGCATACAGGGTTTCGATCACCCCCAACAGGTCCGCGCCGCCCTCCCTGAGGTCGCAGCCAGGACACAGCGTGATATTGCGAATCGAATCGCCGCAGGCGTTATAAGTCTGCAAGCCGACCTCGGCCAACGACTCCTCCACGGCCGCCACGTGATCCGCCGGCACGTTGTGCAGCTCAATATCCTGCCGCGTCGTCAGGTGCAGCGGCGCCGCCCCGCAGTAGGCCGCCGACAGTTCGGCCAACCGCCGCCACTGCTCCGCGCCGATCCGTCCGCCCGAAATGCGTATCCGCTGCATGTACAAACCGTCCTGCTTCTGCGGATACACGCCGCGGCGCCTGGACAGATGAGGAGATGCCTGTTCCTGCATGCCCGTCCGGTCCTTCCTGCTCATCGACCCACGGCTGTCTGTCTCAGCGGCCGCGTATGTATTCCGCACTCGCCGCCGCACTTGCTCGTTCCGATCCACCGCCCGGCCCGCTCATCCTGGCCTAAGGCGATCTTCGAGCACGGACCGCAGCCCAAAGAACGGTATCCCTGCCCGTACAGCGGATTGACCGCCACCCCGTTAAGCGCCAGATACTGCCATATCTCCCGCTCGTACCAGATCAGCACAGGATTCAGCTTCGTCAGTCCCTCATCCCGCTCTTCCACTTCCCGGAAGTCCGTCCGCGTCCGCCCTTCGGTGCATCGAAGACCCGTCACCCAGCAGGCAACATCCATCTCCTCGATCGCCCGCCGCGTAGGCTCCACCTTCAGCAGATCGCAGCACCGGTCCGGATCCGTCTGATACAGCTTACCCGGTATGGGCGCGTCGTTCCTGAAGACCTTCAGCTCCGGGTATTGTGCCACCTGCTCATTCATGAACGCAACCGTCTCCGGCGGCTTGAACCGCGTCGTCACGATGAAGCCGCGAATCGCCGGGCTCACGCGCTTCGCCAGGTGCCACACCACCACACTGTCCTTACCCAGGCTGTTGGCCACCACTAAGTGATCACCATATTCCCGCCAGGCCAATCGGATCAGCTCCAGCGACCGCTCCACCTTCTCTGCATAGTTCAAGCCCTCCACAAGCTGCTTGACGTCCTCGTTGGCAAACTCTCTCAGCATCTGTTTCTCCTGAATTAAATGTGATACTCCGGCTGCCTCAACTGACCGAATTTGAGGCGATTCCAGAAGCGTTCATGAATATAGAAGGCGGCTATCTTGACGCACGTATCGAAGAAGCCGATCTTCACGGCCGTCTCGACCGTCCCCACAAAAAACCACGCCGTCACGAATGTCACAAAGGTGCCTCCCGCCCGCCAGGTCACCGCCTTGATGATGCTTCTCCAATGTGATTCCACTCGCCGTCCTCGCTAATCCTTTATTCCCAGTACACCTACTATAGTACTGGGAATATATCCCAAAAAAATTATATAACGTAGTCGTAAACGTCTGCTTCTTGCCGTTCTCTCTCGACCAGCGCCGCTAAGGTCGCCGCTTCATAAATCGCCTGGGTCGTCGTCTCCACTTCTCGCCACAGCCCCGCAAAAGCCCGATCCCCGTTAACGGAGCAATCCCTCGCCACCGGAGACGGATATGACGGCAGGCCGTTCAACAGTCGAAGGATCTCCGCCACGCTGATCGCATCGGCGGCCTTGGCCAGCATGTACCCGCCGTTCTGGCCCTGCTGCGAAGAAACAATCCCCGCCTGGCGCAACTCACAGAGTATCGTTTCCAGAAACCGGACGGGAATCTGCTGCCTTGCCGCTATCTCCTGAACCTTCACGGGCGCCGAGTCCTCACGGCTGGCTAACTCAAACAGCGCTCGCAGCCCATACCATGCCTTCCTGGGAACAGCCGAACTCGTCTTCGATGAATCATTCATATATCACTATTCCTATGAGAATGATATGAATATAGCCAGCCATACCTGCCGTGTCAACAGCAATCTCAGAAAATTAAAAAAAAAGTTCGCCGAAGCTTCTCCCTGCATCTTCACTGTACTTCCCGCACCAAACCACGCACATCGCCGCCGCATCCTGTCGCATCTCCGCACACCCACCGCATATCCCCGCGCATTCACCCCCGACCTCAGCACATTCACCGCCTTTCCCTGCGCAATCACCTCACCATACACCGCTGCACTTTGACCGCCTTTGCTCGATCGTTTCCCGAATATCCCCATACAATCTCCGCCTTTCACCGCACAATAACCGCACGATCACTGTCTTTGACTGCGCATTCGCCATCTTTCACAGCGCATTCACCGCATATTGCCAAATGCTTACCCAAACCCCCCGCCGCGAAGTGATCCCGACGAATCGGACTGTACATTTTCCCCCAAAGCGCAGCAGAACACCCGACGCCGGCCTCATCCCGGCCGCATCGAAAAAAAGAAAACCCCTGTGGTCAAAGCTCCCCCTGTAAGCCCGGCGGCCCCCGACTTCTCCCGGCGCACACCCCATTACCCAACACGCAATGTCTACTATGGAAGCCGTATCTTGTTTGCAGGCGATCTCTCTTGTCGCCTCCTGCGTTAACTCGCACCACGCCGGCGAACCGTACCAGGTGCTCCGCAGACACGGTGCTTGCGCGTTCAATCGTCATTGCCGCAAGGAGGGGAGCCCAGGCAGCATCCGTCACCACGTCAGCCGGCGACTCTGCGAAAGGCTGATTTTCGTCATCCGCCTCCACGTCAGGCGCGCAGTAAGTTCCCGCCAACAAAAGCCTTACGAGAAACAGAACCCCCACCCCCAAAAGCATGGATACAAAAAGACCGCAACAGCCCAAGCCGGCCAACAGCCCGATCAAAACCATCGCGGCAACGCTCATCTCCACCTCCATTCAAATTGTCAGCATGTACAATATACCCTATATTAGACGCCTGTCAAACGAAACTATTGCAAAAGTTTGAAAAAAAGTTTAGATTTTTCCCGCACCCCAACCCCCAATAAAAAAGTCCGCGAACCCGCGGACTCAGGAAATACCACACTATCCCAACACTGCGGCCTCCGGCCCTCCAAGGCTTGTGGCCCTCTACGGCTTGTCGGCCTCGGACTGGTCCTTCACCTGCCCGGCCGCCGGCGCTTCCTGTACTGCAGGCGGACTCGCAGGCAGCTCCCGAATCGGAATACCAACCGACCCCTCCGGCGCTCCATCCGCGCCATCATCGGCGTCGCTGCCGTCCTCGCTTGCATCGTTTACCTGCCCGGCCGTGTTGGCCGGCGCAGCAATCTCACGAATCGGCACCCGCGGTGCGAACTCCGCAATCTCCCCCGGCTCCAATGCGTCCAGCTCCTCGTCGTACTCGTCCCGCTCGTCGGCCTCCTCATCCTCACCGTCAAACGGCTCGTTCGCCTCAACCTCCAACTCCTCCTCGTGCTCGTGCGCCGCTTTCTCCGCCTCCTCTGCCGCCGCAGCAGCATAAATCGCCTTCTGCACGGCCTCTTCCGCCGGCTCATTCGTCAGCGAACGCAGATAGATCGGCCCGGTCCCTCCAGGCTGCTCCGCCCAGACGAGCTGGCTGCGAATCAACTCCAGCACCGCCAGGAACAGCCCCACCAACACCAATCGCGACCCGCGCCCCGTGAACACCTGCTCCAACGTCAGCGGCCCTTCCTCCTGCAGGCGATGCAGGACTTCGATCTGGTACAGGTCAATCGGCGTGTCATCCTTGATGTGGTCGTAGCTGTGCAGCCGACCCGTCGCCTTCATGATCTCATCGAACGCCTCCAACAGCGTCCAGACGCTCACCTGATCCAGGTCGACCTCCGGCTCGACGGTTTTCTTCAGGCTGGCGATAATCGAGTCAGGCCGCGCGAATCGCTGCGAACGGCAGTCCGCCGCCAGTTCCAGCAGGTTCGCAGCGTCCTTGAATTTCTTGTATTCCAAAAGCTGCCGGACCAGTTCAATCCGCGGATCAGCCGCCTCCTCGACGGCCTCCTCTTCCGTCTCTGCGCGAGGCAGCAACATCGCCGACTTGATCTCCATCAGCGTCGCCGCCATCACCAGGAAATCCCCCGCCAGGTCGATATCCAGCATCTTGATCATTTCCACGTGCCGGATGTACTCCTCCGTGATCCGGGCGATCGGAATATCATAGATATCCACCTCGTCGCGCCGCACCAGGTAAAGCAGCAGGTCCAGCGGCCCGGCGAAGATGTCGAGATTGACGCGGTACTCGCTCATTGCGGCCGGCCGCCTTCTTCGTCCTCGAAATCCTCGAAGAGGTCATCGTCATCCTCTTCCCACGTATCCTCTTCGTCGCCCAGGCCTGTCTCTTCGTCAGTCGCCTCTTCCAGGTCCTGCTCCGGCGGCGTCGCCAGAATCGCCTCCGCCTGCTCGACATCCTTTTCGAACACCTGCAGTTCGACCTTGATTGCGTCGATCGTATACATATTGGTCACCAGGTCCTCGCCGACGATGACGGCCTCGATGCCCTCGTTTTCCAGGCGCACCTTAGCCAATTCCGCCTCGAACGCCGTACTGTATTCCGCAATCGTAACCAGCCTGTCTTCCATGATCAGTCTCCCAGCCCGACGGCCCGGCGGGCCCTTTCCAGGGTCACACGCGCCACGGCCCGCGCCCGGCGGGCGCCGTCGGCCAACACATTATGCACAAAATCCAAATCTTTTTCCAACTCCGCACGCTTCTGCCGATACGGCCGGAAGTAGGCCTGCAGGAGTTCGGCGAGCCGCTTTTTCACCGTCCCGTATCCCGTGCCGCCCGCGCGATATTTCTTTTCCCATTCCGCGATTTCCTCAGGCGAAGCCACCAGTTTGAGCATCGCAAACACGTTGCACTTGTCCGGGTCCTTCGGCGCTTCCACCGGCGTCGAGTCGGTTACGATGCGCATCACTTTTTTCTTAACGCTGCTCTCCGGCTCGAAAATCTCAATCGTGTTATCGTAACTCTTGCTCATCTTGCGGCCGTCGATGCCCGGAACGACCGCGACTGATTCGAGAATATGCTCTTGTGGTACTACGAAGATCTCCCCGTAGGTATTGTTGAAGCGGATCGCGATATCCCGCGTCACCTCGATGTGCTGTTTCTGGTCGGCGCCGACGGGCACAAGATTGCTGTCGAAGATCAGAATATCGGCCGCCTGCAAAACGGGATACGCAAACAGCCCGTGGTTGGGCGAGAGTCCCTGGGCGACCTTATCCTTATAACTGGTGCACCGATGCAAGAGGCCCATAGGCGTCAGGCATGACAGAATCCACGCCAGTTCCGTAACCTCCGGAACGTCCGACTGGAGCCAGAAAACCGTTTTTTCAGTATCCAGACCCAGCGCTATGTAATCTATCGCCACGTCCAGGCACCGCCGCCGAAGGTCCGCGGGGTCCGGGTTACTGGTCAGTGCGTGATAGTCGGCGATGAAATAAAAACCTTCATTATCCGCCTGTAACTGCAAGTGCTGCCGCATGGCGCCGAAATAATTGCCGATGTGCAGTTTACCCGACGGCTGTATACCGGAAAGGATCCTCAAAACAGACTCCCAAAACTCGTAACAGGAAATTCTTGCGATATTGACCGACCCGAGATTAGCGATGTTGTCGCCCGAAGTCAAGAATCCGCCCAAAAAGGCTTGCAGGCGGCCTGCCGCCGTCGATAATGCGGTGACCGTGAAAAATCAGGGTCGGCGAAAGAAAGGAGATTGTTATGGAGTTGCCCTGGAAGTCTGAAACCGGTTGCTGTCCGCGTTTTGATCCCGGGCCGTGGCCTGCTTATTTCAACAGTCGCCCCGGCCCGGTTATTCAGGCATGTCGTACCATTCTCCGGCGGCTTTGAGTTCCTGCTGTTTGGCGGTGTCGAGGCCGATCTCTTCATCGGTGAGGTAGCAGGCGGGGTCGGGGGCCCACGGGTCGTTGAAGTGCAGGTCGGCGCGGACGCGCAGCGAGCCGCCGCATGCGTCGAAATAGCGGCAGAGCCGGCAGCGGCCTTTGACGTAGGCGCGCCGGTTGCGGAGGCCCTTGAGCAGGGGTTCGTCGGGATTGGACCATATCTGGCTGAACGGCTTTTCGTGGATGTCGCCGAGGTCGTAGTGGCCCCAGAACTGATCGGCGTGGACCTTGCCGTTGAAGTCGATGCAGCCGATGCCCACGCCGCTGCTGTTGAGGCCGCCGCCGTTCCATGTCAGCAGTTTCCACATGTTCTCTGCTTTGGCGGGGTCTTCCTGGAGCAGCTTGCGGTAGAGGTACACGCCGTCAACGTGGTTGTCGACGGTGAGGATGTCGGTCTTCCTGCCGGCAGCTTTGAAGGCCCTGGTGCGGGCGAGGATGGTTTCGATCGCCTTTCGGCTTTCGGCATGGGTGAGGTCTTCGGCGGCGATGGCGCCGCCGCGGCCGCTGGGCACCAGGTGATAGAAGCAGGCCCGCTCGATATCGTTGGCTTCAAAGAAGTCGAACAGGGCGTCCAGGTCCTCGATGTTGCGCCTGGTGAGGGTGAGCCTGAGGCCGATGCGGACGCCGGCATCCTGGCAGTTCTTGATCCCGGCTGCGGCCTTCGTGAAGGCGCCGCTTACACCGCGGAACCGGTCATTGATTTCACCGACACCGTCGAGGCTGATGCCGACGTAGGAGACGCCGCATTCTCTGATCCTTGCGGCGGTTGCGGCATCGATGAGCGTGCCGTTTGTGGAGATGACGGTGCGGAGGCCCTTGCCGCCGGCATAGGCGATGAGATCGAACAAGTCGCGCCGCATGAGCGGCTCGCCGCCGGAGAAGAGCACCGACGGCACGCCAAATGCGGCCAGGTCGTCCAGGACGGCCCTGGCCTCTTCGGTTGTGGCGTCGTTGCAGACCTTGCCGACGCCGCTGTCGTTGTAGCAGTGGACGCACTTGAGGTTGCAGTTGCGTGTGATGTTCCAGACGACGATGGGTCGGCGTTCGGAGGCCTTCCTGGGGACGAGTTCGCCGGGGCGTTCGCCTGCGCCTTTCATGCCGTATCGGAGCCAGTCGCCGGGGGTGACTTCGCCGCAGTAGAGTTTGCTTATGTTGATCATGTGTCGCCTGTCTTGTATTTGCCGGCTATAGCCGCTTGCGTTTCGCTGCAGCGGCCGTCGCCGGGTCGTGAATTACTGATTGCTGTCATCGTGTGGCCTCCGGGGGAATATAGGCGCAGAAGGGTTCTTCCGCCATGTAGTTGCCTCTTGCCCCGAAGGCGCGGGCGCGGCAGCCGCTGCAGATGGCGCGGTAGCCGCAACGGCCGCACTTGCCTTCGAGTGCGTCCGTGTCGCGGAGGCGGGCCAGATCCGGGCTGGTGCGCCATATTGTCTTAAGCGGTCGGTGGAGAATGTTTCCACAGTTGACGGGCAGATAGCCGCAGGGGAAAACGTCACCCTGGTGGCTGACGAAGAGGACGCCGAGGCCGGCCAGGCATCCGCGGCTGGTCCTGCCGCGAGGGTCGGCGCCGGGCGCGGCGGTGTGCGATTTGGCGAGGCCCTGCTGGCGTTTGACGCGTTCGTAGTGTGGGCCGCAGGTGACCTTGATTTCGATGTCGCCGCGTGCTTCGAGGCGGCAGATTCGGACGAGCATGTCTTCGTACTGCCGGGGGCTGAGTATGTCGGTCTCGGCGAGGACCTGGCCGCAGCCGACGGGCACGAGCATGAAGACGTGAACAGCGGCTGCGCCCAGGGATTTGGCGAGCCGGCAGACGTCTTCGATCTGGTGGGCGTTGTGCTTCGTCAGCGTTATGTTGATCTGGAAGGGGACACCCTGGTCCTTCAGGCAGCGGATGCCGGCCAGTGCCTGTTCGAATGAGCCGTCCAACCGGCGGAGGCGGTCGTGGACGTCGGCGGTGGCGCCGTCGAGGCTGACGGAGACGCGGGCGACGTCGCTTTGCCTGATGCGCCGGGCGATGGTTTCATTGACGAGCGTGCCGTTGGTGGCCAGGGCAGCGCGAATGTTGGAGTTGCGGGCGTAGTCGATCAGTTCGAAGATGTCCTGGCGGCAGAGCGGTTCGCCGCCGGAGAAGACGAGGATGGGCATGAACGGCTGTTCCCTGCCGAGTTGGGCCAACTGGTCGATCATGGTGCGAGCCTGCGCGGTGGTGAGATCGCTGCGGGCGGCCTCGTCGCCGTCAATGCGGCGGCAATGGGCGCAACTGAGATTGCATCGGATGGTGCTTTCCCAGAAGAGCAGGCGTAGGATCTGAGTGTCCGGCTTATGTGGCATCGGGTTCTCCGTTGCGGGCGTCTTCGGCGATCTGCCGCGCCTGGTCCAGGATGTCACCGGCCATTTTGGCGGCGTGGTCGATGCCGTGGGCGCGGGCTTCGGCGTTCATGTTCCTGATGACGCAGTGCAGCAATTTGTTGACGACTCGTGAGACCATGCCTTCCATTGCCTGGCGGCAGTCGGCATGCTGTCGCGGGCCGACGAAGAATCGCTCTATTTCATTTCGCTGGATGCGTTCGAACTGTTCCTTCATCTGGCCGACGAGGGGGCCGAGCTGGCTGACGCCCAGCCAGTCCATGAATTGGGCGGTCTTGTCGCAGATGATCTCGACGGCCTGGTCGACCTCTTCGCGGCGGAGCTGGACATTCTGCTCGACAACGGCGGCGAGGTCGTCGACACTGTAGAGGAAGACGTTGTCGATGTCGTTGACGGCGGGATCGAAGTTTCGGGGTACGGCGATGTCGATGATCAGCAGCGGGCTTTTGCGGCGACCGACGGCCTTCCTGAAGGCGGCTTTTGTGAAGAGGCAGTCCTGGCCGCCGGCGGAGGCGACTATGATGTCGGCTTCGGCGAGGTGGCGATCGAGGGTTTCCCATTTATCGGCGCGGATGCCGTGTGCGGCGGCGAGGTCGGCTGCACGCTGGAGGGAGCGGTTGATGATCACGATATCGGTGCACCTGACGTGCTTGAAGTGTTCGACGAGCAACTCGCCCATCTGGCCAGCGCCGATGACGACGACACGCGCACAGGTAATGTCGGCGAAGAGCTGGGCGGCGAGTTCCACGGCGACGCCGGCGACACTGACGCGGCGATTGGCGATGGTGGTGGAGTAGTAGATTTCCTTGCTGGTTTCGAAGGCGGCATGGAAGAGGCGGTTGAGGATCTTGCCGGTGCTGCGGACGCTGCATGCAAGGGCGTAACTTTCCTTGACCTGGGCGATAATCTGAGATTCGCCGATGACCATGCTGTCGAGGCTGGAGCTGACGGTGAGCAGGTGCGTGACGGCGTCGGCGTCGTGGCGGCAGTAAAGGTGCGAGGAGAAGTCTTCGGCGGCCGTATTGCGCGATTCGGCGAGGAATGCGGTGATTTCGCCGGCGGAGGGGCTGCCCTGTTCGTCGGCGGCCCAGTAGATCTCGACGCGATTGCAGGTGGAGAGGATTACGAACTCGGCGGCCGGATAGCGGGCCTTGAGCGCTTTGAGTGCGACGGCGGCGGCGTGGGGGTCGAATGCCAGGCGCTCGCGTACGCTTACCGGGGCGGTCTTGTGATTCAGGCCGAGTACTGCGATATCCATTGCGATTCCATCAGCATTGCGGCCGGCTGCGAGAAGACGTGCCGTGTGCCGCAAAAGATTGTTACACCGACGATTGCGAAGATGAGCAGGAAGAAGGCGGCCAGAGTCAGCCATGCGACGGCCCTGCCGCTGAGCCGGGTGAGGACTCGGAGGACGAAGATCACCGCCAGGAGCAGCCAGGCGAGGATGATGAGGACGATCTTGGGGTCTATGAGCCAGTGGGCGATTGTTGTTTCACCGGCGCGGACCTGGATGGCGGCCATGCCGAAGCCGGTGAACAGGCCAAAGGTGAGCAGGACGAATCCGGCGCGGATGCCGGTGAGGTTCAGCAGGCGGAGCTTTTCGATGTTGGGCATTCGGCCGAGGACTTTGCCCAACTCCTTGTTCTTGAGGCGTTTGTTGGCAAGGAGGTACATCCATGCGGCGGCGGTGGAGGAGGCGATTGCGGCGACACTCAGGGTCATGGCCAGGCCGTGGGCGACGGCCAATGGCGTGCGGGCTGCGGCGTGGACGGCGGATGCGGGGGCGGCGACTTTGGCGGCCAGCAGCGCCAGGAAGAGCATGATCCATGTCATGACGGAGGCAAACCAGACCTGCGGCATGAGTATACTCAGAAGGAGATAGGCCAGGCCGAAGGCGATGCCGAGGAAGAGCATGGATTCGAACAGGCTGGTCAGGGGGAATGCCTGGAGCGAGACGGCGCGGAAGATGAGCAGAAGCGACTGGAGGCAGACGCCAAAGGAGATAAGGGCGGTCAGGAAGCGGCGGCGGCCGGCGCCGGCGGCTGAAAGCTGGCGGACGGCGACTGCAGCAGCGATCAGGTAGACTGCCAGCATGAGGTAAAGCGTAAGTCTTTCGTTCAGCGGCAATTGCAGCATTTTGCGTCCTCTGGTGTATCGCGGGCGGCGGCGTTGGCGATACGTGCGGCCGCCATCAGTCCTTAATATACGTGGGGGGCGCCTTCATAAGTTCTCTTAAAGTGCGGAGACGACAGTATTTATCGACACCGCTGGTGCGGCTCATGGCTTGCACCGTCTGTTCTATTTCGGCGCTGTCTGCGCCGTGGACCATTGTGTAGAGGTTCCAGGGCCAGTTTTCGGCGGGGGGGCGTTCGTAAGCGTGGGACACTTGCGGAAAGGCGGCCAATCGAGTGCCGACCTCCTCAATGCGGTCGGGTGCGACCTGCCAGACGACCATTTCGGCGGCTTGGAGGCCGACCTTGGTGTGGCTGACGATAGCGCCGACGCGGCGGAGTATGCCCTCGGCTCGCCAGCGTTTGAGGACCATCAGCAACTGGTTGGTCCGGATGCCGATTTCGCGGGCCATGTCGTCGTAGGGCGTTTGCGTGAGGGGAAAGCCCTTTTGCAGTACTGCGAGAACGCGTTTTTCGATTTCACTTAACGGCTGGACCATAGGCGCCCGGGCAACTCCATTGTTATAAAGGCGATGCTATCATACAAAAAGGTTGTGTTTGCTGCAACGTCAGGCTGTCTCAGGTGCTGTTTCGGCCGGAGCTTCGTCCTGGATGTAGGTCTTTTCGCGGTAGGCTTTTGCCACGAAGATGAACAAAACCGCGGCGGCGAGCATGACGGCGGTGAAAAACCAGTAGTAGTCCGCCCCAGTCAGTCTGCTGGTGCCGTCGGGCCTTTGAATTACCTTGTTGACCACGGCTGTGAAGGTGTTTCCCACGGCGATTGAAACGAGATAGATGCCGGACAGGAACGACTTCATCTTTGGAGGGGCATGGGTGTAAGAAAACTCAAGGGCCGTGATCGAGACCATGACCTCCGCGAGGGAGATGACAAGGTACGCCAGGATCTGCCATGGACTTCCGGGGGTCTGGCCGGCATCGATACGCGCCTGGGCCCAGGCCGGTATCGCGAATGCGACAACGGTCAAGAAGAGACCTATGGACATCTTGCGGAGGGGCGTGAGCGGGAAGACCTTGTTTATTGCAGGATATATACCGTAAGAGCAGATCGGGATGAGGAGCATGATAAAAAGCGAGTTCATGGACGTTAACTGGGACGGCTCCCAACGGTAATTGACTACGGCATTGAGCCACCCGGCATAGGGCTGGGGGAGATTCAGGTTTGAAAGATCGCATTCGAAGCCGAGGAGGTGGAGGTCCATTTTGCCGGCCTGTATGATCCAGGTGGATCCCGTTTGCTCGAACAGCGCGAAGAATACGGCAACGAAGAGGAAGATGATAAGGAGTTTGCAGACGGCCCTTACGCCTTCGGCACTGAAGGTTTCCTTGAGGAAGGCGCGACCGGCGGCGGGAACATGAACGTATTTGCGCCGTCCGGCCCAAAAAACGATGGTCGCAAGGAGCATCATGACGGCGAGCAGGCCGAAGGCGGGTACAGGACCATATAACTTGAGGAGAACGGGCGTAATGAGAGGGGAAATGAAGGCGCCGAAATTGATTGAGAAATAAAAGAACGAGTACACCCTGGCGAGGAGATGCTTGTTTGACTTGCCGAACTGGTCGCCAACGTTTGCGGAAACGCAAGGCTTGATCATTCCGGAGCCGATGGCTACGAGCACGAGAGTCGCGTAGAGGCCGGTGCGGGTCTGATCGACCACGAGTGCGGCGCAACCTGCACAATAGACAATTGAAAAGATGATGATGGTTTTGAATTTTCCAAGCCAGAGATCGGAGAGAAATGCACCGACCAAGGGGATAGCATAGACGGCGGCTTTAAACCAGTGATATACCTCTGTGGCCTGGTTATCGCTCATGGGTGCTTTTTCGCCGCCGGGAGCGAGGAGGTGCTGTGTCATGAAGGTGACGAGGATGAAATTCATACCGTAGAAGGCGAAGCGTTCGGCGGCCTCGTTTGCGAGGATGTAGGGGATGCCGGGGGGCACCTTTGTTGTGGCGATGGGGGCGGTCAGGTATTTGCTTTGGGCCATACGTAACCTCTTCTCAGTAATGCGTTTGCGGTGTTTTGTTACCGTGGGGTCACTATAGCGTTGGGGCGGCGGTTTGTCGAGGGGCGAAATTCAAGTTCGTTTCTCAAGCGCCATCTTCCGGAAGCCACGAATGGACACGAATTGGCACGAATAGGCAAAACTCGGGCGCGGTTACACTGTGTGGCGCTGTTTCACTTTGTCAGGGGTGAGAGACGCGCAGTTGGTGAAAATTGACTGTTCGGTGGGCGGTGGGTTTATGTGGTGATTGGGGCGACGCAGTAGATGTAGATGAGGGGGGTTGTACCGGTATTTATTATGTTGTGGTCAGTGTGGGGGGGGATGTAGATGACTTTACCCTGGCCGACGGGGAGATTTTCGTTGTTGGGGCCGGTCTGGGCTATTCCTGTTCCTGCGAGGAAGACGAGGATTTCTTCGTGCGCCTTGGTTGAGTGTCGGCCGCACTCCTGGTTTGGCTTGAGGTAGACGCGGCCGGACCGCATGCCGCAGGTCTGGGGGGCGCCTTCGAGGAGCTGCTGGTATTCGGGGGCGTCGGTGAGGTCGATTGTGAAGGGTTTTTCTGTCATGTCATGCCTTTCTCGCATGGGTGAAAGACCCCATGCGGGGTTTCAAAAAACTACCGGGACAGGTTTTTTTGTCGCTTGACTCCGTAGCAATAATCATGTAAGTTTATGCGCCGTAGCACGCTTTTGTTGATTTTATGCGCGGAGATTGAGAAAGCAACTTTTTTCCGGAGGTGGCGTGAAATGTTGAATAGGATCATACTGGTCGCCATGGCGGCTTGTGCGGCCGCGGCGCAGCCGGTTGCGGTTACGCACCGGGAGTTTCAGGCGGTTCATGCGGACGGCAGCAGTGCGTTCGACGATGCGGGGCCGTGGGAGGTGGTTCTGGAGGGGATATTGCTGAACAATCCGGAGGAGTGGCTGGATCCTACGCCGGACGGGACGGAGGCGCCGTGGTTTATGGGCGGGCAGTGGGAGATCTTTGTGCAGGGCGAGGGGGAGGATCATGCCGGGACGTCCTGCTGGATAGGGCAGAACTACAAGAATGGGCCGGGCTATGACAACTACAGCGATGAAGAGTGGTTGGCGGAGCTCTGCCGGTTGAATCGCGACCCGGCGACGGGGCACGTGTTTCGGGCGGGGGATCGCGTGCGGGTGACGGGGACTTATCTTTTCTATGGGGGCAAGCTCAACATCAACGAGAATCATCGGACAGAGCCGGCCTATGATTTCAAGGTTGAGCTGGTGAAGGCGGGGGTGGGACTTCCGCAGCCGGAGGCGATCACGTTGGCGGACCTCAAGTGGGCCGACGATACGGAGATCTTTGATCCGAATCGGCTGACGGGCGGGGAATACTACCAGGGGTGTCTGGTGCGGATCGAGGGTGTGAGTATTGTGCACCCGGAGAACTGGGGACCGAACGGGATGCTGACGGTGACGGATGGGGAGGGGCGGACTTTTCCGGTGGTGCTTTGCATCGGCGAGGGCATTCGACGGTATGAGTGCCCGACGGGGGTAATTGACGTGATCGGGATTCTCGACCAGAAGGCTACGGGGTATCCGGCGGACCCGCGGACGGGGTATCGTTTGTTAGTGCTGAATTATGACGGCAATGGCTTAGTGTTAGGCGAGATAGGCAAGGCGCGGGGGAATTTAGCCGGGGACGTGAATCATGATTACGTGGTGGACCTGGCGGATGTTGCGCTTATGGCGGAGAACTGGCTGACGGGGCGGGCGGGGTTAAGGGACTGTGTCGCGCGGCAATGAAGAGAGCGTTCTCACTGATTGAATTGCTGGTGGTGATTGCCATTATCGCGATGTTGGTGGCGGTGATGCTTCCGTCGCTGGCGCGTGCGAAGCAGCAGGCGAAGATCGTCGCGGTGAATGCGGATCTCTACCAGATCGGGCTGTGCCTCGAGATGTACATGAACGAGCACGGCGGCCGGCATCCGCCGACGCGGCAGGATTGCGGGATGGGATGGGAGGACCATCAGTTACCGCCGGAACTGGTGGATGGTGGGTATCTGCCGGCGGCGGCTTCGGAGAGCGGGATGTCGGCACGAATCAGTGACCGGTTCAATCCGAAGAACACGTACAAGTACCGGGCGGTGGGGGAGTTGTACCAGAACGGGCGGTATATGCCTCATATCAAGGCGCCGCTGTATGTGCCGGCGGGGTTTCCGGCGTGCGAGGGGACGCCGGAGGAGGACGTTCTTTATGAGGACGTGGAGAAGTCGCCGGTGACGTGGGTGATTTACAGCCAGGGACCGAACTTCGACGAGTGGGAGCTGATCAAGCAGCAGAACGGGCCTGTGCCGAAGCGAACGTGGTGGCGGCCGGACCGGGGGCGCGGGGTGATTGTGCGGATGCGGCTGAAGGGCGGGCGCCATATCGGGTCGTTCGAGGGTGCGTCATGAGCGGCGGACGGATTGCTGCATTGGCGGTGCTCTGCGCGGCGGCGCTTGCGGGGGGCTGTACAAAGCGGGCAGGCGCTTCGGGCGGCGGGGTGGCGGTGACGAACAGTTACCTTGCGTCGGCGGTGCGGGATGTGTGCGGGGAGGGTGTGGAGGTGTTTTGTCTGGCGGCGCCGGGGATGTGCCCGGGGCACTTTGATCTGTCGCCGGAGCAGTTGGGGCGGTTAGCGGCGAGCCGGGCATTCCTGCGATTCGATTTTCAAGGGGGGCTTGACGGGAGGCTTGCTCGGCTGAAGACGCCGGTGTTGGCGGTGGAGGGTCGGCCGGGGATGTGTGTGCCCCAGACGTATGCGGCGACATGCGCGGAGGTGTTGGAGTTTTTGACGGGTGCGGGGCTTGTGGATGAGGCCGCGGGGCGGGCGAGGCTGGATGCGCTGCGAGGGCGGCTCGATAGGCTTGAGGCGGAGGTAAAGCAGGCCGTTGCGGTGGCGCAGTTGGAGGGGGCCAAGGTGGTGGCCTCGCGGCGGCAGGCGGATTTTGCGCGGTGGTTGGGGCTTGATGTTGTGGGTGTGTTTGCGGCGGCGGACGTGATGACGCCGGGGGACCTGGAGGCGTGTCTGCGAGCGGGTCGGGAGAACGGCGTGAGGTTGGTGATAGCCAACCTGCAGGAGGGGACGCAACTGCCGGAGAAGATTGCCCATGAGCTTGGGGCGCGGCCGGTGTTGTTCAGCAATTTTCCGGAGACGGAGGCGTCCGGGCCGGGGGTGTTCGAGGCGATGGTGCGGTCGAATGTTGCGAACCTGGTTCGGTGATTTGTGATGGATGCCTGCCTTGAGTTGTCGGATATTGTTGTGCGGCGCGGGCGGCATACGATTCTTGCGTTTGAGCGGGTGACGGTTCGTGGGGGGGAGTTTGTGGGGGTTGTCGGGCCGAACGGGGCGGGCAAGACGACATTTCTGAAGCTGTGCTGCGGTTTGATTCGGCCGACGCGGGGCGTTGTCGCGGTGGAGGGTCGGCGGCTTTCGCGGACGTGGTGGCGGATGGCGGCGTGTCGGCGGCACATCGGATACATTCCACAGCAGACGGAGTACAATGCGCACCTGCCGTTTACGGTGCGCGAGATCGTGGCGATGGGGCGCGCGTCGCATTTGGGATTGGGGCGGCGATTGAGGCGGGACGATTATGCGAAGGTTGATTTCTGGCTGGATCAGATGGGTCTGTATGGGCGGCGCGGGCAGACGTTTCGGTCGCTGTCGGGTGGGCAGCAGCAGAGGACTCTGATTGCGCGGGCGATGGTGGCGGAGCCGCGGCTGATACTCATGGATGAGCCGGGGGCGAACCTGGACGCGGCGGCGAAACGGGGGCTGGTGGAGACGCTGGAGCGGCTTTTCGGGGAGAACCGTCTGACGGTGCTGTTAGTGTCGCATGAGCCGGGGTTGATTCCGGGGGCGTGCGGGCGGCTGCTGTTTATGCAACAGGGGCGGATCGTGGCGGACGGAAGCAGGCGGGAGGTGCTTGACAGCGCGGCGGCACGCGAGGCGTTTGGCAGCGGGTGGTCAGCAGGGGCGGCGGTGTGATGGATCCGTTTTTTGTTCCTGTTCTGGTTACGGGGGCGTTTGCGGGGATCGCTATCGGCATGTTGGGGGTGTTCATCGTTGGGATGCGCATGCCGTTTATCGGGAGCTGCATTTCGCATACGGCGATGGTGGGGGCGGTGTACGCGTCGCTTTGGGATTTGAACCCGACCGCGGGTGCGATCGGGTTATCGATGGCAGCCGCGGCGGGGGCGGCGCTTATACCGCCGGAGAAGAAGACGTTGGACGCCAACACTGGGCAGGCGATTGTTTTGTCGTCGATGATGGGGTTGGCGTTTCTGGCGGTGGGGCTGGAGCAGGGCAGCCGCAACGAGGTGCTGTCGCTTCTGTGGGGCAACGTGCTGTTTGCGGACTGGGGTACGGCGGCGGCGACGGGGGCGTTGACTGCGGGGCTTGTGCTGTTCATGACGGTATTCGACAAGGAACTCAGGGCGATCCTGTTCAGTCGGTCGTTGGCGGCAGCGACGGGGATGCACGCGAATCTTGTGTACGTGCTGTTTCTGTGTTTCTGCGGGTTGATTCTGGCGGTGACGCTGCAGGTAATCGGCGGGCTCCTGATCTTCAGTCTACTGGTGTGTCCGGCGGCGGCGGCATGTCAGTTGTGCCGGGGTTACCGGGCGGCGCTGGCTGCGGCGGGGGGATTGGGGCTGCTGTCTACGGTGGCGGGTTTTGCGGTTTCATTCTGGTGGAATCTGCCGACGGGGGCGTGCATTGTGCTTGCGGGGGCGGTGATTTTTCTTTGTGCCCTGGTTGTCGGGGGCGTTGTGGGGCGCGGCTCGTGAGAGGAAGACACGAGACGGTTTGTGCGGCAGCAACGCCAAACGCGTGGCAACTTGTGGGGGAGCTGCAGGTCAGTACCAATTTGGATGTCATGGGGCAGGTGCGTCGCGGGCGCGCGTTTGACGGCGGCACCAATCTGCCGAAAGGAGTGGAGGCGGATAGTATTTCTGTGTGTCAGGCGGCGTTATTCGACACGGATGTTTTTGGTGTGGGAGTTGATTTGGAATCGGGCGTCCTGTGTGCTCCTGAGGGGTCGGCCGGCGATGGTGCAGTCCTGGAAGAGGACGCCTTCGACTGTGTGGTCGGTGTCCTGGCCTTTTATGATGATGGGTGCTTCGACGGCCCAGCGGATGTTCTTGAGGGTGACGCTGCGGATGCGGCCGGGGGGATCGATCTGATTCTTCCACCAGGGCGAGGGGGTTATCTGTCGGGCTGCCAGCGGGGCTGTGCAGGCAAGGACCAGCGCGATAAGCCGATCTGCGCGATTCATGGTTTTCCCTCCCGGTTTTCGGTTCTCAATTGCGGCCGGAGCTATCATAGCAGATAACATCAAAAATATACACACAAGAGCCGTGTTTTGTCGAAGGCCGCGGGCAATCGTACCTTGTGGGGGCGGTGTTTGTGGGTTTTCGGTTTTGGCTTGATGGTTGTGGGTGGGGGGCTATAATCGCGAGGCGGAATTGGTTTCCGGGAAGGAGTCAGACATGATTTACAGCGTATACGGCCGGACAGGATTGAAGGTCTCGGCGGTTGGGTTTGGGGGGATGCGTTTTGATGAGTCCAAATCAAACGAAGAAAACGCGGAGCTGCTGCTTTATGCGCACAGCAAGGGGATCAACTACTTTGACACTGCGCCGACGTACTGCAGCGACACGAGCGAGGACATTTTCGGCATCGCGATGAAGCAGATGCGGGACAGGCGTGATGAGTACTACGTGACGACGAAGGGGATGCCCGTCGATTTCAATACGGCGGACAAGGCGCGTGCGGCGGTGGAGAAGTCGCTCAAGCGGCTCAACGTCGACAAGATCGACTTTTATCACGTGTGGTGTATCCGGCGCATGGATCAGTACCAGTTGGCCATGAAGCGGCGGGGGCAGTATGAAGGGCTGATGAGATGCAAAGAGGAGGGCCTCATCGGCAACATTGTGATCTCGACGCACCTGTCGGGGGCAGAGATCAGGCAGATAGTGGAGAAGCGGGAGTTCGAGGGCGTTCTGTTAGGTGTCAACATTTTGAACTTCCCGTATCGATGGGAGGGTATTCAGGCGGCGTACGAGGCGGGGCTTGGCGTGGTGGCGATGAATCCGCTGTCCGGCGGGCTGATTCCGCAGCATGAGAAGCAGTTGGCGTTTCTGGGTAACGGCAGCGAGACGCCAACGGAGGCCGCACTGCGATTCTGTATCAATGCGCCGCAGATTACGGTGACGTTAGTCGGTTTTTCGACGCGGGAACATATCGACATGGCGTGCTGCATTGCCGACGCGGCCAAGCCGTTCAGTGACGCCGACATTGCGCGGATTCGTCAGCATGTTTCGAAGAATATGGACGCGCTGTGCACGGGTTGCGGTTATTGCATGACGTCGTGTCCGCAGAATATTCCGGTGGCCAACTACATGCAGGTCTACAATGAGAAGCAGTTTCTTAACCTGGACGAGAAGGCGATGTTAGGCAAGATGAAGCTGCAGCATGAGTGGTATCTGTTGGCGAACCGGAAGGCCGACAGCGGCGATTGCGTGGAGTGCGGGGCGTGCGAGAGTGCGTGCACGCGGCACCTGAACATCATCGAGCGGCTTAAGGAAATGGCGGGCTGGGAGAGACAACTGGCGGGAAGGTGATTGGTTAATAGGCGATGCGGAAGTCCGTGTGGGGGGGGTTGACGGGGACTTCGCTAATCTGCGTGTCACGGATGTAGCCGCTGAAGCTTTCGCGGATGTCGGTCAGACAGTCTTCGACGTCGTCCGGGTGGCCCTGGACGAGCAGTTCAACGGAGCCGTCGGGGAGATTCCTGACGAAGCCGGTCAGGTCGTAGCAGTTCGCGATGCGGTGGCAGGTGTAGCGAAATCCCACGCCCTGGACGCGTCCTGAAAAGATCACATGTTTTGCCGTATCAGCCATTTACAACCTCAGTGGCGGAGGCATTTTGCCCATCAGTTTACGGCCGGGGTTACCGGCGCCAAAAGCCGTGCTAAATAAAATCGGCGATGTTGGCCGAAAAGCGTATACTATTGCAGCGAAGCTCGGTATAATAAATGCTGGGTATTATTTTTTTCAACGAAATCTTCGGAAAATGACAGAAAGAACTCCAGGAGAAGTGCTGGACCGTCGGGACCAGCTCTTTGATATATCGACGATGGTGGCCGGCAACTTCGAGTTGCAGGAGGTGCTTGACCGGCTGGCTGAGGCCGCGGTTAAGGTCACCAATACGACTGCGTGCTCGATCCGCCTGTTGGACGACGAGGCCGCCGATCTCAAGATGCGCAGCACGTATGGGCTGAGCGAGGAATACCGCAACAAGGGGCCGGTGAGCAAGGACGACCCGGTGATCAGCGCCGCCTTCGAGGGGGAGGCGGTGATCATCGACGACATGCGCTGCGACAGCCGAGTGAAATACCCGGAGGCGGCGGCAAAAGAGGGTCTGATAAGTCAGTTGACAGTTGCGATGAAGTTTCGCGACAAGCCGATTGGCGTGCTGCGTCTGTACAGCCCGGAGCCGGCGCGTTTTGACGAGGAAACACATAATATTGCTCGAATCGTGGCCAGCCAGTGCGCGGTGGCGATTACCAATGCGCGGCTCTACCGGGAGGCGCTGGAAGGGGCGCGGATGGCGGAGCAGATGCGGTTGGCGGCGGAGATTCAGCGGCGGATGATACCGAGTGAAGCGCCCTGCTGCAGCGGCCTTGACGTCGCGGCGATCTACGAGCCGTGTTTTCAGATCGGCGGCGACCTGTACGACTTTGTGCGTCTTGACGAGCAGATTATCGCCGTGGCGATTGCCGACGTGATCGGCAAGGGCGTACCGGCGGCGATGATGATGAGCATGTTTCGCGGGGCACTCCGCGCCTATTCCGACGGCGGGTACGGACGGCATTCGATGATCGAGATCATTACGAAGCTCAACACGATGGCGTGCCGGGAGTGTCGCGACGGCGAGTTCATCACGCTGTTTCTGGCAATAGTCAACGTGCGGGACCGGCTCATCACGTATTGCAATTGCGGGCACGAGCCGGGTCTGCTTCTGCGCGGCGGCGACGTGCTGGAGCTCAACAAGGGCGGGCTGGTTCTCGGCATTATGGACGATGCGGAGTACGCGACGGAGACGGTGCCGCTGGCTTTGGGCGACTGCCTGCTGATGTACACGGACGGCCTGATCGACGCGATGAACTTCGACAACGAGAGGTGGGGCAAGGAGCGAATGGTCGCGGCGGCGATGCAGTGCGCGGGGTGTCCGGCCGACGAGATGGTGCGGACGATTATCGGATTGAGGCGTCGGTTCGTGGGGCTTGCGCCGCAGATCGACGATACGAGCGTCGTGGCGGTCAAGCTGGACGGCTCCGCGGATGACCCGAACTGCGAGTGCAAGAAGCGCAAACGCGCGGCCCGGTGAATTATGCCGCCAATGCGGCCGTATTTCGGGGATCTTCTTCTGCGGCCCTGCGCATCGTATGCTAATCACATCGTGTTGCCTTTATGCGCATCCTTGTCGGCTGATCGCTTAGCGGTGTTTTGTCGGTGATCTTGTTGACTGCCTTGCCACAAAAAAGCTTTACCGGCCGGGATATGGCTGTTATGATTCGCGCGGCGTTTTCAGGCCGGCGGTGTGCCGGGCGTAATAGCCGTGGAAACAGGATGGCAAAGCTGATAGTGACAATTGACGGGCCGGCGGGTGTGGGCAAGAGCACGGTGGCCCACATGTTGGCCGAGCGTTTGGGTGCGGCGTTTCTCGACACGGGTGCGATGTATCGAGCGCTGACGTTAGCGGCGATCAAGAGAGGAGTCCCGCTGAACGATGCCGAAAAGGTGCTGGAGGTCTTGCGGGCGACGGATTTTGATTTCCGTGTGGCGGGCGGTGAGATGAAGGTGGCGATTAACGGGGAGGATGTGAGTGCGGTGATACGCAGTCCGGAGATTACTTCGCAGGTGCGGCATATTGCCGCGGCGCCTGCGCTTCGGGCTGCGCTGGTGGAGATGCAGCGGGCGTTCGCGGCGGGTCAGGATGCCGTAGTGACGGAAGGGCGGGACCAGGGAACGGTGGCGTTTCCTGAGGCTCGTTATAAATTCTTCCTCAAGGCAGACGTCGATGAGCGGGCCAGACGGAGGAAGCTTCAACTCGCTGAAAAGGGCGAGGTTGTGGATATTGTGAAGATCCGCAACGATATGATCGAGCGCGACCGGTCGGATGAGACGCGACCGACGGGGCCGCTCATTGCGGCCGAGGACGCCGTGATCATCGACACGACCAACCTTGACGCAAAAGGCGTTGTGGAGGTGATGATGCAGCATATTAAAGGAACACTCCATGGCGCATGAAGGCAGGGAACCGCTCCTGAAACGCATCTGGCATGGCCTTGCGCGCATCCTTTGTACTGGTATTGTCTGCCCGCTGTATAGAGTCAGGGCTTATGGTATGAAGAACGTGCCCTGCAAGGGGCCGCTGCTGATTTTGTGCAGCCACCAAAGCTTTCTCGATCCGATTTTCGCGCAGTCGTGGGTGTCTCGCAATTTTCACTTCGTAGCCCGTGAGTCGCTTTGGGAGTCGAAGGTGATGGCGGCGCTGCTGAACCCGCTTTTCGTGGTGCCGATCAAGCAGGGCGCCGGCGACATCAGCGCGATGCGGCGGATAATCGCCAAACTGAAGGCGGGCTGCGCGGTATGCCTTTTTCCGGAGGGTTCGCGAACGTGGGACGGCACGGTGCAGGAGGTCAAGCCGGGATTCGGGCTGATCAGCCGCCGCGGGGAGGCGGACGTGGTACCGGCGGTTCTGGAGGGGGCGTATGACTGCTGGCCGCGGACGCGGAAGTTTCCGAGGCTTGGGCGGGTGAACGTGATGTACGGGGAGGTGATCCCGTACAGGGAGATCGAACGGTTGGGTGATCGCGAATTTGCGCGGGTGTTGACTGAGAAGCTTCGCCGGATGCACAACGAATTGCGGGTGAAGATGGGCCGGGCGCCTTTGGATTACAGCGATGTGGCCGCGGGGCCCGATGGCGGCCCGGCCGCGCCGGTTGAAGCTGCGGGCGTTGCGGATGGCGAGACCGTCGACACCGGCGAAAAGATAGACGGCTGTTCCTGAGTTTCTCAGGCGGCTGCCTCCGTTTTGGGCGGACGATATGGAAGTTTTTGTTGCGGAAAAATGCGGTTTTTGTCTCGGTGTGAAGAACGCCATTACGTTGGCCAGGCAGACGCTTAGCCGGCGGGAGGTGGTCTACAGCCTGGGGCCGATTATTCATAATCAGGAAGTTGTGGACGAATTGGCGCGTGCGGGGCTTCGGACGGTCGGATCGGTGGAAGATATTCCGTCGGGGACGGTCCTGATTCGTTCTCATGGGGCGACACGGCGGCAACTGCAGGAGATTAAGGATAAAGGACTCGAGATTGTAGACGCGACGTGTGTTCTCGTCAAGCGGCTGCAGAAGATCAGCCATGAGCTGAACGATCAGGGATACAAGGTGGTGATTATCGGGGATGAAAAGCATCCGGAGGTGCAGGCCATCATCGGTTATGCGGAGAATGTGGCCGTCATCGGGTGCGAGCGGGACCTGGACAAGCTGAGCGGCCACGGCAAGCTTGGGGTGATCTGCCAGACGACCCAGAGCCCCGATCATTTCGCCCAAATGGTTGCCGAGATTGTCAAGAAGGGCTTTTCGGAGCTGAAGGTTATCAATACCTTGTGCCGGGAGGCGATCAAACGGCAGGATTCGGCCGTAAAGCTGTGCGAACAGGTCGACATTATGTTCGTGTTGGGGGGCCTTAACAGCGCTAATACCAAGAAGCTGGCGGAACTGTGCAAAAAGCACAATCCTCGCACGTTTCATTTGCAAAACTGGGATGAACTTGATAAAAGTATCCTCCGCGGGGCCGCAAGCGTCGGTGTGACGGCGGGGGCCTCGACGCCGGACTGGGTAATTGAGAATTTTGTGGCGGGGTTGCGGACCGTTAAGAACGATGCCTGCGGCGGCGATGTATAAATCCGGTGGTTAACAATGGCATTGGCTGTGTTGGCCAGTGCGTTTTTTATTAATGAGGCCGTTAGTTATTGTGGCCCGTCGGCGTAAATGTGTGGCGTCGGCCGGTCGGCCGAAATGAATCCACACAGGTAAGGTTTTAAGTATGGTCAACAGAAACATCATCAAACAATTGGGTTTAACCGAAGAACAGCTCGATCAGGAGGTCAACGAGCTTTTCAACGAGGAGCATCGTCAGCTTCTCGACGAGGCGGTGGACCGCAAGGTCGAGGCCCTTGTGCCCGGCACGATCATCAAGGGCAAGATCGTGACGCAGTTGGGCAATGACGTGATCGTCGAACTGGGCCTCAAGAGCGAAGGCATCGTCGACGCCTCGGAATTCGACAGCCCCGAGGAAATCGTCGAAGGCAAACAGATCGAGGTTCTTCTGGAAGAGATGGACGCGGAGGGCGGCATTCTTCTGAGCAAGCGCAAGGCCGACCGTATCCGCGGCTGGGAGCGCATCATCGAATGCAACAAGGAAGGCGACGTCGTCACCGGCAAGGTTACGCGGCGGATCAAGGGCGGCCTGCTCGTCGATATCGGCGTGCCGGTCTTTCTGCCCGCATCGCAGGTCGACATCCGCAAGCCCGGCGACATCAGCCGCTTCATCGGGCAGGATATACAGTGCAAGATACTCAAGATCGACACCGAGAACCATAACATCGTCGTGTCGCGCCGCAAGCTCATCGAAGAGGAGCGTCAGAGCAGCAAGGAAAAGATCCTCAGGGAGATCGAGGTGGGCCAGCTTCGCAAGGGCGTGGTCAAGAACATCGCGGACTTCGGCGTGTTCGTCGACCTCGGCGGCCTGGACGGCCTGCTGCACATCAGCGACCTGAGCTGGGGCCGGATTACGCATCCGTCGGAAGTGGTCGAGCTCGACCAGGAAATCGAGTGCATGGTCATCGGCGTCGACAAGGAAAACGAGAAGATTTCGTTGGGTCTCAAGCAGAAGGTCAAGAGTCCGTGGGAGACGGTGGAAGAGCGTTATCCGGTGGGATCGCGCGTCAAGGGCGTGGTGGTCAACATCATGAACTATGGCGCGTTCGTTCGCCTGGAAGAAGGCATCGAGGGCCTGGTGCATATCAGCGAGATGAGCTGGACCAAGCGGATCGCGCACCCGGCGGACATGCTGAGCCTCAACGAGGAGATCGAGGTGGTTGTGCTCGATGTCAACAAGGAAAAGCAGGAGATCTCGTTGGGCATCAAGCAGCTGGAGACCAACCCGTGGACCGTTGCGGCCCAGAAGTACCCTTCGGGCACGATTGTCACCACGAAGGTTACCAGCCTGACGAACTACGGCGCATTTGTCGAGATCGAGCCGGGCATCGACGGCCTGATTCACATCTCCGACATGAGCTGGACCAAGAAGTACAACCATCCGTCCGAAGCTCTGGAAAAAGGGCAGGAAGTCAAATGCCTTGTGCTGGAAGTGGACGAAGAGAAGCACCGCGTTTCGTTGGGCATCAAGCAGTTGACGGAAGACCCGTGGCTGCGGGCGATCCCGGAGAAGTACATCCCCGGGCAGATCGTCAAGGGACAGGTCACCAAGCTCACCAACTTCGGCGTGTTCGTGGAGCTGGAGCCGGATCTGGAAGGTCTACTGCATATCAGCGAGTTGGCCGACCACAAGATCAACACTCCGCAGGACGTGGTCAACCTTGGGGACGAGATCGAGGTCAAGATCCTGCGTGTCGATACCGACAGCCGCAAGATCGGCCTGAGCCTGCGGCGCGTCCAGTGGGCCGCCGAGGAGCAGAAGAAGAAGGGCGAGGCGGGCGAAGAGCCTCGCACCAAGCCCGTTGCGAGGCGCGGAGGCCTGGACGGCACGCTCATGCCGGAGCCGGCCATTGTTACAGGTCCGGCTGCTGAGCCGGCCAAGTCCGACAAGCCCGAAGAAGGAAGCAAAGAGGGCGAGGAAGAGGCTCCAGAGGAAGACAAGCAGTCCTGACAGTCTGTGCCTGCGGCATGCAGACACAAAAGACGGGCTGAGCCATTGGCTCTAAACCCCGACTATGAAAGTGCCGATAAATTTTGGGGCGTCCGCATGACCGGATGCGGACGTCCCATAAAGGTACTACCGCGGGTGTTTCCCGCGGCCATTCGACGGGTGATCTGAGGAGTTGAGCTATGGCGTTTGACGCGACAATCAGGGAGTATCTCAAGGAAATCGACGAGTCGCCGCTGTTGACCTGGGAGGAAGAGAAGGCCCTGGCCTATCGCGTTATCGAAGACAATGACCCCGAAGCCCGTGAACGTCTCGTCAGCAGCAATCTCCGGCTCGTCGTGAATATCGCCAAGCGTTTCAGCGGCCGCGGGATGACGTTGGGCGATCTCATCGAAGAAGGCAATCTCGGGCTGCTGCGCGCGGTCGACACGTTCGATCCTGAGCACGGCGTTCGCTTCAGCACGTATTCTTCGTGGTGGATCAAGCAGTCGATCAAGCGGGCGATTCTTGCCAATGCGCAGCCGATCCATATTCCGACCTATATGGTCGAGCTGATTAACCAGTGGCGCTACACGGTGTCGGAACTGGAGCCGCAGTTCGGCCGACAGCCCACGCTGGAAGAGATGGCCAAGGCCATGAAGGTGCCGCTGCGGAAGGCCAAGGCCATTCAGCAGATCGTCGACGTGGTCAACGCGGGCTTCCAGGGCGACAACGCCGACGAGACGTCAGGCCTCACCGAGACCATTCAGGACGACCGGGTCGCAGCCCCGGAGGACATGTTAGGCACCAGCGAGGAACTCAAGAAAGCGGTCCGCCTTCTCAAGAAGATCGACAGCCGTGAGGCGGAGGTGCTCACCCTGCGGTTCGGGCTCAACGATCAGGAGCCGCTCACCCTCAAGCAGATCGGCAAGAAGATGCGTCTGACGCGCGAGCGCGTCCGCCAGATCCAGCGCAACGCCCTCGAACGGCTCAATGAACTGATGACCTCGTGAGCCGGCAGGCCGGGACTTGACGACCCGGTCGAAACCGCATAGGATAGACCCTTTGGCCCTCTAAGGGCGTCTTTTGCGGTCAGGAGCAGATCGGATGTCGAGCACAACGGTGGATCTGAAGAAGTACATACGCGACGTGGCGGATTTTCCTACGCCGGGAATCCTGTTCAGGGACATCACGCCTCTCTTGGCCGACGCGACTGCATTGGGGGTTGCGGTGCGAAGCCTGGCCGATCCTTTTCGCAACCAGGGTATAACGCACGTTGCCGCCGTTGAGGCGCGCGGATTTATCCTCGGCTCGGCGGTCGCCCGTGAGCTGAACGCCGGTTTCATTCCGTTGCGCAAGAAAGGCAAGCTGCCCTACGTGACCGAAGCGATCACGTACGATCTGGAATACGGAAGCGATACGATCGAGGTCCATCACGATGCGGTCAAGGCGGGCGAGAAGATACTCATGGTCGACGATCTGCTCGCCACCGGCGGTACGATGGTCGCTGCGTGCGCCCTTATCGAGCGGCTTGGCGCCGAGATTGCCGGCCTGACTTTTCTGATCGAACTGACCAGCCTGTCCGGCCGGGCGCGCCTTGGCAACCGTCGTATCCATGTTCTTATTTCGTATTAGCGTCTGCAGGCAGACAAGGCCGACATGTACGAGCTCGAAGTGAAGATTCCCGAAGTGCCCGCCGGCAGCTATCGCATTCATATTGGACGCGATATCCTCGGCGGCATCCGGGCGCGGCTCGATGAGGACTTTGTGAAGCTGAAGCAGTTTGTGGTCACCGACCGCGCGGTCGCTGCGGCAGGGCATCTGGACAAACTGCTGGGCGGCACCGCAGCACCGACGTACATCATTGATCCGCCGGGCGAGTGTTCCAAGCATATCAACACAGTGGTTGCGATCGTCGAGGCGATGGAGAAAGCTTTTCTGGGCCGCGACACACTGATCGTTGCGCTGGGGGGCGGCACCGTGGGCGATATCGCCGGCTTTTCGGCGGCGATCTTCAAACGCGGCGTGCGGGTCGTGCAGATCCCGACGACGACGGTGGCCCAGGCCGACTCCAGCGTCGGCGGCAAGACGGGCGTAGATTCGACGATCAGCAAGAACGCCTACGGCGCGTTCTGGCAGCCGGCGGCCGTGTACATTGATGTCGAAACCGTCAAGACATTGGACGATCGCCAGTACCGGGCGGGTCTCGTCGAATCCGTCAAGCACGCCCTCATTGCGGATGCCGAGTACTTCGATTACCTGGAAGCGAATATGCCGGCGATCCTTGCGCGCGATTCGGGGGTGCTGGAGCATATCGCCCGCAAGAACTGCGAGATCAAGGCCGAGGTTGTGGAGGAGGACCCCACAGAGAAAAACCGACGCAGGATTCTCAATTTCGGCCACACAATCGGGCACGCCGTCGAATCGGCCAGCGGTTTCGAACTGCTGCACGGCGAGGCGGTCGCCGTGGGTATCATCGCGGCCGAGCACATCGCCCAGAAGCTGGATCTGGGAACTCCTGAACGGCTTCGGCGCATCGAAAGATTGCTTTCCGGGCTGTCGGCGCCCCTGAAAATCGACAGGTACTTGCAAAAAGCGGCGTTAATTGATATCATTAAGCGCGACAAAAAGGCGGTCAATCAGTGGCCCCGGTTCGTCCTGCTTGAGGCGATCGGGCGGGTGCTTTGCCGGGACGGGCAGTGGGCTCACGAGGTCGATCCGCGGATTGTAGACGAGATCCTGGACCGGCTGTACGCGTAGCGGCCGGTCCCGCTGATTGTTCCGACGGGGGTTTTTTCGACAGACCGGAGTCCCCCAACAGAAAAGAGGATGACATGTACAGAGAAGCGATCAAGGTTCTGGATTGCACCATCAGAGACGGAGGCCTGATCAATAATCATTACTTCACGGATGAATTCGTTCGCGCCGTCTACATCGCGCTGTCGCAGGCGGGCATCGATTACATGGAGATGGGCTATCGCTCCAGCCGGCAGTACGCCCCGCCGTCGGATTACGGCGACTGGAAGTACTGCGACGACGAGAAGATCCGCCGCATCATAGACGGCGTCGAGTCCAAGGTGAAGCTGAGCATCATGGTCGATGCGCATCGCGTTCTGGAACAGGAGTTCGCTCCGGTCGACCAGAGCCCCATCGACATGATCCGCATCGCCACCTATGTCAAGGACATTGACAAGGCGATTACCCTTGCCAAGCGGTGCCATGACCTCGGGTACGAGACGGCGGTCAATATCATGGCCGTCAGCACGGAGAACGAGTTCGACCTTATCGAGGCGCTGAAGCAACTGGCCGAGACGCCCACCGAGACGGTGTACGTCGTCGACAGCTACGGCTACTTCTTCTGCGAGCAGGTGGAGTATATCGTCAAGCTGTACCAGAAGTATCTGCCGGGCAAGCGCATTGGCATCCATTGCCACAACAACCAGCAGTTGGCCTTCGCCAATACCATCGAGGGCATTCGTCACGACTGCAACCTGGTGGACGCCTCGCTGTACGGCATCGGCCGCGGTGCCGGGAACTGCCCGCTGGAGCTGATCATCGGCTTTCTGAAGAACCCCAAGTTCAACATCGAGCCCATCTTGAAGGTCATCCAGGACTACATGATTCCCATGACCAAGGAGATGGAGTGGGGCTACACGATTCCGTACGCGATCACGGGCATTCTCAACCAGCACCCGCGGGCGGCCATCGCCATACGCAAGACCCCCGAAAAAGACAAGTACGTTGAGTTCTACAACAAGATCATCGACCACCTGGACTGATCATACCGGCGACGGGATCAAGCTGGTGACAGGCACCTTTCGCCACTACGGGGCGTTGTCGTCGAACAGATAGACCCTGTTGTCTTAGGGCACGTAGATGCAGAGTTGGTCGTCGCCGCCGCAGGGTTCTTCAAGAAACGTAGCCAGGCATTCACATTATCATTTGAACCGAAGTTCCTTGACATGCTCCTCGTGCCAATGCTTTACCCGCGCTCCGGCGGTGAGCACATTGACGTGGCGTATGTCTGCGACCACGTGATGACCACCCCAGGTCGACTCAGCGCCTCCAAGCTGATTCCACCCGGCGGCGCCTTCAAACAGGATCACAAAGTCGCGCGGCAGCTCACCAAGCTTCTTCCCCGCGGCGTGTTGATTCAGTATATACGTCGTCTCTCGCGGCGTCCCCGCCAGACGTGGACAACAAAACATGTTCGGATCGACCGAGGTCTCGGCAATCACTTCATCGCACCACGCGGGCCCCTTGGGCAGCAACCCGGCATGCACATCGGCGTATTGCCGCAGCGCTTCGTGTATCTGTTCCAAGTTCCTTTGACACGCTCGCGTTTCGTTCATCGGTCCGTAGAGCATTCGATCCAGATTGGGCGCTGTAATGATCAAGAAGACAACACATGCGAGTGGAATGCCTATGCCCACCACTGCGAGGAGTCTGCCGCGAACAAGTCCGCGCGCCGATCTGATATGCACCAGCGCAATGATCCCGGTTACGACAGCCAACGCACAAGACCCGTACAGCGTGCCCAACAGCAGCCAGCCATAGTCCGGCCAACGAATCTCAGGCAGCAAGAACGGCAGTACGGCAAGGCACACCGACGCAACAGCCCAAGCGCTGACCCGCTGCACAGTCCTCTTGCCGTCGCTATCCTGATCCATGCCCACGTTCGGTCCTGCTCAGTGCTCGCAACCGACTAAACGATACTCAACCTCTGCTAATCTGTCAGGTCGCCAAATCGGCGCGCCTTTGGCGTGTTAATACGACCCATGAGGACGCGTTTAAAGCAGGCGCATAAAAAAAGCCAGACCTCATTAAACATGAGAATCTGGCTTCGGAGGAGGGTGATGAAAAGACTCTTTGGTTCTTTTTCTCGGGCGACTCATTCGCCCTTGCTCTCATTGATATAGACGTACTGCGGAAAAAAATGTTTCCCGGATTCTCAAAAAAATTGATGGTCCGAAGTTTTTCTCCTTTTTGGCGACATTTTTGCAGAGAACGGGCTTTTCTACCGTCGAAAACCGTCTTGTGTTCCGGACAAAAACTGCGTCTTGGCGCGGATTTCCTGCAATGCCGCCTTCAAGATGGGTTTGTGGGTCCCATAAAACGTTGGTTCGACAGCCTGACTTGGCCGGAAGGCCGTCGCGAAGGTGTTTTTCCGAGGCACGAAATCGCCATTACCGCAGAAGACCGGCAGGTCACGGCAGAGCCTCATTTGAGCCCGATGTGGCAACAGTCAAAGCAGGAGTGCATAGGGCGGAGCGTAGCTGTGTGAAAGCCACGGATATCCGCCAATCTGCACGTAATTTACATTTGGCAATGACGTTGATCTTCTCGGAGCTGTTACGTAACCCTGTTTTTGACAGCCACTTACGATATCGCAAAGGGATAATCAAGCACGAGAACCGAGAACTGACCAGTTGCAGTAGGAAAAGCGCGGTGTGTTCGGCTACAAAGTGCCCATCAACGTCATCTTACCGGCCATGGATGGGTAATCCTGTAGGTTTCGGCTGAAAACCCTTGCTGTTATCCCAAATACGCTAAATTTCCCAGCTTAACATCGCCGATAAATGGGGCATGGCCCTATACTTCACTAAATTAACGGAGAACGGAACCATGGAGACATCGGTTGTCGAACAAAGAAGGGATGCACGTTCGGAGCTGGCCTGGCCGGTAAGCGTCTGGCTGCCGGAGGCCAACAGGTTTTTCAACGGCCGGAGCGTCAACGTCAGCAAGGGCGGCGCCTACATTTCCGTCCCGATGACCACCCCCATCCGGCCCGGCCATGAAGTCGAGATCAACTTCCCCAGAACAACGTCGCTGGCGCGTCAAAAGGGCCAATATGCACGCATCAAGAGCGGCAAGGTCCTGCGAGTCGAACGCAAGAACATGTTCGAAGGCGCCAACATTGGCCTGGCGGTCCAATTTGTCTGAGCACAGCATCACAGGACGTTTCTAAATTGCGCTCTTGAAAGTCCTGCCTCCTCCCGGAGTGGGCCTGTCAATATGTAACGGCCGGCATTTCTTGGAATGCCGGCCTTTTTCATTCCTGTCTGCCCGTTACACAAGCATATTTTGCGTCAGCGCCACAATTACCATAGAATCAACAGAAGGTAAACGGTGGGGACGCTATAGGCAGGGACGGATTATGGGGCACACGTGGTTGGTATTCGTGAGACGGCTGTTCCTTGCGGCCGTGGTTGGCGTTGCCGGCGTGGTGGTCTTGTGGGTTTTGGGGGTGCGGCCGGAGCATTTGCAGGCATTGCGACTGATCGTTTCGGGGGCCGGTGGAGCTTTCGCCGGAGCAGGGTGCCGAAGTGCGAGCCTGGATGCAGGATAACGCTATCATTCTGAAGACGCTCGAGCCGGGGTCGGGGTTTGACGACATGCAGCCTCTAAAGACATTGATCGGGGATGCGGGTCTCGTGGTATTAGGTGAGCAGCGGCACGTGGTTCGTGATTTTCATCGTGCCAACCATCGGATGATAGAGTTCCTGGTGAGCGAGATGGGGTTTACGGTTTTCGCTATCGAGGCTTCTTTTCCCGGTGCCCATGCAATCAATGATTACATCATCGACGGCAAGGGCACGGCCGAGAGCGCGCTGGCGTCATTGGCATACCCGGCATGGACCACCGAGACGATGTCAGGGATGATCGAGTGGATGCGCGAATATAACGCGACACATGCGAAGAAGGTGAAGTTCTACGGCGTTGACAACAGGCCGGCGGAAACATCGGCACAGGCTGTTTGGGCCTATCTGAGGAGGACCGACGGCCGTGGACGGCCAAAGACCTGGCCGGCGGACCGCGCGAGGGAAAGTTCAAGGCGATGGAAGAGGTCAAGGGCCTCATTGCGTATCTGGGAGGCCGCAAGCCGGCTGAGGGGCCGCGGGAGCAGAAGGAGTGGGGTCTGATGGTTCAGCATGCCAGGATCTTGCTGCAGAACCTGGAGTATTGGCATGCGGCGCCTGCATATTCGGCGGCGACCGATGTGCGAGATAAGCACATGGCTGAGAATGTTCGCTGGATCAGGGACCACGAGGAAGGCGCCAAAGTGATTGCGTGGGCGGCGAATCCACACGTTGGAGCGTTGCGCGGCTCGGGGAACATGGGCGATCACCTGCGGCGCATGTACGGCGATGATATGTTCGTTATGAGTTTGATCTGTAATCGTATTGTTACCTGTGGGGTGATCCACCAGGAGATTGAAGCGGGTGCGTTTAAGGGCAACGAACTCGAGCTTGCTGCCGCGGTGCGTCTGGATGGCGGCGTCGGGCACTTATGGCTTTCCATTGATGGCCGCAAGGGGGCGAATGTTTTTGCGCAGGAGGAGATCACATCGAATGAATGGCGTCGGTATCGCGTTTGCGCAGACGTGCCAAAGGGTGCGAAAACTATAACGTACGGATTGGCGTATTTCGGAAGAGGCGCGGCATACTTGGACGCGGTTTCCGTAAAACCGGTGCGTCCGCCGCGATGAGTGATGAAGGCTGGGGAAACGGCACGAAGAGTCGCAGTCAGGCTGTTGTGTCCGGGGTGATGTTGAATCGGCTGAGGAACTGCCGGGTGAGTTCCATGGGGAGGCCGATGACGTTTGTGAAGGAGCCTTCGATTCGTTCGACGAATTCGTCGCCGGACTCCTGGATGCCGTAGGCGCCGGCCTTGCCTTTCCAGTCTTCCAGGCGGATGTGTTCGGCGATCTGTTCTTCGGTGAGGGGCCGGGGATAGATGGTGGTGACGGCGGCTTCGACGATTTCTGTGTTGTCGGCGAGGCGGACCAGGGCGAGGCCGGTTATGACTTTGTGAGGGGTGCTGAAGAGCATTCGGACGATGCGTTCGGCGTCGGCGGCGTCTACGGGTTTGCCGATGATTTGGCCGTCGAAGTCGACGACGGTGTCGGCAGCGAGGACAAGTCGGTCGGGGTATCTTCGAGCGATGTCTTTGGCCTTGGCGAGTGCGAGTTGGCGAGTGTGTTCGACGGAGTCGAGGCCGGTGGCGGGGTAGTTGGATTCATCGACTTCGGAGGGGATGACGTCGAAGACATAGCCGTCCTGTTCGAGGAGGAGTTTGCGTCTGGGGGAGGCGGAGGCGAGTATGAACGCGGCAGCGGGGTTTGTGTGGTTCATTGTTCTTGTGCCAGTGTGATGGAGTCCGTAATCTTTTGGCAGAAGCCCAGGTACTCAGCTTCGACCTGATCGAGATCGTCGTCGATGTACAGGGCGAAGAGCGCCGGAGAAACGCCGCGGTTGAAGGTGGTGGTGAGGGGAATATTACGGTCGGCGGCGATCTGCTGCAGCTGCGGGTCGAGCGGCCAGTGGCCTCGAAGGCCGGCGAGAAGCAGGTTGTGGTAGTCCTTCAGACGCTTGCCGTAGTCCGCTTCGCGGAGAAAGCGGACGAGGGCGTAGGATTGGGCGTAGAAGTCGCGGGCGGCATGAGGGACGTGGACGACCTGGCCGGGGTCGAGAGTAATCAGGGTACGAAGTGGGATAGGGTCGCGCTGCAGTGCGGCTTTGAGAGCGGCCAGACGTTCGGTGTTTTGTCGTGGGAGGAACTCGAAGGCGCCGTGGTTGTAATGGCTGACTTCAAAGAGCGTAGCGATCCCTTCGTCGAGCCAGCTTGGGAGGCGGTAGGTGAAATGCTTGCCGTTAAACTGATGCCAGCCTTCGTGGCCGAGGGCGGCGAAGGTGCGTGTGCGACCGATATTGTAAGCAACGCATGCGCCGTTGCGGCAATATGCGCCTTTGACAATCCTGAGATACGCGTCGGCATTGGGCGCGGCGAAGGTCCGGGTAAAAGTATCCCATTGTGGGCGATCGGCGAAGAGGTAGATGACGAAGGGGGTTTGCGTGTCGATGGGTTCGGCGATCTGGCTCTGGTAGGCGTTGTATGCTGATTCCATGAAGGCGGGAACCTGGCGGAGCATGAGCGGGTCCGTGAGCGTGGTATGGATGACATAATGAGCGGTCGTGATCGTCAGGCCGGGCGCATAGGGGTTCTCCCACGGCTCAATGGTCAAGACCGCGGGGATATCGCGCAGATAATGTGCGAGGCCCTGGGGAGTGGACAACTCGGCTGGTTGGACGACCCGCCCGTCATCGCAGGCGCTGAGCGCCAGGAGGCAGAGAGCGGTCAGGATGGCTGTGGCGGCTCGTGTCATCGTGACTTGTATCAGATGTCGGGGTAATCAGCATGGAACGCATCGGCGGTGAAAAGGTAGACCTCGGTGTCGGGGTCTTTCCATGCGTCAGGATGCAGGCCGGCCTTGTGAGCGCAGCAATAGGAGAGGAATTCTTCCTTGCTCCAGCCGGTTTCCTCGGCGACCTGCGGCAGGAAGCAACCGGACTGATAACCCCGGACGATGTAGATGCCATCGATGCCGAGGCGCAGGCTGAGAGGGTCGTTGGTCTTTTTCAGGGGTGACAGGACGGACACTTCAATGTTTAGTCGCGGCAGTTCTGCCGGCGTAATGCGGTCGCCGCGGAAGCGGGGATCCTGGGTGGCGGCGGCAACGGCCATGTCGGCCACGAGGCGGATGAGGGGTTTGTCTGAGGTGAAGAATCCGATACAGCCGCGGAGTCGGCCGGCGTTCTTCAGGGTGACAAAGCAGCCCTGCTTTTGTGTGAGGGCCGGGTCGTCGGAGTGGACGGGCGGCGGCTGCTGCCTGTTGACGGCAGCGGTGACGGCGTCTTTGGCGGTCTTGAGCAGGATTCTCTTTTGGGCTTCGTTCATGGTTCCGGGTGGCCTCTGTCAGTGCAGAAGTTTGAGGGCCGCAAAGCCTGCGATCAGCAGTATTACGAACAGGAGGCTGAGCCAGTTGAAGTATTTTTCGACGACGGGGCGGATTCGTTCGCCTTTCCAGCCGAAGAGGCCGGCGACAAGGAAGAAACGGGCCGAGCGGCTCAGCGCTGATGCAATCAGGAAGCCGGGAAAACTGATGCCGGCGACGCCGGCGGAGATGGTGCAGACCTTGTACGGCAACGGCGTGAAGCCGCAGGTGAAGACTATCCAGAAGTCGTATCTGTCATAGTAATTCTGGAAGGTTTGAAAATTCTCGGGCGTAAAGCCGATAGAACCGAGGTTTGCGAAGACCCAATCGCCGACCTGGTCCCAGAGGAAGGCACCGACAGCGTAACCGAAGGCCCCGCCGAGGACTGAGGCGACAGAGCAGGCCAGAGCGAAGGAAAACCACTTCTTTGGCGCGCCGAGGGTCAGCGGTGCCAGCAGGACGTCCGGGGGCACGGGAAAGAAACTGGATTCGGCGAAACTGAGGCAACTGAGGGCGGTTGTACCGTGCGGCGTCTCGGCGAAATGGATAACCCAGTTGTACAGGTGACGGTGCCAGTGCCACCAGGGGAAATGAGGCACATCGGGTTTATTCATTCATAGTTCCTTCGCCAATTGCAGCACACACGGGCAGGAAGCCCACATTACTTTCGGGAAATTTCTGACAGATATTAAGGAGCACGGCTTATAATGTCAATGTTGGTTATTCGTGAAGACTGGAGTTGATGGATGACGGAACTGGCACAATTCGAGGAGGTTGGGGACGGTCTGCTGGTGCGGGCGCCGGCGAAGATCAATCTGAGCCTTCTGGTTGTGGGCAAGCAACCGGACGGCTATCACGAGATCGAGACGTTGATGGCCAAGGTTGATTACTATGATGAGCTGTTTTTTCAGCCGGGTCAAACCAGGGGGATTGCGTTGACCTGCGAGGGCCGGTACTGGGCGCCGGAGGGCGAGGAGAATCTGGTCTGGCGGGCGTGCCGTGCACTTCTTGACGTGGTGAAGGCCGACACAGGCGTTCGGGTAACGTTACGAAAGAACGTGCCGGCCGGCAGCGGTTTGGGCAGCGCCAGCAGTGATGCGGCGGCGGCGCTGATGGGGCTGAATCGCTTTGCGAATCTGGGGGCCAGTCCGCGGCAGATATACGAGATTGCATGCGGGTTAGGCAGCGACATAGCGTTCTTTCTGGGGGGGCCGCTGGCATTCTGTACGGGCCGTGGCGAAAAAATTGAAGGTATTGTGAATTTTTTTCCGTTCCGTGCCATTTTGGCGTTACCTGATGTAAGTGTTTCTACCAAAAAGGTTTACGAAAATTACAGGCACAATCAAGCTTTATATGATGAACTTAGGGAGAGAATAAATGGGTTATTGAGTAAAAAGAGGATTGCGTCCATCATAGAAATATGCGCAAATATGTTGGAGACGAGCTGCTTTGACTTACATCCAGAATTGCTGCGGCTGAAGCAGGCCCTGGAGGCTGAAGGTGTGGGGCCGGTCATGCTCAGCGGCAGCGGTTCGGCGATGTTCTGTATGATCGCCGGCACTGACGCAGATCCGAGACGTTGTCAGTCGATGCTGAGAGACAGCTTCGGTTGTGAAAGTGTTGTCGTTAACAACAACAGATGGTAGGGGTTTCACGAGGCGAACATGGAGATCAGCGAAGTCAGAGTCAAGATGGTGGCCAACAAGGATGATCGACTGAAGGCCTTCTGCTCGATGACCCTGGACAGCAGTTTCGTCATCCGGGATATAAAGATCATCGAAGGGGCAGGGGGCTTGTTTGTGGCAATGCCGTCGCGCAAGATGAGCGATCACTGTGAGAAGTGCGGCGGCAAGAATCACCTGCGCGCCAAGTATTGCAACAACTGCGGGACGCTGCTGCCGGAGAGCCGCGCGCGTCAGGATCTAAAAGGACGCGCGAAACTGCACGCGGATATCGCACATCCGATCAACGCCGCGTGCCGCAAGCGTATTCAGGACGCGATTGTGGCGGCTTACGAATCCGAGCTTGAGCGTTCGAAGCTGCCGGGCTACAAGCCGGTGGACCTTGACGATTACGACTACGAAAGTGACGCGGAGTGAGCGCCGTTTCGAGTCATGCGGCTGCCGCGGGCTGCTCATGCTGGGGGATCAACACACGCCGTTCTGTCACCCCGGGTGCTTTCAGTCGTCGGCGAGGAATTCCTCAAGGACCTTGTCGAGCGCGGCATCGAGATTGGTGTTCACGTCGTATTCACCGTGACCGATCTGACGTCGCAGTGTTTCGACCTTGTCGTGGCGAATGTCGGGCAGTGCGCTGATGAGTTTCAGCAGTTGGCCGAGTGGCGTTGCGCCGGCGGCGCCGAAATACTCACCATCGGACACCGACGCCCGGCTGGAAAGGGGCTTGCGAAAGCGTTCGATGTTGGGTGTTCTCTGTTGGTCGAGTTGTTCGTAGTTGGACGTGTTCATTCTTTTACCCTGACGTCTTCAGCGTGGGGGGCCGATTCCTTCGGCCGCCGATGCGCCGGGTGCTTGCGGGTATGCCGCAGCGACCAGTGTTGTATGCCTCGAGTCCTTCTGAGGCCCTGACATTGTCTGAACTTGTTTTATCGGGCCACAACATGTAGTATGCCTTTTTGCGGGCTACCAGGTGCGGGCCGCGTTAACAGTATTGATATCGTCTGAGGGCCGGAAAGAACTTTAAAAATGGCGGTACATGGTTGTAACTGATGTGATTGCGTGCATTTAGGACGGCCTGATGGTAAAAGGCCAAAGGCGTGGCTGAAAACAGCTTTTCTGAAAACCCCAGTTTTACTGCCAGATTAACGTGTCGGTGAGTATCTGGGAAGGATGGGGAATACACAACATATTGTGTGCCTGAGGGTCTTCTTGAAAAAAAGGCTCGGCAGCGCTTTTGTGTGGGTCCTGGAGCCGTGCAGGGATCAGACCGTGACGGCGTCCGGGTTGCGCTGCGGCTCCTGGATGTTGTACTGTTTGACCTTTGCGTACAGGGTGGCTCGGGTGATTCCCAGGAGTGCAGCGGCGCGTGTTTTCTGCCAGCCGGCCTCGGCGAGTGCCTTGGCGACGAGTTCCTTTTCGGCACGTTCGAGGGAGAAGTCCTTGATGGTCGTGATTGCGGGTGTCGAATCGGCGCAGTGGAACTCGTCGGGGTTGATGATGAGATTGGCCAAGCCGATCTTGTCGCTGGCTTCCAGAAGGATGGCCCGCTCGATGACGTTCTTCAGTTCGCGCACGTTGCCGGGCCAATGATGTTTGCCGAGACCTTCGGCGGCGAGTTTGGTGAGGCCTTTTATCTTGCCTTTCTTCTCGGGGCAGATTTCACTGTTTCGAATGAAGTATTCGGCCAGGAGGAGGATGTCGTCGCGGCGTGATTCGTGGCGGAGCGGCGCCAGATAAACGGGGCAGATTGACAGGCGGTAGTAGAGGTCACGCCGGAAGCGTCCGTTCTCCACTTCCTGCATAAGGTTGCGATTGCTCGATGCGATGATCGTCGCCTTGCAGGCGATGTCCTTGATGCCGCCGACTTTGCGGAAGGTCTTTTCCTGCAGGACGCGGAGCAGTTTCGCCTGGAGGTCGAGCGGCATCTCGCTGATCTCATCGAGGAAGATGCTGCCGGATCCGGCCACTTCCAGTAAACCGGTTTTCTCACGTTCGGCGCTGGTGAAGGAACCTTTGACGTGGCCGAAGAGTTCGCTCTCGAGCAGGTTGGCGGTCAAGGCGGCGCAGTTGACGGCGACGAATTTCTTGTCGGCGCCGTGACGCAGGATATGGACGGCGCGCGCGGCGAGTTCTTTTCCGGTGCCGGTTTCACCGACGATCAACACAGGATTACATGAACTGCTGGCGACGAGCCGGATCATGCGCAAGGCTTTCTCTGTTGCGGGACTTCGACCGACGATAGAGACACACGACGGACAGTCTTCGGCAAAGAAGCTGCGATCGACTTCGTCATTGCCGGTTTGTGATTTGCTGACCCGGTCGACGATCTCTGCAAGGCGCGGGTGATCGTCGAGGCCGCTGATGACGTCGAGGGCGCCCAGATCGAGCAGCGTCTCTGGCTGCGGGCAGACAGCTTCGTGATCAACTACGACCACGGGTGCGGTGTTCTCTTGTTTGCGGCGTTGCAGCAGGTCGCGCACCTGATCGTGGCCGATGTTTGTATCCACAAGGATGAGGTGCGGATCGACGGAGTCCAGGATCTGCCAGAGGTCTCGCGCGTCGTCGGCGGCAAACAACTGTCTGGTGTAGGGACGGGCGAGATCGTGTGTTCGCTGTTCCTTGCCGACAACAAGAATCCTTTCCAACGCCATATGAACTTTCTCACTGAACACCACGGGTGATTTTTCGGACAAAAAGTGTATAGATGAGATTTTCGGCAGAAGCGCAGGCAAACTTTAATTTTTTTATGGGACGCTGCGCGTCTCTTGCTGACGCCTGAGGTATGTAGCGCGTAACATACGGCGGCTGTGTTGAGCAGCGGTTCAAGGCGCGGGCGAAGACACGGTGCGGGTGCGTTGTTCGGTTTTTGTGCGGGTGTGCGGGACGCTGATGCTAAGCGGCGCAAACTTCCGTCGATGGGGAATAATTATCCACGTGCATTCAGTTATTGCTCGGCGATCTTACGAGTGCGGTTTGATCATACAGTGATGTAAATGATTATCGCTAAACGAGATAAGCGGCTGGTTGGTTGCTGTTGGTGCGCGTCTGGCACGGCAGTTGCAACGTGTGAGAAAAAGGCGGCCGCCGTGTGAACAGCCGCAGACTGCTTTGGTTCAGTGAATGAGAGTGGAAGCATGGAAATAACTTCCGCGTCAGAACAGAAGATCGAGTTTTTGAATTTGATGGTTGCGGAGCTGCGGAACCAGAACCCGCTCGAACCGATGGACCACCAGCAGATGGCGGCCCAGCTTGCGCAGTTTACACAGCTTCAACTTGCGGAGGAGATGAACACGAACATTGCTTCGATGAATGCCTCCATGAACAAGCTGAACATGAGCTTTCAGGGAGCGATGCTGGTGGCGGAGTTTGACTATGCCAAGTCGCTGTTGGGCAAGGATGTGACGTTCTACAGCCATGAGTATCAGCAGTCTGTGACGGGCCAGGCCAGGAAGATGATAATCGACCCGGCCAGCGGCAAGACGAAGCTGGAGGTAAGCGGCAAGGTGCGTTTACCCGGCGGCGAAATGAGCGATGAAATGACGTTCGGGGTGGATGTGTACCAGGTCTCGGAAATTTTGATGTAACTGTGCAGTGGCATAAAATAAGGAGAGTACGATGGGTTCGGCGTTGTCGGCTGCAGTAACGGGTCTGAAGGCCCACCAGTATATGCTTGACGTTGCGGGCAATAACCTTGCCAACATCAATACCGTGGGGTTCAAGTCCAGCAGTATCACATTTGCTGAACTGCTGAGCCAGACGATCAAGAACGCCAGCGGCCCCAGCGCCAACCTCGGCGGCGTCAATCCGCAGCAGATGGGCAACGGCGTGGGGATCGCATCGGTGACACGCAACATGACACAGGGCAGCATCAACTCGACGGGCCAGGATCTGGACGCGGCGATTGACGGCGCGGGATACTTCGTGCTTAATGACGGACTGCAGAACGTCTATACGCGCATCGGGTCTTTTGCGGTCGATGCGAGCAACACGCTGGTCGATCCGGCAACGGGTTACAAGGTGCAGCGTACGGGGACATACGGAGAAGCCGAGGGATTTCAGACCGTAGGCGACAGCAGTATTCATATCCCGTGGGATGCGGCGATGCCCGCCCGCGCGACGACCAGCATCACCATCAATGGTAATCTTCGGGTGATGGCATCGGCATCGGATGCGACATATCAGAAGCTGACGAGTGATCTGGCATTCACAACCGGCGGCGGTGCGTCGGTGGCAAGTGCGACGACTTACATCTCCGACCTTGACCAGTGGGGCACCAATCTGGCGATAGGGGCGACCGGAACACTGCGAATATCCGGTGTGAAGGAGGACGGTACGGTATTCACGAACCAGGACGTGACGTGGACCGGTGCGGCGGCGGGTTCGGGCCCCACCATGCAGGATATTCTCGATGGGATCACAGCACTGTTCGACAGATCCACGGCGACCTTGGACAGCAACGGCCGGATCGTGCTGACCAGTGAGGCCGGCTACAGCCTTGCGAACATCACGTCCATGACGTATGTTCCGGCGGGTGCGGATTCACTGGCAACGCCGAGTTACTTCAACTTGAATACGGCCGGCGGCAACGACAGCAAAACATTCAATGTGACGGTGTACGATTCGTTCGGGGCCGCGCACGTCCTTACGGGCACGTTCGTGAAGACGGACACGGCCAACACATGGGACCTGGTGATTCCTGCCATATCAGGTGAGACGACACCGATGTGGGGCGGTTACGACATCAATTCGGGTGCATACAACCGAAGGATCTCGGGGATTACGTTCAATCCTGACGGTTCGTACAACGGCCTGGCGAGTGCTTCGGAGTCGCTGACAATCGGAGTTCAGTTTGCAAATAACCCAGGAGTCACGCAGACCATGACGATTGATCTTGGCACCCCGGGCGAATTCACCGGCCTTACCCAGTTTGACGCACTGGAATCCAGCGCGGCGGCCCTGACGCAGGACGGGTATGAGGCGGGTTCGCTTTCGAGCGTGTCGATTGACGAGTCGGGGATGATTATCGGCACTTTCACCAATGGTGAAAAGGTGAACATCGCGGCCTTGCAGATTGGAGTTTTTCAGAATCCCGGCGGGCTTGAAGCCATCGGTGACGGGTACTTCCTGCCGACGGCTAACTCGGGCGCCGCGGTGGCGACGATGGCGGCCAGCGGCGGCGCCGGCACGATTACGGGCAAGAGCCTTGAAGGCTCCAATGTGGAAATAGCCACTGAATTTGTCAATATGATGCAGGCGCAAAACGGCTTTCAGGCAAACGCGAGGACCATTCGGGTTGCCAACGACATCCTGAGAGAGCTGACGAACCTGATCAGATAACGATGCTTGCTGAATCGATGCTTTCCGGTTTTATGTCACATTTCTCCGCTGTGCTGTCACAGGGTCTGACGCCTCACGAGAGATACGAGGCGATGCGCAGGCTTGGCGCCGGCGGCGAACCACAGACATCGATTCTGACCAACCGATGGTTTGTGCTCTTGGCCGCTTCGGTTGTCTTCATCTTGACCATCGTACTTCTCGCCGTGCGCCGAACGCGGATCGAGCGCGAGAAGCGGGAGGCCCTGACAAAGTTCAATCATGAAGCCAACCGCAAAGGGCTGACGGCGGAGGAACGCGAGATTCTGTTGGGCATCGCGAAGAAAGCCGGGGTCAAGCGCATCAACACGATTTTCACTCATTGGCCGGCCTTCGATCGCGGATCGGCCAGGCTGATGCAGGAGGTCTTCACGGCGGGCCAGAACATCGTGCAGCGCAAGAAGTTGAACATGACGATCAACTCCGTGAAGGTCAAACTGGGGTTTGCCAGGGCGGTGCGGTCGCACGGCGTTGGCGGAGGCGTTGCAAAGGGGCCGTCGAGCCGCAGTATCCCGGAAGGCCGGCAGGTGTCGATTGCACCGACGCATCGGTCGACAGGGTCGCGCATTGACGCCGTGGTGGTGAGGAACACGGAATATGAAATGCTGCTGCGGCCGGAGATTCCCGTGCTGAGTGTGCCTGGGGACATGTGGAACGTTCAGTACCGGTTCGGATCGGCGGTCTGGGAATTTGATGCCTTGACACTGGTGTGCGGCATTGACGGGCTGGAATTAAATCATACGGACAACGTACGGTATGTCAACCGGCGTCGCTTCAGACGTGCACCGGTGGATAAGCCGGGGCTCATTGCGAAATTTCCCGCCATGTGGAAAGGCGGATCGGCGGAGCCGAAGAAACCGGAGTTCCTGGAATGCCGGATCACAGAGATCTCGGGCCCGGGCTTGCGGATTCGTACGGATCTGGAGGTACATTACGGTGACCGTGTGGTGGTCATCTTCGAGCTGGAAGGCGGGCGCATCGTTCAGGATATTGCGGAGGTGCGCGGCAGCCGCGACACTGCGGTGGGCCATTCCATTGCAGTGGAGTTGATCGGACTCAACGAGACGACACTCAACGAATTGGTCCGCTTCAGCAGTCTGGCCGGCGCCGAAGGTGAAGCTGAAGATGACGATCAGCACGGTACTGACGATTTGCTGCAATCTTACCCGGTAACCTTGGGACAGGAGGATATAGATGGTTGACGGGTTGGATCATGTCGGGACAAGCATCAGCGCGCTGACCAACGAATACCATACGATTGCGCACAATATAGCCAATATCAACACGGCCGGCTACAAGCGCAAGGTTAACATGTTCAGCCGCGAACTGATGAACCACATCGGCGAGAATAGCAATAACGGCGTGGAGTTGCCCGCATCTCAGGTGAAGAGCAAGGCCGCGATCGATTTCTCGCAAGGCTCGCTGGTTCGGACGGATCGACCCCTGGACCTGGCCTTAGTGGGCAAGGGGTTTTTCGTGGTGGAGACGCCCGAGGGGCCGCTTTACACGCGCAACGGTATTTTTCATCTGAATGCCCAGGGACAACTTGTGAATTTAACGGGCCGGCTCGTTGGGGGCGTGGATGCGCCGATCACAGCGCCGCCGAACGTCAGCGAAATGTCGATCCAAATCTCCGAGGACGGCAGGGTGCGTGCGGATGGAGTGGTCCTGGGCCAGTTGAGAATCGTCGACTTCGGCGCCGATGAGGACAAGCTGGTGTGCGTCGGCGAGAATTGTTATGCCGTGGGGCCGGATGTCCAGCCGCGTGCGGCCGACAAGGCCGTTGTTCGGCAAGGGTACCAGGAAAACTCCAACGTGAAGGTGACGAGCGAACTGGTGGATTTGATAAGCGTTTCGCGCCTTTACGAGACGAACATGAACATTCTGAGGAAGCGTGCGGAAAACAGCCGGACGATCCTCTCTGTCGCCAACGGGTAACGTTCAGGAGACACACGATGTTGAGAGCATTTTCGACGGCCGCTACAGGCATGGACGCCCAGCAAACCATGGTCGATTCCATTGCCAACAACCTGGCCAACATCAACACCAACGGCTTCAAACGGTCGAGTGTGAACTTCCAGGACCTGCTGTACCTGAAGATTCGCGAGGCGGGGCGCGAAGTGGCCTCGGGCGTGACGGCGCCTGCGGGCCTGGAGATCGGCAGCGGTGTGCGAATGGCATCGACGAACAAGATTTTCACCGTGGGTGAGCTGCAGAGTACAGGCAACGATTTCGATCTGGCGATCCAGGGCGACGGCTTCTTCCAGGTGACGCTGCCGAACGGCGAATTGCGCTACACCCGTGACGGCGCGCTGATGAAGGATGCCAACGGCCGGCTTGTCACGGCTGGCGGTTACGTCGTCAGCCCGACGATTACGATTCCGCAGGATGCAACAACGGTGGACGTGGCGCTGGACGGAACGGTGAACGTTGCGACGCCGTCCGGCAATCAGGTTGTGGGCACTATTGAACTGTATCGTTTTCCGAATGCGGCCGGCCTGAGTTCGGAGGGCGACAACCTGTACAGGGAGACCGAGGCCAGCGGCGCGGCGATTGCCGGCACGCCGGGGGAACAAGGCTTCGGGACCATTCTCAGCAAGTACCTTGAGAAGTCCAACGTGCAGATGGTCAGCGAACTGGTGAACATGATCACGGCACAGCGAGGTTACGAAATCAATTCCCGGTGCATTCGCGTGGGCGATAACATGCTTCGGGAATTGAGCCAGTTGATACGGTAAGGCGGTTTGATGCGCGGTGAAACAATGATATCAAGCAGGCAGCTTGTGATGGCGGCGGCCCTTGTGGCGGCGTGCATCGGCGGCGGCTCGGCGGCGGACAAGGGTTCCATGGGCGCGCTGAGGGTATACCTTCCACGCGAGGCCGTAGTCGAGGGCGAGCAGATCGTTTTGGGGGCGGTCGGGATTATTCGTGGCGATGAGGCGGCGGTGAAGCAGGCCGCACCCGTGGCGTTAGGCAAGTTCGCCATGGCGGGTCAGCAAATGGTCATCAATCGTGCGACAATACTTTCCGTGCTGGCATCTGCGGGTATCGACACGGAAAAGGTGATGATCAGCGGTGCGGAAACAATCACAGTGCGGCGGAACGAAGACGTCATCACGTCGGAGCGGTTTCTGGCGGTTGCGCAGGCATTCCTGGAGGAGCAGCTTAAGGATAAGCCGGTCGACGGAATCGTTGCGATCAGCCGGCCGAAACCCTGGGTCATGCAGAAGACGACAGGAGAAGTTCGACTGATCGCCAAAGAGCATCCATACAGTATCCCATCCAGGCCGCGGGTTTGGGTGGAGGTCGTGGCGGGCGGCGAGGTGCTGACAGGGTGCGAAGTTGTGTTCAGCCTGCGGTACAAGGAGCAGCGTTACACCGCGAAGGAGGATATCGCTGAAGGAGATGTGATCAGCAAGGAGAACGTCGCCGTCGTCACCGTGGAGACGTCTCATGTGCCGCAAGAGCAGCCGTCGCCCTATGGCATGGTGGCCCGTCGGGCGATCCGAAAGAACAGTGTGATTCGCGAAGGAATGGTTGGGCCGAAACTGCCGCCAACGGTGATCCAGCGGAGGCGGGCGGTGGTGGTGAAATATGAAACGCCGCTCCTGTTGGTCTCATCCATCGGTGAAGCGCTGGACGAAGGGAAGCCGGGCGACATGATCCGGGTGAGGGTCAACAGCGGCAAGGACGCCAAGATTATTGTGACGCGCGTTGGGAACGACGGCACTGTCAGCCCAGTGATATGAAAGGAAGACAGATGAAGACAGGAATACGTATCGGTGGCTTGCTGCTTGTGGGAGTCTGCGTGCTCGCGCTGTTCGGCGATGACTGCCGGGCCGGTTCGATTTACGCCAAACGGAGCCAGAACAGCAAACCCTTTTACAGTGACGACAAGGCCTATCGAATCGGCGACGTGCTGACGATCATCATCGTCGAAGATCACAAGGTTGACAACAAGGTGGAGCGAGATCTGGAGCGTCAGAGCAGCCGTTTGATCGAGTTGGGCAGTTCGGACCTCAAGGTGGAGCACATCCTTCCGAGCGTACCGAGCGTCAGACTGAAGACCGGTTCGAGCAAGTCGCTGGAGGGCCGGGCGGACTACAAGGATGAGCGGACCATCGAGGACCGTATCACGGTGGTAGTTCAGGATATCCACCCCAATGGAAATCTGGTGGTATTAGGGACGCGGGTGCGGGAGATTTCCGGCGACAAGCAGACGCTGCAGGTCAGCGGGATCGTCCGGCCCAGCGACGTGACCTTCGAGAACACCGTGCGCAGCGAGCAGGTGGCCAATTTTAATCTGGTGGCGATCAGCGACGGCGTGTCGGGTAATTACAACAATCCCGGATGGTTGGGCAAGATTCTGGACAAGCTGTGGCCGTTCTGAGAATTATCTATCCTGAGGCGGAACGAAGCGAACGGGAATCGGCGCCATGAGAACCCATTATATTGCACTTGTGCTTTGTGTCCTGTCGGGCATTGCAACCGCGGCCCGGATCAAGGACATCGTCGAGGTCCAGGGTATCCGGGGCAACTCGCTTTCGGGTGTGGGGCTGGTGGTGGGTCTTAACGGCACCGGCGACAGCTCCAGGATCAGCGGTCAGGCTATTGCGAGCCTTGTCCGACGCGAGGGAATCACCCTGTCGCCGACCGATCTCGCATCCGGCAGTGCGGCGCTGGTCTGGGTGACGGCGGAGTTGGGGCCGTGGGATCTGGAGGGGTCACTTATCGATATCACAGTGGGGACGTTGGGGGACTGTAAGAGCCTGCAGGGCGGCATGCTGCTGGCGACGGAACTGAAGGGCTTCGACGGCGAGGTCTATGCGGTGGCGCGGGTGTCGTCCATTTCAACGATTTCATGGACGACGGAGGGAAACACCGGTACCAGGGTCACCAAAAACCATCCGACGGTGGGACGGGTGCCGCGGGGAGCCTACGTGGAAAAGCGCGAGGTGGGCGAGTTTGTCGAGGAGATCGGCGGACAGCGCTACGTGACGCTGAAGCTGCTCAACCCGGACTTTTCAACCGCCGAGCGGATTCGTCAGGCGATTGACCAACTGTATCCGCAGAGTGCGTTTGCGCAGAATCCGGGCACGGTGCGCGTCCGTGTGCCGCAGAATGTCAGCCGCCTGGACGAGGTGAATTTTGTCGACAAGATTACGCAGTTGGAGATCGAGGTGGATGCCCCTGCGATTGTCGTAATCAGCGAGCGGACGGGCACGATTGTCATCGGCGGCAATGTGGGCATTTCGGAGGCGGCAATCGCACAAGGCAATCTGGTGGTGAAGGTCAAGGAGCAATCATACGTTTCGCAGCCGACGACGCCGTTTACCGACGGCGCAACGACGGCCGTTGTCGATACGAGTGCGGTGAGCGTGGAGGAAGATGAGGGTGCCCTGATCCGGGTGCCCAAGGTGGTGACGGTAACGGAACTGGCCAATGCACTCAACGCCATCGGTGCGACGCCGCGGGACCTCGTGGCGATCTTCAATGCGCTGCGGGTTGCCGGGGCCCTGCAGGCCAGGATTGAGATGATGTAGTGCAAGTTTAAAAAGCGAGCGGATTATGGATATTGCGGAACTGTCCCTGGCATGTCAAGCCGTGCGGCCGGAGACGTACGGCGGCAACAACGAGGACCAGCGCCGAAAACAGGTGGCCAAGGACTTCGAAGGGGTCTTCGTGCGGCAGATCCTGGAACGGATGCGGGAGACGATCGAGGAATTTGCAGCCGATGATGAAGAGCAGGACACATCGACGGAACAGGTAAAGAGCATGTTCTGGTCCTTCCTCGGCGATGCAATTGCGCAAAACGGCGGGTTTGGATTGTGGGAACACATTTACAAATCGATGCCGCAGGACTCGCCCGGATCGACACTGAATGAGAGGGCTTGAGCGAATGCACACGGCGGATGCATTGGAAGATTACATTAAGCAACTGCTTGGTGTTCTCGATGAGGACGCCGCCCATATTCAGCGGACACTGGAGCAGCTCAATGCCTTGCGAGCGGCCATCATCAAGCGGGAGGAGGCGGCTTTGCAGGAACTGCTGGATGCGGTGGGAGAGGAAGGCCGGCATTATCGGCAGGTGGAGATGCGGCGGCAGCGGATTTGCGACCTTATCGCGGGATTTACAGACGGGCGGAGGCCAATCAACCTGTCGGCGCTTTGCGAAATGACCGATGGACCGCTGCGCGAACAGATACGGACCAGGCAAACGGAATTGAAGAAGCTGGTGGAGACGCTGCGCATGGAGCACACCTGCACAATGATTCTCCTGCGGGAGTGCAGCCGTCTCAACAAGATGCTGCTCAAGGGCATGTTGGGGCGGGGTGAAACGGTGACGTACACGGCGCGCGGCAGCGAGACGTGGCAAACGCAAAACGATATGGTGAACCTGAGGCTTTGAGTCGATCATGGGCAGCTATGACATAGGCATCAGCGGCCTTCGAGCGTCACAGACGGCGCTGGACGTGATCGGCAATAACATCGCCAACGCGGCCACGGAAGGCTTTCATCGTCAGGAAGTGGATCTCCGGCCGGAGAACGAGATCTACACGGGCGGTATCCTCGTTGGCTCCGGCGTGGACGTGGCGCGGATTCGCCGCTACGTGGACCATCTGCTGGACGAGGAGATCATTCGGCAGCAGTCAACCATTTCGCAGATCGGTCGCGAACTGGAGGCCCTGCGGACGATGGAAAGCACGTTTGCGGAGTTGACTACGTCGGCTTTGAGTTCGGCGATGGATACCTTTTTCAACGCCTTGCATGACCTGTCTAGCCAGCCGTCGGATACGAGTCTTCAGAGTATGGCGATTGCGGGGGCCGAGTCGCTGACGTTTCAACTGCGCAATATGAGCGCGAACCTGAGGGCGCTCGATGAGCGTGTCTATACGGAAGCCAATGAGACGGTCGAGGAGATCAATCTGCTGGCCGAGCAGATTGCGATCATGAATCGTGAGATACATGCGTTGACGGTCCGCGGCAACGCCCCCAATAATCTGCTGGATCAGCGGGCGGGACTTATCACACGGCTGGGGGAACTGGTCGGAATCCGAATCGAAAACAAAGACTTCAACGTGGTCGATATTGCGGTTGGCGATACGGCGCTTATCCTCGGCGGCCATGTGACTGAACTGAAACTGGGGCTGATCGAAAACGGTAACACCTACGATCTGGGAGTTGGGCCGGCGGGCAACGAAAACCGCAGCGCCTCGTTAACCGGCGGGACATTGGGTGGCCTGCTGAATCTGCACAACAGCGTCATCAGAGACGTGGACGCCAAGCTGGATACACTGGCTCAATCGATTATCACGCAGGTGAACCGGCTCCATGTTCAGGGCGTCGGGGAGCACGGATCGTTTACGGGCCTGACGGGCTGGGTGCTTCCGTCGGAGAACCTGAGCGAGTTCAATCCGCCTATCACTGACGGCACTCTGTACATTCGGATCACCGATGCCAGCGGCAATGTAAGGCGCGAGAGTTTCACGGTAAACGCTGCTGTGCACACCATGAGCGACATTGCCGCCTGGCTCGGCGGGTTGACCGGCATCAATGCAGCGGGCACGACGATCAGCGGCGGCAAACTGCACATTCAGGCGGATGCCGGCTATACCTTCGATTTCCTCGGCGGGGCGCTGGAGGATATCCCGCCGGCCGGGCCGGACAACACGTTGGCGGGTTTTGGAGGAAACGCACCGCCCGTGATCAAGGTCAGCGGCACCTACACGGGGATGGCCAACGAAATCTATACCTGCACGGTGAAGACAAGCCCGCCGGGACAGACCGGCCTGACGATCGGCAGCGGCAGCATGGCCCTGGAGGTGACGAATTCAGCGGGCGAGGTTGTCGCGATATTGAACGTCGGCGAAGGCTACGAACCCGGCACGCTCTTGTCAATCGAAGAGGGTATCAGGATTTCATTAGACGCTAACGGTTCGAGCGCGGGGTACCTGAACGACGGCGAGTTGTTCCGGATCGAGGCGCTTAGCAATACCGATACATCGGGTGTATTGGCGGCGGCCGGCATCAACACGTTTTTCGAAGGCGCAGGTGCGGCCTCCATCGACATCTGCGAGGATATACGAAACTCCGGCCGACGTATTGCGACGCGAGGTTCGGTGTCCCGGACGGACTCCATCGTTCTGGCCATGGCGCGGCTGGGCGACCAGGCCTTCAGCGAACTTGGGAATATGACACCGAAGGGTTATTATCGTGCCCTTGCAACGGACATTGCGAACCAGATCTCGATCAACGAGGTCAAACTTGGTGACGCGGAAGGGGTTTGGCGCAATCTGCGGGACCAGCGAGATGCGGTCAGCGGGGTGGACCTTAACCAGGAAGCGACACGGATGCTCGTTTTCGAGCGGATGTTCCAATCCATGGCGCGATTTCTGAACACCGTCGCGCGCACGCAGGAAACGCTGATGACGATGATGTAAGGCAGTGCAGGACAGGAGTCGGCATGAGCTATTCTCTTCAGGCGATCTATACGAACGCGACGTGGGCGATGGCCACCCATTCGCAGGCGCTGGGCCGCTTGCAGGATCAGGTGGCCACGGGCCAGGAGCTTAACCGGATGTCGGACAATCCGACCTATGGCAGCCGTATCCTCGACCTGAAAGCGGACAGCCGGTCCAAGGAGCAGTATATCGGCGCCATCAACGAGGCGATCAGCGTACTGGAGCTGAGTTCGTCGGTGATTCAATCGATCAGCGATGAATTGATTCGAGCGAGGGCGTCGTTGACGTCGGTCATGTCCGGTATCGGCAACGAAGGAGGGCGCAACACGCTGGCGACGGACATCAACAACGCCCTGGAGCAGATCGTCTCCCTGGTTAACACCACGCGGTTGGGCTACAGCCTGTTCGGCGGCGCAAACACCGAGGTGGTGCCTTATGCGACCGAACGCAACAGTGCCGGCGAAATCACGCGCGTCATCTACCAGGGAAGCTGCGAGGAGCGAAAGGTGGACGTTGCTCCCGGTGTTCAGATGTCGTCGGTGCTGAACGGCGAGGACCTCTTCAAGCCCACCGGGCCGCGGGAATACGTCTTCTTCGGGTCCACTGGTGCGGCGATCGGCCGCGGGACCTCCAGTGTACGCGGCGACGTGATGCTGACTGTCGGAGGCGGTCCGGGGGCGTATACGCTGAGCATAGATGGCGGCATCACCACCGTGACGATGACCGGCTCGACGCCGCCGGACGACAATCTGCCTGTGACCCATGCCAAAACGGGCGAAGTGATATATATCGACGCCACGAAGATCACTTCGACCGGTACGGAACCGATCCGCGTGGAAGGCACGTATGACATTTTCAATATCTTCATAAATGTGCGGGATGTGCTGCGCAACGAAAACAACCTACCGGACGAGACTGTCAAGGAGATGCTGACGGCGGCACTGGACAGCCTTGCCGCCGTGGATCAGAAACTGGTCCAAGCCTTTCCCATCATCGGCGGGCGCATCGGCACCTTGACAAGCCTGGGGGAGGGGCTTAAGGACACGCAGGTCAGCGCCGACGAGGAGATCGCGCGGCTGCAGGACGCTGATATCACAAAGGTGGCAGTCGATCTGGCGCGGCATCAACTGCTGTATGAAATGTCGCTGTCGGTGGCGGCCAGGATGTTTTCGCTTTCATTCCTTGATTTTATATCGTGATTCGTGTGGGTGCACATGGGGACGAGGGGCGGCGGGAGGATGCTTGCGACATTCGGATGGAAAAAGTATGAATCTGTATGAACAGGGCCTGGAGGCGGCGCGCCGGGGCGATTGGGACCAGGCATATTGCGATTTTCAACAATACCTGGAGGCCAATCCGGACGACGGCAGGGCATGGAATGATGCCGGGGTTGCGCTGTTCACATTGGGGCGCTGCACGGAGGCCATCGCATGTCTTGAGCAGGCGCGAGATCTTGAGTACGACCCCGCCTGTGTTGACTATAACCTGTTTTGCGCTCTCACGGCCGCGGAAAGGCCGGCGGAAGCCATTGATCTGTTTGAGGAGATGTGCAGCGGCGGCATTGTCGACGAAGGTAAGGTAAATGAGTCGGTCTCCATGCTGCTGGAGCGGGGTGATACAGAGGCCGCCACTGAACTGCTTGTGCGGGCCAGGCGATGGCTGCCGAGTCTGCATCTTGACGAGATGTTGGAGGGGATGCGGCGGCGACGCGCGCGGATTGCCTTCTTCTGCGGAGGCGATGGAGATACTTTTCTCAGGGATATCCGCGATTTTGTCAGTGAACGTTTTGAAGTGCGCATGTTTGATGGCGACCAGGTAGATCAGGTACGCCAACTCATGGCCTGGAGCGATATTTCGTGGTTTGAATGGTGCACGAACCTGGCGGAAATCGGATCGAAACTGCCTCATGTGTGCCGGAATGTGGTACGGCTTCATCGATACGAGGCCTATGCCGGCTGGCCCTGCCGAGTTAACTGGGCAAACGTGGATGTACTTGTCACTGTCGGCAACCGTTGTGTGGATGAAGTGTTGGAGAAGCAGGTTCCGGGGCTGCGGTCGCTCACTCGGGTGGTAACGATTCCAAATGGTGTTAATTTGGATAAGATACGCTTCGTCCGCCGCAAGCCCGGCAAGAATATTGCATTTGTCGGCAACATGCGGTTTGTCAAGAACCCGATGTTCGTTCTGCAGTGCATGAAGGAACTCTGTGCAAAGGCCCCCGACTATCGGTTGTTTTTCGCAGGAAAGACGCAGGATCTGGAGGTCGAGCAGTATGTGCGACATATGATCGCGGCACTTGGGCTGCAGAACAACGTTGTTGTAGATGGTTGGCAGGTAAATCTGGAGCAATGGCTGGCGGATAAGCACTACATCGCACTTACAAGCGTCATCGAGAGCCAAAACATGGCAACTCTGGAGGCAATGGCGGCCGGCCTGAAGCCTTTAGTGCACAATTTCCCCGGGGCGGACGGGATTTATCCTGAGGAAGTGCTGTTTAACACTGCCGAGGATTTCTGCCGGATCGTCAGATCGCCCGAATATTCGCCGGGCAGGTACCGTGCGTTCGTCGAGCAGCGGTACTCGTTGCGGGCGCAACTGGAGCAGATTGGACGATTGCTGGCGGATCTTGAGCGGAATCCGTTACGCAGCGGCACAAGACAGGCCTGTATGGTGTGAAATCCCCCCAAAGGGGGGTGTTCAGTATCTATACAAGCGGCGGTGGGGGATATTCGGGTTTCATGGGGCCAATCGGGCCATTTTATGAACCGGGCACGGTATTTGCACTCCTGATGCGCAAACCGTAACAATGTACTGTTGACATTGAAAGGGAGCACAGGGATGGCGGATGCCCGTTCACAAATCCACGAAATGGGTCTCAAGCTGGCCGAAGAAGGCCGGTATGCAGAGGCACTTGAGCATATTCGAGAGCACCTGCGGCGGTTCCCCAAAGATCACCAGGCGCTCAATGACGTGGGCGTCATCCTGTTCTGCATGGGGGCCAATGAAGAGGCGATCGATCACCTGGAGCGGGCGAAGGCCTGTTGTCCCGCTCACGAGTCCGGAGAGGTGAACTGGAACCTGTGCGAAGCCTACCTGGCGGCGGGTTACCCCGGACCGGCAATGAAGCTTTTTGATGAAATGGAGCGACAGGAAATCCTGAATCCTGACCAGCTTAATCGCGGCGCCAACGTGTGTCTGCTCCACGATATGTACGGCCATGCGATAGAACTGTTGATTCGTTCGCTGGAGATTGTGCCTTCGCAGGAGATTCTCAAGCCGATGATCGAGGTGATTCGCAGTCGCCGCCCGAAGGTTGCGGTTTTTGCCTCGGCAAAGAATGAACATACGCAGGGCCTCTTTGAATTTGTCGGGCAGCGTTTTCCGGCGTCGTTGCACACCGGGGCGGGACGCGATGAGATGCAGTCGCGGCTTCAGCAGTGCGATATAGCGCTGTTTGACGGGTGCTGGGACACAATGGTGGATGTCTCCTATTTGCCCACCGCCTGCAAGATCATAGTCTGTCTGGAGGACAGCGATGTCTATGGCGATGCGGCCGCCAATATCTGCTGGCGCAACGTTGATGCAGTGGTCGTGACGGACAATCCGACTGTGCGCCAGAGGCTGCTCGAATGGTGCGGTGATCTGGACAGGCAGGCCAGGGTGGTGACCCTGGGCAGGGGGGTCGATACCAGGCGGTTCGGCATTACGGACAGGACGCGCGGCAAACGGATAGCGTGTCTGGACGATCTGTCGCTCAGAAACAACCCGATGATGCTGCTGCAGTGCATGCAGAAACTGCATTACATCGATCCTGACTACAGGCTTTACTTCACAGGCAGATTCGCAGATGCCGCGGCTGAAGATTACGTTCGACATATGGTGGACGAATTGGAGCTTTCAGGCGTGGTGTTTTTTGACAGCGGGATACGTAATGAGGCCGGATGGCTGCGGGACAAGCACTACGTGGTGACCGCCGCAATAGATGGCGGGGGGTTGCCTGGGGTGCTCAAAGGTATGAGCTGTGGGCTGAAGCCGGTGGTGCATACCTTCCCCGGCGCGCGTGAAATGTTCAATGATGAATTTCTTTTCAGGATTTCTGAGGATTTCTGCAACCAGATTCTGTCAGAACGCTATGAGCCGCGGCGATATCGACAGATCATCGAAGAGCGATACAGTGAGTCGGTGCGGTTCAAAAAGCTCAACGATCTGTTCTTCAGGTTGGAAAAAGAGATTGCGAGAAAAGACGCTGTGACTTTGCCAAAGGCACAGTCGTTTTCGACGACAAGCGGACAGTCGTCGTTTGAGATGGGCCATTTCCCCACGCAGCCGGAGAGGCCCGCTTGCGCATCGGATACGTTCAAGACAGCACGTTCAGTGGAGCCGCTGCCCTTGAGTTTCCACGAAATTGGAACTGCAGAAACTCCGTTCCACTCTGGCGCGCCCGAGCTTCCTGGAATTGCGCGGCCGGAGCCGCTTAAGACTGCTTCCTCCACGCCTAATGCGGCTCGACACCTGTTTGATCGTGTCAGTTCAATCAATCAGATGTCAGCGGATATCCTCCGCGACTGGAAGGCGTTTGCGGAGAATGCGCAGAACACCGGCGCCGACGAACGAACACCGATCAGCGGTGACGTATTTGGCGAGTTGCAGCCTGCCGAAGCTGTCTTGCCGCAGGTTAATGACGGTTTTACAGGCGGCGGACTCAAGATTACAGAAGTCCCGACTCGCAATGGGGCCGCCAAGACTGCTGCGGAGGCCAGGAGTGTCCCTTTCGTATGAGGTCGGGCCGGAGTGCGGCGGCCATTTCCAACTTTGCGGATGGCCTGGACAGATCCGTCGGGAACATGAGGCGTGGCTGAAATGAACAGAAAAGCCGGTCCGCTTGTGAGTGTGCTGTTGTCGACGTATAACCGCCCGCAGTATGTGCGGCAGGCGGTCGAGAGTATTCTGCGCCAGACGCACCGAAATGTCGAGGCGATTGTGGTGCGGGACGGGGGCACGCCGGTAGGTGACCTGAAGGCCGAATACAATGATCCGCGCTTGATCTTCATCAATCGTGATCAGAATCGCGGACTTCCGTATTCGTTCAACGAGGCGCTGGAGCACGCCCGCGGACAGTACGTGTGTTATCTTGGAGACGATGACATTCTGTATCCGCATCACGTGGCGACCCTGCTGGATGCCCTGGAGGGGCAGGACGAGTACGGGGCGGCCTATTCCGATCTGTACAAGGTGCACCACCGCATCATGCCAGATGGAGCGCGACTGGTGCTGGCGAAGAACGTGGAGATCAGCCGCGACTTTGACCGCATGGCGCTCTTGCAATTCAATCATATTCTGCACGTGAGCCTGATGCATCGCCGCGACTTGCTCGACAGGGTCGGGCCCTGCAATGAGAACCTTAACGTATTGATAGATTTTGATCTCACGCGGCGGCTGTCGTTCTTCACGGACTTCAAGCATGTACATACGGTTACGGGCGAGTTCTACGCGCCGATCGGCGATTGCGACCGGATTTCGGTGCAGAAGCGCAAGGACGAATATCGGTACATTTACAACCTGCTGACCATCCGCAGCACGCGCCCTGCCAAACCGTGGCCAAAGATGGCGGATCTGTCGATCATACTGCTTGCCGAAGGACCGCTTTGGCAGCTCGAGCAGTCCCTGCGTACGATCTGGGCACATACTTTCTTTCCGTATCAAATCTATCTGCCGCTTGCAGAGAGCGATTTGCGCCACCTCAACACGGCTGTGCCGAACATCGTGCCGGTGGTGGTCAGTCCCGGTTGTACCCCGGAAGAACGATTTGATGCCGCACTGGCGCACTGCGAAGGCGATTTCGTGGCGGCCGTTCCCAGCGGGTACACAGTGGAAAAGGATGAGGTCGCCTGGATTGAGAAATCAGTGAACCCTCTGATCGGCAACCCCGCCCGGCGAGAAGCGCTGGAACTTGTACGTGCGCGGCCCGGGTGCTGGGGAGCGATCGCGCATCGCGCGGACTTTCTTCAAGCGCGACGCTCATACAAGCATCTTCCGCTGCGGCAATCGCTGGAAGCGGCCGGAATCACGGTTCGAAAGCCGCAGCAGGAGGAGTGGCCTTTCCAATTTGAGAACCTCGTCACGACGGGGATGGAACTGGAAAAGCAGGGTGACTGGGCAACGGCGGTCAAGGTGTACGCACATACACGTGAACATTACGGCAATGACCTTTGGATGCAGACGCGCAGCGCTTATGCGCTGTATCATGCCCAGCGTCATGATGAGGCGCTTCAAATAATCGGCCGCGTCAACGAGATACGCGCTACGCCGGCGACGCTTCTGATCGCCGCGCGATCACACAAGCAGAAGGAGAATTACCAGTCGGCCATACGGTATTACAGGCAATGTCTGGAGATACTCGGAAGCGACTGTTTCCCGTGGGATATGTATACGAAGCAGGACTATGGGGCGGCGTTCGACGATGAGAAGCGCCGGGCATTGAAGCTGCACCGCGATCAGGCAGGCCGCCCTTCAGATGAGGAGAACATGGACACCATCAAGGGTACAAAGATTCCAGACAACGGCTGGACGCAGCATTATGACGTCATGAAGGAACTGGGCGACTGTCATGCCATGGTGGGGGAATATGAGGAGGCTCAGAAATGCTACGATCGGGCGGCTGTTCTGGCGCCCGACGAGGCGGGGCCTTATGTCGGCAGCGGGGTTGTCGAACTGCAGAAGGGCAATCTTGCCAATGCGGAAGCGGCTTTTCGCGTTGCATGTCGATTGGATCCGACGTGCAGCAAGGCGTACTGCGGGCTGGCAATAATTCGTCAGCAGCAGCAAGCCTGCCAGGAAGCATTCGATTTGTACCTGAAGAGCCTGGACCTGGACAAGAATAATCTCACCGCTCTCCTGGGCCTGTTCCAGTTGTCGTGTCAAACGGGTAGCTTTGCCCGTGTGATCGAATGTCTGGAGGTTTATCTTGAAACGCATCCGGGGGATATCTCGGTGATGTTCTGCCTGGCGACGCTGCATATGAAGGATCGCCGGTTAACGACGGCGCGGCGGCTGCTGAAGGATATCCTGATTCTCGACCCGGCCAACAGCGAGGCGGCGGATCTGCTCGAAGAAGTGGAACATTCACTGGCACAAACAACCCATCAGGAGGTTCATGTATGACGACGGCGCAAATGCAGGATCAGCAGCAGCGGGATATTGCCGGCATGGTGGATTATCTGGAGAACATCCTCATGCGGCATCTGGAGCGGCTTCGCAGGTATGACATGGACGGTGCGCTGGCCCTGGCAGAGGAATCGCACCAATTGGCGATGGCGATCGCAAAAACCGGCGTGCTCAACGAGGCGCAGTATGCAGAGCAGCGCGGCCGGATTCGGCAACTGTACAGCGACATCAGTCTTACCATCGCAGTGGAACGACAGGAGGTTTCGGAGAAACTCAAGGCCATCCGCAAAGGGCTCAAGGCCCTGGGCGTCTATACTGACCGTTAGACGTTTGAAGGCGTCTTGCTGAAGGGAGCAGGAAACCATGGATATTTCGGTTATTGGTCTTGGCAAGCTGGGGTTGTGTTCGGCGGCCTGTTTTGCATCACGCGGGCACAACGTAATCGGCGTCGACAGTAATCGCCGGCACGTTCTTGAACTCCAGCGCGGGAAATGTCCCCTTGATGAGCCGGACCTGGAGGAACTGTTGGGCCGCTGCGGGCATCGTTTTACTGCCGCCGGCAGCATTGAGGAAGCGGTACTGAACTCCGACGTGACACTGGTGATCGTGCCCACGCCCAGCGGCCCGGACGGGCGTTTCGACAATGCCTGTGTTGAGGATGTCTTGACCTCGATTGGACCGGTGATTGCGCGAAAAGAAACGTTCCATGTCGTGGACGTGGTTTCGACCGTGATGCCGGGATCGTGCCTGCAGAGCTTCATTCCGCTGCTTGAAAGCCTCAGCGGCATGGATTGCGGCCGTGATTTCGGGCTGGTTTATAACCCGGAGTTCATCGCCCTCGGTTCGGTGATCCGCGATTTCCTCAATCCCGATATGGTGCTCATCGGGGCTTCCGACGAACGCAGTGCCGGCATTGTGCGCGGGCTGTACGAGGCGACTTGCCTGAGCAAGCCGTATATTGCGTGTATGTCGCTGGTGAACGCGGAGATTACGAAGCTGAGTCTGAACTGCTACGTGACAATGAAGATCAGTTTCGCCAATGAGCTGGCGTCGATCTGCGAGCGCGTCGACGGGGCGGATATTGATGTGATTACCGATGCAATCGGCAGCGACAGCAGGATTGGAGGCAAGTATCTCAAAGGCGGCCTCGGCTTTGGCGGGCCCTGTTTTCCGCGGGACAACATTGCCTTTCAGGTGTTTGCACATGCGGCAGGCGTAGAGGCCCGGCTCAGTCCTCGGGTAGTGGCGGTCAATCATGCGGTTGTCGATCGGCTGTTTGCGCTGCTTGTTAATCATGTCACGGATGGCGGCCGGATAGCACTCCTGGGGTTGTCTTACAAACCCGGGACGCACATCGTGGAGGAATCGCAGTCGATCATGCTGGCGAGGCGGCTGGGGGCCGCGGGTTATCAGGTGGCTGTTCACGATCCGAAGGCGCTGCACGCCGCCCGGGAGGCGCTTGGGGATCAGGTTGTGTACGCCGACGATGTGTATGCGGCCGCCGCTGGGGCCGACGCGATTGCCCTGATGACAAGCTGGCCGGAGTATCGCCGCCTGGACTGGAGCAGGATTGAATCAAACGTACATTCCGAGGCGGTTCTGCTGGACAGCTGGCGCGTTCTGCGTGGTATAAGTTTCTCGAAGATCCGCTACATTGGTCTGGGACTTGGTGACACACAGAATGGACTTCTGACGGATGAAACGTGCGCAGCGACCGGGACACATAACGCCTGAACGGAGGGGCTATGGATGCAAGCAGAAATGACAAGGTGCTGGTGACCGGCGGCGCCGGCTTCCTGGGCTCGGTGCTGACCCGGCTGCTTCTGGCCGACGGTTACCGCGTGTGCGTATTGGACGATCTGCTGTACGGGGGCGCGGGGCTTTTGGGCGTCTGGTCGGAGCCGGGCTTTGATTTTGTCAGGGGTGATGTACACGATCGAAAGATGATCGAAGACCTCCTGGCGGACGTGGATGCGGTGGTGCACCTGGCCGCTCTTGACAGCGAAATCCCCTGCACATGGCGTCCCACCCTGGCCCAGACGGTCAATGATGCTTCGCTCAACCTGTTGGAAGCATGTCGCAGCAGCGGCGTGTTTCGTTTTGTGTTTGCCTCGACGTGCAGCAACTACGCCGAAATGAAGAACACCGCGTACTACGTGGACGAGCGATCTGAATTGAGGCCTGCTTCTCCGTATGCCGAGGCCATGGCCGCCGTGGAGCAGGCGGTGCTGGATCCTGCAGCGACTCGGGATCTGTGTGCGACGGTGCTGCGGTTTGCCAGCCTGTACGGTGTATCCCCGTGCATGCGGTTTGATCTTACGGTAAATCAATTTACGATGAAGATGTTGACGCGGGGGCATCTGGTGGTCTTTGGTGAACAGACCTGGCAACCGTATATTCACGTCGCGGACGCTGCATCGGCCATTAAGTTTGTGCTGGAGCGGCCTGCCGAGGCGGTAGAAAGCGAGGTGTACAACGTGGGTTCGACCGACCAGAACTTCCGCAGGGAGCAGATCGTCCAGTTAATTCGCCAGAGCCATGCGCCGGAGGCGATCATCGAGACGGTCCATAAAGATGACGATCCGGCCGGCTGCCGCGTCAGTTTTGCCAAAATTAAAGAACGACTCGCTTTTGAACCTGACCGGACAATTGAAGACGGGATTGCCGAAGTGGCTCAACTCATCAGTCAGGGAGTTGTCACGGACTTCGACAATCCGTATTACCGAAACTCCATCAGTTTTTTGGCCGATGGCATGGAGGCATTTCAAAGGTCGTGTGACGCTTACATTTAGACGAGCCGACCATGAACGGGCGGCCGCGATGTGATCGCCTGACAGCGGCGACAACAGCCGTTCGAAACTCACGTGACATGATCATGGATGATAGCAATATAACTATTCTGTGCGGCGGCTTAGGCTTTGAACGCCAGGCCCCAGGCTGCATTACGTCCAAAAGGTCCGCGTCACCTGAACACAATCTGTTTGGACAACTTGCCGGCAGGAGCCTCCGCGGTTACCCGGCTGCCGCACCATTGCGGGAAATCGGTACGCCGACCGGCCTGGAGCAGGCTGAATACGCACTTGCGGCCATTTCCCCCGCGCAGAGAGGAGTACCCACCTGTGGCTCATGAAACCATGCCGGACCGTCCGCGTGTTTCCCAGTTAATACGCCAGATCAAGAAGCTCGAGCTGGCGATTACAGATTACTGTAACCTGCAGTGCGCCCTGTGCTCACAGGGTACTCCGTATCAGAAGAACAAGCGGACAATGTCCCTTGACCAGATCGAGCGAATGAGCCTTCTCATCAGGCCTTACGAATTCGAAGTGATCAAGATTTCCGGCGGCGAGCCGACCCTGCACCCGCAATTTCGTGAGATCTGCCGAAAGCTGAAGACGTGGTTTCCCGCCCGGCGGTACGAGATGTCAACCAACGGGTTCAGGCTTGAGGAGTATGTGGACTGCATCGGTGTCTTTGGCGCGGTCTCCTTGAGCCTGTACCCGGGAAAGAACGATGCTGTGGTCGACCGAATCAACGCCATGAATCTGTATAACGTCAAGTGTGGCGTCAACAAAGATTACGAGCGCATGGAGGACGTCTACGCCCGGAACAATCTCGGCAAGCAGGATGTCTACAGAAACTGCAAATTTCATCACTATCGCAAAATCGTACAGGATCGGATTTACCCTTGCTGTGTCATCTTCGGCCAGTCCATTCGCCAGAATATCGACCTCGATGAGATCAGCGTACCGCTCGACCACCAATGGCGTGAAAACCTGGAGCGCATCGATATTGAACCCTATTGCAAAGCATGTTTTGTCCGCGTCGATGCACCTGCATGCCCACAAGCGGTGGCGCATTACCATTCGGAGCAGCGAAGACGTACGGCGTGGAAAGGTATTCAGGCAGATTCTGCGAGGACGGAGAGCGTAGGACGGCAGTGCGGCCGGGCCATCACGCTCTTCAGTATCCCGAAGCGATTCGAGGGCCACATCGGCGTCATCCAGAGAAACGCCATTATGAGCTGGACGCGGTTGACGCCCAGACCGGAAATCATCCTCTTCGGTACCGAAGCCGGGACCCGTGAACTGGCCGCGGAACTGGGCCTGCGGCACGTGCCGGATGTCCGCCGCAATACGGCGGGTACGCCGCTGGTGGACGACCTCTTCAAACAGGCCGGCCGAATTGCATCCAATGAAGTGCTGGCGTACGTGAATGCGGACATCCTGCTGACGAGCGATTTCCTGCCTGCGGTCAATGAGGTCCGCAGCCGGCTTGATAGCTTTCTGATGATCGGTCGCCGCCATGACGTCGACATTGTTGAGCCCTTGGACTTCGGCAATCCTGAATGGGAAAAGCACCTTCGAAAGCGTATTCGCGAAAATGGGACGTTGCACGGTACTCGAGGCATTGACTACTTTGTCTTTACCAGAGGTTTGTGGCAGGACATGCCGCCGTTTGCCCTGGGCCGTACGGCATGGGACAATTGGCTGGTCTATGACGCATTCTTGAATCACGAAGTGGTTGACGCCACGGAGTGCGTAACGATCGCACACCAGAATCATCCATACAGTCATGTCGCTGGAGGCAGAAAAGAGATATGGGAAGGTGAGGAAGCGCGGCACAACCAGTGTCTCGCCGGCGACGTGGTTATGGTCGGTATGGGCTCAACTGACGATGCGACCTGGCGATTGACCGGCCGTGGTCTCGAAAGAAAGTGCGCGCCCGATTATCCGCGGCAGCTCGATCATTATTGTCGGTCGCTGATCAAAAAAGGCTGGGCGGCAAAAGTGAGCGCCCACAAGAAAGTCTTCGAATCCGTTGAGTATCTGCGCGATGTGCAATCACCTGCCGCCTCGGTGATCATCATTGCTTGGCGATACCACCCGGATGCCTTGAAGAACCTGCAAGCCCTTGCCCGTCAGCGTCATCGCAACTTCGAGGTTGTCTTTGTGAACAACGGTGCCGGGGACAATGAATTCAAGGACTTGCAGCCGTTTATCGACACCTGCGTCAAGCTCAACCGCAATACCGGCGCCTACCTTGCCCGCAATGTTGGCGCCGTATACGCCAAGGCGCCGATTCTGATCTTCGTCGATGATGACGGCATCGTTGAAGACGATTACGTGGGGAGCTTTTTGAATCTGTTCGCCACTTACGATATTGTCGCGGCAAGAGGATCCATTTGGCCCAAGGATCCCAAGGCGGGCCCCTATGATGGTCACGACAACTATGGTGACCGTGCTTTCCCGTACTGGTCGTGTAAAGAGGGAAACTGTGCCTACGACGCGGCGGCCTTCTATAAGGTAGGGGGGTGGGATGATGAGATCATCCGCGGTGGAGGAGGGCAGGACCTCTGCTGTCGGCTGCTCAAGATCGAACCCGACATGAGAAAACAGATCTATGCCCCCAGACCCATTCTGTACCATGACCGGGTTTTGCAGGGTCCTGAATACGAACAGAAGTGGAAACTGCGTCATGAATCTCTCGAGCGGCTCCGGCGCAAGCACATTGATTATGACGTTTTCCAGGCATGTTACAACAAGTATCTGCAGCGGGATGACTGGCTGATAAGGAGAGACATGCCAGCCTCCTCTGACAGTGCACAGCACATGTATTACAACCAGGAACTTTATAAACAGCTTCAGCAAGTCAGGCAAGCAACTCTCAACGTGCTTCAACTGCACGAAAGGGGAAAGGCACTGTTTGCCGAAGGCAGGTTCGCCGAAGCCTTGCGCGTCTTTGAACAAACAGTGAGTGTCGCTCCGTCGTTTGCGCCTGGATATACCTATAAAGGGCTGGTTTGCTGGCAGATGGGCAGAAGGGAAGAAGCACTCAGGAACTTTCTGGCCGCATTCAGGATTAATCCCGGCGATAAAGTGACTGTTCTGAGTATTGCCCGCTTCTACAAGAGTATGCAGATGATCAGTGAAATGCGGGACCTGGTTTCGGCATATCTGCAAAAGAACCCGGCGGATGTGGAGATGCGTCGACAGTTGGAATCGTTAGCTGTTGGATAATCGGTTGTCTTCACAGCCGGGCGTCTGCTCCACTGAAGGAAAGAGAGGTCGCATGAACAGGAAACAGGACCTGAACGGATTGCAGGATTTTGGCTCCGCCGGCAATGCTGAGCCCAGGTTCTCGTTCGTTATGATTGTCTTGAACGGCCTGCCGTTTATTGAATTCAGCCTTAAATCGATTTACGATTTCGCCCATCAAATCATCATTGTCGAGGGTGCAGTCGAAAACTGCCTGTTCGCTGCCAATCCTGATGGAAGCAGCAAAGACGGCACGGTGGAGTTCCTGAAATCCTTTCCGGATCCGCACAACAAGATCATCCTCATACAAGGCATCTGGCCTGAGAAATGCGAGATGCAGAACAGGGCCCTTGCGTATGTCACCGGCGACTACGTCTGGCTTATCGACTCCGATGAAGTGTACAAGCGAACCGATCTCCACAAGATAAGGGAGATCCTCGCCGGCGATCCATCGATCACCCAGGTCAACTTTATACCCGAGAGTTTCTGGAAGGGGCTCGATTATACAATTCATTCAGAGAAGTTCTTCGAGGCGGGCCATCATGCCAGAAGAGTTTTCAAATATTTGCCCGGCGCGCTGTTCACAACGCACCGTCCGCCGACGCTGGTCTGGCCCGGATCAGCCAGGACCACCGAGCAGATGCATTTGCTTGATGGTTTTTCCACGCGCCGGATGGGTATAACCTTCTACCATTACAATTATGTTTCACCCGCGCAGGTCAGGCAGAAGAACGATTACTACGGCCGACTGGACAAGGCCCCCAATCGCTGGAGCTTCGACCGTAACACGTGGTACACGGAATGTTTTCTGAAATGGACGCCGCAAAACCGGCACGAAATCGAAAAGCGGTATCCCGTATGGTTGGGCGATAAGAATTCCTGTACACGCCCGTTTACGGGCACGCATCCGGAAGTCATGGCCGGCTATATTCACCACGTTGAATCCGCCGATGAGCTGACGGCCGGGCCGAAGTCGGCGCATGTAAATGTCAAGCGTCGCCCGCCGGTGATCCACTTTGCCTACTCGGGTGATCCGTATGACGACAACGCAATGCGGGCCCCGCAGACCATCACCAACCGGCTTTTCAGATTCCTTGAGAAACGTGCGCATGTCAGGTATTACGACGCCGCGGACACCACCACCGACATCGACGTGCAGCCCGACGACGTCATACTGGGGCATCCGTGGCCGGATAAGAACACCGTCATTCGTCGGCTTTTTGAAAAGTCGGCAAAGGCGAAATACCTCATCTGGCCCTTCCATTCGCGCATCCCCGAAATCAACAGATACGCCAAAGACCTGGCCGCAATTGCCGACAGACTGTTCCTGATAAGTGGCCCGTACTGGATCGATACGATCGACCAGACCGAATACGCGGACTGGAAAGACAAGATTGTTCGGCTTGACAACGCCGTGGATGCCGCAAGATTTCCCCTGTTGAAAAAGCAGTTCAATCCGCCGGGACGCCGCGGACTCTTCGTCTTGGGCAGGAGTGGCCGCGAGAAGGGCACCACGGAATTATTCAGACTACTGACCCCGGTTGCCGGCCCTGTCGTGATTGCGGGAAGCTACAAGGCTGATGATCTGGCAATACTGAAAGACAGGCCGAACACAAGATGGCTTGGCTATACTCGCTGGACGGAAGCGGCGACAACAGAGTTCATCATGCAGCATTGCGACTTCTTCGTGAACATGTCGGTCAGCGACGCATCTCCCACGACGCTGCTGGAATGCATGGCGCTGGGGCTGATCCCGGTAACGACGCCGCAATGCGGTTACCCCCGGGATACATTCATCCACTTGTCACTGTCGAATCCGGATCACAATCTGAAGGTGCTTGAACAGATTCAGCACCTTGACGATAACCGCCTGCATGAACTGCAGGCCGCCAATCGCAGGATCATCGAGCAGGAACATACATGGGACAAGTTTTGCACAACGGTCTGGAATGTCATCGAACGTGACCTGGCCGCCGAAAAAAAACTGAATCCGCAGCCGTCCCTGGCAGATGCTCCCGCCGTCACCCGGACAAAGAAGGCTTGTAAGAACCTGCTGTGGATTCGCACCGACTCCATCGGCGACAACGTCCTTGCGGCCTCCATGCTCGAGCACGTCCGCAAGAAATACGCTGATGCGAAGATAACCGTTGTCTGCCAGGAACACATTGGCGAACTTTACCGCTGCTGCCCATACGTGGACGATATCATTACGTTCGACAAGCGTCGGATCGTACGCGACGCGAACTATGCCCGGCAGATTATCCGCCGGCTGCAAGACATGCAGCCCGATGTGTCACTGAATTCGGTCTACTCGCGCGAACCCCTGACGGATGTGCTTGCGCTTCAGTGCGGAGCCCCCGAACGAATCGGGTGTATGGGGAACCTCGCCAACATTGACGCGCATGTCCGGGACCACAACAACCGGTTTTATACAAAGTTGGTGGACGATACGGGCGAACAGACACCCGAACTCCTGAAGCATGCGGCGTTTCTGAAGGCGATCGGTATCGATGCTCCGCCTTTGCAGGCCACTGTTTGGACTTCGCCGGATGATGAGGCTTTCGCTGACAGGTTGTTTTCCGAAAATGGCCTCGATCCCCAGCGAACAATAGCGTTCTTCGCCGCCACACAGCGCAAGGAGCACTTCTATGAACATTACGGTCGGGCACTGTCGCAGTTGTGTGAATCGCAGCAAATCAGCGCGGTCGCTCTCGGCGGCCGCGGCGATGAGGCCATCAACCAGCGCAATCTCGATGCCATCGGCACAAACACGCTCAATCTTACCGGCAGGACGAGAATCCTCCAGGCGGCCGCCATCATTCGCCGCTGCAGACTCGCCGTCGGCGCCGATACGGGGCTGGCTCACATTGCCTGTGCCGCCGGCACCCCAAATGTGGTGCTGCTTGGCGGCGCACACTTCGGCCGCTTCATGCCCTATTCGCCCCTGACATCGATTGTTTGTCTGCCCCTGGACTGTTACGGCTGCAGTTGGAAGTGCAAAGATGAAACGTTTTGTTGTGTTCATGACGTTTCTCCGGAGGTTATCGCCGAGGCCATCCGCCGGACCTGGGAGAAACCGTCTTCAACTAAGAGCAGGGTTTTCGTACAGGGCAGTTCCTTATGGAGGGCCGATGACACGACTCGCCGCTGGAGGCCGCTGGACGAAGTGGCCAAAACGGAAAATATTGAGGCGATTGTTGTCGAGAGCGGTATCGCCGCCCGGCGGCCGTCGGCGGTGCCGGCCGTAATCAGCCGGCAGCCTGAATACGACGTCAGCATCGTTGTGGGCACAAAAAACCGCGCCCGATTGCTCGATCAGATGCTGACCAGCCTTGAGGCGGCCGTGGGGAACATCCGCTGCGAAGTCATCATCATCGATGGCGACTCGACCGACAATACTCTGCAAGTAGTGCAGGAGCACGGCATCAAAAAAGTTTACAGCGAGGCCCAGTGCCTTGGTCCCGGCCGCCACAGTTGGGCACAGGTCTGCAACTTGGGATTCTCCAGGGCCCGCGGCAAATGGGCCATGTATGGAAGCGACGACATCCTCTACAGCAAAGACTGTCTTGCAGAAGCCGTGCAAATACTCAACCGGCAGGGCCCCGAAGTGGCCGGCGGACTGTTCTTCTACAAGAATGCGTATGGGCGTCCGGATTGGGATCGCTTCGGCATTGATTTCACCTATGGGCAGAAGCTGCTCATGAATTACGGCCTCTTCAGGCTTGACTACCTCCGACAGGTGGGCGGCCTCAACGAACAGTATCGCTTCTACTGTGCCGATGGCGACATGTGCTACAGGTACTATTCGACCGGCAAACAGTTCGTCGTGCTGCCCGAGTGCTTTATCGTTCATAACAATGTGCTCGACATACACAAGCAGGAACACGCCGACGCCAGTCATGCGGACATTGCCCTGTACAAGGAGAACTGGAAGCACTTCGTTTCCACGGATCCGCCGCATCCGCGAAGATTGCTGTGGCACGAAGACTACATCGAAGCATTTAGCCTGCCCAACCGTCTGGACAGATTAAGCCCCGGAGTTGAATACTACTGGCATGGCCTGGCATGTTTTCAATACGGCCTTTTCAAAGAGGCGCAAACGTGCTTCGAGAGAGCCATCGCCAGCCAATTCGACCACGACCTGGTACGCTGGTTTCTCCAGCAGTCCAGACAGAAATGTGCCGGTCCGGAACGCCCTCAGCAGGCCTCCTCGATCGCCCGGGAGTTTGTGGAAAATCGAACCAAGAGTAGAACAGGTGATCTCCCGACAGCGTCGCCGGATGACCCGCCGACGGGCAGCACCGCTCTCTTCCAGGATGAAGACATGGCGAACGAATCGAGCATACTACAAGAGTTGCAGCAGCAGGGACTGTGGCAACCTGGCACGCCGCTGCGCCTGCATCTCGGCTGCGGCAAATGGCACTTTGACGGCTACATCAACATAGACTACCCGCTTCAGGAGCACACGGTAGTCAAGCGTCTCGGCGCCGATTATCACGCGGACATCACGCAGCTTCGGTTCCCGGACCACAGCGTAGACGAAATTCGGCTCCACCACGTTTTCGAGCATTTCAGCCGCGTAACGTCACTGGCCATGCTGATCCGCTGGCATCGATGGCTGAAGCCCGGGGGAAGGCTTCACATCGAAGCGCCCGACCTCATCGGCAGCGCCCGCACGCTTCTTTCCGAAGCCTCCTGGAAAACAAAAATGGGTGTCGTCCGTCATCTTGCCGGCGACCAGGCGGCCAAATGGGGCTATCATGCCGACCACTGGTTTGCCGAACGGTTCGAACATACCCTCAAGAGTCTTGGTTTTGCAACCGTCAGTACGCGCACCAGCGCATGGCCGCATGAACCTTACCTTTCAAATGTCGAAGTAGTGGCTGTTAAAGCGGCCGACCTTGAAATCGAGCAGCAGCTTAATGCCGCTGATCGCCTCCTGTGGGAAAGTACGGTGGCCGAAAAAGAGCGAGAAACCTGGCAGGTATGGCGTCAGCAGCTTCGAGAGTTGCTGACGCCGGAAAGGGAATCCGACTTCGCCTTACAGGGGCAGAGGAGAGACACCTGATGCAGAAGACAAATGCTCAAGACAAAGCTGGCGCTTCAGCCGACAGGCTTGTCGGCCTTGTCTTCAGCAAGGACAGGGCGATGCAGTTGTGCGCCGCCCTTGAGGCGTTCTTCGCGCGTTGCCGTGATCACGACAGGATCAGACTGTACGTCCTGTACCGGGTCTCCGATGCCGCAAACCGACGGCAGTATGAAGCCTTGAGCAGGCAATTTGACGATGTGTGCTTTGTCGAAGAGCGCAGCTTTAAACGCCAGACTCTCGAGATTGTCGCCTCCGCCGACCACATCCTCTTTCTCGTTGACGATAATCTGTTTGTCAGGGACTTTACACTTGCAGCGGCCGTAGATGCTCTTTCCAACCATCCCGACGCCATTGGTTTTTCGCTGCGCCTGGGCCGCAACACGGTGCACAACTACAGCCGCGACGTTCGCATGACGCTGCCGGACTTCACAGAGGCAGGCAGCGGGATGCTTAAATACAACTGGACACGGCAGCAGCACGACTTCGGCTATCCACTGGAAATCTCCAGTTCAATCTATCGCACGACCGATGTCCTGCCGCTGCTCGAACAGCTTGACTTCGCCAACCCGAACCTCCTCGAAGGTCTCATGGCCGCCAATGCCCGCCTGTATGCGGCCCGGCGGCCGTACCTCTTGTGTTTCGACCTCAGTGTCGCGTTCTGCAATCCGCTCAACATGGTGCAGACCGTTTGCATCAACCGGACCGGGGGCGACAGTCGCTATTCGGCCTCGAACCTTGCCGCCTTGTTTGATGACGGTTACCGTATCGACGTCGCGCAATACAACGGCTTGATCCCGTGCGGCTGTCATCAGGATATGGAACTCTCTTTCCGCCGCAGCGACGAACAGACGCCGCCCGATCTGCCGCTGGTCACCGTGGAAATCGTCACGTATAACTGTGAACGCTTCATCCGCAAGGCAATCGCATCCGTCCTGGCACAAACCTATACCAATATCGAGGTTATCGTCCTCGACGACGGCGGCGCCGATGGCACCCCGGACATTGTGGCATCCTTCAATGATCACAGACTGCGATACGTGCGTGCGGAACACAAGGGGCGCTGGGCACAGACGAACCGGGTGATTTCCGAGGCGAAGGGGTCGTTCATTATAGCGGTCGATTCTGATGACTACATCGCGCCGAACTACATTGAGAGAATGGTCGCCGCGGCCGTACAGTACCCTGACGTGGATTTCTTTTATCCTGCGGAGCTGTATCTGGTTGACGAGAACAACTGCCACACAGGCGTTCGCTGGTGCTACGATGACTTTTCGGACAACCGCATTCTGCCTCACGTCCTCTTTGAGAGGGGCAATTCGCCGATCCCGTATCCCGGCAGCCTGAGACGCATGTCGATGTTCGAAAGAACGGGCACGTACGAAGAACTGCCGAATGTGGCGGATTTCGCCTTCCTGTGCCGCAATGCTTTGAAGATACGTTTTGCTCGCGTTGACCGGCATGCACGCTATTTCTACAGGCGGCTGAATCACAGTCTTTCCCGCAAGGCTCACGCCAGGGACTGTAATACCGCCCGCCTGCTTCATGAAATGGTCTCATATTATCCCCCGGAACTGATCTGTCCGAAGCTGGCGGATGTCCCTGATATGGAGATGAGGAAACGTCTCTGCTGTGTCTACCTGAAGGAAGTCTTCTACAGGCACGCCGACGCAGTTAAGTTCGGTGAGTATTTTCGCCGATACGGAGACCATTACCGCACGCAACTCGAAATCTTACAGGACCGGCCGTCCGCCGGATCGCTTACAGGCAGTATTTAGAGAGGTTGATATGGCCGAACTCAGGCTTTCAGGACTTTCAACCGGCATTGACACACAGAAGATCATCGAGCAATTGATGGAGGTCAATCGCCGGCGGCTCAAGCTGATGGAACAGGATGTCACCAAGCATGAAGAGCGGCGCAGCGCCGTCAGTGAACTCCAGAGTAAACTCAACGCTTTGCGGTCCGCCGCCAGCGCGTTGTCCGACAGCAGCCAGCTTCGCTCTTTCAAGGCCACCACCAGCGACGCGGACTTTGTCACCGCCGAAGCCAACTCCAACGCACTTGAAGGCAACCACTCCATACAGATCAAACAACTCGCCACCTCTGACCGCTGGGTCCACCAGGGTTTTGCATACGCCACGTCTTACGTGGGCGAGGGCAATTTCATCTTCACGTATAACAACAGAGAACTCGTGGTCCAGACCACCGCCGAAACCACCCTCCAGGATCTCGTTGGACTGATTAACAACGATCAGGATAACCCCGGCGTCACCGCCAGCATACTTAAATACGATAATGGCAGCGGCGGCGTCTACCACCTCGTACTCGGCGGCAAGGACAGCGGCTCGGATTACCAGATCAAAATCAACACCAGCAACACCGAATTGCACGCGGCCGACACCACACTCAAGGACCGCAATAACAAGAACGCCGTGCTCACCACCAAGCTGACCGACCTCAGTACCTTCGCCGGGGAGATGGAGAGCGGGATAACCGGCGATCGCATCCACATCGTCGGCACGGACCACGACGGCAACAGTATAGATGTCTACTTCGATGTCACTCGCTATACCACACTCGAAGACGTGATCGGCCAGATCAACAGCGCATACGACGGAAGCGCCGTCGCCACGCTTTCGGAAGGCGTCATCAAGGTCACTGACACCACTTGCGGCGCCAGCAACATGGGCATTTCGCTGACGTTTGTTCCGGGCACCGGTTCAAGCGCCGCCCTGACGCTGCCGAACATAGTGCAGAGCGTCCAGGGCGGATCCAAGCTGGCCACCATTGCCTCGCTCGACGCATCTACATTCCTCGAAACCCAGTCCGCTCAGGACGGCAAGGTGCGCGTTGACGGCTATCCGCAGACGCAGACCGCCGCCGAGGTCCAGCTTCTCACCAGCAGCGCAAACGCCACTTCGGGCACCTACACCTTGACCTTCAACGGCGAGACGACCGTTGCCCTTAATTACAATGACGATATAGCCACCGTAGAGGCGGCCCTGAACAGCCTTCGGTCCGTGCAGGCGGTCGGCGGCGTCACGGTCGGCGGCACCCCGCCTTCCGACAGCAGCTCGCCAATGACGTTCACCTTTCTCGAAACCGCCGGCAACGTCGACCGCATCATAATTGACAGTTCACTCATGCCGGGAGCACATGTGACCTCCACCCAGACGCAGGGTCAGGATGGCTGGATTGCCCGCAGCACCAACACCATCGACGACGTGCTTACAGGCGTCACACTTAAGCTGCATGATACCACCGAGGACGGCCAGGGCGGCTACAACAGCATAGATGTCAATCTCACGCGTGATACTGAAGCCCTCAAGAAAAAAATCGAGGAGATGGTCACCGCCTATAACACGGCTGTTATGTTCATTCAGGAAAAGACCAAATATGACGCCAAAGAGCGCAAATCAGGTATCCTCGCCAACGACTACTCGGTGACCACCATATGGGCCCAGATCAAACAGCCCTGGACCCAGTCGGCAAGCGGATTCGGCGGCGACGACTCATTCATCAGGCCCAGTGACATCGGGATTACCCTTGGAGCCGACGGCATGCTTGAGTTCGACGCCAACACCTTTGACGAAGCCGTCGTCGACGATTACCTTGGCGTACTCTCGCTTTTGGGCGCACTGAAGACCGGCAGCAGCGACAGTGCCGACATCAAGTTTTACGGGGCCAACAAGTACACCACCGCCGGCCAATTTGAGGTTCAGGTCTTCGGCGACGGCAGCCAGATCACCTCGGCCCGCATTCGCGAAGTCGGCGGCGAATGGAGAGACGCCACGTGGGAAGGCAACGTGGTCACTGGTAATTCCGCCTTTGATAAGAACGGTAATCCGCTCTACCCCGAAAACAGCCTGCAGTTCACCGTCGATCTGTCCAAGACAGCAAGCAATCCCACCGCAGTCATCACTGTAAAACACGGTTTCGCCGGCGCGCTGAAGGAGACACTCGACACCCTGCTGCACTCCTCACGCGGGCGCGTGCCAATCAGTCTCAACAGTATTGACACGCAGATCAAAAACGTCAAGGATAGGATCGAGCGGGAAGAGACGCGCCTTGCGGGTGTCGAAAAACGCCTGATCGATCAATTCTCACGTTTGGAAAAAACATTGTCCCTCATCCAGCAGCAGATGGGTGCGTTAACCATGCTCGGATAAGCCCCGCCCATCTCGACGCAAAGCGTATCGCGTTTCAATCGTCGTGCAGCCGGCCTGTTGGAGAAACGTCTCAAGGTCACGGTCGCGGCCCTCGCGTGCAAAGACAATCGCGCTCGTTGCCGCATCTGCGATGTGCCTGCGGCGCTCGTGCTGCATCAGGTTGGGAGCATAAAGGATCACGCGATCGTAATCCCCAGCCGTCTCTTGTGTCGCGGTGTCGACTGCCACGCCCGCCCGGGCAATCCCTCCCACTCCCCACACTGCCAGATTCTGCACACAGGTGGCGACGGGCCCCTGATCCATGCTTTCGATATCGGCTTCGAATACGGCCGCCACAGCCTCGCGCTCCGCGTCAGCATCGATCAGCAGCGTCCGCAGACCCCGCCCGGCCAGGCGAATGCCGACATTCACCACCACCGTCACGGGAAGCTCCTCGCTCGTTCTGGCCGCAAACAACACGGACGTCTTTCCCTGTTGCAGGTCGGCCACATGCGCCGCCAGGCATTCGTAATAATCATCTGCACAAATCGATGCCTGAGTTCCCGCCTGCGCATCTTCTTCGTTCGTGCACGGCTCCAGATCAACAATCTGCTCGGCAGTGCCTTCCGACCCACCGGCCCTTGCGGATACCTCCACAAAATCGGGGTTCAAAAGCTCTACCTGCTCTGCCCGGCCCGTCTCTTGGGAAATGATCTCGATGACCTCGCCGCGCTGCCGGTCGCCGCTGTCATCGGGCAGACTCAGGTAATTGCGGCTGCGCACAACAAGACGTGCCGCCCCGCCGCAGACCAGCCACATGGGCACGAGCATCAGTATTCCGCCCCCGGCCGCGGCTTTGGCAATTTCCTGCAGCGCCGCCGCGTTCATCGCATCACGCAATGTGAAGACGGTCAGTTGTCCTACGATGATCGTCATCACGGCTCCCGCCCCAATCACCACTTCGCACCGCAGCAGCCTCGCCACGCCTCCCATGTTGAGGTAGAAGCCGGTCTGACCGAACAGCCGTTCCTTCAACTCTCCGGCCCGTTGGGGCCTGACCAGTCCGGCCTGCTCATCAAGGGCGACCGCGGCCTCCTGCTCCGGAATCGTCTCGGTGAGGCACGTCACCGCCGTCGCAATAATCCGTCCGGTCGATCTGAATACAAGAGAGGCGAACAACCCACTCGCCAGCGGCATCGCCAGCAGCACCGTCACGGCGCCCGCGCCGCATAGTGCACTCCCCGCCGTTTCGATCAGCGTGCCGGCTGTCTCACCTCGAAAAACCAGTCCCGCCGTAGCCGTGCTCAGCCCCATCCGCAGCAATGCCCCCAACACCATCAACGGACCGAAGCCGGCAAGTTCAAGGGGGTCCTTGCCGGTCAGGCCAATCAACACCAGGGCCGCCGACAGGCACAGACTGCAGCCCCACAAGATGTCCAGCAGCCACGCCGGAGCCGGAAGAAAGGCCCCGCCCAACACCGACACCGCCGCCGCGACCGCAATGAAATCGCTGCGGGCAACCAGGACGCCGCGGGGCTTCTGCTGACAATCAGGCCGTTCGTTGGACATAATTCTCACGCACAGAGTGCCCGCAGTATACGTCATGACGTTGCCCCTGCAAGCCCTATCTGCGCTGACGCAGCCGGTAGACCAGCGCCAGAATCTCCGCCACAGCCACAAACAGATGATCCGGAATCACCTTGCCCACATCCACCGACCCGTACAAGGATCGTGCGATTGCCGGCCGACGGATAATCGGCACGCCGTACGCCCGGGCGATCTCCTTGATCTTCTCGCACAGGTGATCCCCGCCCTTGGCCACAACCACCGGCGCAGGCATCTTGTCCGGATCATAACGCAGCGCCACCGCCACGTGCGTCGGATTCACAATCACCACATTGGCCTTGGGTACCTCCTGCAGCATGCGGCGCGTCGCCAACTCGTATTGCTTCTGGCGAATCCGGCGCTGCACCTCCGGAGGCGACTCGGTATCCCGCCGCTCCTCCTTGACCTCCTGCTTGGTCATCATGAGGTCCCTGATGAACTTGTACTTCTGATAGATCAGGTCAATGGCGCCGATCACAAGCAGCCCCAGGCACAGCCGCATCACCAGGCCCAGAATCAGCTTTGAAATAACTGCCAGCAGTTGCGACGTCCATGCCCACTGGAATGTCGCCAGGTAGTTTAGTTTCCCGCGCAGATAAAAGTACACGATCGCGCCGATAAAGATCAGCTTGAGTATCGAAAGCAGGAGCTTCACTAACGAGGTCGGCGATATCAGTTGCTTCACCCCGTTCATCGGCTGGATCAGATCGAATCGCAGGGCCAGGGCCGCCGGGCACCACCGAAGCCCGCTGATCAGGATGTTCGTCCCCGTCGTAAAGACGGCCAGCGTGAGCAGAAACGGCGCCATAATAATGGCCGCCCCGATCATTTTTGAACTGAGATAACTGATAACCGCCTGTTGCGTGGCGAAATGCGAGTAATCGCACGCCATCGCCTCTCTGATTTCCGCGCACGCCCACGTCACAAACCTCGGCCCCATCAGCACCGTCGCCGCCAGAAGTGCAATCAGCGACACCGCCGAAACCATCTCCTGACTGTACGGCGCGTGACCCCGTTCATGCGCCTTGGACAGCCGACGCGAGGTGGGTTGTTCGGTCCTTTCGGCGGCGCTCTCTTCCATGATTCATTCCCTGCTGCGCTTTTCCGCTTGTATACCCTGCGGAATCACCACGGACTACAAAGGTATCAGCTTGTTGAGCCAGTGCACAAATTCCGACACAAAATTCCCGATGAACGGCAGGAAAATACCGACCATCAACAGACCCATTCCGACCTTCAGCGGCAGGCTCAGGAACAGGATATTCGTCTCCGGCGCCACCCTTGCCAGAAATGCCAGTACGACCATCATAAGCAGAAACGCCGCAAGGATGGGTGCTGACATCCGCAGGCCCAGAATCAGCATTGTGCTGCCCGCCTCGGTAATGCTGGCCGTCAGCTTGTCGATTGCCGGAAGCGACCCTATCGGGAACGTCTCGTAACTGCGAGCCAGGGCGATCAAAAGAACGTGATGCCCGTCTGCCGCCAGAAACAGCAGAATGAAAACCATTTCCATCAGGATGCTGAGGGGTTCGCCGCTCTCCTCGGTCATCGGGTCGAGGATGTTTGCCATGGACAACCCCATCTCGCGTTCGCAGAGCTGTGCACCGATCTTCACCGCCGCAAACAGGTACGACGCCACCATCCCCAGCGCTAGCCCGTAGATGACCTCGCCGCTCAGCATCAGCCCCGCCTCAGCCGCCGAATACGGTCGCTCGATTCCGGGATTCGCAAGTATGCTTGCCAGAAAAACCGACACGAAAACCGTCAGTGTCAGCTTGATCGTCGCCGGAATGGATTGCCAACTGAAGATCGGCGCCGCAAAAAAGAACGCCCCCACACGCGTCAGGACCAGCAAAAAGCAAAGGATATTCGGCTCCAGCAGATCCATCAGCGGCCGTACGACTGAATCTGATTAAAGATTTCCAGTGTGAACTTCACGATCACCTGCATCATCCAGTTCGCAAACACAAGTGTCGTAATCCCGATCGCTAACAGTTTGGGCACCAGTGTCAGCGTCATGTCCTTCAGCGCTGTCACCGCCTGAAAAAGCGAAATCACAAGGCCCGAAATGATGCTCACCAGCAGAATAGGCGACGACACTATCAGCGCCGTCTCTAACGTATGCCGCCCCAGGTAAAGAATGTAGCTCGCGTCCATAAGTATGCCTCCCGATCGCCGCAGGCCGGCGTCACCGAAAACTTAAACTCAAACTCTGCGCCAGAATGCCCCATCCGTCGATCAGAATGAACAGGATAATCTTGAACGGCAGTGAAATCATCACCGGCGGCAGCATCATCATGCCGGCCGTCAGAAGCACGCTGGCGATCACCAGGTCCAGTAGCAGAAACGGAATGAACATCAGGCACCCGATCTCGAATGCCGTACGGAATTCACTGATGATAAACGATGGAATGACGATATGCAGCGGCAGGTCCGTCACCGACTGCGGCGGTTCTATCTTTGCGATCTGGACGAATCTCGCCAGATCCGTCTGCCGCGTCTGTCGAAGCATGAACTCCTTGATAATTCGGGAGGCCGTCAGGCTCGCCTGTGTCGAATCCATCTCGCCGGCGATGTACGGTTGAATCGCCTGTTCGTTCATCTTGTAAAACGTCGGCGCCATCGTGTACAGCGTCAAAAAGATCGCCAGCCCCATCATGGCGATGTTCGGCGGGATCGTTTGCGTACTGAGCGCCCGCCGCACAAAGCTCAGCACAATCGTGATTCGCGTAAACGAAGTCATCATCGCCAGCACGCTCGGCAGAATCGCCAGCAGTGTGAAAATCGCCACAAGCTTCACCGGCGTGCTCCATTCGGCCGGCTCATCCGTTGACTCGCCCGAACTGGCCTTGTCGATCACCTGAACGATCTGCGGCAGTGTCGGCATGACGCCCTGGGGCTTTTCGGCGGCATTATTCGTCTGAGCCGTACACGCGCCGCTCACGATCAGCACCGCCCAGAAGGCCATCTGTACACAGCTTGATCGTTTCATGGCGCCGCATTCTCCTGCTCATCGCCTGCATCCGGGGTCTCGGCCAGGCACGCCGTTACGTCCGCCAGAAAACTGACCGACTGGCTGGTGCTGCCCACAAGCAGTCGACGACCCGATCCCACCTCGATCAGGTGCAGCATCTTGTTCGGCCCCAACGGTATGTTCTCGATCACCGCGACATTTCGGCCGCGTGCCGTTGCCAGTCGCGGCATGAGTTTGCGCGACACGTACCATGCGCCCGCGCCCAACAATCCCACCAATACTATCGCATAAACGAAATGCTTGATGAGATCAAAGCGGTTACCCTCGGCGACATTCCCCAACTCCAAGCCGCTCAACGTGGGCAATGCCTGCCTGCTCGCAACATTGGGCTCTGTCTGGGCTGCTGTGTAAGCGTTCGTTCGATCAATCCGGCCGGATAGCAGAACGTTCAGAACAAGACATACGCCCAACAGTACACTTATAACGATCAGTTTCGTTTTGGTCATTCTTGCGGCCGCTGTTCTCTCACGGACATGCATTTGCACGCATCAGTATTGTGCAAATTCCGTACCGAAGCTGCGATCAAACACGTCCTGATCGTAAGCGGCCCGAACCTGGTAATAGATATGAATGCACCTGAACGTAACCCCTGTTGGCAGAGTCACTTAGGCTAAATGGCGTAGTCTTTCTCCGTGGACAGCAAAAACAGTCAGTCAGCGAGGGTTCACCACATTATCGCAAGAACACGAACCCCAAGTTCAATTTTGAGGCGCATTTCACATTGCCCCCTCACCGCCCTCCAGCGGCACGTGTGGTCAGTTTCCGCCCTTGTTCTCCGTCAGCACCGCTATGGCAATGTGCATCTTCGTGCTGAAAATGCCTCGCTGTCCCGTCCACACCCCGCCGGCCCCGGCCCCCCAACTGAAAAATGTCCAGCGCGCGTCATTTTCCAATGCGCGCTTGATGTAGTCCACAACCGCCTGTGCCCTGCGGGCCGAAACCAGCCACTGTTCCCTGGGTGTCGGTTCCTCCGCTGCAAGCCCCACCACGTACAAAGCCGGCCTTTCCCCTGCGTAGCTTTCCCGCAATTGTTTTATGTAGTTATCGAGATAAGATTTGGCTTTCGCATCCAGCGTCCAATCGCCTTTGGCAAAGGCAATGTCCGTGACGTGAAATGTCTTCTCCGTACAGGTGATCTGTGACGGCATGATCTTCATCACCTGCTCGATCTCTTGGATGATCCGCCGGTAGGTCTCCGTCGCCAGATCCATCGAGCGGTCTTCAGTGGCCTCTTTTTCCCCCTTGTCGACCTTGTACAGAATCCTCGGATGTTCGAAATAACTTCCAACTTCTCGGCCGAACAAAGCCCCCGGTAATCCGAAGTTTGCAGTCGCCCGCTGGTAGGAGGCGTGGGCGGCGTGAAAGTTCGCATCCTTCTCCTTGGCCATGGTCAAAAGCAGCACGAAAAACGTCAGCAGCAGCGTCACCATATCCGAATACGTCACAATCCATTCTGGCGCAGATGGCGGCGGATCTTCAGGTTTTCGCTTGCGGCTCATTCGTAAATGTCTCGCTCAAGCAAGGTTATCTCCAGCATGCGGCCTTGTCTCTGCCTCCCCCGTACCATGGTTGAGGCCGTGATGCTGAACATGTTTTTGTCCAATCCTTCCCGCGCCGACAGGTACTCCACCACGGCCCACGCCCGCTCAAGCCCCGCCTCGGGTGTTTCGCCCGGGCCGTTTTCACTCACCACGACCCGGCCGCGCTGTGCAATCAAAAAGTCGGCCAGCCTGTCCAGGATCAAACGCCCCTCCTGCGTTATGACGACACCCCGCCCTAAGAAAAAACCGTCGGAAGGAATAGTAAACACCCTCAGATTACGGAAATCCAGCGGCCGCCGCTCGACCATGAAATTGTCGCTGCCGCTCTTGTCCTGCGTCGGAGTCTCCGAGCCTTTCGTTAGTCGCTCGGTCTCTGTGACATCAGGTCGCGGCCAGACCGCACCCTTCGGGCCGGCCAAGGACAACCCCACCGATGGAAGGGCCTGGGAGAACGACGAACTCAGTTGCTCCAATTCCTGGTTGCGAAAACTGGCAAAAGTGATAAGAAGCACGAAAAACGTCAGAAGAAGTGTCATGCAGTCGCTGTAGGTCAGCAGCCACTCGGGTGCGCCCGGCGTTATGTCATCCGATTTTCTTCTTCTGCTCATTTCTAAACACTCGCCTTCACGTCTTCGCGGCGTTTTGGCGATATGAATGATTGCATCTTTTCGCGGACTACCGTGGGATTCTCGCCCCGCGAAATCGTGCAGATGCCCTCGATTGTCATCTCCATCGCCAGAATCTCCGCGCTGGAATAAATGCCTAATTTCCCCGCAAGGGGTATGAATATAAGGTTAGCCAGGAAGGATCCGTAAAAAGTCGTGATCAGGGCGATCGCCATGCCTGCCCCGATGTCATCCGGCGAAGTCATGTTCCTAAGCATTTGCACCAGCCCCACCAGCGTCCCTATCATCCCGAACGCCGGCGCCGCCGAGCCCATGTACTCCAGTATCTTCTTGCCTGTCTTATGACGTTCCTCCAGGTATTGAACCTCCAGGCCCATCATGTACCGGATCGCCTCTTCGTCCTGCCCGTCAACGAGCATCTGAAGGCCTTTGGCCAGAAATGCGTTTTCGGTCTTGTGGATTTGCTCTTCCAGCGCCATCGCCCCGTCCCGCCGGCTGATTGCCGCAAAGTTCACCATATGTTGAATTATCTCCGGCGGAGATGGCACTTTGACCATGACGGCTTTTTTGATAACGGAGAATATGCTGAGAAACTGGCTCATTGAAAAATGGATCATCGCTCCGCATAACATGCCGCCCACAACCATCACAAACGACGGAACATGGATGAAGGTCATCGCTCCACCCCCGGTCGCAATCGACCAGGCAATCACCGCTACGCCGCAGACGAAGCCGATAATGGTGGCAATGTCCATAAATCTCACTCGCCTTCCTTTACTCGTTTTAACTCCGTGCTCAGCAGCGACGCCAGATCCGGCTTCGTTGTGCTGATCTCACCTAACAGCTTGGCTGCTGTTCGTTCACTCATCAAATGAATGATCTTGACCGCGTCTTCCAGTTGTTTGGTGGAGGCCATGTTAATGATGATCTTGCTTGACTGCGTTACGTCCATCTTGTCGTATGTAGCCGCGATCCGCTGCAAGTTGCCTTTCTCCACGGCCGAAATTTCCAGGATGCGGTTTTTCAGGTTTTCTTCCTGCTGTTTGAGCCGGCCGACCACGACATTCAGGGCGTCGTGGAGTTCGCTCAGCCGCGTTATGTCCTCCTCCAGTGTCTTTCGGGCCGACAGAATCCGCTGTTCTTCCTCGGCAAGAAAACGCTCCTTTGCCTTGTACTCCTTCATCTTCTCGCGTATCTCGAAGATCAAACCCTTCAGTTCCTCCTCGCGCATCGTCGTTTTCAGGGCCGCGTCGGCGTCCGGCCTGAACGAATCGACGGCTCTGTCCGATCCGGATATGTCCATCGGGGCCGCGGGCGACGGCTCGACAGGTGTTGCCGCTGCCGCCGCTGCGGCTGATTGCTGTTTCAAAAACCATGTAAAGCCGAACGCGCCGGCGAAGCTGGCCAGCCCGGCCGCCGTTATGATGATGATCTGCATCTTTCGCATAGCGCCGACTCCAGATGTGCCGCCGCGGAAAGCCGCGGCAGCATCTCACTTCAAGACTGCTCCATCAGGGCCCGAGCGAAGCGAATGGTCGTATGTTCATCCATTTCATTCTGCTCCAGCTTCTGTCCGTTCTTCATAAACTCCGCTCGCGCCTTTTCTCTTAGTTTCTCAAGTCCCTTTCTGAACTTCCGTACCTCAAGCACCTCGGCGATCTTCGCCCGCCGCTGTTCCTCCAGTTCGGCCAGACGACTCTCCAACTGCCGCATCCGCGCCTCGAATACATGACCGTATTGCAGGAGCATTTCCTGTTCGGTCAACCGAAGCCAGCCATCCCGTCCCCGCAGCTCCGACAGTGTTCGCCGAAAGGCCGCCCGTTCCATCAGTATGCGACCCCTGACCGCCGCCGCCTGTTCTGTAACCGCCATAAGCGCTTCGCGTTTGACTTCTTCCTCCTTGATCTTGAGGTCGAGCACCCGCTGCAGTCGCCATGCAAACCGTTTCATGCATTGTCCTTGCTCTTGTCACTTTCTTTACCTGCAAGGTTCTCTCATGCCCGCGCCCCATGCACCGTGCCGGCCTTCAACTGCTCTTTCTGCTGTTTTGCACCCGTTTCACGAGCCGGACTGAGCAGATTGTCCCACGCTTTGGCGATATCCATTACTGCACCGACAGTTTCGTCGAAACGCGTACGTTCCCGCGGCCGCTGAATGAGAAAGTTCTGTATGCGATCGATCAATGCGACCGAACCGTCAATACGCTTGTTGCTGCCCGGCGCAAACGCCCCGATGCTGATGAGATCCTCGGCATCGGTATACGTGGCATAGATCTCGCGAAATTTCTGTGCCGCCCTGGCATGTTCCGGACGCGTCACGGTGTTCATCAGCCGGCTGACACTCTGCAAAATATCCACCGCCGGATAGTGTCCGTGATCCGCTAACTTGCGGCTGAGCACAATATGCCCGTCCAGGAGCGACCGGGCACTGTCGGCAACCGGATCCCCCATGTCGTCGCCCTCGGCCAGGACCGTCAGAATGCCCGTGATGCTCCCGCGGCTGCTGCAGCCCAACCGTTCCACCAGCCGTGCCAGCAGCCCGAAAACGCTCGGGCAGTAACCCTTCGACGTCGGCGGTTCACCCGCGGCCAGGCCGATCTCGCGCTGGGCCTGGGCGAAACGCGTCAACGAATCCATCATGAACAGAACATCCATGCCCTTGTCGCGGAAGTACTCGGCGATGGTCGCTGCGACAAAGCCGGCTTTTACCCGCTGAATGGCGGCCGAATCCGATGTCGCCACCACCACCACGCTGCGAGCCAGCCCCGCCGCACCCAGGTCCTTCTCCAGAAACTCGCGTACTTCCCGGCCTCGCTCGCCGACAAGCGCCACGACGTTGACCTCTGCATCACTGCTGTTGGCGATCTCGCCCAACAGAACGCTCTTACCGACGCCGCTGCCCGCAAAAATACCCATCCGCTGGCCCTTGCCGCATGTCAGAATCCCGTCAATGGACCGAATGCCCAGCGCCAGCGGCTCCGTAATCATCTCTCTGGTCAGGGGGGGCGGCCCCATGTTGTCCAGTGACCGCTGTTCATCCCCGATGAGCGGGCCTTTATCGTCGATCGCTCGACCCAGCCCGTCCAGCACCCGGCCCATGATGCCGTCACCCAACGGGATGTACCGGGGCCGGTTAAGCGCGATGACCTTATCGCCCGGCCGTATCCCGTCCACGTGTTCCAGCCCGAGCAGAACAATATTGTTGTCCTTGAACCCTACCACCTCCGCCAGGGTGCTCCGCCCGTCGCTGAGATGGATACGGCACAGTCTCCCCAGGCCCACCGAAGGCCCGTTGCTTTCGATCCGAAGGCCGGACACCTGCACAATCGAACCCTTGCACTGCGGCAGGTCTATATTGTCCACCATGGACGCCATCTGCTCGAAATCAACCACGCCTGAAACGGTTCCTTGCCTGCTCATCGATTATCGCACGGCCTCCAGTGCCTCGCCGATCTGCCGAAGATGTTCGTCAATAAGGTATTCGACGGTGCCTTGCCCTGTCTCAACGACACATTCCGCCCGCCCGATCGTCGGATCCGCGGTGAACTGCACGCCGGTTGGGGGCTTGATCTTGTGCTGCTCAGTAATCTGCGTGTACAGTTCCATATCCTGCGGATTCAGCCGAACCAGCACGTCCTTTTGTGTCGGCGCCGCCTTCAGCACCTCCGCCACAACCGCAGCAATATCGTAGTTGCCCGCTGTAATTTCTCGCTGCAGGATCCTCTCCGCAATCCGAACGCTCAGCCGCGCGACGCATTCCGCCTGACTGCAGACAGTATCCCGATAGAACGACTCCAGCCGCCGCCCGGCGGTCTCCAGCACCGCGCAAAGGCGGCTTACCTGCTCCCGCTGCCGCTTCAGTTCCGCCTCCTGTTTCTTCAAGGCCGCCTGCGCTTCCCCCGCTTCGCCGGCCACCATGCCCACCGAGCGAATCGGAACATCCAGACTGATCTGCAGCGTATCCGTCGCCACCCTTAATCCTCCTCTATAAACACCAGGGCCTCCGCCTCGTTCGCTTCACGAAGCGGTTTGACCACTTCTTCACGTGCCACCAGAATATCCTTCTTGCGCGGCTCACCCATCAGCGAGGTTTCTTCATCAACCAGTTCCCTGACGCGCTGCGAAATATTGGAGAGGATCTTCTCCCGGATGTTGCTTTCCGCCCCGAACAGCGCCTTGGCCAGAACGCTCGCATCCACCTTTCGCAGGTATTCCTGCAGCGACCGGTCCGCGATCTTTGTAATATCCTCCCATGTCACCATCAGCGCCCGCACGGTCCGTGCAACCTCATCGTCGTTCTGCTCGATCACCTCCAGCAGCGCGTCGCGCCGCTCTTTCTCCAGTCCGCTCAGCACCAGCGCAACCTTTCGCAGCGTCTCTGTCGTTGGCGTCTCCTGAACCGGCCGATGCTCCTCACTGGTCAGTTCCATCAAACGTTTGCATACCATCTCGCCTATCCGCCGCATCGTGCGCCCGCTCACTTCATTCGGCCGCGTCATCCGCCACACGGTCGCCAGCCCCGTCTTGTCATCGAGTCGGCTGAGAACCTCGGTCCCGAGTTTCGACGGCAACTGCGACAGCACCAGCGCGATCGCCTGCGGGGGTTCGCCCTCCAGCGCCGCGGCAATCTGCGCCGGCGGTGCGGATGTAATGGCCAGAAACGGGTCCTTGTCGCGGATAGCCTTGTGCATCTGCGCCTGCAGCTCGGCGGCCTTTTCCTTGCCCGCCGTACCTTTCAGAATACTGTTGACGAAGCTCTTGACGTGCAGCCCGCCCGACGCCTTTTGCAGCGCCATCGAAAACTCGTTGGCTACCGCTCTGATTGAATCCTCATCTGCCTGTCCGGACGCGTCCAGGTGCGACAGCTCCATGGCGATCTCCTGGACGACCTCCTGCGGCTGCCCCTTCAGCAGTTCCGAAGCAGTCGCCGCATCCAGGCTTAACAGCAGCATGGCCGCCTTGCGCTTTCCGCTGATCCCCATGCCTATTTATCCTCCGCAAGCCAACTCGCGAACAACTGTTTGACCTGTTCGGGATTCTTTTGAAGCGCCGCGGTAATCTGGTTGCGCACCGTCGCCTGCGGACTCATATCGGCCTGGCCGCCTGGCAGCATGGGCCAGCCCTCACCTCCGCCCGCCGGCGCCAGCGCCGCCGCCTCCACACTCAGCTTCCGCCTCGCCCCGGTAAAGATCTTCAGCGCAATCAGTGCACAGACCGCCAGAACGCCCATTGACGACTGCCGTGCAATCTCAATGTAGCGTGAAAGCTTCTCGTAACGCATATCCGCTTCGGTCGCCGGCACAATCGGCCTGTGGAAGGGCACATCCTTGACCGTCAGTGCCTTTTCATCAACCAGAAGATCCGGCCCGACCGCATTGCGAATTATCTCCTCAACGTCCTCCACCGTCATCAGCTTCCTGCTCGCCGTCGGCTCCGTCGACGTCCCCTCCGTTCCGCTGTCGCCCGCCGGTTCGGCGCTCAGGTCCACAACCGCCGCCACGCTTACCGAAACGATCTTGCCCGGCACATCCGTCCTCTGCGTGATCGTCTCCGGCAGCTTGTAAGTCAGCTCCGTCGTTTCCTGCTTGTCCGTGCTTGCCGGCGACGCAGGCTTCCCATCCGCAGTGGTGCCGCCCTCCTTGATCGTCGAAGTCGTATTGATGACCTCCTCCACGGGGTGGCCCTTCTCGTACGTGGTCATCTGTACCGTCTGACTGGTCATGTCCAGCTTTGCGCTGACCTTGATCGACGCCCGCCCTGGTCCCAACACCAGGTCCAACATTTCCTGCACCTTGGCCGCGATCTCGCTCTCCACCCGCTGCTTGTAATCCATGAAGGTGTTCGCCCCGTGGATCGTGCCGCTGGCCGATGCATTGCTGCTCAGCAAACGCCCCTGCGTATCCACGATCGTGACATTCTCCGGCTTCAGCCCGTCCGTGGCGTTCGCCACCAGGTTGGTAATTGCCGCAATACTGGCGTTGGTCATTCGCCAGCCCGGCTTGAGCCGAAGCGTCACCGATGCAGTCGCCTCCTTCGCGGTGCTCGTAAATATCGTCTGCTCCGGCCGCACAATGTGTACACGCGCCGCCAGAACGCCCTCGATCATTTGAATCGTCCGGGCCAGTTCGTCCTGTATCGCACGCGTGTAGTTCATCTGTTGAACTAACGGGCTCACCCCGATCTTCTCGTTGTCGAAAAGCTTGTATCCCGCTTCACCGCCTGCCGGCAGCCCCTCGCCCGCCAGGCGTGCCCGCAGTTCCAGAACCTTCTCCGCCGGCACGTATATGCTTCGCCCGCCTCTGCGGAGTTCGTAAGGCACGTCCTGGTCTTGCAGCTTGCCGACGATCTGGTCGACCTCTTCCAGCGGCAGGTCTCCGTACAGCAGCGTCATCTCCGGCGCCGAAGCCCACTTGGTCAACAGCGCCGCGGTAATCGCACACGCCATGACTATCGCCACCAGAAGCGCACGCTGCACCACGCCGATTTTCTGCCAGACCGCGTTGATCTTCTGCAACAGACCCATTGCGCCTTGGTTACCGTTTTCGTCTTATACCGTCACCCCCGCCCATGCACTCATCGCTCAGATCGGCATCCTCATCGTTTCTTTATATGCCTCGACAAGCTTGTTGCGTACGCCCACGAGCAGCTTGAAGCTCATGTCCGCCTTCGCCACCGACGCGACAACCGAATTAATGTCCTCGTTCTTGCCCGCCAACAGATCCACAATCGATGTGTTGGCATCCTGCTGCTTGTCGTCGACGCGCTTCAGCGAATCGCCGATCATCTCCGAAAACTTCGAGATCCCGTCCGTCCGCGGTAACTGCTCGGGACGCCCGATTGCTCCGGGCGACAGTGGGCTGATTCTCGGGTCGAAATTAATTGCCATCGTCTGTCCTCACCTGATCAGTGATGCGGGCATCCTGCCCGTTAACTTCTCTTTCGTTAACAACCGTCACGCCTTGATGAGTTCCAGGCTTGTCTCAACCATCCGCTGGTAACGCCGCAGCATGGCCGCGTTGGCCTGGTAAGCACGGCTTGCCAGATTCAGATTGATCAATTCCACCGGCATGTTCACGTTCGGCAGCGTAATGTTGCCGTCGGCGTCCGCTCGCGGATCGCCCGGGCTGGCCGGTATCTTCTCGAACGGGCTCATATCCTCGAATATGTCCCCGATTTCGACTTCGCCGATGCCTTCCGCGTTCGATTTGAATTCGACGTCCAGTCGCCGATAAGGCTGCCCGGTGCCGTCCGCGTTGGTCGTCCGTGCATTGGCGACGTTGGAGCTGATCACCTCCATGTGCTTGCCGTACGCACGCAGACCCGACACGGCGATGTCGATTGCGTCAAACATGCTGGTCTTGATTTCCATGGCCATTCCTCTTGCCTTACCCTAAATGAAGGTCACTGCTCAGACCTGTATCGCCTGCTTCATCTGATTGTACTTGACCTTCAGAAGAGACATGTAAGCGCGGTGACGCAGTGAATTCTTAACCATCTCGCCGATTTCAGCGTCGAGAGACACGTCATTACCGTTGGCGTTGACCGCTGTGTTCATCGGCTGGTAAAACTCCGGCTCCAGGTCCGTCGCATCGATCTCCTCGTTCCGCTCGAGAGCCTTGCTCAGAATCTCCTCGAAGCGCACATCGCCGCGCCGGTAACCCGGTGCGTTCATGTTGGCAATATTGCTGGCGATCGCCGTCTGGCGTGCCGCCTCAGCGCGTATGCCCGCCTCGAGAAGGTCGATCATGGTTATGTTGTTTGGCATAAACCGTCTCCTGACTGCATAATCATTCACGCAACCTCTTGCAATCATCGTGCCAGACCGACATCAGGTGCGGTTTTCGCCGGCACAGCCGCCCTATCACCGGTTTTGAACCCCCCGGCGATCTTACAGCCTCATGTGCCGCGTACGGTTTCTATACACATGCGGCGATTTCACCCGTGCGTCACGTTCCAGCCCGCGATCGCCGTTTTAGACCTCTGAAAACGCGAACCGGCCGGAACTATTCTCCGGCCGCCCTCGCGCATTTTACCCATCTTGCCACACGCCCCACACCCTCTCGTCATACAATTTCCTTCGTGTCCGCTTCGCGTAACTCTGTGAAGCTGATGAGCTTACGTTTGTGAGATCGAAAACGGATGACACTTCATGGCACAAAACTTGCATGTGATGTCTTCTCGACCGCGGAAGAAATCGTGCGCACGAGGACAAATAGACATGACTGACATGCTGACGTCACTGATCCAGAGTACGCCGCCGCAAGTGCGGACCGCCCGTTCACCGCACGCCCGGCCCGACCTTGCCCGCAGCGACCGCACGGATGGTCCAAGCGCTGGCAAAACCCGTGCATCCGCACAGCCCGCTCCCGACGAAACTTCAGCCCCGGCTCCCCGAGATTCCTCCCGCAAGGTTGCCGACCAACCGGAGACAATCCTCAACACGATGCCGCGAGGGGAAAGGGTCTTTCGCAAGGTCTTGCAGGATCGTATCAAAACCGTCCGTGACCGCAAGCAGGCCGACACCGACACTGCTGAGGTTGCGGACAAAGGCAAGCCCGAACCCAGACTCGAGTTGGCCGGCTTCCTCAACGCGATTGCTGACAATGTCATTGAATCGCTTGTTAAGGACCGCGTGCTCATTTCCACTCAGCAGCAGCGCGCTCGACCTGACAAGCCAAGGGCCCCGTTGCAGGTACTGCCAGACAGACACGCCGCGAAAACAGCAGTCAAAGCCGCGACGCCGCACCAGAAGACCACCCCTCCTGAGAAACTGGCCGCCGCGGAAAGCCTCTCCACGCAAAGACAGCCAAACACTGCAAGACAGACATTGCAGGCCGAACCGATCGCCGAAAAGCCCTTTTCGCCCGATAAAAACACGAGAAACACTGTTGAAAAAGCGGTTGTCGCCCGCCAGGCCGGACAGGCCCGAGCCGCCGGCGACCAAAACGCCCCGGCCCTGCGTGCCCCTGCAGAAAGCCGAATCTCTGCCGCCAATCGCCATCCGGCCGCTCTTCACTCGAACGGGCAGCCCGCGGATAACTTGAGAATAGCCGGGCCGGCGCAGGCCACGACCTCGAACAAGGCGCCCGCCTCCGAAAGCCCGAAAAAATCCGGATTCGCAGACCGCATGGCCGCCGGGACTCTTGATCGCAAAGACCGCGACGATGCACGAACTTCAGTCGCAAAACAGACCGCTCCCTCCAACCCGGAGGCACAGGCCGAAATCGCCCAATCGTTAAAGGCAGTCCGGCAAACGACGCAGGTCGAAGCCGCAGACCGCCCGCAAACGGCTGCACAATCGTCAGCGGCCTCTGCCCCCGCCGCCGCCAGACAGAACGCCTTCATCGCACCTGCTGAAAGCCCTGCCGAGCAGATCATCCAAAGCATTCGTCTCAACGCCCGCGGCCCCCAGCAGGAAATGGATATCCGCCTGCACCCCTCCGAACTCGGCATGGTGCGGATGAGATTTCAGCACGCCGACGGCCAGGTCCACGGCACTCTCTTCGTCGACAGGGCCCAGACGCGCTACGAAATCGAAAAGGAATTGCCTCAGATCATTGCCTCGCTCCAGCAGAACGGCGTCCAGATTCAACGCGTCGATGTTGTTCTCAATCAGCAGCCCGGCCAGCACAACGAGAATTCCCACAACGCCGACTTTGCCCAAACCGATCACGGCCGCTTTGGCCAGGCGCATCCTGACAGCGAATACTCTGATGCCGAGAAAGACTTCGAAACCCCGACAGCCTCGACCTCGAACCACACAACATCCGACCGCACACGTGAAAATCGCATAACTGACGAAGCTATAAGTGTTTACATCTAAGTCATAAATCAGCGGACCAATATGCCCGACACCGAATTATCATTCACGGCAGATTCAGAAATTGGACAGTCGCCGGATCGCCCGGACGCACAGACCAGCCATGCCCCGTCAGCGGATACGGCATCCATCGCCGCCGAAGAGTTTGCCTCCCGCCATGAAGGCAATGGGCATCTTCGGCCCGCGGCCATTCGAGCTTATTCGCATCAGGCCCGCCAGACGCGCCAGAACGACCTGGTTGTGCAATACCTGCCTTTGGTCCACAAAATCGTCGGCCAGATCGCCTCTTACCTGCATCCGCCGCTGAGCCGTGAGGACCTCATCAGTGCCGGCACCATTGGCCTGGTCAAGGCCGCCCGCGATTACGACCCTGCACAGCAGACAGAATTCAAAACCTACGCCTACATCCGCATACGCGGCGCCGTCATCGATGAGCTCCGCGGCTGGTCCTTTGCCCCGCCGCAGTTGCAGCGGCAGTTCGACCAGGCCCGCGAGATCGTCCGCCGAGCCGCCGAGCACACCGGCTCAGCCCCGTCTGACGAAGAACTTGCACGACAGCTCGACATGCCCATCGACAAGATGTATCGCATGTTTGAAAACGCCCGCGCACGCCACTTCCTGTCGATCCACGCCCTCAGCGGCGAGGCCCCCGCCCTGGCCGAGGCACTGACTGCCGCCGGCCAGCCTCGTCCCGAAGACCGCCTCCAGCGGCGCGAGTTGCTCGACCAGGTCACCCGGGCCATTACCGAACTGCCCAAACGCCAGCGCCAGATCATTATCCTATACTACGGCAAGGAACTCACCATGAAGCAGATCGCCGAAGTCCTGCACGTCACCGAGTCGCGCATCAGCCAACTGCATGCCGCAGCGCTCTTTCGCCTCTCGGCCAAACTCAGGAGCTTCAGCGAAACCTGATGCTTGAATTTCGAATTGCGGTTATCGGAGTTTTGAATTTCGTCTTGCGAGATTGGAGCTTCGGATTGAAAACCAATGCAGGATTACAGCGATCACAATCTGACGCCGCTTGATCCGTTCCGCCAGGTCGAGGGACTTGTCTCGCTCAGCGATCGCGTTGCCCGCCGCAAGGAAGAGCAGCGCCGCCGTCAACAGCGCAAGCAGCGGCAGTACGAAAACCAACAGAACGAAACCGAAAAACCGCTTGACGCCAATTCAGGTCCGGACGTTGTCGCCGATGACAGGCACATTGATTTCCGCGCCTGAGCAGATGTACATGGAAAGGAGCTCTACGTTTGAATACAATCTGAAAGTTCAAACGCCTCTTCCTGAATGTGAATCCGCGACACAGATAACAAAGGATACAGAGACTTTGACACAGCCGAAAAGGAATCAGCCTTCGCCCCAGGCCGAGGGGACACAGTACATGAAACAGAAGGTCACGGTGCTCAAAAGTGATCAGGTACGCATGGGCGGCAGCGTCTGTCTGGGATTGCAAGCAACTCCCGGACGCGTGGGATTGGCCCCTGTCAAGCCGAAAGCTTCGGCCCAGGCAGACCACCGCCCCGCCCCGCAGCAGGCACGCATTCTCGAGAGCAATGACGAATACGCAATCATCGAGGTAACCTGCTCCTGCGGCGCCAAAAGCCACATTCAATGCAATTACGCCGCCATGACCAAAGCATGATATAAGGCAGGATGCCTTGTCCTCTGAAAAATGAGAAACGACCTGCTTAATCCGTGGATAAAAGGAGAAAACACAATGCAGCGTTACGCCCAGACAGCCATTACTTGCCTGATCGCCGCGGCCCTGCTGATTATTGCAGGCTGCAATTATGTGGATGAACCCATCGTGCTCGACACCATACCGGCCCGCCCGGCCCAGACCTATACGGCCCCGCCTGCGGTTGTCCAGCCCACCGATGCAGCCGTCGCCAAACGCTTCACCGAGACGAAAGATGACGCCCCCGACGCTGTCGAAAGCGCCGTGATGTGGTCGGAGAAATACAAAGAACTGGCTGAGAAATACAAAACCCTCACTGAGGAAAACATGGCGCTGGTCAAGGAAAACAGCGATCTCAAGAAAAACCTGCTCGTGCTGGAGGCCGACCTGAAGCGCACCCGCCAGGAACTCGACGACGCCAACGCCTTCCTGCATGAGATGCACGCCGAGCTTACACAGTGGAAAGGCGACGTCCTGGGTTTCCGCGACGAAATCCGCACAGCCCAGAGTGCCCAACTCCAGGCTCTCGCCAAGATCCTCAAGCTCCTCGGCGCCGAAACCACCGAGCCGATCGCCATGACCACCCCGGAGACCGTTCAACAATGAACACAATCAAACACACACCTTCCATTGTCCTTGTACTACTAGCCCTGGCATCGACCTCCTGTACGTACATCAACCGTTCCGTCCTGCTCGAAAGCGGCCACTACTATGTCGATCCCGCCACTGACTTCACCCACATTGCCCGCGTGGTCGTCTTCGAGCTGGACAACCTGTCCGTCCACCCGGAGGTCGGCCCGCTCCTGACCGATGCCCTCGGCCAGGCCTTCCGCAAACGCCACCTCTTCACCCTGCGCACGATCGGCCCCGACGATGCGGACTGGCAAAACCTCGATCTGAGCCGCACCAGCGCCTATTCGCTCGAGGAACTGGCGGCTATTCGAGAGCAGCTCAACGCCGACGCCGTAGTCTTCGGCGCCATCCAGCAATACCAGCCTTATCCCCACCTCCTGACCGGCCTGCACCTCAGAATGGTCGATCTGCGGCACGGCAGGGTCATCTGGGCCATGGAGCAGGTCTGGGACAGTTCCGACAAAACGGTGGAACTGCGGCTGAAGCGCTACTTCGAAACGCAGATGCGAAGTGGATACGAACCGTTGAACTGGCAGGTCTTCCTCGCAAGCCCGCGGGCCTTCGACAAATTCGTCGCCGCCGAGGTCGCCCGCACCCTCCCTGGCCCCCCGGCCCTGCACAGAATCGACTCGGCGTCCGAAAACCCTCTCGCTTTGAGCGAAAACTTACCGATTCGGCTTACCAGCACTGAAAACTTGAAAAAACCCTAAAGTTGGCCGCCGCGCCAGCGACAATAATGCCGGAGAAAGGCGAAGTTTGCAATGATAGGAATTGACGTGAGCACCAACGGCATAGACACAATCTTCTTCGGCGGCCCGGACGGCGAATGGATGCGGACTCAAAAGGCCGCCCACCGGCCCAAGATGCCCGAAGCCGTCGACCTGGCCCTGCGAGCCGACTACGCCGACGTCATCCGAAAAGCCCTCCGGATTGAGGAAGAAGGTTCTGCCGCCGTCGAGGCCGCCCGAAAGGCCATCGAACAGGACATCCTTGACACCCCCGAGAACATCCAAGCCGCCGCCGTAAACCTCCTCGCCTTCGGCATCTGACCGCCTACGGTAACTGCCGTTCCCTTTTCACCTCACTCCAATGATGAGCGACCACCCTGACCCGACCGCTTCTCATGCTTAGGCAAACCCGCGCCGCCGCCATAAAACAAAAAAATAGGTGCGCGTACAATTTTTTTAGCCCTGACCTCTGCCTTTTGTGTCCTATAAACCCGGAGATCAGCCCCAGTTCGCAGCTTATATTATAAGACGCGTCTAAGAAAACATCCCAATCGGGATTTTATCTGACCTTCCATGGGTATTCTCCCCCAGCAAACGCTTAAGGTGCCGAAACCCGCTCCGATAATACGAGGTAAGACGCCGAGGGCGAAGTAATTTTATCGCCTCTTGTCGCCCTGACCCTTGTAGGTCAAAGGTCCCGGCTGCAAGGCAGCACACTTTTCACGAGTTAAGGAGAACCCGGAATGTTGGTAATCAAGAATAACCTGATGGCATGGAACGCCGCACGTCACCTCGGCCGTAATTATGATGCCCTGGCCCAATCCGTCGAAAGGCTTTCGTCCGGTCTCCGCATCAATGGTGCCAAGGACGATGCAGCCGGCCTGGCTGTTCGTGAACTCATGCGTGCCGACATTGCAGTCATCAAGCAGGGTTCCAGAAACGCCAACGACGGAATCAGCATGCTCCAGACAATGGAAGGCGCCATGGCCACAATCGACGAAGCCCTCGTTCGTATGAAGGAACTCGCCGAACAGGCCGCCACAGGCTCCTATTCTCCCAGCCAGCGAACCATCATGAACAACGAGTTCCGCCAGATGGCCCTGGAAATCACCCGTATCGCCGGCGATACCAAGTTCAACAGCATTCACCTGCTCGACCAGAACAGTGCCAGCAACAACGCCACAATTCACTTCGGCATTGGATCGTACATCCCGATCACGTCCGTTGACGTGACCGCCTCGGCCCTTGGGGTCGCCTCAGCCTCGCTTGCGACAACGTTGGATGCCCAGAATGCGCTGGATGCCGTCACTCTCGCGATTACACACAAAGACAGCGCCCGCGCCAGCTTCGGCTACATGATGAATCGTCTCGAAAGCACCAGCAAAGTGCTCGACATCCAGGCCGAGAACCTCATGGCCTCCGAATCACGAATCTCCGATGTCGACGTCGCCACCGAAATGGCCTCCCTCACGCGCAACCAGGTGCTCTCCCAGGCCGGCATCTCCATGCTGGCTCAGGCGAACACGATGCCGCAGATGGCCCTGTCGCTGCTCAGATAACATACGCCTCACCAATAAACCCTTGTGATAGGACAAATGGCTGCCCGTCCAGTGGCGGCCATTCGTCTTTTTGGGCACCACCTGCCGCGCGACCCCGCCCTTGAACGGACCTTCCTCTGTCAAGCCGCCCGATCCACGTCTGATAACCGTCGTGCCCCATAAAATAGGCTGATCGCTCCCCGCACCCGCGTTTTTATCGATTATTTGCCTTCCTCAGGCCAAAAAGTGCTAAAGAGTGCGTCCCTACCTCCGATAATGTAAAGCGACATGATTGCTCACGATCGGTTTTATGGGCACTGCGAAGTCCAAAACCTTTGGTTAGTGCAAGGGTCCTTTGGTAAGGAGATCAAAGGATGTTAGCTATTAAAAACAACTTGATGGCAGAAAACGCTGCTCGGCACGTCGGTACCAGCTATGACGCCCTGGCCCGATCCGTGGAAAGACTCTCATCAGGCCTCCGAATCAATGGCGCCAAGGACGATGCCGCCGGCCTGGCCGTTCGCGAACTGATGCGCGCCGACATCGCTGTCATCAAGCAGGGCTCGCGCAACGCCAGCGACGGCATCAGCATGCTGCAGACCATGGAAGGTGCCATGGCCGCCATCGATGACGCCCTCATCCGCATGAAGGAACTGGCCGAACAGGCCGCCACCGGCTCCTATTCGCAAAGCCAGCGAACCATCATGCATGCAGAGTTCGACCAGATGCGGACCGAGATCACGCGCGTCGCGCGCGATACCAAGTTCAACAGCATTCATCTCCTCGACAGCGCCAGCCTCTCCAACCGGTCCACCATACATTTCGGCCTCGGCTCCAGCATCGATATCAACTCGGTCGACGTGACCGCATCGGCGCTGGGCCTCGGATCGGCATCCTTGATGACCGCTGCCGATGCCATGATTGCGATGGACCTGTTGACCACAGCCATCACCCGAAAAGACAGCGCCCGCGCCAGTTTCGGTTACATGATGAACCGCCTGGAAAGCACCAGCAAAGTGCTCGACATCCAGGCCGAGAACCTCATGGCCTCCGAATCGCGAATCTCCGATGTCGATGTCGCCACGGAGATGGCCGCCTTGACGCGCAACCAGGTCTTGTCGCAGGCCGGTGTGGCGATGCTCGCTCAGGCCAACTCCATGCCCCAGATGGCGCTGACGCTTTTGCGTGGATAATACGAGCTTCTTACCATAATTGACCGGGTGGCTGTTCGGTCCCGAACAGCCGCCCACCGTTCTGAAGGCCCCCGGCCGCCAACCATATGAAAGGCACAAAGATGAGTGTGAAAGCATACCAGGAGACAGCGGTGGTCACCCAGGACCGCGGACGCATCATCGTTATGCTCTACGACGGGGCAATTCGCTTCCTGCGCCAGGCGATCCGCTCGCTGGAGCAGGGCGACTACGTGGGAAAAGGCCGCGCCATCAGCAAAGCCCAGGACATTATTATGGAACTCAACAGCGCGCTGGACATGGACGCCGGCCGCGAAATCGCCGTCAATCTGCGGCAGCTTTACCTCTTCATGTGGAGACACCTCAACCAGGCCAATCTCCGCAAAGATCCGAACATGATACAAAAAGTCATCGACCTCCTTGAGGAGCTCAACAAGGGCTGGAAGGCCATAGCATCCTGATCTGAAGGATCCCATAACGTAAGCTCGCCGCCGCGCAAGTGCCGCCCCCGCCGGGTTGCAGCCCCGGCCGACGCCGCCGCGGCAGCAAAAAAACTACGGATCGCAAAATTTTTTTTGCTGACATTTTCTAACTTCTTAACCGCGCCCGCAGAAACACTATCGGGCGTGGCCCCGCCTTGCCTGCTTTAACACAACAAACCCCCTTTAGTACGCGCCCCTCGCGACGATAATGCAGGTTGACGCAGATCGGCGGCGTCCGTGCCGTTGCGTCATGTGATGGAACCCGAATCTGGTCTGACAGGGGCAATTTCATTCTTGTGTTAAGGAGTTAGGAACATGTTAGCAATCAAGAGCAACATCATGGCGGACAATGCCGCGCGGCACCTGGGACGCAACTACGATGCGTTGGCCAAGTCGGTCGAGAGGCTTTCGTCCGGTCTCCGCATCAACAGCGCCAAGGACGATGCTGCCGGCCTGGCGGTTCGCGAATTGATGCGTGCAGACATCGCCGTCATCAAGCAGGGTGCACGCAATGCCGCCGACGGCATCAGCATGCTGCAGACTATGGAAGGTGCAATGGCCACAATCGACGAGGCCCTGGTTCGCATGAAGGAACTGGCCGAGCAGGCCGCGACGGGTTCGTATTCCGAGGGCCAGCGGAACATCATGAATAACGAGTTCCGGCAGATGGCCGAGGAAATCAGCCGTATTGCCCGCGACACGAAATTCAACAGCATCCATCTGTTGGACAGCGGCCACGCAACGAACAACGCCACCATCCACTTTGGCGTAGGCTCTTATATTCCGATCACGTCCGTGAATGTCACGGCGTCGGCCCTCGGCATTGCCTCGTCTTCGCTGACGAGTACCCAGGCGGCCGCCCAGGCCCTCGATGCGGTCACTACCGCAATCACCCGCAAGGACAGTGCCCGGGCAAGCTTCGGTTACATGATGAACCGCCTGGAGAGCACCAACGCAGTGCTTAACATCCAGGCTGAAAACCTGATGGCTTCGGAGTCGCGTATTTCCGATGTGGACGTAGCCACGGAAATGGCTTCGCTGACACGGAACCAGGTGTTGTCACAGGCCGGCATTTCCATGCTGGCTCAGGCAAACACGATGCCGCAGATGGCCCTGTCGCTGCTGCGGTAATTTCCGCCTGATCGTGACGTTGCTTAGATATGGGGAGATGGCTGCACAGCGGTGGTGCGGCCATCTCCCATACGCTGTAGCGTAGTACAAACCACAGCCGAGCGAACGGACCCTAACCATACACGCCGACGCAGGGGACTCTGACGGAGCAATACTATGAAGGGACTCGACGTTTACCGGGAAACCACCGTCGTCACGCAGAGCAAAGGCCGCCTCATCGTGATGCTCTACGAAGGCGCCATCAAATTCCTCAAGCAGGCCATCCGCGACATGGAAGCCCGCGACTACATGGGCAAGGGACGCAACATCCAGAAGGCCCTCGACATCATCTACGAACTCAACACCGTTCTGAACATGGAAGACGGCGGTGAAATCGCCGCCAATCTGCGATCCCTCTACAATTTCATGACCCGCCACCTTACGCAGGCAAATATCAAGTGTGACCCCCAGATGGTGCGCGAGGTCATCACCATCCTTGAAGAACTCAATCAGGGCTGGCGCGCCATCACCGCGTAGATTCACGGGCGCGCCTTTCTGTTTCTTCACAGGAATGAATGCTGTTGTTGCTGCCGCGCCGGCGATGCGCGTGCGGTGATTTTTAAAGCCCCGCAAAAAACGCCCCGCGCACACAAAAGCCTCGCCGCCGCCGCAATAACTGCCGCATCATCATTATCGGTTGTTGAGTTTCTGCCCGGTTATAAAAACTGCAATTATACAGCGCAAAACGGGTTTTCATTTGTGCCGATGAAATGACGATCAAAACGCGCCGATGAAAAGGCGCCGCGAACCGAAAAACTTCATGACACCTGCTTGGACGGGCATGGCATGCAGAACGCGATGGAAGAGAACAGACCCGCAACTGCCGAGGCAGTGACGTGCAGCGTCCTCAACAGCCTCGACGAAATACTCTATGAAGTGCTGCTCGATGACCCGCCGCGCCTGCACTGCCTCAATGGCGCCGTCGAAACGCTCACCGGCTACAGCGCCGACGAAATCGCAGCGCATTCGCCCGACTGGGAGCAGATCGTGCATCTCGACGACCGCGCCAGGTACGCCGAAAGCCTCAAACGCTGCTGCCAGGCCGGACAGGCGCACAAGCTCCAGTACCGCATCTGCGCCCGGGATGGATCGACATACGATGTGCTGGATCGGGCCATCCCCGTCACGGATGCATCAGAAAACGTAATCGCCGTGCACGGCATGATTGTCAACGTAACGGAGCAGGCCCGCACCCGTCGTGAGCTGGAGCGGTCACAGATGCTTCAAAGCATCGGAAAACTCAGCGCCGGCATCGCCCACGAGATCAACACCCCGATTCAGTTCCTCGGCGACAACATGCGTTTTCTCCAGGACGGGTTTCGCCAGCTCGTCGATCTCATCGACAGCTACCGCCAGGTGCAGCAGCAGATCGCCCGACTCGAGGAAGCCCGCCAATCCGTCGAAGCCGTCGCTGCCAAAGAAGAGGAAATCGATTTTGAGTTTCTGCGCGAAGAAATCCCGCAGGCGATTCAGCAGAGCCTCGAAGGCGTAAAACTCGTTTCCGCCATCGTCTCCGCCATGAGGGACTTTTCGCACATCGACGAACGTCGCAAGGCGCCCGCCAATATCAACAGGGCCTTGAACAGCACCATCATCATCCTCCGCAACAACCTCAAGTACGCCGCCGACGTCGAGAAAGAACTGGATCCCAACCTGCCCGAGGTGTTCTGCTGTGTCGACGATCTCAACCAGGTGTTCATGAACCTCCTGATCAACGCCTGCCACAGCATCGAAGAGGCCATTCAGGCGGGCCGCTACAAGCGAGGCCTTATCCGCGTCCGAACGTACCAGGATGGCGACCACGTCGTGGTGTCCATTTCCGACACCGGCATGGGCATCCCCGAAAATATCCGCGAAAAAATCTTCGAACGGTTCTTCACCACCAAAGGCAAGGACCGCAAAGGCACCGGCCAGGGACTGGCGACCGTCTTGTCGATTGTCAGGGACAAGCACAACGGAACGATCTCCCTCGACAGCGAGGTAGGCGTGGGGACCACATTTACAGTTCGTTTACCCGTGGACACGGGCCAGAAGAGGGAACGATGAACCGAGTGATTAGAATCCTGTTCGTGGACGACGATGTAAACGTGCTCAACGGCTTGCGCCGCATGCTTCACAAGATGCGCCAGCAATGGGAGATGGAATTTGTCACCTCCGGTGCCGAGGCCCTGCAGGCGCTCAAGCAGACCCCGTACAACATTGTCGTCAGCGACCTGCGAATGCCGGACATGAACGGCGTCGAACTGCTTGAAAAGGTCCGACAGCGCTATCCGGACGCCATCCGCTTCATGCTCAGCGGATACTCCGATCAGCCGCTCCGGGGCCAGGCCGCCAGGTGCGTCCATCAGTTCGTCTCCAAGCCCTGTGACGCCGACCAGCTCCAAAGCCTTATCCACCGGGCCTTCCAGCTCAACGACCGCCTGCGCTCCAAGGAGGCCGCCAAGGTCCTCTCGAATCTCAGCTCCTTGCCCGTCATGTCCGACACGTACAAGGAAGTCATCGACGCTCTGAGTTCACCCGATTGCAGCCCGCGCAAGGTCGGCAAGATGATCGCCCGCGACATCGGCATGTCCGCCAAGATCCTGCAGCTTGTTAACTCCGCCTTTTACGGCTCCGGAAGCAAAATTGCCGACCCCGTGCACGCCGTCGTCTACCTCGGTCTCAAGACGGTCGAAGCGCTCGTGCTCACCAGCGGAATCTTCTCCAAACTGCCCGAACGCCGCATCAAGGAGTTCTCAGTCGACGCGCTGCAGGAGCATTGTGTGCGCACCGGCACACTGGCCAAGGCGATCTGCAAGTCTCTCCAGATGAGTCAGGATGAAATGGATATCGCATCCATGGCGGGAATCCTGCACGATACAGGCAAGATCGTTCTCATCGCGCGCTTCCCCCGGGAATGGGCGGAGGCCATTCAGCAGTCGCGCCAGCGCCAGGTGCCGCTCTACACGGTGGAGCGCGAACTCCTCGAAGTCACGCACGCCGAACTCGGCGGCGGATTACTCGACCTGTGGGGACTGCCCAATACGATCATCGAAGCCGCAACCTATCACCACGAATTCCCCGAAAGCCTGCACGACGGTTTTTCCGTCATCTCGGCGGTGCGGCTGGCCAATATGATTGACCACGAACTGTGCTGCGGCCTCGCCGACGGATACACACCTCCGCTGGATACAGCTTTGGTCGAATCGTTCGGCGTCGCTGACAGGATCGATCAATGGAGAAGCATTCATCTTCGCCTTGAGGCCGAGGAACACGAGTATGTCGGATAACGACAGAAGAATCCTGTTTGTGGACGATGAAGTCAACGTCCTCAACGCAATCAAGCGCCAGTTCCACAGGCAGTTCAGGATCGAAACCGCCTCCGGCGGCGAGCAGGCCCTCGAAAAGATCGAAAAAGCCGGCCCCTTTGCCGTTGTCGTCAGCGATTTCAAAATGCAGGATATGAACGGGCTCGAATTTCTGCGGCGCGTCCGCCAGAATCATCCCGACACCATTTGCGTCATCCTCACCGGCTTTGCCGATCTGAATCTCGCCGTCGATGCCGTCAATGAAGGCATCATTTTCCGATTCCTTACCAAACCCTGCCCGCCTGAAACGCTCACGCGGACGCTCAACGAGTGCCTTGAACAGCATCGTCGCCTCATGGCCGCCTCGGTGTATACCTACGTGACCCATGTCGAGGACGGGCGGCCGACGTACACCGAACGCAGCGACGGCTGCCGCGTCGTCACCGGCTATGCGCCTACCGATTTCATGGGCGACAATCTGCTCCATTTTTCCATGGTGGTGCCCGAACACCGCAACATGGTGCGCGAGAACATTCAGCGGCTTGCTTCCAGAAAACAGGAAGCCAGTCCTATCGAATTTCAAATTCGCAGAAAAGACGGCAGCCTCCGCTGGCTGCGCGATACCGCGATTGTGCATTGCGACGAAGAAGGCCGCGTCTGCCGCATCGAAGGTCTGGTGGAGGACATTACCGATCACAACACAATGGAGCAGGCCCTCCAGCAAAGCGAGGCCCGCTATCATCGCATGGTGGCCAATCTGCCCGGTCTGGTTTTGCAGTTTACACTTTCCGATGACGGCGAAATCAAGTTTCTGTTCTTGAGTGACAGTTGCCGCGATCTGTTCGGCCTCGAACCATCGCAGATCATGGAAGACAGCAGCGTCCTGATGGATCGGCTCAACCCGCGAAACCGCGGCGACTTGTATCACCTTATTGCCGTTTCCGCCGAAAAGCTCACTCCGGGCGAATGGCGCGGCTGCGGAACGTTCAAGGGCGAAGAGCGGTGGTTTTACGCCGTCTACCGCCCCGAACGGCTCAGCACCGGAGATATCGTCTGGGACGGTATCCTCATGGACATCACTGACACCAAGCGCATGGAGCAGGAACGCGAACAACTGGCGCGTTTCCCCAGCGAAGATCCGAGCCCGGTAATGCGCGTCGGCGCCAATGGCGTGATTGTTTATGCCAACAAGGCCAGTGCACCGCTCTTGAATCGATGGGATCGAAAGGTTGGAGAACCGCTTCCTGAAAACCTGTTTGGGATAATTTCAAGGATTTGGGGATCTGGCAGCCATGAATGCGTGGAGGTTGATTGCAAGGATCGCGTCTATTCGATTGTTTTTGCGTCGATTGAAAAAGCGGATTACGTGAATCTGTATGCGCGCGACGTGACGGAGGCCAAACGCGGTGAACGGGAACTGATTCGCGCCAATGAATTGCTCAGAGAGCATGACCGGCTCAAGAGCGAATTCGTATCGACGGTCTCACACGAACTGCGGACGCCGCTGTGCATCTTCAAGAATATCCTGAGCAATGCGATGGCGGGGGTAATGGGCAAGGTCAGCGGCAAGCTCTACGAGAGCCTCAAGACGGCCGATGCCAACGTGGATCGTCTCTCGCGGATCGTTTCCAATTTCCTGGACATCTCAAAGATCGAAGCGGGCACGATGGAGCTGAACCAGACCATTCTGGATGCGCAGGCGGTGGTGGAGGACGTCGTTGCCTCGATGGAAACGCTGGCGCAGGCGAAGAATATCGAGGTGAGCCTTGCTCTGTGCAGCGACGATTTGAAGATCGTGGCCGACGAGGACCGCCTGGTTCAGATTCTCACGAACCTGATCGGCAACGCGATCAAGTTCATTCCGGTACGGGGGCATATCCAGGTTGCGGTGGAAGACGCCGGCGAGGAGGTGAAGTTTTCGGTCAAGGACGACGGCCCGGGCCTCAGCGAGGAGGAGATGTCGCGAATCTTCGATCGTTTCGTGCAGATTCACCAGCTCAAAGGGCCGGGCGAGCACGGCACGGGCCTGGGCCTGACGATCACAAAGCAGTTGGTGGAACTGCACAATGGGCGGATCTGGGTGGAGAGCACCTTGGGCGAGGGGTGCAAATTCTGCTTTGTACTGCCGAAACACGGTGTCGGCAGGCTTGGCACGGTGGTTGACGAAACGCTGGCGCACAGCCGCAACCATTGAACGCCAAAAACGCAGCGGGGGCCGCCGATATTAAGGGTGTGTGAAGCGTTTGTCAATTTCATGTAGACAGGGCGCCGGGCCGCGTTTATAATTCTTTGCGCTGTAAAGAGATGCGATCCGGACGTTTTCGGCCAGGGCCGGCGACTTGTTAGCGGGACAGTGACGCATGAGCGCGAAAATCCTTGTTGTTGACGACCAGAAGGACTTGCTGGAACTCTTGAGCATGAACCTGGGGGCGGCCGGGTATGTGGTTCGCACGGCCGCCAACGGCACCGAGGCGATGAGTGCGATCCGGACCGACCGGCCGGACCTGATCCTGCTGGATGTCATGCTGGGCGATGTCTCGGGGGTGGAGCTGGCGGGGCGGCTCAAGAATACGGCCGAGACGGCCGGCATTCCTATTATCATGCTGACTGCAAGGGATACCGAAACCGATGTCGTGGTTGGACTTAAGGTGGGGGCGGACGACTATGTGACCAAGCCGTTCAGCATGGCGGTCTTGCAGGCCCGCATCGAGGCGGTCTTGCGGCGAGGCAGGGCGGAGGATTTTTGCGAGATTCTCGCAGTGGGGCCCGTGCGGATCAGGCCCGCATCGCGGGAGGTGTTCGTGGAGGGCCGACCGGTCGAGCTGACGGAAGGGGAGTACCGCATCCTGGTAGGACTGGTCCAGGCCGGCGGCAAGGTCCTGGACAGGGCCGAACTCATGGAGCTTTCGGGGGGCAGCAAGGCGGAGAGGGCCCGCGTGGTGGACGTGCACATCGCATCGCTCCGCAAAAAACTGGGCGTCGGCAGGGACATCATCAAGACGGTCCACGGCCGCGGCTACCGCCTGCAGCCATAACCATCCCGCTGGAAAATATGAAAAGTTGCCCTCTGCCCCCTGGCGGTCACTTCGTTTCCCCGTGATGTTCCGTTGTAGCTATAGGACAAGCGCCGGTACACAGACGAATCACGAAAACACGTTGCCGGGCGAAACATGCGGATTCTCAGAGCAGAAAGAGGGCAGGACAGCAATGGGCCGGGTTGGATTCGAACCAACGTAGGCTCTCGCCAACGGATTTACAGTCCGTTCCCTTTAGCCACTCGGGCACCGACCCCTTTGAGCCGCGTATTTTAGGCCGTCCCCTGCGATTTTCAAGGAAAAAAACGCCGCACTCTATAATTTTCGGCCCGTGCTCGCAAATCTTCACCGATTAGTCATTTCCCTTTCCACGGCCCACAACCGATTATTTTCAAAAAAAGTTGATTCTCTCCCCATTCCGGTTTAGATTATCCTTAGGCGCCAAGCTCAAAAGGGAGGTGCCAATGCCGCACCTACGAGCCGCAACCCTGAAAATGGCACGTCGCAGGGCAGCGCCGACGGTACCTTGCCGGCATCCGCAACGGCAAAACCATCACGCCAGACACCTTGTTGACGCCGGATAGCCTCCCCAACGAAAAAGCTGAGTTTTGGCCGTGGACGGACAAAAATTTGATTTTTGTGCAACAAAAGTCGGGCTTTGTACGTCCTTATAGCGGTTCGTTGTGAACTTGGATGGGTAGAACGATATTTGGAGGACCTCTCATGACCGGTGCGAAGAAGCAATACCCCGTGTTTTGGTTTCTGGTGGTCGCGTTCTGCACACTCGCCGCAACCCCTCAAAACGCCCCCGCAGCCGAAATCCGCGACCTCATCGCCAGGGTTGACGTCTACTCCACCACCGCCGACGAGGTCTTCGCCCTGCTCGGCGAGCCCCTGCAGTACATCTGGGGAAACCAGACTTTTACCAGGGACAGTCTCCCCGAAGTCTACATCATGAAATATCCGGAAAACATTAACATTCTGATTGTGCGGGGAGAAGTCGACGAAATCCGCTTTGAGGCTGGTCCCCCGTGGTACGTCTTCGGCCGGGGTATCCGCATAGGGTCTTCGTTGGAGGACGTCTTCGAAGAACTGGGCCCGCCCGGCATCGTCCTTGACAAGCAGCCTCCCGGCATGCGAGACCGCGTTTTCTATCGCGATTGGGTTCCCGGAGCCGCCTACTACTGCTTCGCAGACCGCGACGTCCGCATCTTCTTCTGGAACGGCGAGGTAAGCGGCATATACCTGTTCCGTGGTGGACAGGATGGTATCAAGCCGCGCCAAGTCAGAGACTTCGACGACATCCGGCACCTGGACCTCCGTAATACCGACCTGTCCGAAAAGATCGCCACGATCGCCACGCTCAGCTTCAACGCCCGCACACAATGGCCCGCGCCCGACAAACTCCCCGAAGACTTCGACCCCCAGGCTTGGATCGATGCGGCCATGAACCCCGGCCTTGAAATCCGCACCCTGCACGAACAGGGCATCACCGGCAAGGGCGTCGCCATCGGCGTCATCGCCGCGCCGCTGAACACCGCCCACCCCGAGTTTGCCGGCCGCATCGCATGGCACCTCGACCTCGCCGCAACGCCTGACTTCCGCCGACCCGGCACAGCCATCGCCGGCCTCCTCGCCGGCGCAAACTGCGGCATCGCCCCCCAGGCCGACCTCTACTACTGCGCCGTCAGGATCGGTGCCTCCGAAACGGACTACGTGGAAGCCCTCGCCCGTCTCATGGAACTCAACAAGTCCCTCGCCGCAGACAGGAAAATCCGTCTCGTCTGCGTCCCCGTGGCCCCCGACGGCGGCCTCCACCAGTCCGGTCCGGGCCAGGAAACATGGCAGGACGCCTGCATCGCCGCCGAACAGGCCGGCATGCTCATCATCGACGGCGCCCACCGCCACGGCTTCATCCGCCAGTGCTCCTACGACGCCTCCGCCCCCGACGACATCACCCGCTGCATCCCCGGCGCACCCGACAAAACCCCCATCGCCTCACCCAACAACCTCTACGCCCCGACCTCCCCGCGCACCGTCCCTGAAAGCATTGGCAATCACCACGATTATGCATTCTGCGGCCGCGGCGACTCCGCATGGTCGATCCCATACTGTGCCGGCGTCCTTGCCCTCGGCTGGCAGGTGAATCCCGCCCTCACCCCCGAGGAAATCATGACACTGCTCTATGAAACCGCCTACGTCACACCCGACAACGCAAGGATCATCTACCCGCTCATGTTCATAACCGAAATCGCCAGGGCAAAACAAAAGGGACAGTGAGTCTGTCGAAAAAAAAGACGCCTTCTCTTGGGTGCTGTCGTCAAGCGCGCACCTGTGATATACCTGCTTGCACCTGCACTGTGCAGTGTGCATTCGTGCTCCCGGCTAAAGGCAGCACTGGTAATGATGATTACAATTCGTGTGCATTCGTGGCTCTGCTTGCGCTCATGCAGTGTGCATTCGTGGCTCTGCTCATGGCCGCCAGTCAGTCAACTCTCCGCCGCTGCCCACCGGCGTCAGCATCCCGATCCGCCACTGAAACTGCCCGTAACCCTTGCCCCCCTTGTCCTTCTCCCACATCCCCTGAAACACAAACCGCAGATTCTTCTCATCCACCGTCAGCGTCTCATCATAGCCGTCGCGAATCAGTTCCCCATGACTCACATTATCCGTCCACGCCTCCACTCCCGCCGCCGGCCGCACATTCTTCCACCCCTCAAACGGCCTGTCCGCCGTATCCGCAATCGGCCTCCACACCCCATCCAGCCGATCCGACACATACGCCTTGTAATACCGCCTGCCGTTCTCCTCGATGATCGTCAGATACCCGTCCCCCGACTTCAGCCTGTACGTATGGCTTGCCTCGAAAATATGCGCCTGCAGCGCCAGCTCGCAATGCCCGAACCCGTGCGGAAACTTCTCAAGCTCCGTCCACAGCCGCCACATCCTCCCGTCCAGACTCGTCAGAAACAGATACGCACGCTCATCGTCGCAGATAATCCAGTAGTCCAGCCCCCCAACCTCTCGCGGATCGTCCGGCCCGCCGTCCAGGATCGGCCGCGCCTTCGTCCACGACTCCGGCCTGGTGATATCCGTCGTCGTCGAATACGCCACCCACATCATCTTGCCGCCGCCCGGCCGATCCATCTGGTAGATCAGGTACCACTTCCCGTGCGGCCGAGAATAAAACACCTGCGGCGCACAGTAGTAATTGCTGTCGCTCACCTCGAGTATCGTCCGCTTCGCCTCGTTCGCCCGGTCCCAGTTCTCGAACGAACAATACTCGATCACCGACCGCCCCTCCAGCTTCGCCGTCATAAACACGTGCCACCGCCCCCCGTAAAACACCACCGTTGGGTCCTTCTGCGCATGACTGCGATTCTCCGCCCGATCCTCCGGCTCAATCAGCGGCCGCGAATACTCCCACTCCGCCGGAACCGAAAACTCCACCGCCCTCGCAGCCCCAATACCCCAGACGGCAATCATCCCGACAACCAGGTGCCTCACATCCCGCCGCATAGTCGCCTCCCATACCAGATCCACTCTGCAAATATCAGCTTTACAATCAACCGCCATCTCTCCCCAAGACTTCATGCTAACACAATCACGCCCGAATTCAAAACGCCCGCCGCCCGACTCTACCGTCCCCGGCTCCTCCGCGACCTTTCCTGACAATTCAGTTCTGCCATAACTATGGTCCCGAAAAGCGTTTATGAGCCCTCTGGAAAAAATCTGGCTCGTTTTTTTATTTTTTCTTGACATTATGCGCTGATACTGTAACATCTCATCGGCATCACGGAGTAGGCACCCCTGAGATTGGTCAGCAGTCAAGTGTTCTGACAAAGGGAGG